>NZ_JCANTA010000001.1:0-777028 GCF_059570575.1 Streptomyces sp. CNX435 | reverse complement strand
TCCGTAAGTTATTGGGTGGCCCGGGAGGGCCGGATGTGGCTTATGTGTCCTTGCCTTCAGTGGCTTCCTGGGAGTGGCCGTCCGGCTCTCCGGGGCGCCCTGGCTGCTGATTGAGATGTGCGCGCCTTGTGCGGTCGCTGTTTACGGAGATGACGGCGGGGTGTTCCTCGGGCCGACGGCATGCTGTGCGAAACGAGGAGGGGCGAGTGCCTCAGCGGCGGGCCCGGGTCTGGGCCGGGATTGATGCGGGCAAGGGGCATCACTGGGCGACGGTGGTCGACGAGACCGGCGCGACCCTGTGGTCGAAGAAGATCGACAACGACGAGTCGGCGATCCTGACCGCGCTCGGCGAGATCCTGGAGCTGGCGGACGAGGTCCGCTGGGCGGTGGACATCTCCGGCACGTCCTCCGCGCTGCTGCTGGCCCTGCTCGCGGCCCATGGCCAGCAAGTCGTCTACGTGCCCGGCCGCACGGTCAACCGCATGTCCGGGGCCTACCGGGGCGAGGCCAAGACCGACGCCCGGGACGCCTACGTCATCGCCGAGACCGCCCGCCACCGCCGGGACTTCGCTGTCATCGACGTGCCCGCCCAGCTCGCCGCCGACCTCGCGCTGCTGACCGCGCACCGCTCGGACCTGGTGGCCGACCGGGTGCGGATGATCAACCGGCTCCGGGACGTGCTGACCGGCATTTTCCCCGCCCTGGAGCGGGCCTTCGACTACTCGGCACACAAGGGCGCGCTGGTGCTGCTGACCGGCTACCAGACCCCGGCGGCGATCCGCCGCCGCGGCCGGGCCAGGCTGACCGCCTGGCTGGCCAACCGGAGCGTCCGCAGCGCTGACACCGTCGCGGTCACCGCACTGGAGGCCGCCCAGGCCCAGCAGACCGCACTGCCCGGAGAGGACGTCGCCGCGCAGATCGTCGCCGACCTGGCGACGCAGATCCTGGCCCTGGACGACCGGCTCAAGCGGATCGACCGGCAGATCCGCGAGACATTCCGCAGCCATCCCCAGGCGGAGATCATCGAGTCGCTGCCCGGCATGGGCCCCATCCTCGGCGCCGAGTTCGTCGTCGCCGCCGGCGACCTGGCCGCTTACCAGGACGCCGGCCATCTGGCCTCGGCAGCCGGACTGGTGCCCGTACCGCGCGACTCCGGCCGCCGCACCGGCAACCTTCACCGGCCCAAGCGCTACAGCCGCCGCCTGCGCAGAGTGTTCTACATGTCCGCGCAGACCAGCATCATCCGCGACGGGCCGAACAGGGACTTCTACCTCAAGAAGCGCGCCGAGGGCTGCAAGCACGTCCAGGCCGTCATCGCCCTGGCCCGCCGACGAGCTGGTGTCCTGTGGGCCCTCCTGCGCGACGGACGACTCTTCACCCCCGCCCCGCCCGTCACGCAGCAAGCGGCTTGACTTCGTCATTGAGACTCCCAGCTCGCGTGCGTGTTTTCGGGAAGGGTGGCGGCCAGTCCGGAACAGTCCGTTTCCGTCAGTCCATGAGCAGCCCGCCGTTGACGTCGTACGTGGCACCGGTGGTGAACCCGGCGTCGGCCGACGCCAGCAGCCCGATCACCTGCGCGACCTCCGCGGCCCTGCCGAGCCGGCCGAGCGGCACGGCCTCGGCCAGCGCGCCGCGCGCGGCGCCGTCCAGCGGGGTGAGCATCCCGGTGCCGATCGGCCCGGGCGACACGGCGTTGACGCGGATACCCTCGGGCGCGAGCCGCCGGGCGACCGAGCGGGTGAGCGCGAGGACGGCCGCCTTGCTGGCGGCGTAGTGCGCGCTCGTGCTGAGGCCGCCGACCTGCCCGGCGAGCGAGGCGACGTTGACGATCGCCCGGTCGCCGGGGGCCGCGCGCAGCAGCGGGACGGCGTGCCGCATGACCAGGTGGACGCCGCGCGCGTTGGTCTCCATGACGGCATCCCACTCGTCCGCGCCGATCTCGTCCCACGCGCTGTACGGGCAGATCCCCGCGTTGTTGACGACGACGTTGAGGTGTCCCCAGTCGTCGGCGACCCGGTCGAGCAGCTTCCGGATGCCGTCCGGATCGCGCTGGTCCAGGGGGTGCGCCACCGCCCGCGCCCCGAGGGCGCGGCAGGCGTCCGCGGTGCTCTCGGCGGCTTCGGCGTCGGTGGCGTAGGTGAGCCAGACATCGTGACCGAGCTCGGCGAGCAGGCGGCAGGTCGCCGCCCCGATGCCGCCGCTGCCGCCGGTGACCAGGGCGGTACGGCGCGTCGGGCGCTGCGTGCCGGGCGCGGTCATCGCACGTACTCCGGGTTGACGATCGATGCGACGGGGCGCCGGTTCAGGAAGTCCACGACCTGCCGGGCCGTGGTCTCGCCCAGCTCGCGGCGGGACTCGCTGGAGTACCACGCGGCGTGCGGGCTGAGGAGGACGCCCGGCAGGTCGCGCAGCGGGCTGTCGGCGGGGAGCGGCTCGGTCTCGAACACGTCCAGCGCGGCGCCGGCGACGTGCCCGGCGCGGAGGGCGTCGGCGAGCGCGGCCTCGTCGACGAGGCCGCCGCGGCAGGTGTTCACGACCAGCGCACCGCGCGGCAGCCGGCCGAGCGCGGCGCGGTCCAGCAGGTGGCGGGTGTCCGCCGTCAACGGGACGTGCAGGCTCAGCACGTCGGCGGCGCCGAGGGTGGCGTCCAGTCCCGCGGGCCGGTGGCCGGCGGCGGCCACCGTGGCGTCCGGGACGTGCGGGTCGTGCACGACGACGCGGAAGCCGAGCGCGGCGGCGTGCGCCGCGGTGCGCGAGCCGATCCGGCCGAATCCGACGATGCCCATGGTGGTACTGGACGGGCGCACCGCGCCCGGCGCGTCGTCGGCCGCGGACCAGCGGCCGGCGCGCACCGCCCGGTCCAGCGTGGCCAGCCGCCGCCCGGCCGCCAGGACGAGCGCGATCGTGTGCGCGGCCACCTCCTCGACGCAGTAGTCGGGGGTGTTGGCGACCGCGATGCCGCGCGCGGTGGCCGCGGCGACGTCGATCATGTCGTAGCCGATGCCGAGCCGCCCGATGAAGCGGCATCGCGCCAGCCGGCGCAGCACCTGCTCGGTGACGGGCGCCCACTGCACCACCAGCGCGGTGGCGTCGGCGGCGGCCTCGATCACGTCGCGCTCGGTGCGGCAGTCGGCGAGCGTGGCGGGCAGCCCGGCGGCGCGCAGTATCTCCAGGATCCGGTCGGTGCCGGGCAGGTCGGCGTCCGTCACCACGACGAGTTCACTCATCGGCGGCCTCCTCGGACTCCGGCAGCGAGGCGCGGATCCGGGTGGCGGCGGCCTCGATGTGCCGGGCCATCTCGGCTCTGCCGGTCTCCGGGTCGTCGTCGAGGAGCGCGTCGAGCAGCACGTCGTGCGACGCGGCGTGGCCCTCAAGGCTCTCCGGCGGCAGCGCGGCGGTGGCGGCGCGCAGGAAGGCGCCGATACGGCTGCGGAGCTGCGTGACCAGCTCGTTGAGCATCCGGTGGTCGGCCAGCTCCCACAGGCGTTCGTGGAAGTGCTGGTCGAGGTCGAAGAGCCGGCGGAAGTTGCCGTCCGCGGCGGCGCGGTGCATGCCCGCGACGATCTTCCGCAGCTCGCGCTCGGCGCCCGGCGTCAGCCGCTCCCGCACCCGGGCGACGACGAACTGCTCCAGCACGGTGCGCAGCGTGGACAGCTCGTCCAGCTCCCGGACGGTGAGGGTGGCGACCCGCGAGCCGCGTCGCGGGGACCGCTCGGTCAGCCCTTCGTCGGCGAGCCGGGACAGCGCCTCGCGCACCGGGATGTGGCTGACGCCCAGCTCCGCGGCGAGTGTCCGCTCCACCAGCCGCGTCCCGGGCGGGTAGCGGCCTTCCAGGATCGCGTCGCGGAGAGCGTCGGCCACCTGGTCGGCCAGGTTCCCTGAGGAGAGGGGGTTCAGTGCCATCGCGTCCGCCTTCAGTCCTTCTCATCGAGTGAAGTTGCTATAGCGTATAGCAAGAGTACGCTAGATGCTATAGCGTTTTTCCAACGGCAGGGAGGAGCGGAGCGAGATGCGGATCGCAGAGCGACGGACGGCACTCATCACCGGCGGCGGGTCGGGCTTCGGGCGGCTGATCGCGCGCCGGCTGCACGCGGCCGGGGCCTCGGTGGCCGTGGTGGACGTCGACGCCGGGCGTGCCCGGGAGGTCGCCGCGGAGCTGGGCGAGCGGGCACTCGGCCTGGGTGCCGACGTACGCTCGGCGAGCGAGGTGGCGGACGCCGTACGGGAGACGGAGACCGCGTTCGGCGGCCTCGACACGCTCGTCGTCTCCGCGGGCGTGTTCCACATCGGGGCACTGGAGGAGACGACCGAGGAGGACTGGGACCGCACCCTCGACGTCAACCTGAAGGGCGCGTTCCTCACCGTACGGGCCGCCGCCGCGTCCCTGCGGGCCAGCGGGCGGGGCCGGATCGTGGCGATCGGCTCGGACTGCGGACGGCGCGGCTTCCCCCGGCAGGTCCCCTACGTGGCCTCGAAGTTCGGCCTGGTGGGGCTGACGGAGGCGGTGGCCGCGGAGCTGGCCGCCGACGGCGTGACCGCCAACTGCATCGCCCCCGTCGGCTGTCCTACCACCGGCATGGGCCGGGAGGTCCTGGACTGGAAGGCCGCCCAGAACGGGGAGCCGGCCGACGAGATCGTACGGGCGGCGGCCGGGACCAACCCGCTCGGCCGCAACGCGAGCGAGGACGACGTCGCCGACGCCGTCCTGTTCTTCCTCTCCGACCAGGCGTCCTTCCTCACCGGAGTGACGCTCGACGTGGACGGCGGCGCACACCTGGGCACCGTGCCGGGGGTGCGGTGATGGCCGCCATCCCCCTGGTCGACACGCACGTGCACTTCCACGACCTGACGCATCCGAAGCTGCGCTACGCCTGGCTGGAGCCCGATGCGCCCGTGGACGAGGTCACGGGTCCCGACGCCGCTATCCGCGCGCAGCGCTACTGGGCGGACGACTTCGTCGCCGAGACCCGCTTCCACAACGTCACCAAGGCGGTGCACGTCCAGGCTGCGATCGGCACCGAGGACCCGGTGGAGGAGACCCGCTGGCTCCAGGACTTCGCGGACCGGCTCGGCGTCCCGCACGGGATCGTCGCGCACGCCGACCTCGCCCGGCCCGACGCCGCCCGGGTACTCGCCCGGCACGCGGCCTTCCGCAACCTCCGCGGCATCCGCGACCTGCGCTACGACGGCTATCTGACGGACCCGGACTGGCACCGCGGCTACGCCGGACTGGCCCGCCACGGCCTGGTGTGCTGCGACGACCCGGCGGTAGAGGAGATGGGCGACGCACGCCGGCTGGCCGAGCGCCATCCCGACGTCACCCTCTGCGTCGACCACGCCGGATACCCCCGGCGCCGGGACCGCGCCTACTTCGAGCAGTGGCGCGCCGCCATGCGCGACCTCGCCCGCGCGCCGAACGTGGTCGTGAAGATCTCGGGTCTCGGGCAGGCGGACCACCGCTGGACGGTCGGCACGCTGCGCCCCTGGGTACGCGAGTGCGTCGAACTGTTCGGCCCGGAGCGCGCCTTCTTCGGTACGAACTGGCCGGTGGACCGGCTCTTCAGCTCGTACGGCGACGTCGTCGACGCGTACGCGGAGATCATCTCGGACCTGCCCGCCGGCGAGCGGCACGCGCTGTTCCACGGCACCGCCGAAAGGGTCTTCCGGCTCGACGGGGAGGACGCGTGAGCAGCGCGAGAATCGCCGTGATCGGCTGCGGCTGGTGGTCCACCTACGCGCATCTCCCCGCGCTCGCGGAGCGGTCCGATGCCGAGGTCGTCGCGCTGGCCGACACCGACCCGGCCCGGCTCGCGGCGGCGGCCGAGGCGTTCGGCGTGCCGTCGGCCTTCGCCGGCACGGCGGAACTGCTCGACGCGGTGGAGGTCGACGCGGCAGTGGTCGCCGTGCCGCACGCGGCACACTATCCGGTCGCGCGTCTCGCGCTCGACCGGGGCGTGCACGTGCTGCTGGAGAAGCCCATGACCATCGAGCCCGCGCACGCCCACGAGCTGGCCGCGCTGGCCCGCAGCCGGGGGGCCGAGCTGGTGATCGACTACCCCTGGCACTACAACCCGCACGTCCTGACGCTGCGCGAGAAGATCGCGGCCGGGATGATCGGTCCCGTCGAGCACGTCTCGGTGCTGTACGCCTCCACGGTGCGCGAGTTGTACCGCGGGAATCCGGAGCCGTACCGCGACGCCTTCGGCTACACCGTCAACGCCCCGGCCGCGCGCACCTACAGCGACCCGGAGCTGTCCGGCGGCGGGCAGGGCCAGACGCAGATCACCCACGCCGCCGCGCTGCTGCTGTGGCTGACCGGGCTGCGCCCACGCGGCGTGGCCGCGTTCCGCGCCGACTTCGAGCTGCCCGTGGACCTCGCCGACGGCATCGCGGTCCGCTTCGAGGGCGGCGCCGTCGGCACCCTCGGCTCGACGGGCGCGGTGCTGGCGGGGCACGAGGAGATCATGCGGCTGGAGGTCTTCGGCCGGGACGGGCACGCCCTGCTGGACGTCAACGAGGGCACCGCCTCCGTCCACGACGCCGGCGGCGTCACAGAACTGCCGCGGCTGCCCGCCGCGGAGCGCAACCCCGAGCACGCCCCCGTGCACAACCTGGTGGAACTCGCGCACGGCCGGGGCCGCAACGGCTCCCCGGCCGGGACCGGACTCGCGGCGGTGCAGTTCGTCGCCGCGATGTACCGCTCGGCCCGGGACGGCACGATCGTCGATCCGCAACGACTCTGAGGCGGGAACAGGAATGCTGACAGGCTTCTCACACGTGGGGTTCACGGTCGCCGACATCGACGCGGCCACCGCCTTCTACCGGAAGGTGTTCGACGCGGAGCCGGTGGTGCGGCGCGTGTACGACGCGCCGTACACCTCCGAGCAGATCGGCTACCCCGACGCCCGGCTGGACATCGCGATCTTCCGTATCCCCGGGTCGGACGCCCTGCTGGAGCTGATCCAGTACCTCAACCCGGTCGGTGTGCCCGTGGACCTGGAGACGAAGAACCCCGGCACCGCCCACGTCTGCCTGACCACCGACGACCTGGATGCCGAGCACGCCCGGCTGGCCGCGCTCGGCGCCGTGCCGCGCAGCGCCGGCCCCGTGCTCATCACGTCGGGGCCGAACGAGGGACGGCGGGTGGCGTACTTCAGGGACCCGCAGGGGCTCACCCTGGAGGTGCTGGAGATCCGCTGACGACGCGGCACTCCGCGCCCGGCCGCCCCCGTCGGCCGGGCGTCAGCCGTGCCCAGGTCCGTCGGAGCCGGAGGCGGTGCCGCCGGCGCGACCGCGGGCGCACACTGGAGTCAGTGGCCCCCAGCAATCAAAGCCACGGAGACGATCATGACCACCACACACTCCCCCCACGCCAACCACGTCCACCAGCACCACGAGGGCTGCGGCCACGTCGCCCTCCCCCACGGTGACCACGTGGATTATGCGCACGACGGCCACCTCCACCGCACCCACGACGACCACGCCGACGAGTGCGAGCCGGGCGCGCACGTCGCCCACGACGACCACCCGCACCAGCACGGCGCAGGCTGCGGGCACGTCGCGGTGCCCCACGGAGATCACGTCGATTACGTGCACGACGGCCACCGCCACGCCGCCCACGACGGTCACTGGGACGACCACTGACCTACGAGGCCCCCGCATGGGCCGGTGCCTTCGCGGCACTGCCCGGTGAGCGCACCGACCTGGCCGCGCGCTGTGGCCTGGACGGGTGATCGAGCAGGACTCGACTCCCCGGCCGACGGACCCGCCCGCCGGCCGTGCCCGACGTGTACCTGCGGCGCTTCCGGTACGTTGCGTGCGCGCTACGGGCGGTGGGCACCTCAGCGGCCGACCGCGTCGGCCTGGACCTCCTGAGGCGACGCTCACGGCGAGTACGACCACCGCCGCCACCTGGCCGAGACCGGCTACGGCCAGGTAGAGCTGCACAATCTGGACTCTGGACGATCTGCCAAAGACGATCGCACTCCCCGCATGCGCTGCCGCGTCAGCGACGGAGCGTACCTCAGCGGCCGACCGCGTCGGCCTCGGCGCCGTCGTCGGTGCCGATCAGGGCGAGATGGCCGCCCTCGTCGAGCGGAGTCGGCGTGGTCACGAGGCTCTCCCCGGGGGTCGGTGGTAGGCGAGCGTAATGAAAATGATTACCATGCTTGTTGCCGCGGCGGGTGACATGCCCCGCCACCGCAGACCAGCAGCCCGCTGACAAGGAGAGCCATCACCATGCCGCGCCTGCGCCTGTCCACCCTGTCCCGTACCGCCGCGCTGGCGGTCGCCGGTGCCCTCCTGGCCGCCGGCTGCGGCGGAGCCTCGTCGTCCGACGAGGACTCCGGGCGGCCGGCCGGCAGCCCGGCCGCCGAGCTGCCGCCGGTCAAACCCGTCGCCCAGGCGGACCGCGTCACGGATGTACGCGGCGTGGAGGTGGCGCCCGAGCGCACCCCGAAGCGGATCGTGTGCCTGGTGGCGCTCTGCGACGACATACTCACCGAGCTGGGCATGGTGCCCACGGCGACGAACTCGGAGATCCTCGCCCACCCGGACTTCCTGGGCGAGGAGAAGGCGGCCGACGTCCCCGTGATACCCGGGGGCTTCATCGCCCCGGAGGTCGAGGCGATCCTGTCGCACGAGCCAGATCTGGTGATCGGCCTGGAGGACACCCACGGCAAGCTCGCCCCCGCGCTGAAGGGCGCGACCACGTTCTGGCCGGTGCAGCCGAAGGACTGGCAGGACAGCGTCTCCTACCTGCGGGACCTCGCGGCACTCACCGGCCGCGGTGAACGGGCCGTGGCGGCGGAGAAGCGCTTCCGCGGCAAGCTGGAGCGCGCGCAGGAGAGCCGGAGCGACAAGACCGCGCTGGTCATCTTCGGCAGCGACGCGAACTTCGGCGTGGCGGCGCCGGGCCGCGACACCGCCGCGGGGCTGTTCCCGCAGATCGCCGAGTACCCCTGGCAGGACCGGGGTGTCGAGGGCACGTACAGCCTGGAGGAGATCCTCGCCAGGGACGTGGACGTGCTGTTCGTCGAGACCATCGCCTTCGACGACACGGATGTGAAGCTCTCCGAGACGATGGCCGACAACCCGCTGTGGGCGCGGATCCCGGCCGTGCGCAACGACAAGGTGATCGAGGTCGATCCCGAGGTGTGGGCCAAGGGCCGCGGCACCCGGTCCCTCGGCATCGTGCTGGACGAGGCCACGGCCGCCCTGCGATGACGCCGGCCGTACGAGGGCCCCGTGGCCTGGTGGCCGCCGCCGTTGTCATGCTGGCCCTCGCCGCGCTCTGCGCGCTGAGCCTGGGCACCCCGGCCGTACCCCCGACGCGGCTGCCGGGCACGCTGCTCGGCGAGGGAACCGGCGAGGGTGAGGCCGGCTTCGAGGCGCTCGTCGTTCAGCAGATCCGGGTGCCGCGCCTGCTGCTGGCGCTGACGGCGGGGGCCTGTCTGGGCGCGGCGGGTCTGGTGCTGCAGGAGGCCCTGCGCAACCCGCTGGCCGTGCCGGAGATGCTGGGGGTCTCCTCCGGGGCGGCCATCGGCGTGGCCGCGCCGCTCGTCCTGGCCCTGTCCCTGCCGGGGTGGCTGCACCCGCTGCTGGCTGTCTCCGGCGCCGCCGTCGGCGGGGTGCTGACGCTGATCGCCGCCGGGTTCGGCCGCAGCCCCGCCGCGGTGCTGCTCACCGGCGCCGCCGTCAACGCCGCGCTGCAGGGCGGGCTGCTGGTGCTGATGGTCATGGCCGACCAGCTCGACCTGCAGCTGATCTACCGCTACCTGCTCGGCAGCTTCTCCGGCCTGACGTGGCAGTCGTGGACGGGGGTGTGGCCCTGGCTGGCGGCGGCGGTGCCGCTGCTGGTGCTGTGCGCACCGGTCCTCGCGGTGCTGCGGCTGGGCGACGAGGACGCCGGTGCCCTGGGCGTACGGGTACGGCGGGCCCGGCTGGCCGCGCTGGCCGTGGCCGTACTGCTGATCGCCCCGGTGGTCGCGGTGTGCGGTCCCGTGGCGTGGGTGGGCTTCCTCGCGCCGCACCTGGCGCGGCGGCTGCGGCCGCGGGCCGGCGTCGTACGCGTGCTGCCGTGGACCGTGGCCTGGGGTGCCGTGATCACCGTCTGGGCCGACCAGGCCGCCCGGTTGGCGCTGATGCCGGTCGAGACTCCCGTCGGGGCGTGGACCGCGCTGATCGGCGTACCCGCCGGCGTCGCGCTGCTACGGACCGGGCGGCGCAGCGGCCGGCGGGACGGGCCGCGGCGTACGGGGCGGGCGGGGCGCGGCTCCGGCGACGCGGCACGGGTCCGCGTCGACCCGGGCGGCGGCTCCGCCGGTATCGGCGGCACTTCCGCGCACGCAGGTCGCGGACCGGCCGGTCCCAAGGTCTCCCCGCAGGCGGGGACGGACACGGCGGCTGCACCCGGCGCCGCGGGCACGGGCACACGTGCCCCCGCGCCCGTACGGTCCCTGCCCGCCGGCCGCGTCGCTCCCACTGACGCGGGCGACCGTGGCCCGGCCGACGGGGGCGTGGGATGAGGACCCGTCCGACGCACAGGCCGCGGCTGGTACTGGGCGGCCTCACGGCCACCGCCCTGTGTGCCGCCGTGACCGGCCTCCTCGCCGGGGGCGCCGTCGCGCCGGGCGAGGTGTGGCCCGCGCTCACCGGCGGCGACGTCGATCCGACGACGCGGCACGTCGTCCAGCAGCTCCGGGTGCCGCGCGTCCTGGTCGCCCTGGTCGCGGGCGCCTGCCTGGGACTCGCGGGGCTGGTGCTCCAGGCCGCGCTGCGCAACCCGCTGGCCGGTCCCGAGGTCACCGGCGTCACGCCGGGCGCGGTGCTCGGCGCCGTCGCGGCGTCCGGGGCGGGTCTTGCCGGGTGGGACTCGCCGACCGCCGTCGTGGTCGCGGCCGTCGCCGGCGGCTGCGCCGGGGCGGGCCTGCTGCGGCTGCTCGCCGGCCGGGACCGCGCCGATCCGGCGGCCGTGGCGGTGCACGGTGTGTTGGTCTCCGCCGTGCTGGGCGGGCTGACCGCGATGGTGCTGCTCGTCGCGCCGGGTGAGCTGGGCAGCGTCGTGCAGTGGCTGGTCGGCACCACCGAGGCCCGTACGTGGGAGCACTGGGCGCTGCTGTGGCCGTGGGCGCTCGCGTGGGGCCTGGCCGCCTGCCTGACGGCGGGGCCGCTGATGCTGCTGCGCTGCGGCGAGGACGTGGCGCGGGCCGCGGGACTGGCCTCGTCCCGGGCCCGGGGCCTCGCCCTGGCCTGCGCGGTGGGGCTGACCGCGGGTGCCGTCGCGGCCGTCGGCGCGCTGGGGTTCGTAGGGCTGCTGGTGCCGCACGTGGCGCTCGCGCTGCTCGGCGCGGACCTGCGCCTCGCCCTGCCCGGCGCCGCACTGGCCGGCGCGGTCGCCGTGTGCGGCGCGGACGCCGTCGCCCAACTCGCCTCCCGTGCCGCGGTGTCGTGGGGCGCCGAGCGGCTGAGCATTCCCGTGGGCGCGGTGACGACGGCGGTCGGCGCGGCAGTCCTGCTGGTCGTCGCCCGCCGCCACACCACCGAACTGTGACGCCCGTACGGGCGGTGGACCCGCGCCGCCGGGAGCCCGCCCGCGTACTCGTGAGGAGCACGAGGTGACCGAGTCCAAGACCGCCGCATCCACACCGCCGATCCCCGACCCCGGCTCCGGCCGGGGTGATCAGCCGGCCCTTGAAGCGGACCGGGTCGGGTTCGGCTACCCGGGGCGGCAGGTACTCGACGGGGTGAGCCTGACCGTGCACTCCGGCGAACTCGTCGCGCTGGTCGGCCTCAACGGCTGCGGCAAGAGCACGCTGCTGCGCCTCGCCGCGGGCATGCTGCGGCCCGGCTCCGGCCACCTTCGGGTGGCGGGCGCGGACGTCTCCCGGCTGCCCCGCCGGGCGGCGGCGCGGCGGGTCGCGCTGCTGCACCAGTCGGCGCCCGCCGTACCGGGGATGACGGTACGTCAGCTCGTACGGCAGGGCCGGTACGCCGCCCGGGGTCCGCTCGGGATGCTGCGGGACGGCGACGACGCGGTGAGCCTGCGCGCGATGGCGGACGTCGGCGTCGCCGACTGGGCCGACCGGCCGGTCGACGCGCTCTCCGGCGGCGAGCGCCAGCGCGTGCGGCTGGCGCTCGCGCTGGCTCAGGACGCTCCCCTGCTGCTGCTGGACGAGCCGACGACCTACCTGGACCTGCGCCACCAGCTGGAGGTGCTGCAACTCGTGGCGCGGCTGCGCACGGAGCGCCGGATGACGGTGCTGATGGTCCTGCACGACCTCGGTCTGGCGGCCCGGTTCAGCGAGCGGCTGGTGGCGCTGCGGGACGGGCGGGTGGCGGCGGACGGCGCGCCGGGGGACGTGGTCACGCCGGAGCTGCTGCGGGAGGTCTTCGGGGTCGACGGCCGGGTGGGGCGCGATCCGGTACGGGGATGGCCGGTTTGCTATCCCGACCAACCGACGCCCGTCGCCGCCCGTACCGTCGACCCGGCCGAGGAGACCTCCCGGTGAACCCCCCGCTGCCGCTCGACGCGCTCATCGACCCGGTCTGCGGCCTGGTCCGCTCCGTCGCCCCCGTACCGCGTCCCGCCGGCACCCCCGCCCGCTACGTGGCGATGACCGCCGATGTCTCCGACGCCCGCCGCCTCGGCGCCTGGCCCGCCGACCGCGTCGCGCTCGGCACCGCCTTCGGCGACCCGGACGGCGCCCGCGTCGCCGCCGTCGCCGAGGCCGAGGCCGTCGAGCGCTGCTGCGGCAACCGTGTCCCCCCGGCCGGCGAGTCCGGTGCCCCCGGCTGGCGCACCGAACCCCCGGCCGGACCGGCCGACTTCACGCTCGCCCCGCCACCGCACATGTGAGGAATCCCGGATGACCACCTCTTCCACCGCCGGGGCCACCGGTACCTCGCGCGCAGGCGTCCCGGATCCGGAGCCGGCGGACCAGGGCGCCCTCGTGCGGCCGGAGACCGCCGGGACGCGCGCGGACGTCCGGCTGGTCGCCGCCGCCGTCGCCGACGCCCGCTCGGGCCGCCCCGTCGAGCCCGGCACCCCGGCCGGGCCCGCCCGGCAGCGCTGGCGGGAGCCGGCCCGCCGCGTGCCCGGTGCCGGAGCGGGGGAAGTCGACCTCGACACCGTGCTGACCCTGTCCCTCGCCGCCCGCCGGGCGGCCGGCGCCGGGACCTCCGGCGGCAACGCCAAGCCCGCGCGGGGCACTATGGGTGCGGCCACCGACGGCACCCGCACCGACCGCGCGGGCGCCCGGCCGCGCGCCGCCGCCTCGGCCGGAGGCCGCTACCCGGTACGTGCACACCTGCTCGTCGGCCCCGACTGCCCGCTCCCGCCGGGGCGACCCGCCTGGTGTGCCGCGGTCGGCGGAGCGGACCCCGGCCTGCTGGCCCCGGCCGGCGCCGCCGCGCCGGGCGGGGGCTCCCCCGCGACGGGCCACCCCGACCGCACGGTTCAGAACCCCGACGACCGCACCCCGGCGGGCCACGGCGCGGGCGGGGGCGAGGACCTTCCAGCGCCGGGTCGCGACACCGGCCGCGCCGGCTTCCGCCCGGACAGTGCCGGTGAGCCGAGCCGCCATGCCGTACGGGACGAACCGCACCCGTACGGGAGCGACGCGTCGGCCACGGCGCAGGCGACGTCGCCGCGCCTGATGGCCCACGGCGAGGCCCGGCCCACGCTCGCCTCCTGGCCGGCCGGCCAGGGGTGGCTCGCCGACGCCGGGGCCGTCCTTCTCGCCCACGGCGCCCCGGCCGGCGCACCGCCCGACCGTGTTCGCGCCGAGCATCTGTCCGCCGGGTACGCAGCCGCCTGCGCCGAGGTGATCGCCACCGCCCTCGGGCTGCGCACCCGTCCCGTCGGCTCCTGGCAGCGGGCAGACCTGGGCGCGGCCCTCGGGCGCGCCGCCGGCGAGCGGTGGGTCGTCCACGGCCTCGCACTGGCCGCGCCCGAGGACCCCGTACCGGCCGGGCGCGAGGGTCCCGTGCCGGCCCCACCCGCGCAGGCCGCGGCGGACGCCGCAGCCCCCGGCTCGTCACCTCACCGGCCCGCACCCCTCAGGCCCCGCGACGCCGCCGACCCGAACTCCGCAGGGAACGAACGCCGATGATGCTCCACCCCGAACTGCTGCGCGCCGCCCGCACCGCCCCCGGACCGCTGCTGGGCGCCACCACGCTGCTCACCGCCGCCACCGCCGCCCACGTCGCGCAGGCCGCGCTCCTGGCGGCGGCGCTCGCCGACATCGCCCGCGGCGCGGACGACCGGCTGCCGGCCCTGCTCGGCGCGGTGGTCGCCGTCGTCGCCCTGCGTGCGCTGCTGACCTGGCGGCAGCGGATCGCCGCGGCGGACGCCGGGGCCCGGATCCGGCTGCGGCTCCGCGACGAGCTGGTGGCACAACTCGGGCGGCTCGGCCCCGCGCACCGGTCGGCCGCGCGGGTCGGCGCGCTGCGTGCCACCGTCGTGGACGGCGTCGAGGGCGTCAACGCGTAC
Organism: Streptomyces sp. CNX435; assembly: GCF_059570575.1. Classification (NCBI taxonomy): domain Bacteria; kingdom Bacillati; phylum Actinomycetota; class Actinomycetes; order Kitasatosporales; family Streptomycetaceae; genus Streptomyces; species Streptomyces sp. CNX435. The sequence goes on along the minus strand of NZ_JCANTA010000001.1, from coordinate 762,537 downwards.
CTCACCCGCTATCTGCCCCAACTCGCCGTCGTGGGCCTGGCCACCCCCGGACTGCTGGTCTGGGTGGCCGTCCTGAACCCGGCAGCGGCAGCCGTGCTCGCCGCCGCCGTCGCACTGGCCCTGTTCGCCCCGCGGCTGTGGGACCGAGCGCTGGCGGGCCGCGGCAAGGAGCACTGGGACACGTACGAGCACCTGGCCGCCGACTACCTGGAGGCGCTGCAGCACATGCCGGCACTGCGCGCCGCCGGCGCCGTGGGCCGCAAGCGGGCCGCGCTGGAGGAGCGATCCGGTCAGCTGCACCGGGCCACGGTCGCCAAACTCCGCGTCTCCCTGGTGGACACCGCGCTGACCGACCTGGCCATCCAGGCGGGCACGCTCGCCGCCGTCCTGCTGGCCTGCACCTCCGCGGCCACCGGGGACGCCGCCGGCGGCGAGACGTACCTGCTGCTGATGCTCGCCTCCGAGTGCTTCCGGCCGCTGCGCGACCTGTCCCGCGAGTGGCACGCCGGCTACCTCGGCGTCTCCGCCGCCGACGGCATCGCCGCCCTGCGTACCGCCCGGCCCGCCGTACCCGACACCGGGACGCTGCACCCGGCCTGGACCACGGCGCCCACCCTGGCCTTCGCCGACGTGACGTTCACGTACCCCGGCGCCGAGCGGCCCGCCCTGGACGGCGTCACGTTCACCTGCGAGGCCGGGCGCACCACCGCCGTGGTCGGCGCGTCGGGAGCGGGCAAGTCCACGCTGCTCGCGCTGCTCCAACGGCACCACGACCCCGGCACCGGCACCGTGCTGCTGGACGGCACCGACATCCGCGACCTCGCGCTGGACGCGCTGCGCCGCGGCATCGCCGTCGTCTCGCAGGACACGTACCTCTTCCACACCTCCGTCGCGGACAACCTGCGCCTGGCCCGTCCCGACGCGAGCGACGACGAACTGGCCGCCGCGTGCCGCGCCGCGGGTGTCCACGACGAGATCGCGGCGCTGTCCGAGGGATACGCCACCGTCCTGGGCGAGCGCGGCGCGACCCTCTCCGGCGGCCAGCGCCAGCGGCTCGCCCTGGCGCGCGCGCTGCTCGCGAACGCGCCGGTGCTGATCCTGGACGAGGCCACCAGCGCCGTCGACGAGGCCCGCGAGAGCCTCATCACGCGGGCCCTGCGGCAGGCCACGCACGGCCGCACCTGCCTGATCGTCGCCCACCGGCTCGCCGCGGTACGGCACGCCGACCGCGTCGTCGTGCTCGACCGCGGCCGTCTGGACGCGGTCGGCGACCACCACACCCTCTCCGCCGCCGGAGGCACGTACGCCGAACTCGCCGCCGCCGACCTGCGGCCCTGACCTGGACGGAAGAAAACGGAAGAAAGAAGCCATGGCGCCCCAGCCACCGACGAACACCCCGTCGACGCACACTCCCGCAGCGCCCCCGCGGCGGGCGCTGCGCCGCCTGCTGCCCGCCCTGCGCCCGCACCGGGCCATGGCGGCGCGCACCGCCGCCGCCTGCCTCGTCGACCAGGCGTGCCTCGTCGTCCTCGGCACCTGGCTCGCGTACGCCACCGGGCGCGCCGTCATCGACGGCGCCGCCCCGGACGGCACCACCGTCGGCGCCCTCATCGGGCTCGTGCTGCTGCGTGCGCTCGCCACCTGGCGACAGATGGACCTCTCCCACGACCTCGCCTACCGGGTCCTGGCCCGGCTGCGCGTACGCGTCTACGACGGGCTGGCCCGCAGCGCCCCCGCCCGGATCGCCGGGCGACGCAGCGGAGATCTGGCCGCCACCGCCATGAACGACATCGAGGCGCTGGAGTTCTTCTACGCCCACACCATCGCCCAACTCCTCGCCTCCGCCGTGGTCTTCGCCGCGGGGGCGGTCGCACTCGGCCTCCTCGACCCCTGGCTGCTGATCGCCGCCCTCGCCGCCGCGGCGGCGCTCCTGGCGCACTCGCTCCTCGGGACCGCCGGACGCGCGGCGCGCGGGGAGGTCACCAGGGCCGCGACCGCGCGGCTGTCCGCCGACACCGTGGACACCGTGGACGGTCTCCGTGAACTCCTCGCCCACGGCGCCCTCGACCGGCGCCGCGACCAGCTCACCGCGGGCGGGCGCCGGCTCACCGACGCCCAGCGCGCCGAGGCCGGGCACGAGGGCGCCTTCGCCGCCGTCCAGGACGTGCTGATCGTCCTCGCCCTCGTCGGCGTCGTCGCGGCCGGGGCCGCCACCACCGGCGACGGCCGGCTGCACGGCGCGTGGGCTCCCGCGGCCCTGGCCCTCGCCCTGTCCGTGCTCTCCCCCGTGGCCGCCGCCGCCGACGCGCTGCGTCAGGCCGGCACCCTGCGCGCCGCGGCGGCACGCGTCCACGCCGCCACCACCGCCCCCGCCGGCGCCCCACCGCCGGCGCACCCCCGACCGCTGCCGCCCGGCCCGCTCGGCGTACGGCTGCGGGACGTCCACGTCGACTACGGCGCCGAACCCGTCCTGCGCGGCGTGGACCTGACCGTGCCGGCCGGTTGCACGCTCGCCCTGGTGGGCGCCTCCGGCGCGGGCAAGACCAGCACGGCGCACCTGCTGGCCCGCTTCTGGGACCCGCGCTCCGGCACCGTCGAACTCCTGCCCGCCGACGGCGGCGCCCCCGTCGACGTACGCCACCTGCCGGACCAGCAGCTGCGCGGCGCCCTCGCCCTGGTCGGCCAGGACGCGGCGCTCTTCCACGGCACGCTGCGCGACAACCTCCTCCTCGCCGCACCCGGCGCCGGCGAGGACCAACTGGCACACGTCCTGCGCCAAAGCGGCGTCGACCGCATCGCCGCAACCCTGCCCGACGGCCTCGACAGCCTCGTCGGCGAACGCGGCGCCACACTCTCCGGCGGCCAACGCGCCCGCGTCGCACTCGCCCGCGCCCTGCTGACCAACCCCAGGATCCTCGTCCTCGACGAGGCCACCGCCCACGTCGACACCGCGGGCGACGCCGAACTCGCCTCCGCACTGGCCGCCGCCACCGGCCGCACCACCATCGTCATCGCACACCGCCCCGCCACCATCCGCCGAGCCGACCGCATCGCCGTCCTGGAGCACGGCCACCTCGCCGAACAGGGCACATGGAACGAACTCACCCAGCGGGAAGGGGCACTCACCCGGATACTCGGAGCCCCAACCGGGCCCGACGGCGACACCACATGACCGGAACACCTCGGCCCACGGGCAACAGCCCCGAGACTCCGGCAGCACGGCCCGTGGTTATGCGCCAGAACGAGGCCGCAAGGGTCGATGGTGCGGACTTGCCGATGCCTGTTCACCCGAACGAGTGGCTTCCGATTCCATCACGGCGCTGTACGCGCGACGTTCGCCGGGCGAGGGCCGGAGCCGAGTAGAACTCTCACCGCCCCCCGGCGGGAAGAACCGCCCACGTAAATTCCATGGGTCCTCCCTTGCCGTTTGCTCAGGTAAGCCTTTACGGTCAGCCCATCAACTCAGTACTATGTTACATGTCACAGGGGATTCGATGACGTCACAGCAGGCCGGCGACGCCCACGCGGCCGCCCCGGCAGCAGCCGTGCGAACGACGTCCGGCGCCGTCGTCCCACTCGCCGCGGTGTGCATCACCGGCGGACTGCTCCGGCAATGGCAGGATCGCAACCGGCAGTCGACCGCCCCGCACACCGTCGGGGAACTGCGTGCCGCCGGCAACGTCGACAACCTCCGCCGGCTGCTCACCGACGATCCCCCGGCCTATCGCGGGCGTTATCCGTTCCACGACAGCGACCTGTACAAGACGCTCGAAGGTCTGGCGTACGAGATCGGCGCGGGCGAAGCGCAGGACGGCGTACGGGAGTTCTTCGACGAGGTGGTCGGCCTCGTCGAACGGGTGCAGGCCGGGGACGGATACCTGAACTCGTTCTTCCAGGACCCGGCGGCGGTCATGAAGCCCTGGGAGGACATGGCCTGGGGACACGAGCTGTACACCCTCGGCCACCTGATCCAGGCGGCCGTCGCCGCGAACCGGCGGATGGGCGACGGCCGGCTCCTTGAGGTGGCCGTGAAGTTCGCCGACCTGGCCGTGCACCGCTTCGGCGAGGGGCGCGAAGAAGCCACCTGCGGCCACCCCGAGGTGGAGATGGCCCTGGTCGAGCTGTACCGGGAGACCGGCAACCGCGACTACCTCACCCAAGCACGCCTGTTCGTGGACCGGCGCGGGCACGGCCGCCTGAAGCACCGCATCTTCCCGCCCGAGTACTTCCAGGACCACCTGCCGATCCGCGAGCTGCCCTCGGTCACCGGGCACGCCGTCCGCATGACGTACCTGGCCGCCGGAGCGGCCGACGTCCACCTGGAGACCGGCGACCGGCCCCTGTTCGAGGCGCTCGACCGGCTCTGGGACGACATGGTCGCCACCAAGCTCTACTTCACCGGCGGTCTCGGCAGCCGGCACTCGGACGAGGCCGTCGGCGACCGGTACGAGCTGCCGTCCGAGCGTGCGTACAGCGAGACCTGCGCCGCCATCGCCACCATGCAGTGGGCCTGGCGGATGTTCGTGGCCACTGGCGGGGCGAAGTATCTCGACGTGTTCGAGCGCGTGCTCTTCAACGCCTACGCCGTGGGTCTGTCCGCCGACGGGACGGGCTTCTTCTACGACAACCCGCTCCAGCGCCGCCCTGACCACGAGCAGCGCAGCGGGGCCGAGAACGGCGGCGCGCCGCTTCGCCGGCCGTGGTTCTCCTGCCCGTGCTGTCCACCGAACATCGTCCGGTGGATGGCCCAGCTCGGCGACTACGTGGCCGCCGAACGCGCGGACGCCCTGTACCTCGCTCTGTATGCCGAGAGCCGGATCGAGACCGCCACCACGGCGGTGCGCGTCGAGACCGCCTACCCCTGGGACGGGGACGTGCGGCTCACCGTCGAGCGTGCCCCTGACCGCCCGTACGCGATCAAGTTCCGGATCCCCGCCTGGGCGCACGACGTCGCGCTCGACGGCGAGCCCGTCGCGGCCGCGGACGGCTGGCTGTCCGTCGAACGGACCTGGGCAGCGGGCGACACGGTGCTGCTCCGCCTGCCGATGCCGGTACGCGGGCACCTGTCGCACCCCCACCTGGACGCCACCCGCGGCGCGGTCGCCGTCGCCCGCGGTCCGCTGGTCTACTGCGTCGAGCAGCAGGACTCCCCCGCCCCGGTGGACGACCTGGTCCTGTCGGCCGAACGCATCGCCGCCGCGGACACCTCTGCTCCGGCGGACGGACCACCCGGCGCCGTCGCCCTCCGGCTGCGGGCGGCCGTCGAGCCGGCCGAGTCGCCGGAACTCTACCCGGAGTTGTCCGCTCCACCCCCCGGCACCGACAGCTCCGTCACCGACAGGGCTGTCGGTGACGAGGCCGTCCCCGTGACGCTCGTGCCCTATTTCCTGTGGGGCAACCGCAGACCCGAGGCCATGCGCGTGTGGCTCCGGGCCCAGTAACCGTATGCATGCATTCATCGACTTCATCGAGTTCGTCGAGTTCATCGATTCGCATCAACCCAGGAGCGCCCATGAGGAGATCAACGGCTGCCACCGGCATTACGCTGCTTTGCTCGCTGCTCGTCGCGTCCTGTAGTGGGGCGGACAGCTCGTCCACCGGAGCCGGTTCCTCGAGGACGCCCGCCACGGGCGGCACGGTCCACTTCCTGGCCACCGCGGACTTCTCCCACCTGGACCCCGGGCTCGGCTTCGACGGCGGCGTCAACAACTTCTACCGGCTCATCTACCGCGGTCTGACCACGTTCGGCGCCGGCCCCGGCGCCGAGGGCACGAAGGTCGTCCCGGACCTGGCGACCGACCTCGGCACGCCGTCCGACGATGCGAAGACCTGGACGTACCACCTCAAGGACGGCCTGGAGTTCGAGGACGGCTCGCCGATCGACAGCGCGGCGGTGAAGTTCGCCGTCGAGCGCGCCTTCGACCCCGAGATGGGCGGGTCGCCGTACCCGAGGGAGCTGATCGAGGCGCCGGCCGACTACCAGGGCCCGTACCGGTCGGGCGGACTCGACTCGATCGAGACGCCCGACGACACGACCGTCGTCTTCCATCTCACGAGGTCCTTCCCCGACTTTCCCAGCGCGCTGACCATGCCCAACTTCTTCCCGGTCCCGGAGGGAAAGGGCGCGAAGCACGAGTTCGACACCAAGCCCATAGCCTCCGGCCCCTACAAGGTGGCGAGTTACCAGCACGGCTCGTCACTCAAGCTGGTCCGCAACCCGAAGTGGAAGAAGTCGACCGACGACATCCGCGCGGCCAAGCCGGACGCCTTCGAGTGGACCTTCGGCCTGGATCCCGCCACCATCGACGAGCGCATGCTCGCCGGACAGGGCGACGACGCCGACGCCATCGCGGGCACCGTCCAGGCGTCGACGCTGTCCCGGGTCCAGACGCCCGAGGTGAAGGGGCGCACGCTGTCCGGATACACGGGCTGCACCACGTACATGGGGACGAACACGACCCGTGGGCCCCTCCAAGACCCGAAGGTGCGCAAGGCCATCGCGTACGCGGTCGACAAGGACACGGTCGTCGCCGCGTTCGGGGGCAAGCAGCTCGCCGCCAAGGGAACCGCGATCCAGCCGCCGACCGTACGCGGCCGCACCAATGACGACCTCTACCCGCACAGCCCGGCCAAGGCGAAGAAGCTGCTCGCCGAGGCGGGTATGTCGGACGGATTCAACCTCACGCTGGACAGCCGCCCGGACCCCAGGTGGACGGCGGTCGCGGTCGCCATCCAGGAGGCCCTCAAGCCGCTGAACATCGAGGTCAAGATCAACAACATCGACACGTCGACGTACTACGAGGTCATCGGCACCACGGCCAAGCAGCACGACCTCGCCGTCACCGGCTGGTGCCCCGACTGGGCGTCCGGCTCGACCTTCCTGCCACCGCTGTTCGACGGCCGCAAGATCACCTCCACCGCGAACACGAACCTGGCGCAGATCGACGACGACGCAATCAACCGGCGCTTCGACGAGATCGCGGGCATGAAGGACGTAAGCGCCGCCAACAAGGCGTACGGCGAGCTGGACAAGCAGATCATGGAACAGGCTCCGGTCGTGCCCCTCCTCTACGAGAAGTTGCTCCTGGTCACCGGCTCCAACATCGCGGGCGCCTATCTGTCCGACTCCTTCAGCGGCGGAATCGACCTGGTCTCGGTCGGCCTCGCGGACGCCGGAGAGTAGGCGGCGCATGACGACTGCCATCGCGAAGGACGGGCAGACCGGTCAGTCAGTGGGTGCACCCGGCGCGCCGCACACGGCGGGCCGCCGGGTCCTGCGCGTCCTGCTGCACGACCGCGGCGCTCTGTTCAGCGCCGGGTTCATCGCCCTGATGGTACTGATGGCGATCGGCGCGCCGCTCATCAGCGCCCTCACGGGCTACGGCCCGACGGAGTTCGACACGGCCGCCGTCGACGCCGACACGGGCGGCCTGCCCAAGGGGGCGTTCGGCGGCATCAGCGCCGATCACCCCTTCGGCGTCGAGCCGCAGAACGGCCGCGACATCCTGGCGCGGATCGCGTACGGCGCGCGTGTGTCGTTCCTCATCGCCGCCGCGGCGACCGTGCTCACCACGCTGCTCGGGGTGGTCTTCGGCATGGTCGCCGGCTTCTACGGCGGCTGGGTCGACCAGGTCAGCTCCCGGGTCATGGACTTCCTGATGGCCTTCCCGGCCCTGATCTTCATGATCGCCATCCTGTCGTCGCAGCCCACGGGCAACAGGTCCCTGCTGCTGATCGCCGTGATCAGCTTGTTCGGCTGGCCCTACCTCGCGCGGGTGGTCCGCGGCCAGACCCTGTCCCTGATGAACCGGGACTTCGTCGAGGCGGCCCGCGCCTCCGGCGCGTCCAGGCGCGCGCTGGTGTTCAAGGAGATCCTGCCCAACCTGCGCAGCTCGCTCATCGTGCTGACCACCCTCGCCGTGCCCGGGTACATCGGCACGGAGGCCGGCCTGTCCTTCCTCGGGGTGGGCGTCAGCCCGCCGACGCCCTCCTGGGGACAGATGATCTCCAGCTCGGTCACCTGGTACGCGGTGCACCCCCTGTACTTCGCGATCCCCGGGCTCTTCCTGTTCCTGACCGTACTGTCCCTCACCGTGCTCGGCGACCGGATCCGTGCCGCCACCGACGCGGGAGAGGCTGCCTGATGGCCCGCTACCTCGCCGGCCGGATCGCCGGGCTCGTGCTGATCCTCTTCCTGGTCTGCCTGTTCACCTACCTCATCTTCTTCACGCTGTCGCCCGACCCCGCGCTGATGGTCTGCGGCAAGACCTGCACGCCGGAACGGGTCACGGAGATCCGCGCGGCCCTCGGCGTCGACGAGCCGTTCCTCACCCAGTTCCGGGACTTCCTGACCGGGCTGTTCACCGGGCGGGACTACGGGACCGGCGCGAACCTCGTGCACTGCCCGGCGCCCTGCCTCGGCTACTCGTTCCAGACCAACCAATCGGTGTGGGAGATGGTCCTGGAGCGGCTCCCGGTCACCGCCACACTCGCGATCGGCGCGGCCGTGCTCTGGCTGCTCGTCGGCATCACCGCGGGACTGGTCAGCGCGGTCAAGGAGGGCACCTGGTGGGACAGGGCCGCGATGAACCTGACCCTGGGGGGCGCCAGCATCCCCAACTTCGTGCTCGCGCTCGCCCTGCAGTACGTCCTGGTCGTCAAGCTGAAGGTGCTGCCGTTTCCGACGAGCGTGGCCTTCACGGACGACCCCTGGCTGTGGTTCCAGTCCTATCTCATGCCGTGGATCGTTCTGGCCACCGGCGCGGCATGCCTGTACGCCCGGCTGACGCGGGCGAACGTCATCGACACGCTGGCCGAGAACTTCATGCGGACCGCCCGGTCCAAGGGCCTGCCCCCGGTCCTGACGATGCGGCGGCACGCACTGCGCCCCGCGCTCACCCCCGTCGTCACGATCTTCGGCATGGACTTCGCCAACGTGCTGGGCGGCGCGCTCATCACCGAGACCGTCTTCGGTCTCAACGGCGTCGGCAAGATGGCCGCCGACTCGATCGCCAAGAACGACCAGCCGGTGATCATGGCGGTCACGCTGCTCGCGGCCTTCTTCGTCGTCACGGGCAACGTCGTGGTCGACCTCCTCTACACCGCCCTCGACCCGCGAGTGAGGATCCGATGAGCGAGAGCGAGCTGCTGGCGGTGGAGAGCCTCACCGTGACCCTGCCGACCACGCGCGGTCCCGTGGACGTCGTCAAAGACGTCTCCTTCAGCGTCGGCAGGGACGAAACCGTCGGCATCGTCGGCGAATCCGGCTCGGGCAAGTCGATGACCAGCCTGGCCATCATGGGCCTGCTGCCGCGCGGGGCCGTGACGCGGGGCAGCATACGGCTGGAGGGCGTCGAGCTGCTCGGCCGCACGGACCGGGAGATGCGCCCGATCCGGGGCAAGCAGGTGTCCATGGTCTTCCAGGACCCGCTGTCCTCGCTGAATCCCTACTACACGGTCGGTCTGCAGATCGAGGAGATGTACCGGGCACACCTCGGCGGTTCGCGGAAGGAGGCCAGGAAGATCGCCGTCGAGGCGCTGGAACGGGTCGGCATCCCGGATCCGCCGCGGCGGGTGGGCCACTACCCGCACCAGTTCTCCGGCGGACAGCGGCAGCGCATCATGATCGCGATGGCGCTGGTCTGTTCGCCCGCGCTGCTGCTCGCGGACGAGCCGACCACGGCCCTGGACGTGACCGTCCAGGCCCAGATCCTGAAGCTGCTCGCCGGCCTGCAGCTGGGGACCCGCACCGGGATGGTCTTCATCACCCACGACCTGGCCGTGATCAGCTCGGTCGCGACGCGGGTACTGGTGATGTGCGAGGGCGAGCAGGTCGAGTACGGCACCGCCGAGGAGATCTTCTCGGCACCCGGGCACGCGTACACGCGCCGGCTGCTGGACAGCATCCCGCGGATCACCGACCCCCTTCCCGACATCCCTTCCGACGCCTCTCCCGGCGCCCCTCCCGACAGCAAGGCCACCGACGAGGTGATCGCGTGAGTGAGGCACTGCTGCGCGCCCGCGACCTGACCAAGCGGTTCACCACCCGTGGTCCCTACGGTCGCAAGAGCCAGCTCACCGCCGTGGACGGCGTCAGTTTCGACGTGCACCCGGGCGGGACCCTCGCCCTGGTCGGCGAGTCCGGCAGCGGCAAGTCCACCAGCGCGCGGATGGCCGCCAAGCTGATGGAGCCGAGTTCCGGCACCCTGGAGTTCGAGGGCGAGGACATCACCCACGCGACGGGTGCGCAGCTCGCCCGCTACCGCGGCAACGTGCAGGTCGTCTTCCAGGATCCGTTCTCCTCGCTCAACCCCCGGCACACCGTCGAGCGCATCCTGATGGCGCCGCTCGACTACCAGGGCATCGCGCCCAAAGGAGGCCGGCGGGGCTACACCGGGGAGCTGATGGAGCGGGTCGGCCTCGACCCCGGCCACGCCCTGCGCTATCCCGCGCAGTTCTCCGGCGGCCAGGCCCAGCGGATCGGCATCGCCCGTGCGCTCGCCGTCAACCCGAAGCTGGTGATCTGCGACGAGGCCGTCTCCGCGCTGGACGTGTCCGTCCAGGCCCAGATCATCGACCTGCTCATACGCCTGCAGCGCGAGAGCGGGTTCAGTTACCTCTTCATCGCCCACGACCTGGCCGTGGTCCGGCGCATCGCGCAGCAGGTAGCGGTCATGAGCGAGGGGAGGATCGTCGAACAAGGACCATGCGGGCGCGTCTTCGACGACCCGCGCGACCCGTACACGCGCACGCTGCTGGCCGCGGTCCCCCGGATCAACCCGGAGTGGGACCGCCGACGGAGGGCGGCCACCGCATGACCGCCGCCGTCACCTACACGATTCCCGGCATGCGCGTGCGGGAGCACCTCGTGGACGTACCGCTCGACTGGTCAGAGCCGGCGCGCGGCACGATCCGGCTCTTCGTCCGCGACATCACCGCTCCGCACCGGTCGGAGGAGGACCTGCCCTGCCTCGTCTACCTGCAGGGCGGCCCCGGCGGGAAGGGACCGCGTCCGCTCGACCCGAGCGGGTGGCTCGGCCAGGCGCTGACGTCGTACCGGGTCGTCCTGGTCGACCAGCGCGGCACGGGCCGCAGCACCCGGATCGACGGGCGCCGGATGAGCGCGTTCGCCGGCGCGCGCGAGGGCGCGGACTTCCTCGCCTGCTTCCGGGCCGACTCGATCGTGGCGGACCACGAGCATGTGCGGAAGACCCTGTTCGGCGGCGGGCGCTGGGCCACGCTCGGACAGTCGTACGGCGGCTTCCTCACCCTGACGTATCTGTCCCGCGCGCCCGAAGGGCTGCGCGCCTGCTACGTCGCCGGCGGACTGCCCGGTCTTGAGCCGTCGGCCGCCGAGGTCTACCGGCGTACGTATCCGCGGGTAGCGGCGAAGAACGAGGTGTTCTACCGGCGCTACCCGCAGCACGCCGAACACGTCGCCCGGATCGCCGACCGGCTGTCGGCGGGCGACGTGCGGCTGCCGGACGGCGACCTGCTGACCGTCCGGCGGTTTCAGTCACTCGGCATCGACCTCGGCATGAAGCCGGGCCCCGAGCGCCTGCACTGGCTGCTCGACGAGGCGTGGGCCGGCGAGTACCTGTCGGCGACGTTCCTGCACCAGGTGCTGGCCCGGACCTCGTACAGCGACAACCCGCTGTTCGCCGCGCTGCAGGAGAGCATCTACGGGCACGGCGCCGGGTCCACGGCGTGGGCGGCGCAGGCCGAGCGGGCCCGGCACCCGCGGTTCGCGGAGGACGCCAGACCGCTGCTGTTCACGGGCGAGATGATCTATCCCTGGATGTTCCGGGAGATCGCCGAGCTGCGCCCGTTCCAGGGCGCGGTCGAGCTGCTGGCCGCGCGCGAGGAGTGGCCCCCGCTGTACGACCTCGACCGGCTGGCCGCCAACGAGGTCCCGGTCGCCGCCGCCGTCTACTACGACGACATGTTCGTGGACGCGGGCCTGCAGCTGGACACGGCCTCCCGCGTCGGCAACGTCACGCCCTGGGTCACCAACGAGTACGAACACGACGGCATCGGCGCCGAGCGGGTCTTCGCCCGGCTGACCGAGCTGGTGCGGGACGCAGGGGAAGGCGTCATCGGTGCATGACATCCCCGTCTCTGACGTGGTCGGCTGTCACCCGTAGTGATCGCTCATCCTGCTCGACGGCTGAGGAGCAGGACCGTGCGCCTCCCCCGCGGGATCAGGCGTCGATGGACCGGGCACTCCGTCCCGCGAGGACGCCCTTCCAGAAGGCGTCGAGGTACTCCGCGGTCCGCGGCACGTCGAGGATGCCGTCGCTCCAGGTCATGCAGGTTTCGGGGGCTCCGAGGACGGTCATCTGGAGGTACCCGAGGATGCCGCGCAGGTGATTCTGGGCGACGGCGGTGCCGGAGCCGCTCAGGCCGGTGCCGACGACGGCCGCGTTGCGGCCGGCCCAGGAGTTGTCGCCCCATGGGCGCGAGCCCCAGTCCAGCGCGTTCTTCAACGCGCCCGGAATCGACCTGTTGTACTCGGGTGTGACGAACACGATCGTCTCGCACGCCTCGATCGCAGCCTTGAACCGCACCGCTTCTGCGGGCGGGTTCTGGTCGAGGTCGTAGTTGTACAACGGCAGGCCGGCGATCGAGATCTCGGCGAGTTCGAGCCCGGCGGGTGTCCGCTGGGCGAGCATGTCCGCGAGGCGGCGGTTGATCGAGGCGGTGGACAGGCTCCCCACGATGTACCCAACGGGCATGACGGCTCCTTCTTGGATCGAAAACGGCGGCGGCACGAGGTTCGTCCCCCCTCACCGGCATCCATCGAAGTCGAACGAAGGTGCCATGGGTACTGCCAAACCACCGCCCGTCCATACACTGGGCGTATGAGTCTGGAGTTGCGGCACTACCGGCTGTTCGCGTGCGTGGCCGACCGTGGGAGCTTTACGGCCGCGGCGAAGGAACTGGGGCTCTCCCAGCCGTCGGTCTCCCGGACGGTGGCGGGGATCGAGCGGCGCCTGGGTGTCCCGCTGGTGACGCGGACCACGCGACAGTTCGCGCTCACCGCGGCCGGTGAGGTGTTCGCACGCGAAGCCGCCCAGGTCCTGGAAGCGGCCCAGGCCGCGCGCGAGCGGACGATCCGTGCGGCGCGGGGTCGACCTGTCGTTCTCGGAGTGAAGGCCGACAGCGCCGCGGAATTCACCACGGACCTGCTCGCGACATGTGCGGCGAACCAGCCGACGGTGCGGGTGGAGCTGCGCTTCGCCGGCCCGGCGGACCTGCCTGCGGCGGTGCGCCGGGGCGACTGCGATGCGGCGCTCGTGGCGTGGCCGATCAGCGATACGCGCCTGGTGGGCGAGGCTTTGTGGACCGAACCACGCGTGGCGGTCCTCCCCGCCGAACACCCGATATCCACGGCCGAGTCGGTGCATGTGTCCGACTTTCTCGGTGAGCCCGTCGCACGCTGGTCCGGTGTACCCGAGCCGGTGGATCGCTACTTCCAGGGCCTCGACGCTCTCCCGGCCGCACCGGTCGGCATCGGGCCGGTCGTTTCCGACCTGGCCGAAGTGCTCCGGCTGGTCGAACTCGGGCAGGCCATCACGTTCCTGCCGGTCTCGGTTGCCGAGCGGTTCGCCCGCCCGGGACTCACCGGCCGGGATGTCGACGGTCTCAGCCCGGCCACGGTGCGGCTCGTCCGGACACCACAGGATCCCACAGAGCCGATGACGACGTTCCTCCGTCTGTGCCGACACCTCGCCGAGCAGAGGGAACGTGCGCACCGCAGCCCCGTCTTGGCCTGAGAGGGCCGCCGCCGCGTACCGCCGTCGTCAGGGGCGGGCGCCTCGCGGCGCGGGCCTGGAGGCCCAGCGCTTCACTGTGGCAATCGCGTAGGCGCGGTCGGCCGGGGACAGGTCGTCGAGGCTGACACTGTGGCTGGCGTTCGGGGCCCACAGGGTGCGGGCGTCGTGGCCGCCGGGGTGGAACGGTTCGGCGACGACGGGGTCCTGGGCGCCGTTGAGGAAGAGCAGACGGAGGCCGTGCCGGCGGACCCAGCGGTCGATATCGGGCATGGCTGTGGCGTCGAAGCGCAGGGGGATGTCACGCGGGACGAAACTGCGCGGCCGCATGGCATCCGGGTACCGCAACAGGTCGGCCAGGTGGTGGGTGGGGGCGTCCCAATAGCCGAGTTCGGTACCGAGCTGGAAGAAGTACGGGATGTAGCGCCGGGCCACGGCGTCGGCGTAGACGGGAAGCTGCGCCGTCTCGTTCAGCCCAGGCGTACAGCGCGTTCGTGGACGCATCGGGAGTGGGGATGGTGGCGGGGGTCGTCGTGCCGCCGTTCTGCCAGAACATGAACGGAGCGCGCAGGACGGCGATTTCGAGGGCCTTGTCGGCGCTGCCGATGACGCGGAAGGTGTCGCCGGTGGAGGCTGCCCATGCCTCGTAGCGTGCGACCAGCTCCGCGCGACGCAGCAGGGCTTCGCGCTGTGCCCGCTCCAGGGCGGCGCGGGTCTCGGCTGTGCCGGCGTGGGCGAGGAAGCGCAGGTATGCGGAGTCCTCGCGGTCGTCGACGTTGTTGGGGGCGGAGTAGGCCACGGTGCCGTCCACGTCGTGCGGGTGGAAGCGGCGGTGGTAGACGCTCGCCATGGCGCCCTTGCTGCCGCCGGTGGAGATCCACGCGCCCGGGTACAGCGTGCGAAAGAGACGGACGACGCGATGGTGGTCGTCCGCGGCCTGCCGGATGGTCAGGTGGGCCCATCGTCCCCGGGTCGGCCGTCTCCCCGGCGGCCCTCTCCAGCGGCGTATGCCGGCACCGTGGCCGTCGTGACGGCCAGGCCCGCCGCCCCCGTGGCCGTCGCCAGAAGCAAGCGTCGTCTCGTCCACGTACGCATGATGGTCAACCTCCCGTACGGTGGCCGGCCTCTCCGTTGCCGTCGCCGACCCCACGTCCAGTACAGCCGCCTGGCACTCTGGGATGATCCCCTGCGCGGGGGAGTCGCTCCCCCGTGTGGGGGAGCGACCCTCGGCGGGCTTCGCCGGACATCTGCGCACTGCTACCGAACGTGCTACGGGCGGACCACTGTAAGGGTGGCCTCGAAGCAGGCAGAGTCCGCTTCACGCTGGGTTACGCCCTTAATGCCATCCAGCGCTTCAATGCACTTCAGCATACTTATACTGTCCGTCTCCCTCGCTTTGCAGACCAGCTTCGCAAGCTTGCCCTCGCCGGTGTTCAGACCGTCGGCGGCAATATTGACTTCTCTGAGGCAGCCGGCTGAATCAGCGTGTGCCGGGGCGGCGGCCACCAGTATGCCGCCGGCCACGGCCGCGGCTGAAGCCACTGACGCCGTGAATGCCATCCGCAACTTTCTCACGTGGATAACCTTGAACCCTTCGTCGTTGTGGACGGCGGGGCAGCGAGTGCCTTCAACTACCAGGCATACCAAGGCTATTTAAAGCACCTTCACCAGATGCCCGTTCCTGGGCGCGGTTTACTGTCGCCCGCCGCTGTATCAGGATGCCGAGTCCTTGGCAGAGCTGTCATTGATGCTGACTCCACAATCGATTGGCGCAGGCTCTACGTCCGGGCACAGCGCCGACCCGCCGAGATTTTCTCGCCGGATGACGTCGTCATGGCTGTGCATGCCGTTTCGAGGAGTCGTCTTCGTCGTCGGACGGGTCCGGGGTCATGTCGTACTCGTCGACGTCGAGTTCTGCGCCGGTGGCCGAGAGAAACGTCAGCACGTCCGGGTCCAGGTGCCAGCCGAACAGATTGGGCTGGTCCGGCGAGTCGGGCGAGGGGGTTTGTCCGAGGTCCTCGTCGTCGTTGAAGTAGCGCACGACCTGCAGCACCGCGGAGGTGCCTGCTTCGTCCTGGGCGCTCAGGCGCCGAGTGAGTTCGGCGATACGGTCGGTGTGCGGTCGCAGCCTGTCCAGGACGCGGGCGAGCTGCTCGTCCACTCTCAGGCCGGGCTCCCGGCATACGATCTTCCAGCTGTGGAAGACCGGGCGCGGGGGGTTGCTCACGCGGCTGCCGCGGATCCTCGTCTCGTCTGGTTCCAGGCCCAGAAACGCGGCCATCTCGATCGCGGTGGTGTGACGGCTGCCCAACGCGAAGTAGGCGTACTGGCTCACTGGCATGGCACGAGGGTATTCCGGTCTCGTCGGGGAGGGGCCCAGGCCGTCAGGCCCGGGCCCCTCGTCGATCTGCGCGCAGGGTGCGTGCCGTCAGGTCACTTGGCCACGCCGTGGTGGTGGTGATCCGTGCGCACGCCGCCGTTGCCCGCGTCACCCTCGTCAGCGGGCGCGGACGCGACCTCCTGCCCCAGGGCGCTGAGGTCGTGGGCGTACGTGCCCACGGCGTTGGCGATGATGTCGATGCCGTGGTTGAACGCCGTCATGTTGACGTTGTCGAGGTCGTCGCAGTCGGTGTGGTAGCAGGGGTCGAACGCGATCCCTGCTTCGCCGCCCCACTTCGCGGCCTGCTCCTCGGTCTTGATGGCGTCGACGCCGGTGTTGCCGCCGCCGGAGGGGATGCCGGCCTCGACGAACGGTGCGTAGTCGGAGCGGCCGGAGAGGTCAGTGCCCTCGTGCGGCACGCCCTGCTCGTCCAGGAAGTCGGTGATCTGCTTCTCCAGTTGTGCCGAGCCCTCCGGGCCTGCGCCCTCGCCGTCGGCGTCGGAGTCGTCGCCGTCGTAGACGAACACGCCGTAGTTGGGCGAGGCGATCATGTCGAAGTTCAGGTACGCCCTGATCTGCGACCGCTGCTCCTCGCTGAGCCGCGACACGTAGTCCGCGGAGCCGACCGTGCCCAGTTCCTCCGCCGACCACCAGGCGAACCGGATCTTGTTGCGCGGGTCGTCCTCCGCCTTGGCCAGCTGCTTGGCGACCTCCAGCATGCCACCGGCGCCGGAGGCGTTGTCGTTGATGCCGGGGCCCTCGGGGACGGAGTCGAGGTGTGCGCCGAACATGACCGTGTTGGCGGCGTCGCCGCCCGGGGTCTCGGCGATGACGTTGCGCGTGCTGCGCTCTTCGGTCAGGGTCTGGAGGTCCAGGTTGACGGTGACCTCGCCCTGGTCGAGCAGCCCGGCCAGCGCCTCGCCCTCGGCGAGGGTGATGCCGCCGCTGGGGATGACGGCGTTCGCGGGGTCCTCAAGGGTGCCGTTCACGGGCCCCTCGACGTTGTTGTAGACGAGGACCGCGACCGCGCCGGCGTCCGCCGCGTTGGTCTGCTTCTGCGCGAAGGTGCACTCGCCGCGCTGGATGAGCGCGACTTTGCCCTCGAAATCACCCCCGGCGAAGTCCTCGGCCTCGCAGCCGCTGGTGCCGTCGGCGTCGACCGGCGTAGCGGCGAGCGGCGCCTCGATTCCGCCCTCGGGCGTGGACGGCGAGTACGTCAGCGCCAGGACCTCGACGTCCCGCGCCTCGGGGGAGACGACGGACATTTCCTCCGTCTGCGATTCGAAATACGTGAAGTCGAAGTCGTCGTAGGAGACGTCGTAGCCGGCCTTCTCCAGCTCGTTGTAGACATATTCGGCGGAGGCGTCGTAACCCGGGCCGCCGGCCGCCCGGTTGCCGCCGTTGGCGTCGGCGATCTCCTGAAGCTTCTCCAGGGTCCCCTTCGCGGAGTCGGCATTCGCCGACTCGACCAGTTCGCCGGCCAGATCGGCGGCGTCATCGCCTGGGCCACTCGACCCGGCGTCGGCGGTTGCTGAGGCGACTATGAACAACGGGACGGAGAGCGCGGCGGCGCCCAGCACGGCCGTGAGCCTGCGTCGTATCACAAAAGTCCTTCCAGGGTCTGAGGGTGACGAGCTGTCTGGCGTCGGTGAACCGGGGTCCGGGAAGCGGACGATCAAAGCCAGCCGTCTCAAGTAATACCGAAGCGGGGCCACGGGTACATGCCCATTCGCACTCGGGGAGACCTCCGGCAAGGTTTGATCAAGCTTCCATCAAGGTCAAGCGACTGCCGCCGGCCCGGGGCGGAGCGCCGAGTGGTCGGGCGAACACACAGGGCTCGCAACGAGCATGTCGTGAGACACGACCCCCGGCAGCCCTTTCGCCCTCGTCGTCGCGCAGCCGCAGGGCTCCGTCAGGAGGTGAAAAGCTCCACTACGTCAATCTTGTTGTTCCACGTACCACGGCCCCTGGATCGCCGAGAGGGGGGAGTAGATTCTGCTTTCCCCGGCTCGGACGATGGCCGGCTCGGTCATCTGCCGCGGCAGCGGGGGCCAGAAAGGTCACCCCGGCCAACAGCACGGGTGCCAGAATGATGGAGCGTCGCATGCCTCTTCTCTCCCCGGGGACCGAAGACGTCGCGTCCCCGTCACGCATGGTGCTGACGCCTTGTGCTGTCCTCCCCGCACGAGCGCGCCTCGCAGTGCCGATACTGGTCAGCCATCAGGATCTTGGGTTCGTGCCGGTCTGTCATTGACACTGACTCCACGATCGATTGACGCAGCCTCTACGTCTGGCTCCGTGCCCGGAGGCAGATCGCGGAATGCCCGAACGCCGGGCTGGGTCACTGCCCCTGTGCGTGTGTGACGGCCCGACGTCCGCGGCGTAGGAGGACCGGTCGCCGGCCGGCGATGTCAGCCGTTGAGGTAGTGCAGGACGGCGAGCACCCGGCGGTGGTCGCTGCCCGAGGGTGGCAGGTCCAGCTTGGCGAAGATGTTCGCCACATGCTTCTCGATTGCACGGTCGGAGACGACGAAGGTCTTCGCGATGGCGCTGTTCGTGCGCCCCTGCGCCATGAGGGACAGGACCTCGCGCTCCCGTGGGGTGAGGGCGTCGAGCGCCGAGGCGCGGCGGCTGGCGCCGAAGAACTGCGAGATCACCTCGGGGTCGAGGGCGGTGCCGCCCGCCGCCACCCGTTGCAGGGCGTCGGTGAACTCACCGATGTCCATCACGCGTTCCTTGAGCAGATATCCGACGCCCGCTCCGCCGTCGCCGATCAGCTGTGCCGCGTAGGCTGTCTCCACGTACTGCGAGAAGATCAGGACCCCGGTGCCGGGGTGGTCGCGGCGGATGGTCACGGCGGCGCGCAGGCCCTCGTCGGTCTGCGTCGGCGGGAGGCGGATGTCGATCACGGCGGCCTCGGGTTGGTGGGCGGCGATCGCCGCCAGCAGCGCCTCGGCGTCGCCCACGGCCGCGGCGACCTCCACGCCGCGCAACTGCAGCAGTTGCACCAGCCCGTCACGCAGGATCGCGGAGTCCTCGGCGATGACGACGCGCATGGGGCCTCGCAGCTTATGGATACGGCAGTTCGACGGTCATCATCGTAGGGCCTCCGGCCGGGCTGTCGCAGGTCAGCGTGCCGTCGACGGTACGCACCCGGGCGCGGAGCCCGCGCAGTCCGGTGCCGCCGCCGATCACCGCGCCGCCGTGTCCGTCGTCCCGTACGGACAGGTGCAGCACGCCGCCTTCTCCGCGCACGTCGACCCAGGCGGCAGCGGCGCCGCTGTGCTTGACGACGTTGGTCAGGAGTTCGGCGGCGCAGAAGTAGGCGATGGATTCGATGGCCGCCGGCGGGCGCCGCGGCAGGTCCGTGGTGAGCCGTACCGGCAGGGCGCTGCCGGCGGCGAGCGTGTCGAGTGCCACCTCAAGTCCCTGGTCGAGGACGGGCGGATGGATGCCGCGTACGAGATCGCGCAGTTCGGCGACGGCCTGCTTGGCGCTGCCGCGCGCCTTGTCGACGACGGCGAGCACCTGCTCCCGCCCGGCGTCCGCCCCGAGCAGCTCCGCGATCACGGTGAGTTGCATGCCGAGACCGACGAGGCGTGCCTGGGTGCCGTCGTGCAGGTCTCGCTCGATCCGGCGCAGCACGGCCGCGGCGTCCTCGACGGCATGCGCCCGTGTCTCCTCCAGGGCGCGGATACGCTCCTCGGACGCACTCGGGCCCAGCAGCGTACGCAGCAGCAGCCGCTGCGGCACCAGGGCGCGGCGCAGCAGCCACGGCGCGAGCACCAGCAGCACGACGCCGGCGAGGACCACCGCCGGCCACCGCGGCCAGGTGTCGAACTGCACCCCGGCGACGCTGAGCGAGACCCGGCGCACCACTCCATCGGACCCCCGCTCATGGTGGTAGTTCCAGCGCTTGAGCAGGGGATGCAGCAAGAACAGCACCCCGTAGACGTATGCCGCCGCAGCAAGCACGGGCAGCAGCGCCGTCAGCGGCGCGGCGAGCGCGAACGCGACCGCCCGCCACCCGGCCCGGTCGCGCAGCACTGCTCGCCGCCACCCCAGCAGCGCCACCACGCGCGACGCCGGTTGCGGCGGCGCCGCGACGGACACACCGAGCAGGCGGCCGGCCACCGCCCGCTGCGCGGCGCCGAGCGCCGCGGCCGCACGTACGGTCAGGGCGAGCAGCCACGGTCCGATCGCGGTCACCGACATCGCCCCGCCCACCACGAGACCGACGAGCACCACGAGCAGCGACGTCACCGCAAGCGGCAGCGCCACCACCGCGTACAGCAACGCGGCCAGAGCACGCGGGGCGAAGGGGGCGGACGCGGCGGACACGAGCGGACGCGGCAGCGGCCCGAACCGGCGGAGCGGACGGTGCAGGGACATGACGAAGCGGCCTCGGGCGGACGTGGGCGAAGGGCGCCGGACGCGGGAGGCGCCGGACGCGGGATCCCGGATGTGGCAGGCCCGGCACTCGTCCCGCCTGACCGGCCATTCGATGCTACAGCTGCTGGATCACTGGCGCGCCCAGCAGTGCGCACACGACCGCGACGGCGAGCGCAAGGCCCACCGGCCGCACCAAGCCCGCACGGTTCGTGCCGAGGAAGCCGGTGACCAGTCGCGCCTGCAGTGAGGTGAGGCCCTTCATCACCCACGGGGTCAGCAACAGGAAGGCGAGCCCGCCGAAGACGGCGTGAATGGCCCAGGCCCCGGCGAGAGTGGGGCCACCCCAGGCGTGCGTGGGATCGAGCCCGGGACGCAGCGGATAGCCCACGTTCATCGCCACGACCGACCAGAGGAAGAGGCTGACGACTGCGCCGGCCACGTTCAGCGGTGTCGTGAGCACCGCGTGCGCAAAGGCCAGAGCCCCGACCCGGCGCGGCCGCTCGGCTGCCACCCGCAGCAGTCTGTGCGCCATCGCTCGCTGCAGCCGCCCTGCCGTCCCCGGAGCGATGAGGCCCAGCGGCAGGCAGAGCAACCCGACGGGCACGGCCAGGAGAAGGTACGCCAGCCGCATCCAGGTGTCGGCGATGAACGGGGCCTGAAACACGATCCGCGCGTGCCGGCCCGCTGACGCCGTCCGGGCGCGGTCGGCGGCTGCGGAGCGAGCGAGCGTGGAGTCCATGGCAGTCACCTCTGCGGGAAGGGCCACCGGCCGGTCGGCGGGTGCCGGTGTCGCGGTGTCTCCACACTCCCGCGCGCCCCGGGCCGAAACGATCGTGGCAGCACCCAATCCCAAGGTTCGGTTTCCCGAACCCTGCCAATCTCCCCCGGCCGCATGCGACCGGGTGCAGGCAGAGCCGCGGCAGGTGCTGACGCCGGGAGCCGCCGCGCTGGCCGCCTGCTACGCGGAAAGGGAGCAGGCCCAGTCAGCTTTGCCCTGACGCCCGCGGCTTCTTGACGTACTGCCGGCACTCTCCGGTGAACACCTCGGCCAGCTCCGCCTCGATCACCGACCGCACCAACTCGGCCGCCGGCACCCCGCCCACCCCGGCGGGATCGCGATAGACCTGCATCGCGAGCCCCTCCGTCACGGCGGCGAGCCGTGCGGCTGCCGGCTGCGGGTCCAGCTCCGCCTCGACCTCGCCGCACTCCTTGCCGTTGTGGACGGCCCGGGCGATGTCCTCGCGCAGCCGCCGCGCCGTTGCGACGTCGACCTCGGCCAGTGCGGGCGCGTCCAGAGCGCGCCCGGCGAAGGCCCGGGTGACGCGGAATTCGGTCCGGCGCATCTCGTCCAGGGGGATGAGTTCCGCCATCACCTGGGCCATCACCCATGCGATGGGCTGCTGGTGCTCGATCCCGGCCCGGATCCGCTCCTCGGCCCGGGCGCGGAGACGTGCGGTCACCTCGTTGAACGCGTGGAACAGCATCTCGTCCTTGGTACGGAAGTAGTGCTGCACCAGGCCGACGGACATCGCGGCAGTGGCGGCGGTACGGGCGACGGTGACGGCGTCGAGGCCGTGCTCCGAGATCAGCTCGCAGACGGCAGCTGCGATCTGACGTCGGCGTTCTTCGTGATCGGCAACCCTCGGCACTTGATAACCGTACCACCGTATGGCTATAACTGTACGGCCATACGGTTATGCGTTCCCTCCAGCAGACCAGGGAGAAAGCCCCATGCACATACGACTGCGGCGCATCGTCTCGGGCGCGGCGGCACTGCTGCTGTGCCTGCTCACAGGCATCTCGTCCGCCCGGGCCGGCAGCGCAGACAGCGCAGACAGATTTGCCGCCCTCGACGCCTATATCCACGACCGGATGAACGCCACCCGCACCCCCGGCCTCTCCTACGCCGTGGTCGGCCCCGACGGCCCGGTCCACCAGCGCTCCTGGGGCACCGACGGACACGGAGAGGCCGTCACCGCCGACACCCCGTTCCTCTGGGGCTCGGTGGCCAAACCGGTCACCGCGAGCGCCGTGATGACCCTCGTCCAGGACCGGCGGCTCCGCCTGGACGACCGGGTGGTCGACCACCTCCCGGAGTTCCGGTTCGGCGGCGCCGCGCACGCCTCGCGGGTCACCGTCCGGCACCTGCTCAACCAGACCGCCGGTATACCCGGGTCGGCCACCTTCAAGGTCACCGACTGCGTGGACGCCGACTGCCCACGCCCAGCCGACCGCATCGGTGCGCTGGACGACGTAGAACCGCTGGGCCCGCCCGGCGCCGAGTACGCCTACAGCAGCGCCAATTACCTGCTCCTGTCCGCCGTGGTCGAGGCCGTCACCGGACAGCCCTACGCCGACCACCTCCGGCGGTCCGTGCTGGACCCGGCCGGGATGGACGGCGCCATCACCGGCCAAGCCTCAGCCCGCGAGCGGAAACTGGCGCCGGGGCACCAACTCCTCTGGGGCGTACCCGCCGCAACCGCCGACGGCGTGGACGACAGCGGCGCGGGCTACGGCTACCTGGGCGGAGACCTGCACGACCTGGCGGCCTTCGCCGCGTTCCAGCTCCGCTCGGGCAGGACCGCCGACGGCGGCACCGTCCTCACCGAGGGCTCGGTCCGCCTGATGCGCAAGGAGGGCCGGCTCCAGCCCGGCGGCGCGGGCACGGGTTACGGGCTGGGCTGGCGGGTCGGCGGCCTCAAGGCGCCGCTCGACCAGTCCGTCTGGCACACGGGCGGCACCCCGGGCTACTCGGCGATGCTGTTCCTGCTGCCCGCACGGAATCGCGCACTCGTCCTCCAGCAGAACCTGTACGGGCTGGCGCAGGACGGCGCGATGATGCAGGTCGGCTTCGGCGCCGCCCGGGTACTGGCGGGCGCTTCACCCGGCGACAGCGCGTCCGCGACGACGTACTACGCCATGGTGTGGGGCCTGACCACCCTGGCCCTGACCCTGCTGCTGGCGGCCGTCCGCTCGACTCTGCTGCTCCGCCGCCCGCGGTGGACGGCCCCGACACAGCGCCGCGTCGCGCTGACCACCCTGTGGTGCCTGGCCGGCGCCCTGCCCTGGATCGCACTGGCGCTGCTCGCCGACACGATCAGTCCCGGCCAGTTGTGGACCTGGGTACCCGATGCCTTCATCGCGGTGGCCGTAGCCGCGGTGGCCGGCGCCGCCCTCATCGTCCTGCGCCTGATCCGGGCGCTGCGACCGCCCCACCGGGGTAGTGCTGAGACGAATGCACGGTGACGGCCTCCCTTAACTTGTTCCTTCAAGTCACCTTCGCCGGGCGGCCGGTTCAGCGCCCTTCGGGGGCCGTGCGCCGGCGGACGTCGGTCATCAGTTTGTCCAGCAGCTCGATGAGCGCGGTGAGTTCGCGTGTCGACAGGCAGCTGACGAGTGTGGCCTCTCGGCCGAGTACGGCATCGACGGATCGCTCGATGAGCGCGTGGCCTTCGGCTGTGAGGCTCACCAGGACGGTTCGGCGGCCGGTGGTCCCTGGTGCTCGCTGGACGAAGCCGCCGCGTTCGGCTCGGGCGACACGCTGAGAAATGGCTCCCGCGGTCACCAACGTCGCCTGTGCGATCTCTCGGGTGCTGAGGGTGTAGGGCGGCCCGGATCGGCGGATGACGGACAGCAGGTCGAGGGTGGCTGCGTCGATCCTCGCCTCTCTCAGCACCCGGTTGCGGTCATCGGCGAAGAGCTTGGCCAGCCGCCAGATGGGGGTGACGATCTCGATCGATTCGGTCGGGGTGCCCGGTCGTTCCCGCCGCCAGGCCGCGGCGATCTCGGCGGCGGAACGGGCAGGCGCGGGGTCCCCCGATGTGACGGCGGCGTCGGCCACGGTGCGATCCCCTGTCATCGTCAGGTATGTTTAGGTCTAAACGTAGCATTCAGCAGGAGGATCCTTTGACCCGCACCGTGCTCGTCACCGGAGGCACCAGCGGCATCGGCCATGCCATCGCCCGTAGATTCGCCGCCGACCAGGCAGAGGTCTTCATCACCGGCCGCACCCCCGAGACCGTCGAACAGACCGCCAAAGAGCTGGGGGTGCACGGCGTCGTCTGCGACGCGGCCGACTCCGGGCAGGTCGAGGCGTTTGCCGCCCGGCTCAACGAGGTGGACGTGCTGGTCAACGCCGCCGGCGGCTTGCCTCAGGCAACCTCTGGTGAAGGATCAACACTGGACGTGTTGCTCGCCCAGTGGCATGCCAACCTGGCTCAGAACCTACTCACTGCGGTGCTGACCACGGCCTCGGTCCAAGACAAGCTCACCAGTGGCAGCTCCATCATCAGCATCGGCTCGATCGGTGCCGAGCGCCGAGGCGGGTCCTACGGAGCAGCCAAAGCGGCTCTGGCCGCATGGAACGCTTCGCTGTCCGCCGAGCTCGCTCCCAAGGGTGCCACCTGCAACGTCATCTCCGCGGGCTACATCGCCGACACCAACTTCTTCCACGGTCAGCTGAGCGACGAACGCCGTCGCGCTCTTGTGGAGGAGACACACAACAAGCGACCGGGCACGGTCGACGACATCGCCCAGACGGCCTACTTCCTCGCCTCCCAAGGAGCCCGTCACCTCACCGGCCAGACCATCCACGTCAACGGAGGCGCCTTCACCACGCGGTAGTGAAGTTCCCCCAAGGCCGGGTAGTTAAGGTCCGGGCCGGGGCTGCAAGGCGAGGGAAGTCGCTGTTCGGAACGTGATCACCGCTGAGAAAACCTCACTCGTCCGTGGATTCGACGAGCAGGCGGAAGCGGGCGATGCGGGTACGATCCGCCGCGGCCAGCGCCTCCTCGGGGGTGGGGACGCGGTCGCGTGGGATGCCGAGGTAGTTGAGGAAGCCCTCCTTGATCGGGCCATGACGGCGGGCGTGCTCCACCAGTAGGCGCGCCACCTCCGCCCGGTCCTCCACCAGCGAGGTCTCGGCGGTGAGTTCACGGCCGCGCAGCACCAGGCGCACCGTTTGCGGCTCCTCGAAGGCGCTCTCCACGGCGCGGACGATGAACAACCAGATCTCGTCCGGATTCCATTGGTGGTAGGGCATCGGAAGCTGGCGCCTGTGCCCCCGGCCGGGGCTTTCGTACGTGAGCAGCATGAAGCGGCGGCTGAAGAGCGGGTGCAGCGGGGAGCGCAGCAGCAGGCGGATCACATGACCGGCGGTCAGGTAGAGGAGGGCGGCCGGTGGCCAGAAGCGAGTCATACGCGGGCTCCTTCCCATGTATGCCGAAGCCGACAGCCTCTGACAGACTCGACAAGAGCCCCGAGACGCCATCGACTTGGCCGAGGCACCGGACACCCGCCGATCCCAGCGCACCTGTCCACGAAAACTCCGACTCAACGTCACCATGGTTGCCCGTCCTGTCAGGCGTGTCGGTGGTAGACCTTGTTGGCGATGCGCCAGCGGCCATCGACGTGGACCAGCAGGAGGATGTCGGTGAAGGTGTCCGGGCCGTGCCAGAGCGTCATGGAGGCGGTCGCGACGGTGCCGTGGACGTCGATGGCGTCGATGCGGCGGGAGCGGGTCGCCTCGTCCGGGGCGGGCCGGCCGGGGAAGATCGCGCAGTACTCCTCCAGGCGCCAGGAGACGAACTCTCCGTCGCGGATGCCTTCGATGTGGGCGGTGGGCAAGAACGCGTCGCGGAAGTGGGTGGGGTCGCCGGTGGCGTGTCCGCGGATGTAGGCGCGGAGTGGCTCGAACACGGTGGCCTCCACGGCCGGGAGCGTGGCGGCGGCGGCGATGTCGGCCTCGGGGTCGGCAGGCGTGTCGGCCAGGTCGGCTGCGCTGCGCAGGGGGGTGTGTGACGCGGCGGCCAGCAGGGCCATGTCCTTGGCCAGCGCGCCGAGGGTGAACTCGGCCGTGGCGGGTGCGGTGGTTGGTTGGCTTTCGAGGAAGGGGCGCTTACGGGTGACGAGCGCGCCGAGCTGGCCGAGTTCGAGGACGTCGAGCACCTGGGCCCGGGGCAGGCGCAGGGCGTCGGCCTGCTGCAGTGCCTCGCGCAGCGCGAGGAGGGAGCCGGCGAGGCTGCTGTTGGCGACCAGCTTCAGGGCGGCGGCCGTAGCGGCGTCGTCGACGCGCCGCACGGTGCCGAGTGCCTGCAGAATCGGTCGGACGTGCTTGAGCGCGTCGTGGTCGGCGGCGGCGAGGATCTGCAGGGTGCCGGCCGCGGCAGCCGGCACGGAGCCGAGCACGGGCGCGTGGACGTACGACGGGCCGAGTTGCCGCGCCAGGCTTGCCGCCTCGGCGGGGGCGACGGTGCTGGTGTTCACGACGATCGCGTCCGGGCGCAGCGAGTCGCGGACGTGGGCGAGGACCTGCTGGCAGGCTGGGCCGTCGAACAACGCCAGGAGCACGGTGTCGGCCTTGGCCACGGCGTCGCTCGCGTCGCCGGTCGTGTCGAGGGTGCCCACCGCGCGTGGGGAGCGTGTCCAGCCGACGACGTCCCAGTGGTGGTCGAGTCGTGTCGCGATGGCGGTGCCCATGCGGCCCAAGCCGAGGACGGCGATGGTGTGCGGCGCGCTCATGGAACCCAGCGTGGGGGCATCACGACGTCTGCGACAAGCGACTATCTGGCAGGATGGCCATGCGGGAGACGCATACCACCTGCCCATACTGGTGTGATGGATGCGATGGAGTTGACGACGTGGCGGACGTTCGTTGCGGTGTGCCGGCTCGGATCGCTGTCGGCGGCGGCCACCGAGCTCGGTTACACCCAGTCGGCCGTGTCCCGGCAGATCGCCGCCCTGGAGCGCCAGCTGGGGGTGGCGCTGGTGTACCGGCAGGCGCGAGGCGTGCGTGCGACGCCGGCCGGAGAGGTGTTCCGTCACCACGCCCGGGTGGCGCTGAACGAGGTCGACCGCGCCGTGCGTGCCGCACGGGACGCTCGTGACGGGCTGCCCCCGCAGCCGCTGGCTGTGGGCGCGACGCCGTCTCTGGCCGCCGGGATCGTGCCCGCGGCGATCCGCCGCCTGCTGCAGAGAACCGCTCCCCTCCGATGGAGCCTGTTGCCCGGGCTGAGCCCGCAGTTGCACGACCGCGTACTCGCCGGCGATCTCGACGTCGCCGTCGTCACCGACGCGCCACCGGGGCTGCCCCATGAGCCGCGGGTCGAACGACGGTTCCTGGGGATGGACGAGATGGTCGTGGTGCTGCCCCTCGGCCATCCGCGAGCCGGGCGCGGTCCGGTGCAGATCAGGGCGCTGGCCGACCAGACCTGGGTCGAGGACAACGACGGCTCGGCGGCGCTGCTGCGCCAGCACGCCGCCCGAGCCGGAGTCACCCCCCGCATCGACCTCACCGCGGCCGACCTGCCCGGCAAGATAGCCCTGGTCGCCACCGGCCACGCCATCGCCCTGATCCCCGGAGTGCTGAAGTCCGCGCTGCGCACCGACGTCACCACCATGGCCCTCGTCGACCCCCCGACCCGCGGCATCTACGCGATCACACCACGCCGCGAGCCACACCCAACGACAGCACCCCTCCTCGACCAGCTCAAGACAGCCCTCGATCACCATCGTCCCGCCCAATCCGCCCCCCGGTGAGCGTTGTTCGTGCGCCCAGCAGTCCCCGGCGGAGCAAGATGGTGAGCGGTCCATGGCAACGTCGTGGACGGCGAGGCTGCGCGCTACGGTCTGGCCGGATCGGGCTGCTCGGTGCTGTCGTAGGTGCGGCGGGCGGCGTCCACCTGGTCGAGGTGCTTGTCCGACCAGGTGACGAGGGCCTGGAAGACCGGGCTGAGGCTGCGGCCGAGCTCGGTGATCTCGTATTCGACGCGGGGTGGAATCTCAGGGTGGTAGGTGCGCGTGAGCAACCCGTCGCGTTCCAGCTGGCGTAGGCGCTGGGTCAGGACCTTCGGTGTGATCGGGCCGAGGAAGCGCTCCAGCTCGTTGAAGCGCAGCCGGGGGCCGTGGTGCCGAAGCACCCACAGGATCGGCGTGGTCCACCGGCTGAACACCAGGTCCACCACCGGGCTGATCGGGCAGACCTGCCCCGGCCGTTCCTTCATAGCGACTCGCCCTTTCCGGCTCTTTCCCTGCGGACCAGCGAGATATCGCAGGTGAGAGCCACTATCTTCTAGGAACCTACTATATTCTAAATGCTAGCTTCCTCGTGCAGCGAAGAATACGCCAGAGCCGATGCGGTACGACACGAGGAGCACGCCATGGCATCACTGCACCTTCCTGTACGCGCAGGAGCCCGCCCCGAGACCGGGCCCTCCGTCCCGCACGTCCAGCTGTCCCAGACCAGTCCGCCGGCGGTGCGCGCATCGCTCCGGGACTGGATGTCCACCGCCGTGCCCGGCGTCGTCACAGGGCCGAGCGAGATCTCCGAGCCGGTGAAGATGACGCGGTGGATCTCCACCACCTTCCCCAACGTCGATCTCCCCCACGACCTTCCGGGCGAGGAGGCGCTGGGACTGTTCCTGGACGGCGTCGCGCCGGCGGACGGCGCGGTACTCATGCCGCCGCGGCTGACCGCGGAGTTCGCGCACCTCCACCCGGACGGCAGCCTGCACCTGTCGCTCGCGCCCGGCGACCAGCAGGAGTTGATCGGCAAGGGCTGGGGCGAGCGGCACCCGCTGTACTCCGCCCGGATCAACGTCGTCATGCTCTACGGGCCGCGCACCGGCGAGGAGTTGGACGTCGCACGGTCTGTGATCCGGTCGGCGTACCGCTACGCCACCGGCAAGGACGCCACCCGCGACGAGGGCTCGCTCGTGGACCGAGACCGGATCGGTCCCCGGTGAACCGAGCAACGGCCCGCTTGGCCGCCTGGCGTTCCGGGCCCCACAGCCACTGGTCGCGATCGGCGTCGGCGCCCCCCAAGGCGGACAGGCCGCTGCTCTCTTGAACTCCGGCGCGATTGTCTAGTGACAATACATTGACAGGAGAGAATTGTAATGTTACTTTCGCTACCATGACGTACAGGTTCTCCGGGGCGCTCCTCTCGGTCAACGTCGGGGAGGCGAAGCCGATGACCGTCCAGGGAGAGACGATCATCACCGGCTTCGACAAACGCCCCACGGATGGCGCCGTGCGGGTCGAGGCGAGTGGCCTGGTCACTGACGACCACGTCGACGACGCGGATGATCTGGACCGCGCGCTGCTCTTCTACCAGCGCAGTTACTACGACAGCTGGGACAGCGAGCTCGGCCGGCGGCTGCCCCACGGCACCTTCGGCGAGAACCTGACCATCGACGGACCTGCGGACAACGAGGTCATGCTCGGCGACGAACTGCGCATCGGCCGGGTCCGCCTGCGGGTGACGCAGCCGCGCATCCCCTGCCGGAAGATGGCGGTCCGGCTCGGGGAGGAGGACTTCCCGACGCGTTACCTGCGCAGCGGGCGGACGGGCTTCTTCTGCAGCGTCATCGAGCCCGGCCTCGTCCGGCCCGGCGACAAGATCGAACTGCTGCGCCGGAGCGAGGACGGCATGTCCGTGGCCGACCTCGCCCGCATACTGCATCTGCAGCAGTCCGACGTCGAGGAGCTCAGCCGCGTCCTGGCCTGCTCCGCGCTGCCGACGGCTCTGCGCGCCAAGGCCGAAACGCTGCTCCGCCGTGCCCGAGGAAGCAACGAGGGGGCGCGAAGCCGTGCACTGGTCGTCACGGCCCGCCGACCTGAAGCGGCCGAGGTGGTCTCCTTCGACCTGGCCGACCCGGACGGTGCGTGTCTGCCGGATTTCGAGGCGGGGCAGTTCCTGACCCTGTCGCTCGATGTACCGGGCCGCGACAAGCCGGTGGTACGGACGTACACGCTGGTCGGGCGCAGCGAGGACGGCCACGGCTACCGCATCGCCGTCAAGCGTGAACCCGCCCCGGCCGATACGCCGGACGCCCCCGCCGGGATCGCCTCCGGACACCTGCACGCCCGGGTCGAGGAGGGGGCGCGGCTTTTGGCGCGCTCGCCGCGTGGGCGGTTCGTCGTGCAGCCCGGTGACAGGCCGGTGGTGCTCGTCAGTGCGGGGATCGGGATCACGCCGATGCTCGCCATGCTCGAACAGCTCGCCGGACGCGAACCGGGGCGTCCGGTCCTCTTCGCACATGGGGCCCGCTCGTCGCACGAACTCGCTTTCGGCCCGCATGTGCGCCGCCTGGTCGAGTCCGGTGAGCAGTTGCTCATCCATCTGATGTTCAGCCGTCCCGCGCCCGAGGACGTCCTCGGGCGGGATTTCGACGAGGCCGGTCGGCTCACTTCCGCAGCACTGGAGCGGGTCCTGCCCTCGCTGGAGGCGGACTACTACATCTGCGGGCCCGCCGACTTCATGGCCGACATGGTCGCCGGCCTGACCGACCGCGGGGTACCAGAAGACCGGGTGCACTTCGAGTTCTTCGGTGCCGCGAGGTCCCTGCTCAGCGCCGCCGAGGGCGCGGGCGCGGAGGCGGGTCCGGTGGCGGTTGACGCCGAGGGACGGCCGATCGTCGTCACCTTCGCCCGCTCGGGGATCGCCGTCGAGTGGCGCGAGAACACCTTCAGCCTGCTCGCGCTCGCCGAACGGGCCGGCCTGCGTCCCGAAGCCTCCTGCCGCACCGGGGTATGCGGGACCTGCGTGTGCAGGATCGACGACGGCGAGGTCGAGTACGCGATCGACCCGGTGAACGACGTCCAGCCCGGACAGGTAACAGTGTGCTGTGCTCGTCCCACCACGAGCGTCATGATCGATCTGTAGGTCCACAGCAAGAGGAGGGTGATGTCGGCCGATCCGAGCCTGTTCACGGAGCTGCTGGAGGACACGGTCCAGACGAGACCGGTCTACCGGCGCATCGCGGAGGTCATCGCCGCCGCCGTGACGACCGGCCGCTTGGTGCCGGGAGACCGCCTGCCGACCCACCGTGAGCTGGCGCGCGAGCTGGGCGTCGCGGTTCCGACGGTCAGCCGCGGGTACCGCGAGGCCGAACAGCAAGGGCTGATCAGCAGCACCGTCGGGCGGGGCACCTTCATCTCGGGTGGCTCAGGCATTCCCCACCTGCGGGACACGCCGGCTTCCGGGCAGCCCGCCGCTGACGGGCGGCTCGACATGGCGGTCAATGCCCCCGCCAGAGGTATGCACGAGGAACTGCTGCGCAGGGCGCTTTCTGCGATGTCCACCACCGTCGACACCCGCGTGCTCCTGGGCTACGAGCCCGACATCGGCAGCTACGAGCACCGCCGGAGCGCAAGCAGATGGCTGGCGCGCAGCGGCCTCGATGTCGACCCCGGTCAGGTGGCGATCTGCCATGGGGGCCAGCACGCCCTCCTGGTGGCGCTCGCCGCCTCGCTCCGGGCCGGCGAGGTTCTGCTCATCGAGTCTCTGACGTACCCCGGGGTCAAGTCCGCCGCCCAACTGCTGGGCGTCGGGATGTCGGCCGTCGCCATGGACGCGGAGGGCCTGATCCCGGAGGCGCTGGCGGAGGCATGCGCGTCCGGTACGGACGCGAAGGCGCTGTACTGCATGCCCACCGCCCACAATCCGACCGCGATCACCCTGTCCCCGCGGCGACGGCAGGCGATCGTCGACATCGCCCGCCGCCACGACCTGCTGATCATCGAGGACGACGTCTTCGGACTGCTGCTCCCGGACACCGACACCGACGTCACCCCGCTGGCCGCCCTGGCGCCCGAACGCACCCTCTTCCTCACCAGCCTGTCGAAGATCCTGGCGCCGGGCCTGCGCTGCGGATTCCTCGCCGGCCCGGCCGAGCTGGCCGACCGCCTCGGTGCCCTCATCCGCGCGACCGTTTTCAATCCCTCGCCGCTCTCCACAGCCGTCGCCATGCGCTGGCTCGACGACGGCACCGCCGACCGGCTCCTCGACTGGCAACGCGAGGAGATGGCACATCGGCGAGCGGCAGCCGCGCACCTGCTCAGCGCACAGCGCGAGATCAGCCGCGTCAGGACCGCCGCCCTGCACGCCTGGGTGGAGCTGCGCGAACCCTGGAGCGCGTCCGATGTGGTCGCGCTCGCGGACGGTCTGGGCATCTCCATCAGCCCCACGCTGTACTTCGGCACCGGCGACCAGGCCGTCCCCCGGGGAGTCAGGCTCTGCCTGGGCAACGCAGCCGACGTCCCCACACTGACCACCGCGATCCGCAACCTGCTCGACGGCCTGGACCGCGGGCCGACATGGGCCGCGGGCACCCACGTCTGACGGCTCCTCACGGCACGGCGACAGCTCACGGAAACACAGACCCAGGAACGGGAGACCGACTTGCGGGACATGACGCATTCCAGACCTGGCCGTCCTACGGGTCTCCTCCTGTGATCGGTATCGCGCGCAAAATGGACGCGTGTCGTCTTTCGATCAGATCCGTGTCCGGCTGCTCCGTGGCGCCCGTGCCGACGCCGCGCTGGCGATCGGGGTGTTCGTGTTGGTGGCGGTCATCCGCTGCCTGATCGTCCCCGCCGTCATGCAGATGCTCGGCAAGTGGGCCTGGTGGATGCCCGCCCCGCTCGCCCGCCGGACGCGCCGCCGCGTGCGTCTCTGACCAGCGCACCCGAGCGATGAACAGATCCGATTCGAACGCCCGCTCACGGGTTCCGGCCGGGTCTGCGGCCGCCCCAGCGGTCGCCGAACCAGCTGTCGTAGCGGCGGACCAGCGCGGTGAGCGCGACCGTCAGCCGCGGATCCCACCAGGTGGCGAGGGCGTGCAGGTGATCCTTCGCCGGGCCGCCGGCCGTGCCTCCGGTCCGGTACTCCAAGACGATCTCGCCGTCGATACGCCACTTCGTGCGCAGGGGCGAGCGAACCGGTTCCAGCGCGTCGCTGAGGGTCACGACGCTGATCACGAACACGATCGGGACAAACACCAACTGCAGCGGCCAGGTGACCCACCACACGAGCCACCAGCCGGGGCTGCCCTTGCGGCCCACGGCCTCCGGGCGCCCCTCCTGCCGGATGATCCAGCGGGTCCGCCGGATCGGCAGCCATCCGGCCCGCCGGCGCGAGATCGCCGCTACGGGTCGTCCGCCGCTGTCCGTCACCACGAACTGCGCGGTGCGGCGGGTGGATGCCGGTACGGCGACCACGCGGGCGAACTCCTCGGTGCGCCCGGCGTCCCGCCACAGCACCAGCCCGTGCTCCGACCGGTCCGCGAACCCGACGGCGGTCGTCACGCCATCGGCGCCGGTGGCCCTGACGACCGGCATCACCATATGAGCGGGCGGCTGTGTGCCCGTCGGCCCTCCCGGCCCGGCGTCGGTGTCCAGCCACACGACATCGCGCCGCGGCTCCGGGGGCTTGCGGGCGGGCAGCTCACCGGCGTCCCGCCGGCGCAGTCCGCCGTACAGGACGCTGCCACCGGCCGCTACGAGCAGGGCTGCCGCGATCGTCACCGTCGTGGTGACGCCGATCCCGTCCGGCGGATCTTCCAGGCGCGGCGGGAGGGCACCCAGCGGGTCCTGGTAGAGCGTGACCACCTCGCCTCGGCGGATGTGGTCGAAGCAGTTGCTTCTCTGGTCCAGCACGTGGGTGGCTTTGTCGCCGCCGAGTTCCACGACCGTGCACTCGCGGATCTCGCCCTCGACGTCGTAGATGTCGGCGACGGACGCGCGCGCCGGCTCGCCGACGGACTGCATGTAGACCTCGTACGCCGCCGGACCGGCGAAGAGCACCGCGGCACCCCCGAACACGGCCGTCAGCGTCGCCGCACCGGCCCGATGCCATACGCCGCCCACACGGATAGCGGCGATGCCGGCGGTCGCGAGGGTGAGGACGACGCCCGCCCACAGGCCCCACGTGCGGATCTGGCTCAGCGTCGCGGCGATGGTGAGCAAGGCGGCGGTCCCGAGCGCCCACAGCACCGAGTCGCCGACCCGGAGTGGGCGGCGGCGTGCCGCGGCGACATCGGTGTCTGTCGTTTGGGTCACCGTGCACGTCCCTGTCGTTGCATGAGCTACGGCCGCGGGCCCAGCATGGGACGTGCGTACGCCGTTGTCATTGACACAGCCTGCACCCCTGCTTGTCGCTCCCTGCCCGGCCGACCCGGCCAGTGGGCCTTCCCTCCCCGGCGGCGGTCACGTGGCGTCGGAGACCAGGCCCGCTTCGTGGGCCAGCAGGGCGGCCTGTGTTCTGTTGCGGCAGCCGACCTTCACGAGCAGGCGGGAGACGTAGCTCTTGACGGTCGCTTCGGACAGCTGCAGCCGTCGGGCGACATCGGCGTTGGACAGGCCGCGGCCGAGGCAGGTCAGTACCTCCCGCTCCCGTTCGGTCAGCTCCTGCAAGCGGGCCTCGGCGTCCGTGTGGCGGCGCTGTCCGGCAGCGGAGGCGGCGACCAGCCGGGCTGCCGCGGCGGGAGAGAGGACGGTGTGGCCGGCGGCGGCCACCCGCACCAGCTCGACCAAGTCGTCCGGTGGGGTGGACTTCAGCAGGAAGCCGACCGCGCCGGCGCGCAGGGCCCGCAGCACGTAACTGTCCGCGTCGAACGTGGTGAGCACGACGACAACCGGTGGGCTGGGCAGAGACGCGATCCGCTCGGTGGCGGTGAGCCCGTCGACGCCGGGCATCCGCAGGTCCATCAGCACGACGTCCGGGCGGTGGCGGATGACCGCCTCGACCGCTTCGGCGCCGTCGGCCCCGTCCGCGACGACCTCGATGCCACCGCCCGCGCCGAGGATGGTGCGCAGGTGCGCGCACACCATCGGCTCGTCATCGACGACGATGACCCGGATCACGCGGCTGCCCGTCCTCCCCCGTGGGTACGTAGGCGGGCAGTATCGCATCCACCTCGAAACCGCCGCCGGATCTCGGGGCCGCGCGCAGCGTTCCCCCGTTCAGCTCGACGCGATGGCGCAGGCCCTGCAACCCGACACCGCAGCCGCTGCCGGCGAGCGCCGCGTCCGGCGGCCGGCGGATGGCGTCGTTGGTGACGCGCACCGCTGCTCCGTCACCGCCGTAGCGCAGCGCCACGCGCACCTCGGCGCCGGGCGCATGCTTGCGCGCGTTGGTCAGCGACTCCTGCACGACGCGGTAGACGGTGCGCCGGATGGTGGACGAGAGCAGGTCCGGATCCCCCGACGCCGTATGCAGGATGCGCTCACCGACCGCGCGCGCCTCCTCGATCAGGGTCGTCACGTCCGGCGCGGCGGCCTGTTCCGGCACTCGACCCACGGCGCCCACCGCGTGCGGCTCCCGCAGCACCCCCACCAGGTCCCGCAGCTCGGTCAGCGCCTGCACGCCCGCCTGCCGGATGTCTTCCGCGGCCCTGCGGACGACCGCCTCGGTGGAACTCGTCCCCAGCGCGCCGGCGTGCAGCACCACCAGGCTCAGCTGGTGGCTCACCACGTCGTGCATCTCCTCGGCCAGCCGCCGCCGCTCCTGAGCTCTGGCCTGCTCGGCGAGCAGCCGTTGCTCGCGCTCGGCCCGCTCGGCGCGTTCGCGCAGGGACGCGATGAGCTGGCGGCGGGCGTCCACGTACAGCACAGCCAGCAGCGGCACCACGGTATTCAGCAGCCCGTACGGGGTCACATCCCAGGTCGGGGCCCAGAACCGGCTTCCGAGCGCGGCGAGCAGGCCGATGAGGACGAACGCGAGCCTGCGGTCGAGCAGGCGGACGAGGTTGGCGGCGATCACGGGGGTGACGAACGGTGTCGTCGTGTGGGCGGCCGAGTGCTCCACCGTGAACAGGCCCGGTGCGTGCGCGTCCGACACCAGCATCAGCACCGCGACCAGCACCACCCAACCGCCGACCCACGCGGGGAAGCGCACCGCGAACAGGAGCGCCGCATCCACCGACAGCTGCAGGATCAGTCCCGCGTGCGGGCCCGCCCACTGCGTCGTCGGCGGTCTGGTGAGGGACACGAGCACGTCCAGTGCGGCGAAGAGCGCCGCCGCGGTCAGCAGCCAGGCACCTTCCCGGCGGCTCCGCCACAGCGGGAACGTCCAGGTGCACTGCGGCCGGTTCATCACCGACACGCTAGCCGCGACGACTCGCCCGATGCGGCCGGGCAGCGCCATCGGCATAGCTGCCCTGCGCAGTCCGCATACAACTTTCGTCGATCAAGGTCTCCACGTTGTGCGCTTTCGAAGCCCATCGGTGATGCGCTGGACTACCGGTGCCGCCGCTCAACGGCACCGGGCTGACCGAGCCGTGCACCGCAGGACAAGAAATACGGGGGATCCATGCTCAGGGAAACACTGTTCCGTACCAGTGAGGTGGCGAAGGAGGACCGGTTCGACCACTGGCGCGACCTGATGCTGACAACCGTCTGCCCCATGGACATGGCGAGCGAGAACGCCGACGACTTCCACGCGGAGGCGCGCGTGCTGGAGATCGGCGCCATACGGATCTGGCCGACGACCCAGCAGCCGCTGCAGGCACAGCGCACGCGAAGGCTGATCAAGCAAGCCGATCCCGAAATCCTCCACCTGGTTCTCCCCCTGCGGGGAAGCATAGGGATCCGCCAGGCCGGGCACGAGGCGGTGCACGGCCCGGGCGAGATGTACATCATCGACACGTCGATTCCCTGTGACTGCGTCATGGGAGACCGCGTCACGAAGGCGATCTGCCTGGAGATCCCCAAGAAGGCGCTCCCGCTGCATCCGGACCGGACTGCGCGGATAGCAGCACGACGGCTGTCCGGCCGGTCGGGCGTGGGCGCGTTGCTGGCGGGATTCCTCACCGGTGCGGTGGAGGAGTTCGACACCTTCCGGGAGCCCGACGCCCCCCGCCTGGAGCGGGCCGTCACGGACCTGACGTCCGCGACGCTGGCGCACCGTCTCGATGCGCAGGGCGACCTGCCGCCCGAGACCCGCACCCAGATGCTGACCCGGCACATCCGCGCGTTCATCCAACAACGCCTGCACGACCCGGCCCTGGCCCCGCCCGTCATCGCCGCCGCGCATCACATCTCGGTCAGCTACCTGTATCGCCTCTTCCAAGCCGAGGGCGACACCGTTTCCGGATGGATCCGCCAGCAGCGCCTCGAACGCGCCCGCAGTCACCTGGCCGATTCCACACTCGGGCACCTTCCCATCCACCTCATCGGCACCCGCGTGGGATTCACCGACCCCGCAGTCTTCGTCCGCACGTTCCGCTCCGCCCACGGCCTCACCCCGGGCGCCTACCGCCGCCAGGCGATCAACCAGGGCTAGAGCCGACACCCAGGACACCCCGACCGATGCCCGGGACTGACGGTGACCCCGCGGCGCGGACGTCATCCGCCGGGTGCGCCGAGCGCGTCGTGGTCCGCGGCGCGTGCGGCGGGGGCGGCTTCGTTCCCCTGGCCCTGCCAACTGCTCAGCAACCGCAGGCGCTCCGCGTCCGGTGAGCCCGCCGGGGCGGTGTAGGCGGTGAGGAACTGCTCGGGGTCGTCGGGCAGGTGCAGGGTCTCGAAGTTCAGCGTCAGCCGCCCGACGACAGGGTGGTCGATGCGCTTGTAGCCGTGGGACTTGCTCTTGACGGTGTGCGACGCCCAGTGCTTGCGGAACTCCTCGCTCTTCAGCGACAGCTCGCCCACCAGCGCCGCCAGCTTCGGGTCGTCGGGGTTGCGCCCGGCGTCGACACGCAGATGGCCGACGGTGTCCCGGGCCACGAACTCCCGGTCCGGGTAGAGGCGGACGACGTCCTCGTCCAGCAGGACGAGACGGGCGACGTTGCGGCGCTGCGGCGGCAGCGCGCCGAAGTCGGTGATGAGGGCGCAGGCCAGCCGGTTCCAGGCCAGGATGTCCATGCGCCGGCCGAAGACGAACGCCGGGGTGCTGTCGCCCATGGCGTGCAGCATCTGGAGCATGCCGGGCCGCACGTGCTGGGCCCGCGGGCGGCGCGGCGGGGTCGTCGGGTGGCGGGCGATGCGGTGGAGGTGGGCGCGCTCGTCCGCGTCGAGGCGTAAGACGTCGGCCACGGCGTCGAGCACGTCGGCGGAGACGTTCGGAGTGCGTCCCTGTTCGAGGCGTACGTAGTACTCGGCGCTGATCCCCGCGAGGAAGGCCAGTTCCTCACGGCGCAGTCCGGGCACCCGCCGCAGCCCGCCGCCCGGGGCGAGGCCGACATCCTCCGGGCGCAGCCGGGCGCGGCGGGAGGACAGGAACTCTCGGAGGTCGGTGCGCCGGGTCATCAGTTCATCATCGCCGAACGATCCGGCACGTGGGTGGTTCTGGCGGTCCCCTGGAACAGCGGGGCGCCGGAGCGCGCCGCGCGCCGGGTCACGATGACCGGACAATGCCCCGAGCACGACGACGAGAAGGAGCTGTGATGGGACACCAGCCCATGTCCCGGCGGACCGTGCTGGCCGCCACCGCCGTCACCGCCGCGACGGCGGCCACCGCGGGTTGGCGCAGGCCGGCGACCGCCGCTCCGGGGCCGGCCGGGCTGCCGGCGACGTACGTGGTGCCCGGAGACCGGGCCTTCCCCACCGGCCACGCCTACGACCCGCGCACCAGCCACATCTACGTCGGCAGCGCCGAGGACGGCACGATCTTCCGCGGCCACCTCACGGAGCCCACCCTGCGCCCCTGGTCGCCGCACGGCGCCGACGGCCGCGCCACGACCTCCGGCATGACCGTCGACGCCGCCGGCCGCCTCCTCGTCGGCGGCGCGGACACCGGCACGCTGCGCGTGTACGACCCGGCCGACGCCACCCTGCTCGCCCAGCTGCACGGCGTCGAGGGCGGCTTCCTGAACGAGATCGCGGCGGCGCCCGACGGCACCTCCTACGTCACCGATTCCTTCCGGCCGATGATCTACCGGCTCACCCGCACCGGGAGCTCGTGGGGGCTGGAGCGCTGGCTGGACGTCGCCACGACACCCATCGACTGGGTCGACGGCCGCCACAACCTCAACGGCATCATCTGCATCGACGACCACCTGCTGACCGTCAACAGCGCCACCGGCCGACTCTGGCACATCGACCGGCGCACCCGGCAGCCGCACGAAGTCGATCTCGGCGGTGATCTGCTGCCCAACGGCGACGGACTGGCCTTCCGCGACGGCAACCTCTACGTCGTCCAGGGCAGCCTCAACGACGTCCCCGGACTCACCCCGCAGGTGACCGTCATCCGGCTCTCCCCCGACCTGGCCCGCGGCCGTCTCACGGGCCGCCTCGTCCCGCCCGGCGGCTTCCTGCACCCCAGCTCGATCACCCTCCCCGGCGACCGGGCCCTGGTGGTCAACAGCCAGTACAACCGCTGGAGCGCCGGACTCCCCCCGGAGTCGCTCCCCTTCACCCTCTCGACCGTGCCACTGGCCTCGGCGCGCCCGGCGGCGTGAAGGCCGCCCGTCCCACCGAAATCCCACCTGCGGCGACGAAACTCACACCGGGAAGGCCAAGATCCCCACCGGGTCAAGTTCAGCAACGGCCCATGTGAATCGCCGGTGACAGAGGTGTCCGTCACCGGCCCCGGCGGCCGGTGACGGACACCCCGGCACCGATCAGCGGGTGATCCTGAGCACCTCGCCGCCGGTCCCGACGGAGTTGTTGGTCACGTAGATCTCGTCGTCCGGGCCGACGTCGACGCCCGAGGACATCGTCAGGCGGTCGCCGGTCTCGACGGGGGTGACGTCGCCGGTGTCGGTGTCGATCACGTTGATCTCACCGGGCAGCGGCGGGCCGCTCTGCTGGTAGCCGCCGGTGAGCGTGAGCGCGACGAGGTCGCCGGAGCCGTCCAGGGCGAGGTCGCTGACGGCGGTCAGACCCTCGGCGAACACCACGGGGCGGTGGCCGGGTTCGATCTTCCAGATCCGGGCCGCGCCGGGCTTGAGGGCGCCCATGTCGGAGACGTAGACGGTGCCGTCGCGGGCCTCGACGACGCCGCCGGGCACGGCCTCCGACAGCTGGTCGTTCACGGTGTTGCCGGGGAACACCGCCTCGGTCCTTGTCGTGCCGAACGGGGAGATGCCCAGCAGGTCGTTGCCCGCCGCGTCCGTCACCAGGTAGCCCTTGTCGGACTTGGCCAACCGCCAGGCGTTGCTGTGCACGGACGAGGGCTCGTTCGGGGTGTCGGGTTCGCCGAGCACCCAGTCGGGGTCCATCCGCGTCTCGTAGTCGACCAGGTCGGCGACGGTGTGCCCGGAGGAGTGCCGCAGGGTGCCGAGGGCCTTCGCCTCGGCGCCGAGCCCGGCACGGTACTCGTTGGAGTTGCCGCCGCCGTGGAGAACGACGTAGCCGAACGGGCCGGGAAGCACGTCGACGGGGCCCGAGGCGGATATGGGCTGCTGCGGGTCCGCCACACCGGCGGCGACGGACGGCAACCCGTTGAGTACGCGGCCCTGCTTCTCGCCGTCGATGCGGTAGACCGAACCGCTGGCGCCGACGCACTGCTTGCCGGCCTCGCAGCCCTCCTTCCCCGTGCCGGACTCGGCGACGAGTATCCGGCCGTGGTGGTCCACGTGCAGCCCGCGCGGATTGTTCAGCTCGTCGGCCACGACCTCGATCGCCGGCTGGGTCTCGTCCGCAACCGCGGGCGCGGGCAGCGTCACCGCTGTGACTCCGCCCAGCACTCCGGCGGACAGGGCAGCCTTCTTCCACTTCCGATTCCTACTCGACATCTCACTCCTTCTTGCCGCGTGAAGCCGGCTTGATATGGGCGATCCGCGACAGCATAAACACTGCCCCGGTATTACGTCGTGGGCTGTTCGACTGCGCAGCGGACACAGTTGGACAACTCTCGTGCATTCAAGTGGCACTCAAGTCGCGCTCCGTTTTCGCACCGGTATTGGACACGTGGCGGTCGGCGGTGCACTGGCCTACCGTCGGCGGAATCCGGGAAAGACGGGAACTCGCCTTACGGAGGAATCCGATGCCACCGCTGCCACCCGCTCGTGTCGTCCGCGTCGTCGAAGGGATTCGCTCCGCACTGCAGTCGCTGACCCGCAAGATGGCGCCGCCGCCGTTCGCGCTGCTGGAGCTGGCGCAGGGCGCCATGGTCTCCCAGGCGATATACGCGGCTGCGGAGCTGCGGGTCGCGGAGGCGCTGGCGGACGGGCCGCTGCCGGTGGCCCGGCTCGCCGAGAAGACGGAGACCGACGCCGAGTCGCTGCGCCGGCTGCTGCGGCTCCTCGCCACGTACGGGATCTTCAGCGAGCGGAAGGACGGCCGTTTCGAACTCACCCCGATGGCCCGGGCGCTGCTGCCGGACGCGCCGATGTCGATGAACGGAATCGCTCTGCTGATGGGGCATCCCACGCACTGGGAGGACTGGGCGCACTTCGCCGAGGCGGTACGCACGGGAGAACCGAGCCTGCCGAAACTCCGCGGCATGGGCGCGTTCGAGTATCTGGAGGCGAATCCGGAGTACGGGGGAGTTTTCATCAGGGGTATGGGCTCGATGTCGGCCACGGAAACGGAACCGCTGCTCGCCGCGTACGACTTCTCCCGTTTCCGTACCGTCGTGGACTTCTGCGGCGGCCGGGGCGACTTCCTCGCCGGCGTGCTCCGCAAGTCACCGAAGACCCGCGGCGTGCTGTCCGATCCCCGGGTCGGGGAGAACGGCGCTGCCGCCTTTCTGGAGCAGGAGGGCGTCGCCGACCGGTGCACGATCGCGGACGGCGGCCTCTTCGACCCGGTGCCGGAGGGCGGGGACGCGTACGTCCTCAAGCACATCGTGCACGACTGGCCGGAGCCGCAGGCCGTGGAGATCCTCACCAACGTGCGGAAGGCGATGAACCCCGGCGGCCGGGTGCTCATCATGGAGATGGTGCTGCCGGACAAGCGCAACGCGCCGCACGCCGGCAAGCTCGTCGACCTGTGGCTGATGCTGCTGGTCGGCGGCCGGGAGCGGACCGAGGCGCTCTACGGTGAGCTGCTTGCGCAGGCGGGGCTGAAGGTGGAGCGCGTGGTGCGGACGCCCGCGGCCATCTCCGTCGTGGAGGCGAGCCGGCTCTAGCCGGGGTCCGGCCCGCCCGGTGCGCCGGTGCGGCGCCCGCGCTCATCCCGGCGGCTGGCCGGCCGGCCGCCGGGTGGCGGCGACGACCCGGTGCCACAGGTTGCAGAAGCCGGAGGCGAGGACGAGGGTGGCCAGTTGGCTCTCGTCGAAGTGGCGGGCGGCCTCGTTCCATACGGTGTCGGGGACCGCGTCCGGCCGGTCGCCGAGCCGGGCGGAGGTCTCCGCGAGGTGCAGCGCGGCGCGTTCGTCGTCGCGGAAGTACGGCGCGTCGCGCCAGGCGGCGACGGCGGCGATCCGCTCGGGCGGCTCCCCCGCGGCGCGCATCTCGGCGGCGTGCCTGTCGACGTTCCAACTCGCCCCGTTGATCTGGCTGGTGCGCAGGTAGACGAGCCGCAGGGTGCTCTCCGGGACCCCGGACCTCTTCAGTGCCTCGCCCAGCGCCCGCAGCGCCGGTACCGCACCGGGCACCGCGGCCGTGGGACTGGCTATTCGCGCGTGCATGTCGCTCCTCGCTGGGGTGCCGTCCGTCATCTCCATGACGAACGGCGGCGGGAGAGTGTGACGGCGCGCCGCGCACCGGGCGGTGCGCGGCGCTTTCGTGTCAGCGCCGGGCCGGCACGTCGTCAGCCGAAGGAGATGGGCTGGCCGATCGGGCCGATCTCCTGCTCCCAGGCCACGACCTGGCACTGCTCCACGGCGCAGTCCACCGTGACGGTCTCGCCGGTGCTCCAGTCGGTGGCCGTGAACTGCTTCCGTGCCACGTAATCGACTGCGAACGTGCCGTCCGCGCCGGCGGTGGTGTGCACGGTGGTCTCCGAGCACACGGTGTCGCGGACGCACTCGCTGACGCCGATCTCGCTGCCGGCGACGTAGCCGGTGCCGCTCACGGCCACCGTCTGGCCGTCGGTGAGCCCGGTGCTCGGCGTCACCGTGACGGCCGCGGCGGACGCCGCGGCGGGACTCGTCGCCAGGGCACCGACGACGACGGCGGTTCCGAGAACTCCGGCGGTGGCCAGACGGATACGGCGTGCGGGCATGTGATCTCCCTGCCTCTCTGGTGTCGACTTCGCGGGTTGCGTGGTTGACCCGTCAAGCGTCGGCGGGTGCGGAGGAGCCGCGGTCGATCCGGGCTGGAAGCCCTGTCCAGCCGGGCTGTCACAGCCGGCGGCTCCCGTACGTACGGGTGGCGCTCACTTCTTCGGCCCCGCGCTCCGCAGGGGCACGTCGCGTACGCACAGCGCGGCCAGCAGCGTCAGCGCGGCGGCGGCGACGGCCGCCCAGAAGGCCGAGCGGACACCCTCGGCCGCCGCCGCGGCGGTGGGCTCGCCGTAGTCGCCGAGCCCACCGGACAGGGCCCCCATGACGGCGACCCCGAGGGAGCTGCCGAGCGTGCGGCAGAGCGTGACGGCCGAGGAGGCGACGCCGGTCTCGCGTACGGAGACGCTGCTCTGCGCGACGGTGACGACGATCTGCGTCAGGAAGCCCATGCCGGCGCCGAGCACCGCCATGGACACGCCCGTGGTGAGGCGGGAGGTGCCGGCGTCGAGCCGGGTGAGCAGGAGGGTGCCGGCCAGCATGAAGGAGCCGCCCGCCACCTGCGTGAGCTTGTACGCGCCGGTGTGCGCCGTGTACCTGCCGGACAGCTGGGAGACGAGCAGCAGCGTGGCGAGCATGGGCAGCAGCAGGAGCCCGGACCC
Source organism: Streptomyces sp. CNX435 (assembly GCF_059570575.1). Lineage (NCBI taxonomy): Bacteria > Bacillati > Actinomycetota > Actinomycetes > Kitasatosporales > Streptomycetaceae > Streptomyces > Streptomyces sp. CNX435. The sequence goes on along the minus strand of NZ_JCANTA010000001.1, from coordinate 718,506 downwards.
GGTGGCGGACAGGCCCTGCGCCGCCTGCTGGTAGAGCGGCAGGTAGAGCACGGCGCCGAACATCACGAACCCGGTGAGGAAGGCGAGCGCGGACATCAGCGAGAAGTTGCGGATACGGAACAGGCGCAGCGGCAGCACCGGTTCCGCGGCCCGGCGCTCGGCGGCGAGGAAGCCCGCCAGCGCCACGGCGGCGGCGCCCGTGAGGCCGAGGACCGGGGGCGAGTCCCAGGCGTACTCGGTGCCGCCCCACGTGGTGGCGAGGACCACGGCGGTGACCCCCGCGGCCAGCAGGGCGGCCCCGGCGTAGTCGATGCGTACGGGCGCACCGGCCCTGGGCGGTTTCGCCGGGCGGCGGATCAGCACGACGGCCAGGCCCGCGGCCAGGGCCGCGAGCGGCAGGTTGAGCAGGAACACCCAACGCCAGCCGAGGTGGTCGGTGATGAGGCCGCCGACGGGCGGGCCGCCGATCATCGACACGGCCATCACGCTGGTGATCACGCCCGCATAGCGGGCGCGCTCGCGCGGGGGCACCAGCTCCCCGAGCACGGACATGGCTCCCACCGCGATCCCGCCCGCGCCCAGGCCCTGGAGCGCCCGGAACGCGATGAGCTGGGGCATGTCCTGGGCGGCCGCGCAGAGAGCGGAGCCGGCGGCGAACACGCCCAACGAGGCCAGCAGGACCCCGCGGTGGCCGTGCAGGTCGCCGAGCTTGCCCCACACGGCGGTCGTCGCGGCGGCGGCGAGCGTGTACGCGGTGACCGTCCAGGCCATCTGCCCGGAGCCGCCCAGCTCCCCGACGACCGTCGGCATGGCGGTGCCGATCACCATCGTGTCCAGGGAGGACAGCAGCAGCGCGATCAGCAGCGGCAGCAGCGTGACCGGTACCCCGGCCCGGAGGCGGGCCCGCGGTTCCGGCGCGGCGCGGTCGGTGGCGGTCAACGGGCCAGCCGATCCTCATCGTCGCCCTCACGCCCATGGCGGAGTGGTCGAGCGGCGAGGGCTCTGCGACGGGTGACCATGGTCTCCTCCAGCTCTGGACGTGCTTCCCCCGTCAAGCGGGAGCAGCCGCAGTCCAGCAGGGCCAACTCGCGTACGGGTCGCGCGGCGCCGGTGCCCCGGCAGGCCCCCGGCGCCGTGTCAGCGGCGTGTCAGCGGTCCGTCAGAACGCCCTGGGAGCCTTCGATGCGGGACAGCGGTCCCGTCCTCGTACAACGGGTACACGGGGCCGCGCCGCCGGACCGGACTGCCCCTGGAGGAGTCTGTGCTCACCAACCAGATCGTGCGCGCCGAGCACGCGGGCGGCTCCGACACCCTGCTCGCCCTGCGTGAGGCGGTCCGCGACCTGCCGGTCGAACGGGTGCCGGTCGCCGGCCTGGTGGTCACGTTCAGCCCGCGCGCCGCGGGCGTGGACGCCGCCTACGCGCTGGCGCTCTCCGAGGTGGAGGCGGAGCTGCCGCCCATCCTGGTGCACCGCGGGCGGATGGCCGTGATCGACGGCCGGCACCGGCTGCGGGCCGCCCGGCTCAAGGGCGCCGCGTCCATCAGCGCGCGGTTCTTCGACGGCTCGGACGGCGACGCGAAGCTGCTGGCGGTCGCGATGAACGTGGCCCAGGGGCTGCCCCTGTCGCGGGACGACCGCATCGCGTCCGCGCTGCGCATCCTCACCGCCCGGCCGCAGTGGTCGGACCGCTCCGTGGCGGCCGTCGCCGGGCTGTCCGCGCGGAAGGTCTCCGAGATCCGCAGCCGCGCCCTGGGGCAGCCGCACGACGCGCCCCGGATCGGGCTCGACGGCAGGCGCAGGCCGTTCCGTTCCGCGCCGGGCCGGGAGCTGGCGGCGCGGCTGCTCGGGGAGGAGCCGGGGGCGTCGCTGCGGTCGATCGCCAGGCGCGCCGGGATCTCCCCCGCGACCGTCGCCGACGTACGCGACCGGCTGCACCGCGGCGACGACCCCGTGCCGGTGGGCCAGCGGGACGTGCCCGCGGCCGAGCAGCCGGCCCGCGAGCCGGCGCCGCCGCCGGTGCCGGCGCTGTCGCCCGGGGAGCTGTTCGTCATCTTCGACTCGCTGTGCCGCGACCCGTCGCTGCGGATGACGGAGACCGGCCGCGCGGTCCTACGCATGCTCGACGCCTGCAACCTCATCGCGCGGGACCGCGAGAAGATCACGGTGAACCTGCCTCCGCACTGCAAGGAGCAGCTGGCGGAGCTGCTGCAGGGCTACGCCAGCCTGTGGCGCGAGCTGGCGGGCGAGCTGGGGGCGGTCGGCGCCGTGCGCTGACCGCCCCCCGGGTGTACGGAGGGCACGCGCCGCCCGGCGGCGCGTGCCGTCACGCGTGGCCCAGCTTGAACCCCACTCCGCGTACGGTCACGACCCAGCCGCTACCGCCGAGCTTGCCGCGCAGGCTGCTGACGTGCGTGTCGACCGTCCGCCGCGACCACGAGTCGCCCCACACGCGCTGCAGGAGCTGCTTGCGCGGTATGACCGTGTCCGGGTGGGAGGCGAGCAGGCACAGCAGGTCGAACTCCTTGCGCGTGAGCGCCACCTCGGTACCGCCGACGGTGACCTCGCGGGAGCCCACGTCGATGTGCAGCCGGCCGTGCCGGATGTGCCGGCCGGCCGCGGGCTGCCACCGGGAGCGGCGCAGCACGGCCTCCATGCGGGCCATCAGCTCGCGCATCCCGTGCGGCTTGGTCACGTAGTCGTCCGCGCCGGCCTGGAGCCCGAGCACGCAGTCCAGCTCGGACTCGCGGGCGGTGACGATGATGATGGGCACGTGGCTGACCGCGCGGATGGCCCGGCACACCTCAAGGCCGTCGAGGTCGGGGAGTTCGAGGTCGAGCAGCACGATCTCCGCGTCCTGGTGCGCCCGCAGCGCGGCGCCGCCCTGCTTCGCGCCCACCGGCTCGTGCCCGTAGCGGCGCAGCTGGGCCATCAGCGACTCGCCCGTGTCGGCGTCCCCGTCGACCACGAGGATGCGCCTGCCCGCCGGGCCCGCGGCTCCCCCGGCTCCTGCGGCGGCTGCGGCGGCTGCGGCGGCTGCGGCGGCTGCGGCGGCTGCGGCGTCCGCCGGCCCTTCGGGCGCGGCGGGCCGCGGGAACGGCGTGCGTAGGTCCGGCAGCACCTGCGACGTCATCTGGGTCATGCCTCCCCCGTGTGGTGTGCTCGGCGGCTGGGACGGTCGGCGCGCACGGTGGTTACGTGCCGCGCACCCATGCGGAGTCGTGCCTGGCGAAGCCGATGTGCGGGTAGTAGTCCCGGGCGGCGGGCGCGGACAGCAGGACGAGCTTGGCCGCCGGGGCCTCCGCCGCGGTGGCGTCGATGAGGGCGCGGCCCACGCCCGCGCGCTGGTGGGCGCGGACGACGGCGATGTCGGACAGGTAGGTGACGTACGCGAAGTCGGAGATGCTGCGCGCGAGACCGATGAGGGCGCCGTCCTCGTCGCGCGCGACGAGGACCAGGTTGGCCTCGCGCATCATCGTGGCCATCCGCTCGCGGTCGTCCACCGGCCGCCGCTCGCCGAGACCCGAGTCGCGGTAGACCGCGAGCACCTCGTCGAGGTCCAGCGAAGCGCCGGGGGTGCGTTCAGTCTTCCAGTGCACCGAGTTTCTCCAATCGGTCGCGGATCACGTCGTGGCGGGTCAGGAAGCGCTCCGGGCGCAGCTCGCCGAGGGCGATGCCCTCGCCGGCGAGGGTGTCACCGAAGTGCTCCCCGGTGGCCACGGTACGGTCGGCGGCCCGCTGCACCGCGCGGTACGCGGCCTCGCGCTCCGCGCCGTCACCGGTCAGCAGGTCGGCGAGGACCGCGGAGCTGTGCACGAGGCCCCCCGTCTGGTCGATGTGGGCGCGCATCCGCTCCGGACGCACCCGCAGCGAGGCGACGAGCTCCGCGGCCTTCGTCGCCTGGAAGTGCCCCACGGTCAGGCTGTCGGGCAGGATCACCCGCTCGACCGACTGGTGGGCGAGGTCCCGCTCGTGCCAGAGCGGGACGTTCTCCAGGGCGGCGGTGGCGTAGCCGCGCAGCAGCCGCGCGAGTCCGCACAGCCGCTCGCTGGTGGTCGGGTTGCGCTTGTGCGGCATGGCGCTGGAGCCCTGGTACGCCGCCGACCTGCCCTCCTCCACCTCCGCGACCTCCGTGCGCTGCAGCAGCCGCAGCTCCAGGGCGAGTTGCTCCACGCACGCCCCGAGCGCGGCGACGGCCTGGAGCAGTTGGGCGTGCCGATCGCGGGCGACGACCTGGCTGGGGCAGTCCTCCACGCCGAGCCCGAGGGCCGCGCAGACATGCGCCTCCACCGCCGGGTCGATGAGCGCGTACGTACCGACGGAGCCCGAGACGGTGCCGACCGCCACCGCGTCGCGCGCCGCCGCCAGCCGGCGCAGCGACCGGTCGACGGCGAACGCGAAGCCGGCCAGCTTGTGCCCGAAGGTGGTGGGCTCGGCGTGCACCCCGTGGGTGCGTCCGATCATCACCGTGTCCCAGTGCTCCAGCGCGCGGTCCGCCAGCGTGCGCCGCAGCCGCCTCGCGGCGCCGCTCAGCAGGTCGCAGGCGGCGGCCAGGGTGCTGCCGAGCGCGGTGTCCACCAGGTCGTAGCTGGTCATGCCGAGGTGCACCCAGCGGGCTGAGGCGTCGGGGAGGCCCTCGCAGTAGGCGGCGAGGAAGGAGAGGACCTCGTGGTCGCGCTCCCTCTCCAGCTCGGCGACGCGCGCGGCGGCGGGCACCGGTGCCCGGCGCATGTCCTCGACCGCCTCCGCGGGGACGCGGCCGAGCCGCGCCTGCGCCTCGGAGGCGAGGATCTCGACCCGTACCCAGGTCTCGTACCGTGCCTGATCGGAGAAGAGCCGCCCCATGTCGGGCAGCGTGTAGCGGGGAATCATCCCTGTCACCCGTCCGTCGTCGTCTGCTGCCGCGCGCCTCGGATTCAGTACGCCTCGAAGTACTCGCGCTGCTCCCAGTCGGTGACCTCGCCGGCCGGCGCCCCGGTCGCCGCGCACCAGGTCTCGTAGCGTTCGAGTTCGCTCTCCTTCAGCCGCGTCAGGCAGGCCGTCAGCGGCGCGCCGAGCAGCTGCTCCGCCCGGCCCGTGCGGAACGCCTCGAACGCCTCGCGCAGCGACTGCGGCACGAGGTCGGCGCCGGGGGTCGCGCCGCGATGCTGCGCGCCGCCGGGGGCGCCGCCGTCGAGCCCGGCGAGCCCGGCGAGCCCGGCGAACAGCTGCGCCGCGATGTTCAGGTACGGGTTCGCGCACGGCTCGCCCATGCGGTTCTCGATCCGCGCGTTGGCGCCGCCGCCGGCCACCCGCAGCATCACGGTGCGGTCCTCGACGCTCAGCCCGATCCGGGTCGGGGCGAGGGTGTGGGCGGAGTTGAGGCGCCGGTAGCCGTTGACGGTGGGCACCGAGAGCAGAAACAGCTCCCGCGCCCAGGACAGCAGGCCGTCGGTGTACGCCTTGCCCTCCGGTGACAGTCCGCCGGTGAGGCCCTCGGCGCCGAACAGGTTGCGGCCCGTGGCGGCCTCCCGCACGGACTGGTGCAGGTGCCAGCCGCTGGGGTCGAACGAGGCCAGCTTCGGCAGCGACATGAACGAGGCGTGATAGCCGCGGCGGGCGGCCAGCCGCTTGGTGACCGTACGGAACAGCAGCATGGCGTCGGCGGTGTCGAGCGGCCCCATCGGGTCGAAGGTCGTCTCGACCTGGCCGGGTCCCGACTCGTGCTCCATCGAGCGCAGCGGCAGGCCGAGCGCGGTGAGGCACTGCGCCAGCGGGTCGGCGACGGCGGCGACGGAGTCGTAGCGGAAGTCCAGGTTGAACTGGTAGCCCGCGTTGACGGCCGCTACGCGCGGCGCCCGGCCCTGGGAGCCGAAGCCGTTGCCCTCGTTGCCCGGTTCGTCGTCGAGCCGCCGGGTGAGGTACCACTCGGCCTCCAGGCCGAGCAGCGCGTCGAGGCCGCGCGCCGCGTACTGCGCCTCGACGGCGCGCAGCACGGCGCGGGACGACAGCGGGTGCGGACTGCCCTCGCGCAGGTACTCGTCGCCGATGACCCAGGCGGTGCGCGGCTCCGTGCCGGGCAGCACCTGGAACGTCAGCGGGTCGGGCACCAGGATGAAGTTCCCGGCGCCGGCGATCTCCTCGACGCCGATGCCGGGGTCGCCGAGGAAGTCGACGGCGACCGCGTGCCCGGTGTCGAAGAGGAACGGTCCCGGGCTGAAGTTCATGCCGTTGCGGAGCACGGAGCGGAAGGCCGCAGCGGTCAGCGTCTTGGACCGGACGAGCCCGTGCGGGTCGCCGAAGACGAGGCGTACCAGCTCGATCTGCCCCACGTCCGCCTCGATCCGGTCGGCGGCGGCGCGCTGGTCCTCGGTCCACAGGTCGTGGTCGGCGACGAACGACGGCCGCCCCACGCTGTCCTCGCCCGACGGCGAACGCCACTGTCTGGAGTACACGGCTAGGACCTTTCGACGACGGGAAGGGCGGCGGCGGCAGGGCCGGGGCCGGGCGGCGGCTGCGGCGCGGACGGGACCGGCGGGGCCGGCAGGACACCGAGGTCGGCCTCCAGCCGCGCGGCGGTCGCGAGCACCAGCGCGTCGGCGCCCACGGGCCCAACCACCTGCACCCCGGCGGGCAGTCCTGCGGGCGTGAGACCCGCCGGGACCGAGACGGCCGGCTGTCCGGTCATGTTGAACGGGTACGTGGCCGGGGACCAGGCGAGCCACAGCAGGTCGCGCGGGTCGGCGGCCCACTCGGGCGCGATGGCCCAGGCGTCGAACGGCTCGACCGGCACCGTGGCCATCGCCAGGAGGTCGTAGCACTCCATCACCGACCGCAGCTTCGTCCGCAGCGCCTGGCGCACCTCCTCGGCCCGCATGACCGCGGTGCCGCTGAGGGTGCGGCCGTGACGGACCACCTCCAGACGGCCCGGGTCGCACAGCTCCTCGTCCTCCGGGCCGGTCGAGACCGCCTCGGCCACGGCGAGGATGTCGACCAGCGCCGGGTACAGCCCCTCGCAGGACACCTCGATCCGCTCCACCCGGTGACCGCGGGAGGCGAGCGCCGCCACGGCCGGCTCGGTTGCCTCGCGGACGCCCGCGCCGGTCCCCTCGTACTCGACCCAGGCGACGCGCAGCCGCCGCGCGCCGCGCTCCGGGTCGCGGGAGCCGAGGGCGGAGTCCGGGTCGTACGGGTGCGGGCCCGCCGCGACGGCCGCCAGGGCGGCGGCGTCCTCGACGCGCCGGGCCAGCGTGCCCTGGTGGGACAGCCGCTCGATGCTGCCGGGGACGTAGGGGATGCGGCCATAAGAGGGCTTGTAGCCGACGACGCCGCAGAACGCGGCGGGGATACGCACAGAGCCGGCGCCGTCCGTGCCGAGCGCCCCGTCGCACAGCCCCGCCGCCACGGCCGCTGCGGCGCCCCCGCTGGAGCCGCCCGCGGTGCGGCGGTGCTCGTACGGATTGCGTACGGGCGGGGCGAAGCGGCTCGCGGTGCTCGCGCTCCAGCCGTACTCGGAGGTCGCGGTCTTGCCGACGACGATCGCGCCGGCCGCGCGCAGCCGCGCCACGGCGGGCGCGTCCCTCCGCGGCCGGGAGTTGGGGATCAGCGAGCCGCGGCCGGTGGGCAGGTCGCCGGTCTGCAGCAGGTCCTTCACGGACACCGTCGCCCCGAGCAGGGGCCGCTCGCGCCAGGCTGCCGGGCCGCGCTCGCGGATCAGCACGTCCGCCTCCCGCGCGGCGCGCAGCGCGCCCTCGCCGGCGACGGCGACGTACGCGCCCGTGGTGTCGGCGTGGACGGCGTCCAGCACGGCCCGTACGTGCTCCTCCACGGTGAGTTCGCCCGCGGTGAGCTGCTCCCTGAGCCGGGCGGGTCCCGGAGCGGGCCCCGCACTCTTCGCCGCCCTCACGACGAGCCCGTCGCTCTGCCGGCGGCCCCCGCGGTCTCGGCGGCCCCGGCGGTCTCGGCGGTCTCGGCGGTCTCGGCGGCGGCTCCGGCCCCCGCGACGGCCGCCCAGTGCCAGGCGGAGTCGAACGCCGTCACCTCCACCGGCTCCCCGGCGGCGGCCAGCCGGGCGGCCAGCTCCGTGACCCGGCCGACGAGACCCGACACCCGGTGCGCGGCGAGCAGGTCCCGCTCGTCGAAGGGGGTGCCGTCGCAGCGCAGCAGCCGCAGGTCCACGAAGCCGTTGAACCGCCGCCCCGCGACCTCGACGGCCTGCGGCGAGCGGATGGAGAAGCGGACCTTGTTGGTGACGTGGCCATGGTGGTGCTGGTCGGAGAAGAATGCGACGTCCGGGATGGTGGGCGGCACGAAGTGGTCGCGGGCCAGGACCACATCCGTGCGCGGCAGGTTGCCGGGGACGAAGTGCCAGGAGTTGTACTGCATCCGCGACGACATCGCCCACGCCGCGTCCGCCAGCGCGGCGGCGGAGTCGCCGAAGTGCCGGCGCGCCTCGGGCGCGGGCACCACGCAGCAGAAGTACCTGGTGATGTCCCAGCCGCAGATCTCCGCCCAGTCCTCCGCCCGCAGCATCGCGACGAGCGTGGGCAGCGACCGCATCCCGCGGCTCATGGCGAAGTCGGTGCGGAACACCTCCGCGCTGGCGGCGACGGTCTCGTACACCAGCGACTCCAGGCCGCTGCCGAACGCGCCGTGCGGCCTGGCCAGCCACTCCGGCGCCTCGGCGGCGCCGCGCACCAGCGCCTCGAAGGTGCCGCCGGACAGCGGCAGCCGCTCGGTGAGGCGTGCGCAGATGTCGTCCTCGTACCGCCGTACGCGCCGCGACGGCGGGGCGGCGACGCGCTCGATCTTGTGCATGAGGGCGCCGTGGATCTCGCGGTAGAGCCGGACCCGGCCGGGGAACCACGTGCGGACGGCGCCGAGCGCCTCGGCCAGCGCGGCGAGCGCGTGGACGTCCGGCGCGGCGGCGGGCGGGACGGGGTCGCCGCCGGCAACGGCGTTGTAGCCGCGCCTGACCCGGTCCAGCATGGCGGCGACGTGGTTGAGGCTCAGCTGGGTGCCGTTGGCCTCCTCGACCCGGCCCGGCCCCGCCGAGCGGATGAGGAGGACGAGGCAGACCAGGAGCTGCACGTCGTTGTCCGACCACAGGTCGAGCGGCAGCCCCTTGAGGCTGCTGAGTGCGCAGTCGGGGTGCCCGGGGAAGAGGGTCTTGCCGGTGATGTTGTTCTGGTCGCGGAAGTTCGTGTACTGGATCTCCTCCTGGTAGAGGACGAACGGCGCCGTGCGCAGGGCCGCCTCCGTGGCCAGGTCGAGCAGTGCGTCGCGGCCGGCGCCGCCCTGCTCCGCGAGAAAGGCGCGGCAGTGCGCGACGGCGTCCGCCCGCCGCGCGGCGGCGGCGGCCGTCTCGCGCTGGTAGGCGCGTACGGCCCGGGCGGTCCACGGCACGCGCAGGGAGCCGCCGACCAGGTCCCGGTGGCGCAGCGGGCCCTGCGAGGGGGCCCGTACGACGACGCGGCCGGTGCGGGCGAGCGCCAGCTCGCCGGTGAAGACCGGCTCGTCGCCGTCGGCGGCGGGGCCCGCGGTGTCGTCGGAGGTGGCGTCGGCGGTGTCGTCCGCGGCCGTCCCGCCCGGGCGCCAGGTGAGGCCCCACAGCGCCAGGAACGCGGCCTCCTCCGTCGTGCCGAGCGCCCGCAGCTGCACCTCGAACGGCACGTGCCCGTCGAGGGTGAGCAGGATGCCGGCCGCGGCGCGCGGGTCGGGGGCCTGCCGCGCCCGCTCCCAGGTGCGCTCCAGCAGCCCGGCGAAGCCGGCGCCCGGCTCCCGCTCGCGGTCGGGCTTGGGCGTGGTGCCCGCGCGGCTGCCGAGCCGGCTGGGCCTGCGGCTGATGCGCTTGCGGGCGTTGGCGGCCCGGCGCGTCTCGCGCGGCTCGTCGCGGTGTGCGGGGGCGGTCACGGGGCGCTCACCGGAGTGACCTCGATGTGGCTCCACATCGACTCGTCCGTCGGCGCCCAGTCCTCGTCCACGTAGATGCAGTCGACGGGGCACTCCAGTACGCACACGGGGCAGCCGGAGCACAGCTCCGGCACGATGACGACGTCGAGGCCGCGGTCGAAGATGGCGCCGAACTCCTCGGGGCAGCTGCGCAGGCAGCTGTCGCAGGTGATGCACTCCGACGTCTCGATACGCCGCGGGGGCTTCTTCCAGTTGGCGGCGCGGGACCGCGTCGCGATCCGCTCGTTGCGCTCGGCGTTGGCGGCCGGTGCCATGTCGTCGTTCACGGGTGGTCACCCTTCGAGTCGGCGGGGCGCGAGGGGATGCGGAGGGACGTGGGTGTGCTCGGTGCCGATGCTTGCCGGAGCGTCTCGACCGCCCCCGGAGCGCCGCTGGTGGTCCGGTGGACTCCGCGCGGACGCCCCGGGCCCGCAGCGAGAAGTACGAGGCCCGGGGCGTACGCGAAGACGTCCTCAGCCGCGCGCGGCCACGCTGCCGGCCCGCGCCGGCTCCGCGCCGGGAGCGCCCGCGGCCCCGAACCAGCGCCGCAGGGCCGCCGGGAGGTCGCCGCCGTCCGGCTCCGCCCACGCGACGTACCCGTCGGGCCTGACGAGGACGGAGCCGAGGCGCCGGGTCGCGGCCCACGGGCCGGGCCGCCACGAGCCGCGGAGGACGTCCACCTGGTCCCCCCAACCGGCGGCGACCGCGGCGTGGCGGCCCGACGGGTCGGTGTCGACCAGCACGCCCCGGCCCGGGTGCAGCAGTTGCACGGCGGTGGTGCGGGTGCCGTCGGACAGCTCCAGCTCCTGGTCGGGCCGCAGCCGTACGCCGAGCAGGGGGTGCCCGGTGGCGCCCACGTCGTAGTTCACCTCCAGGCCGCTGACCATGCCGGCGAGCGCGGTCGCCGCGGCGGGGATGCGCGCCAGCTCCCGCATCACCTGCCGGATCGGCTCCATCTCGGGTCCGGTGAGGTAGAGCTGCGACTGCGCGAGGGTGCTGCGCAGCAGCCGCTGCCCGACCGGGTGCCGCTCCGCGTGGTACGTGTCGAGCAGCCCCTCGGGCGCCCAGCCGAGGACCGTGCCCGCCAGCTTCCAGCCCAGGTTGACGGCGTCCTGGACGCCCACGCTCAGGCCCTGCGCGCCCGCGGGGACGTGCACGTGGGTGGAGTCGCCGGAGAGCAGCACCCGGCCGCGCCGGTACTCGGCCGCCTGCCGGGTGGTGTTGGTGAACGCGCTCACCCAGCGGACGTCGGCGTGGTGCACGGACTGGCCGGTCAGCCGCTCCCAGGAGTCGGCGACCTCCTGGAACGTCGCCTCTCCCGTGCTGTGGTCGTGCGGCGGCTGGCCGTCGGGGTGGATGATGATCCGGTCCACCCCGTCCTCCAGGCTGATGGCCATCACCATGCCGCCCTCGACGCGCTCGCCGATGGGCCGCGGGCGGATGTCGCAGCCCGCGATGTCCGCCACGAACATCCCCCGGGTGGCCGCCAGTCCGGGAAAGTCGATGCCGGCGAGCCTGCGGACGACGCTGCGCCCGCCGTCGCAGCCGACGAGGTACCGGGCGCGGGTCTCCGCGCGCCCCTCGGGTCCTTCGGTCTCCACCACGATGGCGTCCGCGGTCTCCCGGAAGCCGGTGACCTCGTGGCCGCGCTCGATCCGCCCGCCCAGGGAGCGCACCCAGTCGTCGAGCATGGCCTCGATGCGGTACTGCGGCACTCCGCGGGTGCCGAAGTGGACGTCGTCGAGCGCGTGGAAGTCGATCCGTACGCCGCCGAAGTGGCCCTGGGTGCCGATCTCCACCTCTCCCAGCCGCTCCATCAGTCCACGCTGGTCGAAGGTCTCGGCCGCACGGCGGGTGAAGCCCACCCCGCGGGACTCGCCGGTGGGCTCGCTCAGCCGCTCGTACACGACGACGTCCACGCCCCACAGCCGCAGTTCGCCCGCGAGCATGAGCCCGACCGGCCCCGCGCCCGCGATCACCACTTCTGTCATTACTGCCTCCCAGCCGAGATCATGTGCAGGCCACTGCCTTTCGTCGCCCAGAGCATGACTCCTGAGCAGCTTTGTTCAAGTGGCGAATTGAGCAGTTGAACGCCCTGGGCAACCGGTTAACGTGCGATCCGCAGGGAAGTCGTACGCGCGCCCGACGAGAACAGGAGCCGTCCATGGCCGCACATGCCCGGCAGAAGCTCACCACTTTTCTGGCATTCAGACAGGACGCGGAGGAGGCCGTCGAACTCTATACGTCGCTGTTCGACAATTCCGAGATCGTACGGGTCATACGGGCCACCGCAGAAGAACCGGGCTGGAAAGAGGGCACGCTGCAGCACGCCGTCTTCACGCTCGCCGGCCAGCCGTTCATGTGCATCAACATGCCCAGGCCGCCGGCCCGCGGCCACGACCACGCCCCGTGGGACTCGTACGCGTTCACGCCCGCCACGGCCGTGTACGTCCAGTGCGACTCCGACGCCGAGTTCGACCGCGTGTACGCGGCGCTCGCCGAGGGCGGCGAAGTGATCATGCCGATCGGAACGCACGGCTTCAGCGCCAAGTTCGCATGGGTGAACGACCGGTTCGGCGTGTCCTGGCGCATCAACCTGTCCGAGTCCGCCACGAGCGGCCGCGCGTAGGGGTGGGGCGGCGCATGACGACGGCGAGCGAGCACCCGGGCGGCACCGAGCGGCCCCTCATCGGCATCACCGCGGCCACGTCCGACATCAAGGTGGCCATCTTCGACATGCGGGCCACGTTCACCCCGCAGACGTTCATCGACCGCGTCGCGAAGGCCGGCTGCACGCCCGTGCTCCTGCCGCCGCTGCCGGAGGCCGCGACCGCGGTCGCCGGCCTCGACGGGCTGCTGCTGCTGGCGGGCCCGGACGTGGAGCCGGCGCGCTACGGCGCCGAGCGGCACCCCGCCACGGTCTCGGTCGACCCCGTGCGGGACGAGGCGGAGTCGGCGGTCCTCGACGAGGCGCTGCGCCTGGGCGTGCCGTTCCTCGGCATCTGCCGGGCCATGCAACTGCTCAACGTGCTCCGCGGGGGCACGCTCCACCAGCACCTTCCCGACCTCGTCGGGCACACCGGGCACTCCCCCGGGCTGCGCGACTACGGGGACCAGCGGGTGTCGCTGGAGAGCGGCAGCCGGGTCGCGAAGATCTTCGAAGCGGAGGCGACCACGGTGCCCTGCCACCACCACCAGGCGATCGACCGGCTGGGCACGGGCCTGCGGGCCACGGCGTGGTCGGAGGCGGACGGGATCGTCGAGGTGCTGGAGGCGCCCGACCACCCCTTCGGCGTCACCGTGCAGTGGCACGCCGAGGAGAGCGCGGACGACCGCCCGTTCCTCGCGCTCGCGGAGGCCGCCGGGCACCACCGCAGGACCCGCCGGGGCGGCGGGTCCGGAGGGTCCGGCGGCACGGGCTGAGGGACCGGAGAACGGGCGGACGCGGTACGGCGGTCACGGGGCCGGACGGCGGCAGCCGTTCGGCCCCCGCGCACCACGGGGGTCGTACGCGGGGGCCGGAACAGGCGGGGCTCCTTCGTCAGGCGCCCCACTCGCCGGCCACCTGACGGGTGGCGACGTTCAGCCGGTTGAACAGGTTGGTCACTCCGATCATGAGGACGAGGGCGGCGAGCCCTTTCTCGTCGTAGTGCTTCGCGGCCTCGTCCCACAGCTCGTCCGGCACGGGGTCCGAGCGGTCGGCGAGCCGGGTGGCCGCCTCGGTCAGGGCCAGAGCGGCGCGCTCCGCGTCCGTGAAGTAGGGCGCCTCCCGCCACGCGGCGACCGCGGCGAGGCGCTCGTCGGTCTCGCCGCTCTTGCGCGCGTTGCGGGAGCCGGAATCCACACACGCGCTGCAGCCGTTGATCTGGCTGCCCCGCAGATGGACGAGATCGAGGGTGGCCTTCGGCACACTGCCGCCGAATGCCGCCTTGAACGCGTCCTGAATGGGCTGCATGGCGTCCGGGAGAACGACGGCGGGGTTCTTCATACGGGCTTCCATCGGAATACTCTCCTCCGAAGATTCATCGACTGCTGTCGGCCGGGGCGTCCCGTGCTCACTGCTATGACGTCCGGCGGCCAGTACATGTGACCGGGCAGGCGACTGGACGGGAATGTGCGAATTCCCGGCCGCGCACCGCGCGGCGCTACACCCCTGCCTTGGCGGCGAGGAATTCCTCCCAGGTCGTGCGCCCGTCGTGGCCCTCCCCGTCCTGCACCAGGAGCTTGCCCGCCCTGATCTTGCCGAGCCCCGGCATCCACACCTGGAGCACCTTCTTGCGCCGGCTGTTGGCGTGCAGGTAACGCTTGATCAGGTCGGCGGCGCTGGTCACCTCGGGCCCCGCCATGTCGGGGACCCGCCCGGCCGGCTGCCCGAGCGCCAGCTCGACCAGCCGGGCCGCGACCTCGTCCGGGTCGATCGGCTGCACGAGGAAGCCGGAGGGCACCGGTACCACGGGGAACCGGGCGCCGGACTTGGCGCCCTTGAGGATCAGGTCGTAGAACTGCGTGGCCCGCATGATCGTCCAGGGCAGGCCGGAGTCCATGAGCACGTGTTCGGAGTCCCGCTTGGACTTGAAGTAGCCGAACGTCACGTCGTCGACGCCGACGATGGAGACGTACAGTACGTGCGGCGCCTGCGGGAGGGCCTGGGCGGCGCGTACCAGGTTGGCGGTGGCCTTCTCGTCGCCCTTCTTGTCGCTGGCGCAGTGCAGGATGGTGCGTACGCCCTCCAGCGCCGGGGCGAGGCCGCTGTCCTTCAGCAGGTCGCCCTGGACGTACTCGACGTCCGGGATCCTCGCCGGGCCCTCCTGGGCGCCGCGGCTGAGGACCCGCACCTCGCGGCCGGCCTCTCTGAGTCGCCTGACCACCTGGCGACCGAGCGTGCCGGTACCTCCCGTGACGAGTATCGGCTCTGACATCTGTTTTCCTCACATCCGTTGGTGCCGGGGGCGGTGGCGGTGATCCCACGCCCGCAGGGGGTCTGTGGTCACACGCCGACGCCGGCCTTGGCGGGGCTGACCGGACCGCCGGCCGGCTCCGCCTCGGCCTCGGGGTGTCCCGGCCGCCAGACGCGGGGGCCGATGTCGAGCGCGAGCGCGGGCACGAGGAGACTGCGGACCAGGAAGGTGTCCAGGAGCACGCCGACCGCCACCAGCAGCCCCTGCTGCAGCGACGTCACCGTGGGGACCATGGCCAGCACGCAGAACGTCGCGGCCAGCACGACGCCGGCGGAGGTGATGACCCCGCCGGTGACGGTGAGCCCGGCGAGGACCCCGTCGCGGTGCCCGCGTGCGCGCACCTCCTCGCGCACCCGGGTCATCAGGAAGATCGTGTAGTCGACGCCCAGGGCGACCAGGAACAGGAAGCCGAAGAGCAGCAGGCCCCGGTCGATGCGCGGGTATCCGAGCGCCTGGAAGAGGAGCACGGCGGCGCCGACGGCGGCGGCGTACGAGAGCACGACGGACGCCAGCAGCACGAGCGGCGCGACCAGCGCGCGCAGCAGCAGCACGAGCATGACCAGCACGACGCCGAGGATCAGCGGGATGAGCAGCATCTCCTCGTCCCCCTGCGCGTCGGCGGTGTCGAGCAGCATGGCGGTGCGCCCGCCGACGACCGCGTCCGCGGCCCCGCCCCCGGCGTCGTCGAGCGCGTCCCGCATCCGCTCGACCGTCTCCTTGGCGGCCGAGGTGTCCGGGGCGTCGGCGAGAACGGCGTCGACCCGGGTCCAGCCGCCCCGGGAGCCGGCGGTCTCGGCGGACTGCACGCCGGAGACGTCCTGCACGGCCCGCAGCGCGTCGCCCGCCGCGTCGGCCCGTACGTAGACCTCCGCGGGCGCGGACGAGCCGGCCGGGAAGTGCGCCTCCAGCAGCTCCTGGCCCTCGACGGAGTCGACGGTCTTCGTGAACTGCTCCTCCTGGGTCTGGCCGGTCTCCACCGTCATCGTCCCCAGGGCCATCGCGGCGAGCGCGGCGCCGGCCGCCGCCCAGACCAGCCGGGGCCTGCGCGAGACGACACCGGCGACCCGGGTCCACACGCCCGCCTTCTTCGCGGCGGCGTCGGCGTCGGACCCGGGGCGCGGGACGAAGGGCCAGAACGGCCAGCGGCCGAGGATCACCAGCAGGGCGGGCAGCATCGAGGTCATGGCGAGGAAGACCACGGCGATGCCGATGGCCACGACCGGGCCGAGGCCCTGGGTGGAGTTCATGCTGCCGAAGACGAGGCACAGGGTGGCGATGCCGACGGTCGCGGCGGACGCCGCGATCGCGGGCAGGGAGCGCCGCACGGCGACGGCCATCGCCTCGTGCCGGTCCTCGTGCCGGTACAGCTCCTCGCGGTAGCGGGCGATGAGCAGGAGGGCGTAGTCGGTGCCCACGCCGACGGCGAGGATCAGCAGGATGTACGCGCTCTGCCCGTTGACGACGAGTCCCGCGTACTCGGCGAGGAGGTAGACGACGCCGCTGGCCACCTGGCTGGCGAGGAAGACGGCGGTCAGCGGGATCAGCCAGAGGACGGGGCTGCGGTAGGTGACGAGCAGGAGGATCGTGACGACGGCGAGGGCGGCGCCGAGCAGCGCCGCGTCCATGCCGGCGTAGATCTCGTCGTAGTCGGCGATGTTGCCGGCCTCGCCCGCGATCCTGACGTCGAGACCGTCGGCGGCGCCGTCCTCGGCGATCGCCCGGGTCTCGTCCACGCCGTCGGTCAGCACCTTGTTTTCGCTCGGGTGCGTGCGCAGCGGCACGGTCAGGAAGGCGGCCTTGTCGTCCTCGGAGACCGCCGGCGGCGCCACCTCGCCCGCGCCGGCCTCGTCGGCCAGCCGGGCCCGGTCGTCCTCGATCTCGACCAGGTCGGCCGCCGTGAGGCCGTCGCCGCGGGCGTAGACCACGACGGCCGTGCCGCTGTCCTTGTCCGCGAAGTGCTCCTCGGCCAGCTCCACCGCCTGCGTGGACTGGGCGCTGGACGGCAGCCAGGTCACGGGGTCGTTGTCCTGTACGTCACCCAGCTTGCTCGCCAACGAGCCGCCCACTCCCACGAGCAGCAGCCAGAGCACGAGCACGGCCCATTTCGTCCGGCGGCCGGAGACCAGCCCGGCGTACCGGGCTGTCAGACGGGAACGGGTGTTCAGGCCGGCGCTGTCGCCGGATGCCGTTTGGTGGGTTGCCATATACGCTCGCTAAAATGTCGGGAGCCAGATGCCTGTGGCTCGTCCAGCGTGGTTCCACGACGAACACGCGTCGTCGCCGCACGGATGGAAAGGTCGACCGCGGAAGGCGGAGCCGGACCAGGGCCCGCCGTCCGCCGCGGCCGTGGCAGGGGTGGTCCCGCTCCTGCCACGCCGGTGCTTTCGGATCGTCACTGCTATGACGCCCCGCACAACGAAGTTGTGACAGGGGGTGCGCGTACGCCCCCGGGCGCGCGCCCGGACGGAGGAGGCACATGGACGAGCGCGACTGGCTGGCCCGGCAGTTCGAGAAGAAGCGGCCGCGGCTGCACGCCGTGGCCCACCGCATGCTGGGCTCCCCCAGCGAGGCGGAGGACGCGGTCCAGGAGACGTGGATCCGGCTGCACCGCAGCGACGCGGACATGGTGGAGAACCTCGACGGCTGGCTCACCACCGTCGTGGGCCGGGTCTGCCTCGACATGTTGCGCGCCCGCGCGCGTCGCGAGGAGATGCTGGAGGAGCACTTCGGCACCCCGCCGCCGGCGCCGCGCACCGAGGCCGACGACCCCGAACACGCCGCTGTCGTCGCCGAGTCGGTGGGGCTCGCGCTGCTGGTGGTGCTGGACACGCTGGACCCGGTGGAACGGCTGGTCTTCGTCCTGCACGACATGTTCGCCGTGCCCTTCGCCGACATCGCCCCGATCGTGGACCGCAGCCCGGCCGCCGCCCGGCAGCTCGCCAGCCGCGCCAGGCGCCGGGTGCAGGGCGCGGTGCCGCTGCCCGACCTGCGCAGGCAGCGCAAGATCGTCGACGCGTTCCTCGCCGCCTCCCGCGGCGGCGACTTCGACGGCCTTCTGGAACTGCTGGCCCCCGACGTGGTGATGAACGCCGACAGGACGTCCGTGGACATCGGCGCGACCGCGCTCGTACGGGGCGCGCACGACGTTGCCAAGAGCTTCTCGGGCCGGGCGCGGGAGGCCCGTACCGCGCTCGTCGACGGCGTGCCCGGCGCGGTGTGGGAGAAGGGCGGGCGGCCCGCGGTGGTCTTCCGCTTCACCGTGGCGGACGGCCTGGTCACGGCGATCGAGCTGGTGGCGGACGCGGAGCGGCTGGCCGGGCTCGACATCGTGGGGCTCGCGGACCGGGAGCCCATCAGTCCGCCCGTGCCAGGCACTCCGTGAAGAACGCCAGCGCCCGCAGGTGGTAGGCGCGTGCCGCCCAGCCGAGGCTGATGTTGTGCCCGGCGCCCGGCTGCCGGTCGACCTGGACGCGCGGACTCGCCGTGAACCGGCCCGCCAGATCGGCGAGATCGGGCTCGCCGTGCCGCCACCAGCGCTCGTGCTCGGCGAAGGTGAGCCGCACCGGCACCCGGACCCACGGCGCCAGCCGGGCGAAGACCCGCGGCCAGCGCGCCAGCCCCGCCGCCTCCCGGCCCGGCATCGGCGCCGTCATGCCGCGGCCCGCGCGGAACGTACCCGGCGGATAGAGCCGCAGCGGACCCCAGTGCCGCAGGGTGTCGCGCCGCGACGGCCCCGCCGCGCCCGGAGCGGCGGGCAGCGCCTCGTACCGGTGCCCGCAGCCGGAGACGTCCACGCCCAGCAGCCGGTCCCCGGCGTCCGCCGCGGCGGCCAGCGACAGGGCCAGCTTCCCCCCGTACGAGTGCGCCAGCAGGAACACCCCGGCGCCCGTCGGGTGCCGCCCGGCGAAGTCGGCGAGCCCCGCCCGCAGCAGCCGGGTCTGCCGCGACAGGCTCACGCCCTGCGGCAGTTCGCGCGCCGAGCGGCCGTAGCCGGGGCGGTCCACGGCGAGCACGGAGAAGCCGAGCGTGGCGCCCAGCTCCAGCAGCGACAGCCCGGGGCGGGAGCGTGCGTCGAAGTACGAGGCCGTCATCCCGCCGCCGTGCAGGGCGACGACCGTCGCCAGGGGCGGCCGGCTCCCGGGCGGCTCGCTGAGCAGAGCTGACAGCCGGGTCCCGGCCGCCTCCAGCGCGACGGGCCGCGCGTCGGCGCTCACGCGCTCCGGCCGGCGCCGAACCAGCGGACGAGGGCGGGAGCCGGGTCCTTCGCCGAGCCCGCGCCGATCCACGCCACGTAGCCGTCGGGGCGTACGAGCACGGCGTCGACGCCGTCGAGCACGTCCTCGCCGTCCTCGGGCGGCTTGGCCACTGCGGTGACCACTTCGACCCGGTCCGCCCACGGCGCGGCGGCGGCCCTGAGGGCGGCGTCGTCGGCGAGGTCCAGCAGCACGCCGTGGCCGCGCCGCAGCGGCCGTACGGTGTCGGTGTCGCCGTCGGCGCCGGTCAGGGAGCGCTTGCCGATCCGGCGGCCGAGCAGCGGATGGGCCTGGGCCGCGTCGGCTCCGTCCGCTCCGTCCGCTCCGTCCGCGGCGAGGTCGTAGCGGATGTCCAGGTGGCTCACGAAGCCCGCCAGATGGCGCTTGACGTCGTCGTAGCCCTCGATGAGTTCGGTGAACAGCTCCCGCAGCGGGTCCGACTGCTCCCCGCCGAGGAACACGATGCCCTGCGCGCGGGTGTTCATCAGCAGCCGCCGCCCCACCGCGTGCCGCTCCACGTGGTAGCTGTCGAGCAGCCCCGCGGGGGCCGTGCCGCGTATCTCCGCGGCCAGCTTCCAGCCCAGGTTCGCCGCGTCCTGCACGCCGGTGCTCAGGCCCTGGCCGCCGGCCGGCAGGTGGATGTGGGCGGCGTCGCCCGCCAGCAGCACCCGGCCCCTGCGGTACTCGCCGACCTGCCGCGCGGCGTCGCTGAACGAGCTGACCCAGTCGGCGCCGCCGCCGCTGATGTCCTCGCCGGTGATGTGCTGCCAGGCCCGCGCCACCTCGTCGAAGGTCACGTCGTCGTCGCGGTCGCGCGCGGGCACGCCGTGCGGGCAGACGATGATGCGGTCCACGCCCTCGCGGAGCGGCGCCGCCATCACCATGCCGTTGGGCAGCCGCTCACCGAGGAAGCGGGGCTTCAGGTCGCAGCCCACCACGTCGGCGAGGAACATCGTGCGGGTCGCCGGCAGGCCGGGGAAGTCGAACCCGGCGAGCCTGCGGGTGCGGCTCTGGCCGCCGTCGCAGCCGACGAGGTAGGCGGCGCGCAGCCGTGCCACGCCGCCGTCCGTCGCGACGGCCACCTCGACGTGGTCGCCGTCGAGGAATCCGTCGGCGATCTCCACCAGTTCCGTGCCGCGGCGGATGTCCGCGCCCAACTCCGCGGCCCACTCCTCCAGCACCGCCTCGGTCTGGTTCTGCGGGATGCCGCGGGCACCGAAGTGGCCGTCGGGCAGCACCGTGTAGTCGAACTGCACGCCGCCGAAGTGCCCCATCGGGCTGGTCTCCAACGTCTCGCCCTGCCCGAACCTGGGCAGCAGCCCGCGCTGGTCGAACGTCTCCATCGCGCGCGCGGTGAAGCCGAGTCCGCGCGACTGGCCCGTGGGCCGCGCGAGGCGCTCCAGCACCACCACGCGGGCCCCGCCGAGCCGCAGCTCTCCCGCCAGCATCAGCCCGGTCGGGCCGGCACCGACGACGATCACATCTGTATCCACGTCGTCCCTCTCGTGTCCGTCAGGCCGGCCCGTGGTATGCGCGGGCCGGCGTGTGGGTGCGTTCCGTCTGCCGGTCGGCGGCGGCCCCGGCGGCCCGGCCGCGCGGCGCCCCGAACCACCGCAGGAGCGCCTGCTCCAGCCCGTCGCCGCGGCGTCCGCCGGCCCAGGCCACGTAGCCGTCGGGGCGTACGAGCACGACGTCGGGGGCGTCGGGCCGCGCGGCGGCACCGGTGGCTCCGGCGGCTCCGGCCGCCGCGGGGCGGGCGGCGACGACGTCGACCCGGTCCGCCCAGCCGTCCGCGCCGGGCGGCGGCGCACCGTCGAGGCCGAGCAGCAGGCCGTGTCCGGAGCGCAGCAGCTCCGCCGTCGTACGTACGGTCCCGCCCACCCGGAGCGGGGTGTGCGGCAGCCGCGCGCCGAGCAGGGGGTGCGGGGGGCCGCCGACGTCGTAGCGGATGCCGAGTCCGCTGACGGCCCCGGCGAGGGTGGCGCGTACCGGCTCGTGGCGGATCAGCTCGGCCAGCACCGCCCGCAGCGGGTCGGCGTCGTGGTCACCCAGCAGGAGGAGCGCCTGGGCGCGGATGTTGCCGAGCACCGCGCGGCCGACCGCGTGCCGTTCGGCGTGGTACGAGTCGAGCAGCCCGGCGGGGGCGGTGCCCCGGATCTCCGCGGCGAGCTTCCAGCCCAGGTTGAAGGCGTCCTGCACGCCGAGGTTGAGCGCCTGGCCGCCGATGGGCAGCTGCTGGTGGGCGGCGTCCCCGGCGTAGAGGATGCGGCCCTGCCGGTACGTGGCGAGCTGCCTGTTGGCGTCGTCGAAGCTGTTGACCCACAGCGGGGTGCCGCCGCTCAGGTCCTCGTCCGTCACCCGCCGCCAGGTGGCGCAGAACTCCGCGAAGTCCGGCTCCCCGGAGGCGCGTACGGGGGCGCCGAACTCGTGCACCATCACGCGGGTCACGCCGTCCTCGCGGCGGGCGGCGATCGCGAGGCCGCGGGGCAGCCGTTCGAACCTGCGGTCCGGGATGTCGACGCCCGCCACGTCGGCGCGGAGCAGCTCGCGCGTGGCGGCGCGGCCGGGGAACGGGGCCGACGTCAGCCGGCGTACCGTCGAGTCCTGGCCGTCGCAGGCGACGAGGTACGCGGCCCGCAGCCGCACCGCCTCGCCGTCCCGGCCGACGGCCTCGGCCTCGACGGAGTCGCCCTCCTGCGTGACGCCCAGTACCCGCAGCCGGGTGCCGCAGTGGATGTCGGCGCCCAGCGACAGGGCCCACTCCTCCAGTACGGATTCGGTCTTGGCCTGCGGCACCTTCCACTGCCCCGGGTACGCGCCGGGCAGCGTCAGGTCGAGGGGGATGCCGCCGAAGTGGCCACGGGTGGCGTTCGGCGGCCGGCCGATGTCGGGGAGGAGGCCGCGGGAGTCGAAGATCTCCATGGTCCTGGCGTGCAGCGTGGAGGCCCGCGACTCCGTCGTCGGGCCGTGCCGCTGCTCGACGACCACCACGCGGACACCGCGCAGGCTGAGTTCGCCCGCCAGCATCAGCCCCACGGGCCCCGCGCCCACGATGATCACCTGGGCGTCGAGCCGGGTGGTCCGCGAGGACCCCCCGGCCCGTACGCCCGCGACGCCGTCCTGCGCGCTCATCTCAGGCCATCCGCTCCGCGTAGTCTTTGGCGTGGGACAGGGTGGCGCTGCTGTTGGCGCTGAGCGCGCCCTGGACGTACGCACGGGCGTCCGCCACGGTGGCCTTCTCACCCAGGATGCGGGCGATGTTGTCGGTGTTGAGGGTGACGGTGTGCTGGGAGGTGGCGGTGACGCCGCCGCCGTCCTCGTCGAACGTCCAGATCCCCGTGTGCAGGGTCATCAGCGCGGGCAGCGTCACCTGCTTGTAGGCGATCCGGTGCGGTGTGAAGGCCACCCGGTACGACTTGGTGGTGTGCGTCGAGCCGTCCTTCGCCCGGGTGTCCATCTCCAGCGACTGGAGGCCCGGGGTGTCCTCGCTGAAGCGCACGGTCGCCACGTGCGGCAGCCGCTCGGGCCACTGGCCGGCCTCGTTGATGAAGTCGAAGGCGTCCTTGGCCGCGCCCGCGATCCGCACCGCGTCGGAGAAGGAGAAGGTCAGCTCGTCCCGGTCCGCGGCGTGCCCCCGCTCGACGTTCTCCTTCAGCGAGGCCAGCTCGGAGGTGCTGTTGGTGTCCACGGCGCGGTCGATCCAGGCCAGGTCCTCCGGGACGTCGTCGATCGCCCGGTAGTCGTGCAGCAGCCGCACCCGCGACTCCTGCGCACCCAGCTCCTCGATGATCCAGGTCCCGCCCATCTCGGCGACGGGCGGTGTGCTCACCTCCTGGCGGAACCGGATGCGCCGGGTCCCCGGGTACAGGAAGCGGCGCGACGTCCAGCTCTTGGCCGCGCCGTTCGCGGTGGCCCAGATCCTGATCCGCTCCTCGTTCGGCCCGGTCTCCTCCCGGTCGGCGTAGATCGTCGGCGGGAAGATCCGCGGCCAGTTGCCCACGTCCGCCAGCAGCGTGTAGATGGTGTCGGCGGGAGCGCTGATGTCGATCCCGTGCTCGACCTCGCGAGTTGTCATGACGGCTGCTCCTTGCCGGTGGTCAGAAGTTGCCGAGGCCGCCGCAGACGTTCAGCGCCTGGGAGGTGACGGAAGCGGCGGTGTCGGAGACGAGGTAGCCGACCATGCCGGCGACCTCGTCGGGGGTGCTGTAGCGGCCGAGCGGGATCTTCGCCCGGAACTTGGTGAGGATCGCCTCCTCGCTCGTCTCGTACGCGGCCGCGTAGCCCTGGCGCACCCGCTGCGCCATCGGCGTCTCGACATAGCCGGGACAGACGGCGTTGACCGTGATGCCCGTGGGCGCCAGCTCGTTGCCGAGCGCCTTGGTGAAGCCGACGACGCCGTGCTTGGAGGCCGAGTAGGGGGCGCCGAGCACGACGCCCTGCTTGCCCGCGGTCGAGGCGATGTTGACGATGCGGCCGCTCTCGCGGTCGCGCATCCCGCCGAGGGTCAGCACGGCGCGGGTCATGCGGAAGACGCTGTTGAGGTTGGTGTCGATGACGTCGTCCCACAGCTCGTCGGCGATGTCGGCGGTGACGCCGCCGCCGGACCTGCCGGCGTTGTTGACGAGCACGGAGACGTCGCCGAAGGTCTCGACGGCCGCGCGGACGAAGCTCTCGATCGAGGCGGGGTCGCGGACGTCGAGGACCTGGCCCTCGACGTCGTACCCCTTGTCCTTGAGGGACTTCACGGTGGCGACGACGTTGTCCTCCGTACGGGCCCCGAGGAAGACCCGGTAGCCGCGGGAGGCGAGCAGCGCGGCGACGGACAGTCCGATGCCGCTGGTGGCGCCGGTGACGAGGGCGACGCGGGCCGGCTCTGGTGTCATGGCTTCTTCCTCACTGTGCTCGGGCGGTGGCGGCGCGGGCCGCTGCCAGGTGGGCGTTGACGGTGTCGATCAGGGCGCGCGGGGTCAGGTCGTCGGCCAGCGCGTCGTCGTCGAGGGAGATCCCGTATTCGCGCTCGATCTGGCCGCCGGTCTCCAGCAGCGCGAGCGATTCGTAGCCGAGGACGTCGAAGGTGACGTCGAGGATGTCGCCGTCGAGGTCCGTGGACTCGTCGGCGCCTGCGGCCTGGAGCAGGATCCGTGTGAGGTCGTCGAGGGTGAAGGGCTTGTCGGTCATGGGTGTCCGTCCGTCTCAGCCGGTGGTGGTCGGGTGGGCGCGCAGCACCGTGGCGGCGTTGAAGCCGCCGTGGCCGCGGGCGAGTACGAGCGCGTGCCGCAGCACCGCGACCGGCCTGGCCTGGTGCAGCACGAGGTCCAGGTCGTACTCGGGGCAGGGGTCGACGTGCACGGTGGGCGGGATGACCCCGTCGCGCATGGCCAGCAGCGCCGCCGCGACGTCCAGCGGCGCGGCGCCGGAGTACAGCCGGCCGGTCATCGACTTGGGCACGGTGACCGGCACCGCGCGCGGCCCGAAGACCTCGCACAGCGTCTCGGCCTCGACCGCGTCCTCCTCGGGCACGCCCGCGCCGTCGGCGAAGACGACGTCCACGTCGCCGGTGTCCAGACCCGCGTCGGCCAGGGCGATCTCGATCGACCTGCGCAGCGCCCGCTGGTGCGCGTGCCCGGGGCCGGCGCCGGGGCCGGCTCCGGGCCGGGGCTCCAGGGTGGCGCCGTAGCCGGCGATCTCCCCGTAGCTCCGGGCGCCGCGGGCGCGGGCGGCGGCGGCGTCCTCCAGGATGAGGATCGCCCCGCCCTCCCCCGGCACGTAGCCGGTGGCGTCGCGGTCGAACGGCACGTACGCGCGCGTCGGCTCGTCGCGCTCGCTCATCCGCCCGGCGGCCAGCTGCGCCACCCAGCCCCACGGGCACAGCGAGGCGTCGACGGCGCCGGACACCACCAGGGGCGTGCCCTTGCGGATCTGCCGGCGGGCCTGCGCCAGCGCGTCGAGACCGCCGGCCTGGTCGGTGACGACGACGCCGCTCGGCCCCTTCATGCCGTGGCGGATGGAGATCTGGCCGCTGTTGACGGCGTAGAACCAGGCGAAGGACTGGTACGCGGACACGTACTGGCTGCCCTTGGACCACAGGCTCTGCAGCTCGTACTGGCCGAACTCGAAGCCGCCCGCGTGGCTCGCGGTGATCACGCCCATGTCCAGCGGGTCGAACGCCCCGGTGTCGACGCCCGCGTCGGCCAGCGCCCAGTCGGCCGCCGTCAGCGCGAGCCGCGTGACGCGGTCGGTCTGCGGCAGCAGCCTGCTGGGCAGGTGATCGGCGTCGACGAAGCCGGGGATCTCCCCCGCCAGCCGCGCCGGGTAGCCGGACGGGTCGAACCGGGTGATGCGGCCGATGCCGCTCTTGCCGCCGCGGGTCGCCGCCCAGTAGTCGGCGGTGCCCAGGCCGTTGGGCGCGGCGATGCCCAGGCCGGTGACCGCGACCGCGGTCATAGGGGGCTCCTCTCCGGAGTGGCGAGCACCATGGCGCTCTGGAAGCCGCCGAAACCGCTGCCGACGGTCAGCACGGTGTCCACCTGGTGTTCGCGTGCGGTCAGCGGCACGTAGTCGAGGTCGCACTCGGGGTCGGGGGTGTGGAGGTTGGCGGTGGGCGGCACGACGTCGTGCTGCATCGCCAGGGCGGACGCGGCGATCTCGATGGAGCCGATGGCGCCGAGGGAGTGCCCCACCATCGACTTGATCGAGCTGACCGGCGTGCGGTAGGCGTGGTCGCCGAGGCTCTTCTTGAACGCCTCGGTCTCGTGGCGGTCGTTCTGCTTGGTGCCCGAGCCGTGCGCGTTGACGTAGTCGACGTCCCCGGGGTCGAGCCTGGCCTCGTCCATCGCGACCTTGATCGCCTCGGCCATCTCCGCGCCGTCGCGGCGCAGTCCGGTCATGTGGTAGGCGTTCGAGCGGGTGGCGTAGCCGGCGATCTCGGCGTAGATGTGCGCGCCGCGCCGCCTCGCGCTCTGCAGCTCCTCCAGTACGAAGAAGGCGCTGCCCTCGCCGAGGACGAAGCCGTTGCGGGTGCCGTCGAAGGGCCGCGAGGCGGTCTCCGGCTCGTCGTGGCGGGGGGTGGTGGCCTTGATCGCGTCGAAGCACGCCATGGTGATCGGCGAGATCGGCGCGTCCGAGGCCCCGGCCACCATGACGTCCACGGAGCCCTCGCGCAGCAGGTCGACGCCGTAGCCGACGGCGTCGATGCCGGAGGTGCAGCCCGTGGACACCACGGCGGTGGGTCCCTGGCCGCCGACCGCCCAGGCCACCTCGGCCGCGAAGGAGCTGGGGACGAGGTGGTCGTACAGGTGCGGGACGGCGTAGTGGTGGTCCACGAGCTCCAGCCGGCCTCCGTCGCTGACGACCCGGTACTCCGTGTCGAGGCTCATCGTGGCCCCGACGGCGCTGCCGACCGTCACCCCGACCCGGAAGGGGTCGAGCGCCGCGGGGTCGAGGCCGCTGTCGGCGACCGCGTTGCGGGCGGCCACCACCGCGAGCTGGGCCGCGCGGTCCATGCGGCGTACCTCCTGCGGGCTCAGGCCGTGGTCGAGCCCGCAGAAGTCGATCTGCGCCGCGACGCGGGACCGGAACGGGGCGGGGTCGAAGAACGTGATGTCGCGGGTCGCCGTCCGGCCCTCGCTGATCTCCTCCCAGAACGCCTCCCGGCCGACCCCACCGGGCGCTACCACCTCCATCCCGGTGATCACGACGCGACGCCCGGTCATGCGTCCGCCTCCCAGGCGTAGAAGCGCGTGGCCATGGCGTCGCGCGGCGAACGCCAGGTCACCGGGTCGTACGGCTCGATGTACGGCTTCAGGTCGTCGCTGATGCGCACGAACCGGGGGTCGTCCTTGGCCCCCTCGATGCGCTCCTCGCCCTCGTCGGACGCGAAGTCCTGGAGGTGGAAGTACAGCCCGTGGAAGCTGAACAGCTGCCGGCGCCTGGTTCCCATGCGCTCGGGCATGTCGGTCCTGTCGAACTGCTCGAACAGCCGGGCCACATCGGCGGCGGAGTCCGGCATCATCCGGGCCACGATCAGGGTGCTGCGGTGCATGGGTCTCTCTCCTCGCGCTGGTCGGGGGCGGTCACTCACCGGCCTTGCGGCTGTGCACCACGCGGTAGGAGTTCCAGTCGCGCTCGGTGGCCAGCGACTTCAGCCGCGCCATCGACGTGCGGCGGCTCTCCGACTGGCCGGCCTCCGGCACGTTGCGGAAGGCGTCGTGCGCCTCCTTGCTCTCCCACTGGGAGTAGACGACGGCGAAGGCGCCCTCCAGGAAGCGGGCGCGCAGGCCCCGGAACACCGTGTGGGAGCGGTAGCCCGGCACGTCCAGCAGCCACTTCTGGCCCTCGCCCAGCGCCTCGATCAGCTCCGCCTGGTTCTCCTCGGTGGTCTTGAAGACCTCGATGACGGTGAAGTCGTCGCGGTCGGGGGACACTTCGGTGGCGTCTCCCTGGGAGGGGTGGCGCCGGGTGTAGACGATCTCGTTCTGCAGCAGCCGGATGGAGGTGGTGATCTCGGTGAAGACGGGCAGCGTGCGGTGCTTGAACTCCTCGCCCGCGTACCGCGCCTCCAGGTCCTCGCCGCTGCGCCACTGGATGAAGTTGGCGGTGCCCGGGCTCTCCTGGCCGGCGTGCACGGTCGAGGAGAGCCAGCCCTCGAAGGCGGCGGTGTCGACGATCTTCTTCATCTCCGTGATGAGCCGGTCCTGGTTCTCGGGCTTGTCGGTGGTGAACAGGTTGAGGACGGTCAGGTGCTTGTCCTCGGGGGAGAGAATGGGCATGGCGTAGCTCCTTGTGTCCTTGTGTCCTCGTGTCGGTGGAGAAGGGGTTGCGTGCCGGTATGGCAGGTGTCAGGCCGCGGGGCCGAACCAGCGCCCGAGCGCCTCGCCGAGTCCGTCGCCGCTCTCGCGGGTCCCGGCGATCCAGGCGATGTAGCCGTCGGGGCGTACGAGGATCGCGCCGCTCTCCGGCAGGCCCTCACCCGGCTCGGCGGCCACCACGTCGATCCGGTCGCGCCAGGGGCCGGCCGCCGCCCGCAGCCGCGGGCCGCCGGTGAGGTCGAGGAGCACGCCGCGGCCGGTCCGCAGCAGTTCGTACACCGTGGTCTTCGCGCCGTCCGCGACCAGCTCGGCGTCCTCCAGCCGGCGGCCGAGCAGCGGGTGGTCGCCGGGGCCCATGTCGTGCCTGATGTCCAGGCCCGTGACCATGCCGACCAGGTGCCGCTGCACCTCGTCGTGGCGCGTCAGCTCGGCGAACACGTCGCGCAGCGGCGTGACCTCGTCGTCGCCGAGGTAGAGGATGCGCTGGGCGAGGGTGTTGGTGAGGATGCGCTCGCCGACGGGGTGGCGCTCCGTGTGGTACGTGTCCAGCAGTTCGTCGGGCGCCTGGCCCTTCAGCACCAGGGCGAGCTTCCAGCCGAGGTTGACCACGTCCTGGATGCCCGCGCTCATGCCTTGCGCGCCGATCGGCAGGTGGATGTGGGCGGCGTCGCCGGCGACGAAGACCCGGCCGCGCCGGTACTCGGCGGCCTGCCGGCTCACGTCGGTGGTGGAGCTGACCCAGTGCGCGGTGGCGCCGGAGACGTCCTCGCCGGACAGCCGCCCGAACGCCTCGGCGACCTCCTCGAAGGTGATCGGCTCCGTGCCCGTGCGCAGCGGCTCGCGGCGGTCGTAGTAGATGATGCGGCAGCGGTCGGGGCCGAGCGGGAGCACCATCACCATGCCGCCGGGCACCGCCTCGCCGCTGAACCGGGGCCGCAGCCGCACCCCGGAGATGTCGGCGAACCGCAGCTCGATGGCGGGGTCCGTACCGGGGAAGTCGATGCCCGCGGCGGTGCGCACGACGCTGCGGGCGCCGTCGCAGCCGATGACGTATCGCGCCCGCAGGCTGCCGCCGCCGGCGAGGCCGAGGGTGACCCCGTCCGCATCCTGCTCCAGGCCGCTCGCCTCGACGCCGCGGCGCACCTCGACGCCGCGTTCCGCGATCCAGCCCGCCAGCATGCCCTCGGTGCGCGACTGCGGTATTCCGCGGGCGCCGTAGGAACCGCCGGAGAGCACCCGGTAATCGAGCTGGACGCCGCCGAAGTGACCGACGGGAATGACGTCCACGTCACCGAGCCGGCTGAGCAGACCGCGCTGCGCGAATTCTTCGATGGTACGGGCGGAGAAGCCCAGGGCGCGGGACTGCCGCATGGGCTCGGTGAGCTTTTCGAGCACCGTGACGGATATCCCGTGCAGGCTCAGTTCGCCCGCCAGCATGAGCCCGGTGGGCCCCGCACCCACGATGATCACATCTGCTTCATGATTATCCATCGTCGCCCAACTGTCGTCGTTCCCACTGATGTCAGACGAGTATGGGCAGGCGACTCACGGGGGGTAAAGAAGAATCAGTACAGATCTCTGACAGAGAAATACAGAGAAACGTCAAGAATGTCAGATGCACCGCATCGGCGCTTGGCCGGCAGCGGCTCCTGCAGCATCCTCGTGCAATGACATCGACGACCTCGACGACCTCGACACCTTCGGCCGGATCTCCCGCACTCTCCGATATTCTCGACGCCGCGGCGGTGGCCCGGCTCCTCGATTCCTATCTGATCGGTCTCGACACCGGGGAACTCGACGACGACTGGGCCCGCGGGCTTTTCACGGACGACGCCGCCGTCGTGTTTCCGATGAGCCGGCACGACGGCATCGCAGGGCTCGCGGCGTGGCACCGCGAGTCGCTCGCCGCCTTCGCGGCCACCCAGCACCTGCACTCGCCCGCGGTGACCGACGTACGCGGGAGCGTGGCGACGCTGCGCGCGAACCTCGTCTCGACCCACGTGCACCACCCGGGCGGCGACCGCCCGCCGCTCTTCGTCACCGGCACCGGGGTCACCGGCGAGGCCCGGCGCTCGGACGGCGGCCACTGGCGGCTCTCCCGGCTGGAGTTCACCGTCATCTGGATGGAGGGGACGCCGCCCGGCGCCGGTGCGGACCGCCGGGCGGGCGCCGGCGGCTAGCAGTTCAGGCTCATCACCCGCTCGATCCGTATCTCCACCACCACGCGGCCGGGCGGGTTCGGCGGCGGCGACCAGTAGCGCTCGGTGTACCGGCGCACGCCCTCCTGGATGCGGGCGGGGTGCTCTGACACCTCGCCCGGCCCTTCAAGGGTCACCCACCGGAAGCCGTCGACCTGGCACAGCGCGGTCGCGGTGCCAGGCCTGGCGAGCAGGTTGCGGGCCTTGCGGGCCGTCCGCACCGTCAGCACCCGGGCGAGGCCCGCGACGGGGTCCCAGGTGAAGCGCACGGGCGTGAGGTGCGGCGACCCGTCGTGCCTGAGGGTGGTGAGCACGGCGACGTGCGGCGCGGTCAGCAAGGCGGCGACCGCCGGCGCGACGTCGGGCGCGGTCGCGGGGCCGTCCTGGCCGTCCTGGCCGCGGGTCGCCTCGGGGCGGTGGGACAGCGTCATCGTCGGTCGATCCCCCGTACCGCGTCCGGTTCCGTCGGGTCGGCGCCGCGGCCCGGGAGTCTCCCCGGCGGGGCGGGCAGCGGGATGTCGGGCGAACGGAACACGGAGTCCTCCTCGTCCATGGTCCCCTCCTCGGGGTCCTTCTGCGGTCGCGCGGTCCCTGCAGCTTCACGCGCCGCGCTGGGGGCTGGATGGAAGCGCGCCGGAAGACCGGCTCGACGGGCCGTGGAGCCGGGCCGGCGCCCCGTTGCCCTCCGCGGCGCCTGCGGCCGCGGCGCCGGCTCGACCGCCGGCGCTTTCGACTCGACCGCCAGCGCCGCCGGGTCGAGCGCGGCGTCCGCCGCGGTGTCCGCGGCGCCGCACGGCCCTTCGCCGCCGCCGGTGTCCTGCCTGGCCACGCTGAGCAGGTAGCGTCCCAGCACCCGGTGGGTGGCGAACGCCCAGTCGCCGCCGCACGGCGCCGCCGCGCCGTTCGCGCGCCGGAGCGACTCCCCCCGCGGCCCGAAGCCGAAGGCGGTGAAGTCCATGCGCAGACCCTGGCCCATGGCCTTCGCGTACGCCTCCTTCAGCGTCCACAGCCGCAGGAGGTGCGCGGTCCGCCGCCCCGCCGGCATCCGGTCGAGGTCCGCGGACTCCGCCGGGGTGAGGATCCGCGAGCGTACGGCGTCCAGCGCCAGCCGCCGGTCCGCGGGTTCCGCGTCGACGCCGATGCGCCCGACCCGGCTGAGGCCCGCCGCCACCAGCTCGTCGGAGTGCGTGAGCGTCACCTCCAGGTGCTCCAGGCCGCGCAGGTACGGGCGGCCGCCGGGGCGGCGCGCCAGGTCGAGGACGGCCGGGTCGGTGTGCAGCGCCGCGGCGGCGGCGTACCGCAGCAGCAGGCCGGCCGCGGCGAACCGGTAGCGCGCCGCGCCCTGCGGGCTCTGCCGGTAGCGCTGCCAGTCGGTGCCGAGCAGCCCGCGCAGCCCCGGCACCGTCAGCAGCGTGGGGAGCCACTCGCCCCAGGTGGCGAAGACGACGACGCTGCCGTTCTCCGCCAGCCGCCCGGTGACGGCGGGCCCCGCGTACTCCGGCACCGGCACGTGGACCGGTGCCGTGCTCGTGGCCGTACCCACGGCTACCGCCTCCCGAGCGCCGCACCCTGGCCGGCGAGCCGGACGCCGTACAGGTCGAAGCTGCGGAACTGCCGGTGGCGCCGCAACAGTTCGCCGGCGACCGCTTCGGCGGACTCCGCGGCCGGCGTCGGCGTGTCCATGGCCAGCCTCCGGGCGATCCGCCCGAGCGCGACGACCGCCCAGTCCGGTTCGCCCAGCCAGGAGCGGCCCTCGTGCTCCTGCCTGACGACCACGCAGGCCGCGGCGGCGAGCACCCACGCGTAGCGGTCGGCGAGCACCAGCGCCTCCGGCAGCGCGGGGGCGGCGGTGCCGAGGCCGGGCAGCGCCGCGCAGCGGCGCCCCAGGACCCGTACCTCGTCCGCGAACATGCCGGTGAGCCGGGCCAGCGCCCTCGCCGCGCCGCCCGCGCCCGGCGGCCGGGCGGCGGCGTCCAGCAGGGCCGCGGTGAGCACGTCGGCGTGCGCGGCGGGCGCCAGCCGCGCCGCGTCGAAGGGGGCGTCCGGCGGCGCGGGGCCGCTCCCGGGGCGGAACACCGGGCCGCAGGGCGGCTCGACGCCGCCGGGCACGCGCGCGGCGGGCAGCCGCAGGTGCGCCACGAGCGTGCCGAGGCTCCCGCGGTGCCCGGCGTGGCCGAGCCCGGCGGCGGCCAGGTCGCGCACCGTACGCCGGAACCACTCGCCGGCCGGGTCCGGTTCGTACGCGCGGGCGCCCAGCACCCCGGCCAGGTCGTCGAGGACGTCCCGGCAGAGGGCAGAGACCACGTACTGGGCCGCCGCGGCGGCGACGGGCGCGCTCTCCGGCGCGCGCGCCAGCGTGCGCAGCGCCGCCCGGACGAGGCAGTCCCCGGTCAGCAGATCCGTGAAGACGCCCGCCAGCACCCGGTGCCGCCGCCCGCCGCGGCGGGCGGGGCGGTCCCCGGCGAACGCGACGTCCAGCGCGTCCCGCAGCGCGCTGTCGACGCCGCCGACGGCCACGGCCGGCAGCAGGCACCGGGAGACCTGTGCGGTACGCACCTCCAGCGGCACCCCGGCGCCGACGTCCCCGACGAGCTGCGACCGCGGTACGTCGCAGGCGTCCAGCTCGACGCGGGCGAAGCGGGCGCCGCGGCCGTACGGCGACGCCGCGCGCGGGACGTGGCACAGTCGGCCCGCGGGCAGCCGGCGGACGTCGAGCAGCAGCGTCGAGTGGCTCCGCGGCCCGGCGGGGCCGCCGGTGCGGGCGTACGCGAGGAGCGCCTCGGCCCGGTGCGCGTCCGGCCCGGCGGCGCCGTACCCGCTGACCACGAAGCCGCCGGCCGTCGGCCGGGCCCGCAGCCCGCCGCGTACCGGCTCCGCGCCGGTCGCGGGCGCGCGGGGCAGCGCGGCGATCCGCCCGCCGCCGAGCAGCAGCCGCGCCGCCGCCGTGCGCTGCCCCTCGGTGCCGTCCGCCCACACCGCGGCGGCCGCGGCGAGCGGCGCGGCCCCGCGGGTCCAGCCGAGCAGGAAGTGCCGGCGGCTCAGGGGGCGCAGCACGACGGCGAGCCCGTCGAGCCCGTCGAGGCGACCGCCGAGGGCGCGCGGTACCAGCTCCGCGGTGAGCGACACCCCGGCGAGCAGCGCCTCGGTGAGGGCCGGGAGTCCGCCGGCCTCGTCCGCCCGCAGCAGCGCGGCGCGCCCGTGCGGGTTGCGCGGGTCCCGCGGATCGCCGAGCAACGCCTCCAGCCGGGCCGCTCGGTCCGCCGCGGGGCAGGCCGGCGTGGTCGGGGTGGACGGGCTGCCGGTCACCGTGGCCGGACCGCGCTCTCCGCATGCTTCTTCGCCAGGTTCAGCGCGGCGGCGCTGCTGCGCCCCAGCCGCTCCCTGACGCGCCGTATGACGGTCGCGAGGGCCGTCCGGGTGCCGTCGAGGGACCGGGCCACGTCCTCCTGGAGCACCACCTTGTGGTGGGAGACGGCCCGTACGCCGTGGATCTCCGGCTCGATCGACCACTCGCCGGTGTGCGCGGCCATCAGCGACGGCATGGCCGTGTCCTTGTAGACGATCCGGCCCGCGTGCGGGAAGCCGAGGCGCACCGACTGCGAGCGGAGCATCCTGCCGTCGGGGGCGCGGATGTCCATGGCCATCGTCTGGATGCCGGGCTGCCGCTCGCGCAGCTGCACGTTGGAGATGTGCGGGACCCGCCGCGGCCAGTGGCCCGCGCGGTAGAAGAAGTCGTAGACGCGCTCGACGGGACCGTTGACGTGGACGGAGTCCTCGCAGGTGAGCACGAGGTCGTCGAGGCGGCTCCAGCGCGCGGCGAGCGACCTGAGCTGCGCCAGCTCGACCCTGCTGGTGTCGTCCATCGCCCGCATCACCCAGGCGGCGGCGTCGGCGGCGTCCCCGGCGACGAAGAAGTGGTGCCGCAAGGCCACGCGGGCCCGCCCGGGGCCCAGCGGGTCGACGCTCCAGCTGCCGACGACCGCGTTGACCGGCTCGGCCTGCACCTCCAGCCGGAAGTCCACGCGTCGCCGTACCGCGTCGAGCGAACGGACGAGGGTCCACGACCTGATCTCGCCCGCGGCGCTCACCCACATCCGCAGCCGCTGCACCCCGCCGTCGAAGGCGAGTTGCTCCACGTGGATGTGGTGGGGGAAGAAGATGGGCCATCGGCCCACGTCGGCGATGAGGCCGTAGACCACACCCGCGGGAGAAGCCACCTCCATACGCTGGCAGGTGCGGTGCACGTCGCTCGTCGGCATGTGGTGTCCCCTTCCTGGGCCGGATGCCGGTTCTCGTCCCTCGGGTCCCGCTCACAACTTCGCGGGCTCAGCCTGCGGCGCGGCGCTTGAGGGAGCGTGGAAGGGCGCTTGACCGTATGGACCGGCGCGCGGTCCGTACCGGCGGTCACTGCGAGGGGAGACGAAGACCTCCGTGCGGTGCAGTCATGCGCGGCTCCACCACACCGGAGGTCTTCGCCGTGATCGTGATCGATACGCCTGGCGGCGGCGGTGGGGGGCTCGTTCGGGCCGGGCGAGGGTCGGACTCAGACGGCGTACAGGTCGAAGGTGGACGTCCGGCGGGGGCCCGCGACGACGTCGAGCTGCGGGTCGACGGACAGCATGGCGTGGTGCAGGCGTTGGAGTTGCGGCGACGGCTCGACGCCGAGGTCCTCGATCAGCCGGCGGCGCAGCCGGCGGTAGACCTCCAGCGCCGACGCCTGGCGGCCGGACCGGTAGAGGGCCACCATCGCCTGGGAGTGCAGGCCCTCATGCTGGGGGTGGCGGGCGACCAGGTCGGTGAGTTCGGCGATCAGCTCGATGTGCCGGCCGAGTCGCAGGTCGACGTCGATGCGCCGCTCCCGGGTCACCAGCCGGCTCTCCTCCAGCCGGGTCACCTCGATCTCCAGGACCGGGCCGAGCCGGATGTCGACGAGGGCGGAGCCGTCCCACAGGTCGAGTCCGCGGCGGAACAGCTCGGCCGCCTCACGGTCGTCGCCGCGCTCCTCGGCGGCGCGCTGACCGGCCGCGACGAGCCTTTCGTACTCGTAGACGTCCACCCGTTCGGGCGGTATCTGCAGGACGTAGCCCCCGTAGCGGGTGGCGAGGATGTCCTTGGCCGTTCCCGGGGCGTCGGGGCCCATGGCGGTGCCGAGGCGTCTGCGCAGCTGAAGGATGTAGGTCTGCAGGGTGGTCATGGCGCTCGCGGGCAGTTTCGTACCCCAGATCTCCTCCATGAGTGTTGAGACTGGAACAACTCGCCCCGGATATAGGGCGAGCAGTGCCAGGATCTGACGAGGCTTGCTGGCCGTGGGTACCACGGGTGACCCGTTGACCTCGGCGTTAAGCGGACCCAAAACCTTCATTCGCACGGTTTCCTCCGTAGCTCACCCGGCCTCCGCCTTTCTCGGGCAGGCAGCCAGCCGTAGATGTCGATTTTGTCGCATCGTCGGACTCCGACGATCTTCCGCACGAGCCATTGGCAGGAAGCACGTTAACAACCAACCCTGCTTCCCCCCACCGCCCCTGGATCGCCCTTCAAGTGGCCCTCCAATTCTCTTGGTCCGGGAGTACTTAACAATCACCTACACAGAACTTGAGCCTGATTCCACAACACCCTGAAAACCGCTTGAGCAGGCGAGCGTGCGACCGTGCAGGGCCCTAAGATCCTCGTTGGGATAAACACGGCGGGTTGATTCGGCTCGGCCACCTGAGATTTCGCTGCCGCACTCGTTCCGTTCGAGTCCACTGGGGCAAGGAGTAAAAGCGATGGAGTTTCGCATCCTGGGCTCCGTGGAGGTCCACGATGAGCGCACCGGCCTGCGCATCGTGCCGAGCGGAGCCAAGCAGCGCGCTCTCCTCGGCGTGCTCATCACGAAGGCGAACCGAACGGTGCGGGCCCGGCAGCTGATCGACGAACTCTGGGCCGAGACCCCGCCCGCCAACAAGGCCAACGCCCTCCAGGCCCACGTACGGCGGCTGCGCCGGCTGCTGCCTCCCTCCCGCCGCGAAGAGCCGCACCAGGAGTGGATCACCACCTGCTCGGCGGGCTACGCGCTGCGCCTCGGAGGGGCGGCGACGGACGCGGGCCGGTTCCGGCGGAGCGCTCTGGAGGGGCGCTCACTGCTGGACCGCGATCCCGCCCGGGCCGCCCGCTTGCTGCGGCGCGCGCTGGCGTACTGGCGCGGCCCCGTGCTGGACGGCGCGTCGCTCGACATGTGCGCGGGCGAGGTGGCGCAGCTGGAGGAGGCGCGCCTCGTGGCACTGGAGGCGCTGTACGAGGCGTGCCTGCGGACCCGCCGGCACCAGGAGATCACCGGTGAGCTGACCGAGTTGACGGTCCACCATCCGCTCCGGGAACGCTTCTACGACCTGCTGATGGTCGCCCTCTACCGCTGCGGCCGGCCGGCCGACGCGCTGAGCGTGTACGACAGGGCACGCGCCCGGCTCGCCCAGGAGCTGGGCATCGAGCCGGGCCCCGTACTCCGCGGCCGCCTGCGGGCGGTGCTCGACCACGACCCGGGGCTCGATCTGCCGGACTGCGCCGGGCACATGGGCCGACACGGCGGCCCGACGGGACGGCGCCTCGACAGCCTCGACGTCGTCGACGTCGTCGACGCGGGCGGCCCCGGTGCGCGTACGGACACCGCAGGGCCGGGGGACGGCGGCGACCCCGCCCTGCACGGCGAGATCGCCCGGCTGCGGCGCCACATCGACAGACTCACCCGCGACCATCAGGCGCTGCTTCGGCGCTTCGACCAACTCGCCGCCCGCCCCGCGGGCAGCCGCTGACGGACGGCCGCCCGCCGCGGCCGGCAGGCCCGACGAGCGGCACACGGACCACCCCGGTCATCCGTGCCGAGCTGGCTCTGCGCGTGACTCCTCAAGGAGCCCGCGCCCCGGGGTCTGAGCCCTCCGCGAGGTGAGGATGGCCCGCTGCAACCGCTGCAGTCGCGGCGAGGGCTCCAGACCCAGCTCCTCCACGAGCGTGGCGCGCAGCCGCTGGTAGGCGCTCAGCGCCTCGCCGCGCCGCCCGCAGCGGTGGAGCGCCAGCATGAACTGCCGGTGCAGGCTCTCGTGCGTGCGGTGCTGCTTGACGAGCAGGGTCAGCTCGGAGAGGACCTCCCGGTGCCGGCCGAGGCGCAGATCGACCTCCATCCGGCGTTCGAGCGCGCACAGACGCGCCTCCTCCAGGCGGTTGACCTCCATCCGGATGTACGGTCCCGACTGCACGTCAGCGAGGGCGGGGGCGGTCCAGAGGGAGAGCGCGCTGCGCAGCAGCCGCGCGGCGGCGTGGTAGTCCTCCGCGTCGAAGGCGCGGTAGCCGGCGACCAACCGGCGCTCGAACTCGCGGAAGTCGACGCTTCCACCGCAGGTCTCCAGCCGGTACCCGCCGGGCAGGGTGACGAGCACGTCCTTGGCGGCCCGGCGGTCCTTCCCATCCAGCTCCAGCGCCTCCGCGATGAGTTCGCGCAGCTGGAGCACGTAGGTCTGCATGGTGGTGCGGGCGCTCCGCGGCGGATTTCCGCCCCAGAGCTCGTAGATCAGCACCGGGATCGGCACGATCTGATCGGCTCGCAGCGCGAGCATGGCGAGCAGTTTCCTCGGTTTGGGCGCCGTCGGGAGCACAACTTTCCCGCTTATTTGCACCGCTAACGGACCAAGCACTTCGATGTTCATCGCTCCCCCATGTGTGCATCGACCCAGGCCCGGATGCGCCCGTGTCCGCTGCATCGCCCGTGATCACAGTGTGCACCGTGACGCGAATCACTCGATTAAAGATACGGAGCGGTCGGTTTGTCAATGCATCGCCGTATCGATACTCCGGTCACCCGGTGTGACCGCGGCGGTGAACTGCGCTGCCGTGGCGGCCGCGTCGCGCGGCGACATGCGATATTCCGCACTACATGGGCGGATTGCCGTGCTTGCGGGCGGGGAGGTCCGCGTGCTTGACGCGCAGCATCGCCAGGGACCGGATGAGGGTCTGGCGGGTCTCGGTGGGGTCGATGACGTCGTCGACCAGACCGCGCTCGGCCGCGTGGTACGGATGCACCAACTCGGCCTTGTACTGCTTGACCATCTCCGCCCGTTTGGCCTCCGGATCCTCCGCGGCCGCGATGTCCCGACGGAAGATCACGTTCGCCGCGCCCTCCGCACCCATCACCGCGATCTCGTTCGTCGGCCACGCAAACGTCAGATCCGCACCGATCGACTGACTGTCCATCACGATGTACGCACCCCCGTACGCCTTCCGCAGCACCACCGAGATCCGCGGCACGGTCGCATTGCAGTACGCGTACAACAGCTTCGCCCCGTGCCGGATGATCCCCGCGTGCTCCTGATCCACCCCCGGCAAGAACCCCGGCACATCCAGCAGCGTGACGATCGGAATGTTGAAAGCATCACACATCTGCACGAACCGGGCGCCCTTCTCCGACGCCTCCATGTCCAGCACCCCCGCCAACGACTGCGGCTGATTCGCAACCACCCCCACCACCTGACCGTCCAACCGGGTCAGGGCACAGATCAGGTTGGTCGCCCACCGCTCGTGGACTTCGAGGTACTCACCGTCGTCGGTGATCTCCTCGATGACCCTGCGCACGTCATAGGGCCGGTTGCCGTCCGCCGGCACCAGATCCAACAGCACGTCCCCGGCACGGTCGACCGGGTCCACGCAGGTGACCGCCGGCGGGTTCTCCCGGTTGTTCTGCGGCAGCAACGACAGCAGATAACGCACCTCCTCCAGGCACGTCTCCTCGTCGTCATACGCGAAATGACACACCCCCGACGTCTCCGCATGCACGTCCGCACCACCCAGACCGTTCTGGCTGATCTCCTCACCCGTCACCGCCTTGACCACATCAGGGCCGGTGATGAACATCTGCGAGGTGCCCCGGACCATGAACACGAAATCCGTCAACGCCGGCGAGTACGCCGCCCCACCCGCGCACGGGCCGAGCATCACGGAGATCTGCGGGATCACCCCCGAGGACCGCGTATTGCGCTGGAAGATGCCCCCGTAGCCCGCAAGCGCCGACACCCCCTCCTGAATCCGCGCACCCGCACCATCGTTCAACGACACCAACGGCGCGCCCGCCGCGATCGCCCTGTCCATGATCTTGTGGATCTTGTGCGCATGCGCCTCGCCCAACGCACCACCAAAGATCCGGAAGTCATGCGCGTACACGAACACCGTCCGCCCGTGCACCGTCCCCCACCCGGTGATCACACCATCCGTGTACGGCCGCTTCGCCTCCAACCCGAAACCCGACGCCCGATGCCGACGCAACTGCTCCACCTCACAGAACGACCCCTCATCCAGCAACAGGTCGATCCGCTCCCGCGCCGTCAGCTTCCCCCTCGCCCGCTGCGCCGCGGTCGACCGCTCACTCGGCCCCGCCAACGCCTGCCCGCGAATCCGGCGGAACTGCTGCATCCGTTCGCACGCGACTCCGGTCTCGGTACGGAGCCGCGCCGACGCCGGTTCCTCGACGGTCGTCATCAGATGTCCCCTCACTGCCAACTGTGCGGAGCGCGATAGGCGGCGGCGCCTGCCCACGGGCGCCGGCCGGCCGCTGAGTGCGGCGCGTACCCGCCGGGGCGCCCGGCGCGGGTACGCAGTCTCGACAGGACGGCCACCGTGACCGCGGCGAGTTCCTCCGCATCCGCCGAGCCCCGCTCGACCTTCAGCACGCCGACGCCACGCACGGGCCACCTCCTTGAGGTCTTTCGGACACGATCGGCGCCGGTGCTGCAGCACGGCTGGTCTCCCGCTCGACGCCGCCTCGCGCGTCCGCGGACTCCAACGGGACGCAAGCGCCGGCAGAGCGGGCGGCCAGCGCGTGGGGCCCGCCCGGCGGCCGGCGCGGGCGGTGGAGTTCAGGGCCGCGCAAGTGGTCGGCCGCGGGAGCCGCCGTCGTACGGGCGCGCCGAGGCGGCCCGGACGGTCATGCGCCGGCGGCCCTGAGCCCGCCGGGTTCCCCGGCCTCCCCGGCCTCCCCGGCCCTCCGGAGCCGCTCCACGGCCCCCGTCTCCCCCGCCGCTTCCCGCTCCTCGAACCGGCGGTCCATCTCGGCGACGACCTCCGCCGCGCGCTCGGCGCGGTAGTCCAGCTGCCCGATGACGTGCGGGGCGGCGATGAACGGCAGGAGATGGGCGAAGAGCAGCGACACCTTCTCCTCCAGGTCGTCGCCGTTCGACAGCGTCGCCGAATAGACCTGCACTCCGGTCCAGCAGGCGGATACGACCCAGGCGGTTTCGGCGGGGGTGATGTGCGGCAGCAATTCGCCCTCGTCCTTGGCCTGTTCCAGCAGTCGACGAGTTTCCGCCAGCCACACCGGAATGACGCCGCCGCCGAACAGCCGCTGCATCTCCTGCCCGAGCGACAGCCAGGCGCGCGCGCTGATGACCGGATCCCGGCGCACGCGATAGGCGAGCGCGAGACCCGTATCGATCACTTCCTGGACTCGGTAGTCGCGGGAGGGCGTGTCTATGTCGTTCAACTGCTCGGCCAGGACGCCCTCGGCGAGTGCCCGCTTGGACGGAAAGTGAAAGTACAGGGCGCCTTTCGTGACCCCGGCCCTGGCCAATATCTCGCTGACGGTTGCGGCTTGGTAGCCGCGCTCCCCGAAGACGGACGCAGCCGCGGTGAGGATCTGAGCGCGGGTTCGGACCGCTCGCTCCTGGCGCGCCAAGGGGGACCTCCTGTGATGGACGTTGCCCCGGACTACCGTCCGGGGCGGAGCCGGTTGCGGCCGGGCCGTCGATGCGCGTCTCCTCCTCGGAAAGCGCATCCACGATTGCCGCGAGCCCGCCGCCTGTGGGGAGAGCTCGATCATGCCACACCGACCGATCGCTATCGTGAGCCGCTTGACCCTCAACTGCACAGAGGCCGGCTCGTGCCCCGGTCTCGCGGGCAGGCCCGACCCGCCGTGGCCGCTACCCTCAAATGGTCAGGCCACAACAAAGCCGAGGTAAATTCCGTCCCGGCAGACCCCCCCGGATACGAGCCGATTGGGCACGACCCCGGAAGCAGGGGCCGGCCAGCCGCCGGCGGCCCCGGTGGAACTGGATATCTTCCGTCGGAACCCCGGGCCCTCCGGCATGAATGGCGCTCTGCGCCGGTCGTCACACCCGGGCCGTCATCCGGACGGGTCCGCGTTCGGCGGAGTCCTTCTACGATCCGAGCCGGTTCGCCCGTGCCGGCGCCGCCCCGGGACGGCTGCTCATGACCCCGTTCGGGGAGAGCGCGGTACCGGCCGCAGACTTCGACGAGGAGCCGTTGCGTGCGCATCTGCAGGACATCGAGCGCAGCGCCAGAGGGGCCACGACGGGGCCGCTCAGCTCACGTGCGGCGGTCCTCCCTGCCGAGGCCGAGGGCGTCGGCGATCGCCTGGAGGTTGCCGTACTCCCCGTCGGGAAGCCGCTGAGCCAGCTCCACCAGCCGGTCCGGGGCATGGTTGCGGCGCAGCGTCTTCAGCACCGCCTCGCGGTCGGCGGGGTAGACGCGCCCGAGGTGCCGGCCCAGCTCGCTGCGCAGCTCGACGCCTTCCGCGGTGATCCCCGGGGGCGTGCCGCCGGTGAGCGTGGTGCCGGGTGCGCGGTCCGTCTCCGGCTGGTCCTCTCCCGGCGGCTGGAGCTCGCGCTCCTCCTCCGCGCGGGTGGACCGGTTCGCGCGTAGCTCGCCGCTCATCTCCTTGGCGATCTCGTCGTCGCGTATCGGGCTGGTCTTGTTCCTGCCGTGCTGGGCCATGTCTGCCTCGCCTCCCTGCGGTGCTTGAGGCGTTGCCGATGTGAACCGGGTTCCCAGGGGGACGCGGATGAACCCGGAGATTTCGGAGGGCGGGGATCGGCCGCCGGCCGGTCGGGTTCGTGCAGGTCAGCGCCTGATTACCACGGGCTGGCCGGGCAGCGGGCCGCAGACCGCCGGCAGGTGATCGAACTGCTCCGCTTCCGGCTGCGGCAGGTCGACGCGGGAGCCAAGGCCGCTTCCGGCGGGCTCGGTGGGGCCTCGGTGACCCCGCCCCCGCAGGGCACCTCACCCGTCACCCCGGACACGGCCGCCCCGCCGATCCACCCGCCACCCCACGGCACCCCGAAGCAACCCGGCCGCCCGAAGGGCGACCGGCCTTGAGCACGGTTCAGTCATCCGCCACCCCGCCCAGCAGACCGGCGGTCTTGATGTGCAGGGGCGAGGTGATCGCGCCATGGAGCAGCGGGTCCTCGGTCCGCCGCAGCCACGCGTACAGACGCCGGGAGAGGTCGGCGAGGAGTTCGGCCTGCTCAGGGTCCCCGGCGAGGTCGTTGAGTTCGGCCGGGTCCGCACGCAGGTCGTAGAGTTCCAGGGCGGCGTGGCTCGACTTCGGTCCAGCGATCTGCACCCTGGGGATACAGCGCCGGTGCCAGGACTGACTCGGATCCATGAAGGCGTGCGCGGAGCTGAAGTTGGCGATCAGCTTGTGGGTCCTGGTGCGCAGACAACGGCGCGGGTCGTAGTAGTCGTGATAGGTCATCTCACCGTAGACCTCGGCGTGCGGAGTGTACGGCTGCCCACCGTCGAGCAGCGGCAGGAAGCTGCGGCCGTGCAGGTCGTCGTCCGCGGGCCGCTGAAGGAGTTCGAGCAACGTCGGCACGAAGTCGGTGTGGGAGAGCAGTTCGTCGTGGACGCGCCCGCCGGTCCAGCCGCGTCGCGGGTAGCGGGCGATGAAGGCGACCTCGAGCCCGGGGTCGTACAGGGAGCACTTGGCACGCGGCAGGGCGAGCCCGTGGTCGGTGGTGAAGATCACCAGCGTGTTGTCGGCGATGCCGAGCTCGTCCAGGTGGGCAAGGACCCGGCCCGCGGCGGCGTCCATGTGGCGGACGGCGCCTTGGAGCTCAGCCAGCTCGGTGCGGGCGGCCTCGGTGTCCAGCAGATACGGCGGCACGGCCACGCCCCGGCTGTCGTCGGGCTCGACGTGGTTGCCGAGGAAGCCCTGGACGCCGTGCGGGTCGCGTCGGCCGGGGATGCGGTGCGGCTCGAAGAAGCCGAGTTCCAGGAAGAACGGCTTCTCGCCGGCGGCGAGTTCACTGAGGTGGGCGATGCCGCGATCGGCCACGGGATCGGCGAGTACTTCCGACTTGTCGACGAGGTCGAAGCCCAGTTGCTCGGCGATCTCCTGGTCCGGGAGGGTCCGGGACTCGTGGTGGACGCCGAGCAGAACGCTGCGGTAGCCAGCCTCGCGCAGGATACCGCCGAGGTGGCGCTCGCCGGGGTGCAGGTCCCAGGCGAACTCGTTGTGGGTGAGTCCGAGGACGCCGTTGGCGTGCGGCCAGCGGCCGGTGAAGAGCGCCGCGCGCGACGGGCTGCACTGCGGGGCCGCCGCGAACATGCCGTCGAAGCGAATCCCGTCGGCCGCGAAGGCGTCGAGGTGGGGCGTGTGCACGGTCGGATTGCCGTAGCAGCCCAGCAACCTGCCCAGGTCGTGGCAGTGCATCACCACGATGTTCGGGCGCGGCGGGGCTGACTCGGCCAGGTCCGTCCTCGTAGCCGTCTCGGCCATCCGCGGGCTCCTCTCGGGGGGTCGGCACAGGATGCGTTCGTTAGCTGCTGAGTGTCCGGGGGCGCAGCGGAAGCCCAGGTTGGCGCCGGAGCCGTCCGGTGTGTTGCTGCCGCGGCCGACAGACCCTAGGGCACCGCGGCAAGCGCTTCGGCGAGGGCGCGGAGACGAGGGCCGTCCAGTACCGCGGGGGCGAGGGCGGCCAGGTCCCGCAGGGTTATGTGGCCAAGGGTGGCGATCCGTGGGTTGCTGAGTAGCCCGGGGACCGCCTTCTCGATGGCTTCGGCCGCTGCCGGTTCCGCGAGGATGGTGGACAGCGGGCTGCGCGGATCGAAGCGGCCCTGGGGCAGATCGTCCTCGGTGGGCAGGGCTGCGGCGGCCCGGTCTGCCGCCTCGCGTTGTGCGCGTACGAGCAGGTGCTCGCGGCCCACCTCGCCCTCCGCCGGGAGGCCCATCCGCTGGAACTGGTCGGCCGGGGCGTCATTGGCGTGCAGGAGTGAGACCAGGTGGCCGGCCATCCGCAGTTCCAGCTCGTCGTCGAGGAGGGGGTGTTCCTGCCGGGGGTCGGCTTCGAGGTCGAAGAGGAGTGAGCCATGGTGGTGGGTGTTGCGCTGACCGTGGACGGGCACCCGCAGCACCGGGCAGTCTTTGGTGAAGGAGAACGGGGCGGCGAGTTCGGCCGCGCGGAGTGACTCCGCCGAGAAGTGGCCCTTCATGCGCGTGGGCATCAGCGTGTACTCGTAGAGCGGCGCGTTGTCCTCGCTCGCGCTCGCGCGCATG
This sequence comes from Streptomyces sp. CNX435, assembly GCF_059570575.1. NCBI lineage: Bacteria > Bacillati > Actinomycetota > Actinomycetes > Kitasatosporales > Streptomycetaceae > Streptomyces > Streptomyces sp. CNX435. Next base: position 674,051 of record NZ_JCANTA010000001.1, on the reverse strand, counting down.
TAGACGTAGCGGCCGTCCGTAACGTTGACGTGGCCGCCGAACGAGCCGAAGAGCGCCGCCTCCCGCACCGGGGCATCGCTCGCGGTCGTGTCGCGCAAGGGTGCGCCCCGCATGTCCGGCGGCCGGTCGACCCCGAAGTACTCCAGCAGGGTCGGGGCGAGGTCGATGGTCTGCACGAGGCTGTCGCGGCGTTCGCCGCGGACCCCGGTGCGCGGGTCCCAGACGAACAGCGGGGTGTGGATGTTCTCGTCGTACCAGGGCTGGACGTTCTTGCCCCACCAGCCGTGCTCGCCGAGCAGGAAGCCGTGGTCGGTGCCGACGATGAGCATCGTGTCGTCCCACATCCCGTGGGTGTCCATGGCGTCCAGCACCCGGCCCAGTGAGCGGTCGCACATGCTCAGCAGCGCGGCGTACTCGTAGCGGACGTGCTCCACGGCCTGGGGGCGTTCGGTGGTGCGCTTGTACTCCGGCCAGTCGAGGTGCGGGCCGTCGTACGTGTGCGGGTACAGGTCCTTGTACTGCTTGTACGTGTAGAAGGGTTCGTGCGGGTCGAAGGTCTCGATCTGCAGGAACCAGTTGTCCTGGGCGTGGTTCGTCTCGATGAATTCCAGGCCCGCGGCAAAGGTGCGGGACTGCGGGTGGTCCTCCTCGCGTTCGAGGTGGCCGCGGTTGACCCAGTCCTGGCGCCAGAGCGCATTGCGCTGCAGCCTGGCCGCCTCGGGGATGTCCGGGTCGGCGAGTTGGCCCTTCCAGGGGTCGCCTTCCTGGCCGCGGAAGAACTCCCAGGTGGTGTAGCGGGTGTGGTACGTCGCGCCGCCGTCCTCGAAGTAGTGCTGGTGATCGGTGGCCAGGTGGGAGTGGACGCCGTGTTCCCCCAGCAGCCGCGGCATCGAGTCGTCGAACGGCTCCAGCGGGCCCCAGCTGCGGTGCAGGAAGTTGTACCGGCCGGTGTGCAGTTCCCGGCGGGCGGGGACGCAGGGCATCGAACCGCCGTAGCAGTTGCTGAAGGTCGCGCTGCGCTCGGCGAGACGGCGGAAGTTCGGGGCGTGCACCCAGTCATTGCCGTACGGGGGCAGGAAGCGCCGGTTCAGGGTGTCGAAGAAGACCAGGATCGCCCGCGTCGGGCGCCCGCTCCGGTCACTGTCCGTCATGCTGCTCCCTCGGTGCCAGCTCGGCCTCCACCGTGCCGAGGCCTTCGATCTCGCCGCGGACCACGAGGCCGGATTCGTAGGTTTCCCGGGAGACGCGGAGGTGCGCGCCCGTACGGCCGAGTGTGATCACGTCGCCGGGGAACAGTGTGATCACGCTCGATATCGTGGTGACCAGCTCGTCCGGGCCCGCGATGTACTGCGAGGTCTTGCCGTGGATCACCTGATCGCCGGCCTCCAGCGACATGGCCCGGCCGCTCCAGTCGTGATCGGGCAGCGGCACGGGCGGGTCACCCACGACATTGAAGCCGTCCGCCCACCTGCCGTACACCGCGGGAATGCCGCGCTCGCCGAGCCGCGCCGGTTCGACCACCGCATCGGCGAAGGAGAGGTCGCAGAGCGAGATGAGCGGTGTGTAGCCGAGGATGACCGATCGGCCGTCCTCGACGTCTGCCGCCAGTTCGCGTACCACCGCGGCCAGTTCGATACTTACGACGATGTCGTGGGCGCGCGGCGGGATTTCGACGACCGCTCCACTGGCCGTGAGCGACCTGGCCGGGCCGTTCAGGAAGCGTGGCACCTCCAGCTGCGCGAGGCCGGCCGCCGCCGCCACGGATCGGTCGTTGCCGAACGACGTGTAGAAGTGGCGTGCCCCGCTCACCGACCACTCCCCCGGCGCGTCCAGCACGCGCCTGCCCGACGCGGCCACCTCCCGGATGGCGTACGAGGGGTGGGACTCCATCGGCACGCGCGGCCGCTCCCCCGCGTCGGCGATCCGGACCGGGTTGACCAGGGTGCCGACCTGCTCGATCTCGACTTCCAGCCGGGTCTCCGGGTTCGCCGCGTCGTCCGGGAACACCGGAAGGCCGTCGACGCCCATCGTGCCGAAGTGGATGACATCACCGGGCTCCAGCGAGGCGAACGACGAGTACCAGTGGATGACCCGCTCGATCCCCATCAGGGTCGCCGCGGTGTGCGCGCGGTCGCGCGTCCGGCCCGACTGCCGGGTGTACATGAGCAGGTTGTACGGGTCCGCCACCTCGTCCTTCGTCACGAGGTACGGGCCCATCGGGCACAGGGTGTCGGCCTTCTTTCCACCCCAGGACGCGGTGGCCTGGTAGAGCCAGTCGTCGTAGCCGGCCGGGAGGCAGTACCCGTTGCCGGCGTTGCCGGTGACCGCCCGGTAGTAGTAGCTGCCGGACACGTCGTTCACCACGGTATAGCCGGCGACGTGGTCCATGGCCCGGTCGAGCGGGATGTAGCGCCCGGCCTTGCCGATCACGATCGCGAGCTCGACGTTGTAGGCCATGTGCGGCAGGTGGTGGTCGTGCTTCATCGTCACCGGACTGCCGGGGCCGATCGCCGCGCCCTGCGGTCGCTGGTGGCCCAGCGGGAACAGGTTCAGGCTGCCGATGTCCGGGTTGTTGCGTACGAACGACGGGGAGTTCGTGACCAGTCCCCAGTAGAGCCGCGGCCGTGGGAGGGGAGCGAGCAGTTCGACCTCGTCGACGGGGTGCCCGGCGCGCGGCAGCAGCGTCGCGTCGGTCTGGGCCACGAACCGCTCTGCGTAGCCGGCCAGCCGCGACAGCGCCTCCATACCCGCGTCCTCGAGCGCCAGGAAGTCCGCCAGCGTGGCCGGCCACGCGTCCTGGAGGAAGCGGGGGCGCGTGGCCACGAGGCCGGACGACGGGATAGACGCGTACGTCGTGAGGAATGCCTCGGCCCGGCCGGGCTCGACCACCCACGCCGTTCCGCCGGAAGGCTCGATGACGAACCCCCACCGCTCGGTGCCCTCATACAGATAACTGGCCAGTCTCACGTGATACTTCCTCGGGTGTCTCAGGGGTCGGCGATCAGATCGGATCGCCCAGCGGCAGGTGGCGCCAGCCCTTGCCGTCGGAGATCGCGAGCACGGGGTTGTCGGACGAGTCGTTCACCATGGCCACCGCGCCGGGCTTCGGCTCGGGCAAGTCGGCGGCCGGCACGGTCGCCAATTGCAGGTTGTGGGCGTAGACCGTCCGCACGCGCCTCTCCGCCGAGCCGACGTCGCGGGCGTTGTCGGCCGTCGGGACGAGTCCGTTGATGTCCACCCGCAGGGCCGCGACCCCGTTGGTGCTGTTCGTCGCGCACAGCAGCTCGACGGCCGCGGCGCCGGACTCATTGGCCGGTACGACCCGTACGCCGCCCTTCACGCCGGGTCCCGCACCCGCGGTCTGGTCCGATGCGGCGACGAAGCTGCCGTACGCGTCGGAGCCGACAGCGGGAGCGCCAGTGGTGGTCGACCGTACGACGAGCGCGCCGTCCTTGTTCGCGGTGAGCTCGTGCTTGTTGGCACCGGCGCCGCGGCGCTCGATGTAGTTCCCGTCGCCGACCGTCTCGGCGTACAGCACGCCGGCGGTGTTGCGGAAGGTGTTGCCGACGATCGTGGAACCGGTCACCTTCCCGATCACGCGCACCGGCGGCGACGCGTCGACCGGGTTGTCGCCGAAGGCGTTGCCCATGACCGCGACGCCGGCGGCGTCGCCGTTGATACGGACCGCGCTCCACCGCTCCTCCTTGAGGAGGTTCCAGTTCTCGAAGGAGTTGGAGGCGACCGTGACGTCGGATACTTCCCCGCCGAAGTAGACCGGCGAGCCCTCGATCCAGTTGAAGCCATTGCCGGTGATCGTGACGTTGCGCGCCTTCGCCTCGGGACGGAACTCGATCGCGTGCGGCGGGCGGGCGCCGCCGCCGGGGTCGCCGCCGCCGAGGATGTTGCCGGTGAAGGTGAGGTTCGTACCGCCGGAGGAGACGGTGACGACCCCTCCTCCGGTGCCGTTCTCGACGACGTTTCCGGCGAAGGTCGAGTTGATGACGCCGCCGGAGAACAGCCGCTTGCCGATGTCGAGGATGTTGTTCGCGATCACCGCGCCGCGGAAGTTGTGGGCGTCCGCGCCGCTGGTGACGATGGCCGTGCCCATGCTGTGGAAGTGGTTGCCCTCGATGAGCCACTTGCGCATCCCGTACGGCAGTACATGGACGCCGTCGCCGCCGACCCCCGAGGTCGGCCACGAGATTTCCAGGCCCACGTCACCGACCGCGACCAGGTTGTTCGTGAAGACCAGACCGCGCCCCACCTGCCGCACGGCGGTGTAGAACTCGATGAACGTGCACTCGGTGACCGTCGCGTCCATGTCGTCGGTGTTCGGCGGCTCGGCTCCGGGGTCCCGGGCGATGCGCAGGCCCACCGTGTTCTTCAGGCTCGGCGGCGCCACGAAGGCGAGGCCGCGCACCGCCGCCAGCGGGGCGCGCACCTCCATCGCGGTCCCGTCGAAGTCGACGTCGATGATCGAGGTCCGCGAGCCCATGGTGCCGGCACCGGCGAGGACGAGGCGGTTGAAGTGCGTGCCTCCCGCGCTCTCCGCGTCGGGGACGACCAGCGTCTTGGTGATGCGATATGCGCCCGGCGGAAAGTAAACGATCTTGTTTGTCCGCTCGCGCTGCGCGTCGATGGCCTCCTGGATGGGCCCGGTGTCGTCGGCGACACCGTCGGCGACGGCACCGAAGTCCTGCGGCGTGGCGGCATTCGCCACGTCGGCCGGGTCCGCCGGCATGGCCTGCGCGGTCGCGCTGACGGCGCCGGCCGTCGCGGTGGTGACGCCCGCGATGCCGGCGGCGCGCAGGAGATGACGTCTGTTCACGCTCGTGCCCATGCTGCCGCTATCCCTTCGGTGGGTGGAGTAGCTGGTTCCGGTGCGCCGCGATGAACTCCTGGAAGGCGACGCGCTCGCCCGGCTCGCTGCGGAGCAGGGGCGGCGCCACGTACGGAGGGCACAGGCCCAGTTGCGCAAGGATCTCCTTGACGCCCGGGGTCCCGCGACGCATGGCGTGGAGCTTGGTGAGTTCGGTGATGAGCGCCTGGAGCCGGTGTGTCTCGTCGCGGTCGCCGGCCTCGTGGGCGGCGACCAGCTGCAGTGACAGGCCGGGGCCGATGTTGGCGACGCCGGGGACGATGCCGTCGGCGCCGAGTTCGAGGGCTGCGGCGAGCTGAGTCTCCGCGCCTTGGCTGACGGCGAAGCCGGGCCGGGTCCGCGCCCGTTCGACGAGCTCGCCGAGGAACCCGATGTCGCCGGAGCTGTCCTTGATCCCGACGAGGTGGTCGAGGTCGAGGAGCGCGTCGATCAGCTCGCGCGTGAGCGGGTTGCTGTAGCGCGGCGCGTTGTACGCGATGACCGGAAGGCCGACGTCGGCCAGCGCGGCGTAGTGGGCGACGATCTCGTCGTCGCGGTGGTGGAAGTAGATCGGCGGGCTCATGACCAGCGCGTCGGCACCGGCCGCTGCCGCGATCTCCGCCCGTTCGAGGGCCTCAAGCGTGCCGGCCGCGGTCACGTTCACCGTGACCACGCCGCCGCCGGTGAGCGCCCGCCACTCCTTCATCACGCCGTCGACGAACGCTCCGACGGTCGCCGTCGGCAGCAGCGGGCCCTCCCCGTTGCTGCCGAGGAGCATCAGCTTCTCGACCCCCGCACCGGCAAGAGCGGCGAGCAGGTCGTCGGCGGCCACCGGTCGCCCGGTCTCGTCCATCGGCGTGACGAGCGGCACGGTGACCCCGCCGAGCAGTGATATGCCATCGCTCGTCATCAGTAGCCCTTCACCTCGGGCCAGGCGAGCTCGAAACCGTCCTGCACGAGCTCACTCTGGAAGGACCCGAGGTGTCGGGCATCGGCCCTGACCTGCTCCGGCGTCAGGGAGTTGGCGAGGCAGTGCGCCGCCAGCGCGCCTGCCGCCTCGCCGATGTTCCACTCCACCGGATGCAGCCGGTAGCAGCCGTTGGTGATGTGCGTCGTGCCGATGTTCTTGCCCGCGGCGAGGAGATTGCGCACACGGACCGGCAGCAGGGCGCCCAGGGGTATCTGGAACGGGCTGCTGGGCACGTCGATGTAGTTGTCGCCGCCGGTGGAGGGGTGCAGGTCGATCCGGTACATGCCCACCCCGACCGAGTCCGGGTAGTGCACGGCGCCGGCGTCGCCCCGTACCGCCATGGACAGGTCCTGCTCGACGATGGTGGTGTGCGCCCGGATCCGGCGGGATTCGCGGATGTACGGCGCCATGGCCAGGCCGTCGGCGGTGCCCATCACGTCCGGGCGCAGGCGCAGGCCGGGCCAGCCGGTGCCGCCGTCGGGCCGCGGTGCCTCGGTCTGCAGCCAGTACAGCATGCTCAGCGACAGCTGCCGCGAGCCCTCCAGGTGCTTGTCGCGCTCGTCGTCGGTGACGCCGACCAGCGGGCCGGGGAGGTAGTCGATCATCGGCCAGTTGACGACGGTGATGTCGCTCGCCGCGAAGCCCGGCTCGTACTGCTCGCGCGCGAAGATACGGCGGAACTGCCACAGGTCACGGTCGCCCGGGTCGGTGCTCTGATCGGCGACGATCGGGCCGGACGGCGCGTGCGGCACGAACGTCCGGGTGAGCGTCTCCAGGGTCCGCGGGTCCGGCGCCGTGAGGCTGAGCAGGCGGTCCGGCCAGTAGCCCGGCCGGTACTCCCGCCAGAAGCCGTACTGGGCGGGACGGTCGATCGTGTGGTCCTCGCCGTCGAGATGCTCGACCGCGAACACCCACGAGAACGCCTGCTGGTTGAGCGGCTGCGCCTCTCTGGGCGCGCTGGGCTCGCCGGTCTCGGCCGCGGACTCGAAGCCGATGACGTGCTCGACGTCGGCGAGCGGCAGCAGGTCCGAGAGTTCGGTGGCATCCAGGACGTAGGGCGCCTCGATGGTGCACTCCTCGCCCGTACGGGACGCGACGGTCACGGCGGTGATCCGGTCGCCGTCGACGTGGGCGGCCACGGCCCGGTGCCCGGTCAGGACGCGCATCTTGCCCGCGGACCGGTAGGGCGCGAGCATGCCCTCCAGTACGGCGAGGGCGACGCGCGGCTCGTGGCACAGCCGGCTCACCCGGCCCAGGCCCGGGTTCAGGTCCGGTTGCCGGCGCGCGGCCGACGTCAGCGGGTACCAGGTGCGGTAGTGCTCCCGCACGCCCTCGCGGAAGGCGCGGAAGGAGCGGGTGCAGCCGAACTGCTCGATCCAGGCGTGCTCGTCGGGCGGGACGGCCTGGCTGGTGAGCTGGCCGCCGAGCCAGTCGTACTCCTCGGTGATGACGACCGACCGGCCGCGGCGCAGCGCCGCGAGGGCCGCGGCGACGCCGCCGACGCCTCCCCCGACGATGAGGACGTCGGTTCGGATGCTGTGCTCGTTACTCAACTGATTGGCTCCCGTGTCTCCCTGACCGGCACGTCCGCGCCCTCCAGGTCGTAGGCGGCCTCCAAGAGGCCCTGCGTGTAGGGGTGGGACGGCGCGGTGAACAACTGCTCGGCCGAGGTGCACTCGACCAGTTCGCCTTTCTTCATCACCGCGACCCGGTCCGCGATCTGCCGCACCACCGCCAGGTCGTGGGTGATGAACAGGACGGCCAGCTCGCGCGTTTTCTGGAGGTCGACGAGGAGCCGGAGGATCTGGGACTGGACCGATACGTCCAGCGCGGACACCGCCTCGTCGCACACCAGCAGCCGCGGCCGCAGCGCCAGCGCCCGCGCGATGCTGACCCGCTGCCGCTGCCCGCCGGACAGCGTCGAGGGCCGCCGGTCGACCACACCCCCGTCGAGACCGACGTCGGCGAGTACCGCCTGTAGCGCCTTCACGCGGTCGCCGGCCGGCGCCACGGAGGGGTGGACCTTCCACGCCTCGCGGATGATCGAGCCGACGGTCATCCGCGGGTTCAGCGACGAGCCGGGGTCCTGGAAGACCATCTGGATGGCGCGCTGCAGCTCGGGCGTCCGCTTGTCGATCGGTCCCAGCGGCCGGCCCGCGTAGGAGATCGTGCCGGCCTGAGGGCGTACGAGCCCGAGGACGCAGCGGGCGACGGTCGACTTGCCGGAACCGGACTCGCCGACCAGCGCCAGCATCTCCTGGACGCGGACGTCCAGGCTGACGTCGTCCACGGCCTGGATCCTCGTCCGGGGTGCCCGCAGCGACCGTCGCGGACCGGAGAACGACACCCGCAGGTTGCGGATCTCCAGAAGGGTGTCCGCCGACGTCATGAACTCACCTCGGACGCGTAATGGCAGGCGCTGAAGCGGCCCGGCCCGGCCTCCCGCAGCCGGGGCACCTCGGTCCGGCAGCGCTCGCGCGCCATCGGGCAGCGGGGATGGAAGGCGCACCCGGACGGCCGATCGAACGGATTGGCCGGGGCGCCCTGCAGCGGCTCGGCGATCGCCGTCTTCGTGCTCACCGCGGGCACGTTGTTGCCCAGCGCCCGGGTGTACGGATGCCGGGGCTGATCGAGCACCTCGCGCGCCGGGCCGCGCTCGGCGACCCGGCCCGCGTACATGACGACGACGTCGTCCGCCACATGGGCCATCACCCGCAGGTCGTGGCTCACCAGCAGCATGGCCACACCCTCCTGCTCGCGCAGGTCCGCCAGCAGCTTCAGGATGCGCGCCTGGGTGGTGACGTCCAGGGCGGTCGTCGGCTCGTCGGCGATGATCAACTGGGGCCCGCCGGCGAGCGCCATCGCGATCATCACGCGCTGGCGCATGCCTCCGGACATCTCGTGCGGGTAGGCGTCGATGCGTTGCCCGGGATCCAGGATGCCCACCCGGTCGAGGAGCTGCAGCACCTTCGTACGGACCTCGCGGCGCCGCATGCCGCCGCGGCGCAGGATCTCGCCGACCTGGCGCCCGACCGTCTGGATCGGGTTCAGGGCCGCGAGCGGGTCCTGGAAGATGACGCCGATCTCGTGCCCGCGCACCTGCCGGAGCCGGCGGGCGGGCGTGTCGAGCAGGTTCTCCGACTTCCACGCGATCCGGCCCGAGGTCTGCGCCCCGGCCGGCAGCAGGCCGACGATGGACATCGAGCTCATCGTCTTGCCGCTGCCGGACTCGCCGATCAGCCCGGTCGTGCGGGCGGCGGCCACCGAGAAGGACACCGAGTCGATCACCGTGCCCTCACCGGCGCCCCCGGCGACGGTGACCTGAAGGTCCTCCACTTCGAGCAGCGGTGTTCCCGGCGCGGCGGCGTCGTCTGCCGCGGACGGCATCGCGGTGGGTGGGTGCAGGTCAGTCATCCGAGACCTGCACGTCCGCGAAGGTGGGCATGCCGTCGGGGGCCGGCTCAAGTCCCTTGACGGACGTGCGCCACGCGTAGGGCTGTTTGACGAACATGGGGTACATGCCGACCGCGTCGGTCCAGATCGTCTTGGTCGCCTTCGCGTAGAGGTCCTTCCGCTCGGCGGTGTCGGTGGTCGCCCCCGCCGCGGCCAGGTTCTTGTCCAGCTCCTTGTTGCAGTAGCCGGTGCGCTTGGCCGCGCAGGGGTAGAGCCGGCCGAGGTTGGTGGCCGCGTCGTAGCCCTGGGAGCCGATCTGCTGGATGTTGATGTCCCACTTCATGGCGAGCAGGTCCTCAAGGAACACCGCCTGCTCCTTCTCGATGGGGTCGACCTTGACGCCGACCTTCGCCAGATCCGACGCCACGGCCTCGACGAACTGCCGGAAGTTGGGCTGCGAGTACTGGAAGCGCAGCGTTGTGCCGAAGTCGAATCCGGCCTTCTTCAGCGCCGCCTTCGCCGCGGCCCGGTCGAACTTCACCGGCTCCTGCTTCGCGTAGCCGAGGACCGCGGGGCTGACCACCGAGTCAGCGGGTGATCCGGTCTCCGGGTACAGCGACTCGATGATCGACTTGAAGTCGACTGCCTGCCACAGCGCCCGCCGGACGGCCGCCTTCTTCAGCGCCGGGGTGGAGCTGTTCATCCACATCGTGTTCACGCCGGGGCTCGGGACGGTGTCGACAGTCATGTTCGGGTCCGACTTCAGCTGTGCTATCTGGTCGTCGGGCATGCCCCAGGTGACGTCGACCTCTCCGGTCTTGAGCGCCGTCATCCGGGCCGACACCTCGGGGATCGACATGAACTCCAGGTTCTTCACGTCCGGCTTGCCGTCCCAGTAACCGGAGTTCGGGGAGAGCTTCAGCGACTGACCGGGTTCGAACGACGTGACCTTGAAGGGCCCGGAACCGATGGGCTTCTGGAAGAAGCCGTTCTCCTCGGCCGTCTTCGGGGTGACGAAGAACGACGTGATCTTCCCGAGGAACGCGGCGTCGGGCGTCTTGGAGGCGAAGACCACCGTCTTCTTGTCCGGCGCGGTCACGCTGTACCCGCCGAAGTTGCCGGCCAGCGGCCCCTTCGCGGCGAGCATCCGCTCGAAGGAGGCGACGACCTCCTGCGCGGTCACCGGTGTGCCGTCGGTGTACGTCACCCCCGAGCGCAGCGTGAAGGTCCACGTGGTGGCGTCCTTGTTCGGCGCCCACCTGGTCGCCAGGTCGCCCTTGAACTCGCCGGGTCCGGTGGCGGTGACCAGCGGGCTGAACAGCGCCCGGGCCGCCAGCTGCGTCCCGCCGTCCATGCTCGCCGGGCCGTGCGGGTCGAGGTTCTCGATCGGGAGCGGCCCGGCGACGGTCAGGGTGCCGTCACCGCCCGCCCCCGAGGCAGGCGTGTCCGACCACGAGCATGCGGCCGTGACCATGAGCAGGCTGATCGATACGGCGGCCGTCACGAGCGGTTTCCGGGTGCGGGTTTCCATGCCGGGTTTCCTTTCGAATGCTGGGGTACGGGACACCGCGCGCTAGTCCAGGGTGCGGGCGTATCGCCGCGTGAGTTTGTCGCCGACCAGGCCGATGCAGATGACGAGGACGGTGAGGGCGAGGCCCGGGAAGACGGTGATCCACCAGGCGGTTGCGAGATAGTCCCGGCCGTTCGCGATGCTCTGGCCCCAGGACACGACGTCGGGCGGGAGTCCGAGACCGAGGAAGCTGAGGGCCGCTTCGGACAGCACGGCCGAGGCGAGCTCGATCGTGGCGAGCGCGATCACCGACCCGGCGAGGAACGGCACGATGTGCCGGGTCAGCGTCGCCGGCTTCGACACGCCCATGATCCGGGCGGCGTCGACCCAGTCCCGCTCCCGGGTGGACATCGTGATGCTGCGCGACAGCCGGGCGAAGCCCACCCAGCCGCCCACCGACAACGCGATGATCACGACGTGCGTCCCGCGCTCCAGCAGACCCGAGATGACGATCGCCAGCAGGATGCCGGGGAAGGCCATCAGCACGTCGATGGCGCGGGACACGGCCATGTCCGGGAGCCGCCCGAAGTAGCCGGCGATCGCGCCGAGCCCGACGCCGATGAGGCCGGAGAGCAGAACCACCGCGATCCCGATGATGAACGAGGTCCGGGCCCCGTAGACGACCTGGGCCAGCACGTCGCGGCCGACGCCGTCGGTGCCCAGCCACGCGGTGCCGGACGCGGTTTCGGATCCGGGTGGCAGCAGCCGGTCCTTCACCGTCGTCGCCACGGGGTCGTAATCGATGAGCAGCGGCCCGAAGATCGCGGTGAGCAGATAGATGCCGATGATCACGTAGGGCAGCGCGGCGAGTGGACGACGTCGCCGGCGGCGAACCGGGGCTGCCGCGGGATCCGGCTTCGGATCGGCAATCAGGGCTTCCGACCGGGTCATCGACGTGCCTCCACTCGGATCCGGGGGTCGAGCTTGGCGTTGACCAGATCTGCGGCCAGGTTGAGGACGATCACGCAGATGGCGATGAGGAACGTCGCGCCCTGCACCACCGCGTAATCGCGATTGCCGACCGCGCTCACGAGAAGCTGTCCGAGCCCCGGCCAGGCGAAGATCGTCTCGACCACCACGGCGCCGCCGAGCAGCGTCCCGATCTGGAGGCCCACGACCGTGACGACCGGGATCAGCGAGTTCTTCAGCACATGCCCGCCGAGCACCTGGGTCTCGGTGAGCCCTTTCGACCGGGCGGTCTGGACGAACGGCTCGGTCATGGTCTCGGCGACGCCGCTTCTCGTCATACGGGCGACCAGCGCCGTGAACGGGATCGACAACGTGACGGCCGGCAGCATCAGATGGGCGAAGCTCCCGCCGCCCGCACTCGGCAGCATCTTCGCCTGCAGCGCGAAGAGCAGGATCAGCATGATGCCGACCCAGAACGGCGGCACCGCCTGCAGCCCCAGCGCGAACATCGACACGGCCCGGTCCATCAGGCTGCCGGGCCGGTGCCCGGACACGATCCCGAGCACGAGGCCGACGAGGATCGCGATCACCGTGGCGGCGATGGTGAGCTCGATGGTCGCCGGGAACCGCTCAAGGACGGCCTCCATCGCCGGTCGCCCGTAGCGGTACGACTGGCCGAAGTCGAGCGTCGCGACATCGCCCAGGTACGAGAAGTACTGGACCAGCAGCGACTCGTCGAGGCCCAGCGAGTGGCGCAGTGCCTCGATCTCCTCGGCGTTCGCGCCCGGACCCAGCGCGACTGTGGCCTGATCACCCGGCGCCAGCCGGATCACGACGAACACGGCGCTGACGACGCCCCAGATCGTGAGGAGGCCGATCGCCAGCCGCTTGGCGAGATAGTGGATCACTGCGGCAGCCCTTTCAGCGGTACGAGCTCATGGGTCATGACGGGCGGCCCCCGCGCGGTCCGGCGACGGTCTCTCCGGCGATCGGCCTGCAGTCGACGAGCAGGTGGCGCGGTCGGCCCTCCTCGTCGTCGAGCAGTTCCAGGAGCAGCCGGACGGCTTCGCGGGCCATCTGCTCCCGCGGGGGCGTGTACCGAGTCCAGTCACGCGTGCTCTCGCTCAGTGGCGGATCACCGAGGAGGACCACCGAGCAGTCCTCCGGGATGCCGATCCCCGCCTCGGCGGCGGCGCGTTCGACGGCCGCGACCGCGGCATCGTCCTCGCTCGGCTCGACCAGCAGCGCGGTGATCCCGCCGGCCAGCCACTCCTTGAGCAGTTCGCCGGTGAGAGCGGCCGTTTCGTCCATGGCGTGGACGAGAACCTGGTCTTCGCCGATCCCGGCGTCGGCGATCCCCTGCCGGAAGCCCGCCACACGGTCACGCGTGGGTTCCTGGTCATCGGCCAGCTTCAGGTAGGCCAGGCGCCGGTGCCCGAGGCCGGCCAGTGATCGCACGGTGTCCCGGGTGGCCCCGACGTTGTCGGGGGCGACGTACGACAGCTCCTGACCGGGGACCTCACGTCGTCCGATGAAGACGAACGGGAACTCCTCGCGGACGAGTTCGGCCAGTTCGGCGCGGTCGATGTGGCGACCGAGGAGGACACATCCGTCGGCGACCCTGAGCCGGTTGGCCCCACTGGCGTAGATGCTGCGGTCACCGCGCGCGGTGACCGAGCTGAACAGCAGCAGGTCGTAGCCGCGCTCGGCGGTCGCCTCCTCCACGCCGAGCAGGAAGGGGAAGTAGAAGTCGCGCCGGTCGACCGGGAAGACCGGCTCGAACGTATACAGGCCGAGCAGCCGGTTCCGGCCGCCCTTGAGGCTGCGAGCAGCGGCGTTGACCGTGTAGCCGAGCTCGGCCGCGGCCTCCAGCACGGCCCGGCGGGTTTCGTCCGCGACCTGGAAGCTCGCAGGCCCACCGCTGACCACAAGCGACACGGTCGCCTGCGATATGCCGAGCCGACGGGCGATGTCCACCTGGGTAGGGCGCCGTCGCTGTGCTGCCATTCCGGGATCCTTAATACGTATGAAGCCAAGATGGCGTGGACGCTACGTACAGGTCTCGGAGAACGTCAAGGGGTCGTCGTGAAGAAGTACTTACCGTTGACAACCCGGCATGCGGAGGTCACCATCGACGTCGCCGCGCCCCGGGACGTGCGTCACCACCAGCCCTGATGCAGAAAGATGAGCCGCTTCGTGGACACACCGAACGAGCCGGAGCGACTGCGCGAGATCCGCGGCGACGACCCTGCGCTGCTGTGGGCCGGCGCCATCGAGGTGGAACACACCCCGGATTTCTCCCGCCCGTGGCGCCTGCCCCACAGCCGGATCTCCCTCTTCCCCGGCGACGTGCTGCGCCGCCGCGCCGCGATGGCGGCAGGGGTACGGATCGTGCTCGGCACCGACAGCACGTGCCTTTCCGGCCGGTTCCTCCCCGTGGGGCGGGACGAACTCTCCCCGGTCGACCTGCTGGTCGACGGCGAGCCCGTACGCACCCAGAAGCTCACCGCCGAGGGAGCATTCCGCTTCGCCGGACTCCCGCCCGGCGACCACACCCTGGCGCTATGGCTGCCGCAATTCGGCGAACTGCGCCTGCGTGGGCTGTCCGTCGACGCCGGCGCCCGGGTCTGGCGAGCCGAGCCGGCCGCCCGGCCCGCGCTGATCACCTACGGCAGTTCCCTCACCCATGGCAGGCAGGCCGCCTCCCCCACCCGCACCTGGCCCGCCCTCACCGCCCGGGCCCTCGGATACGAGCTGACCTGCCTCGGCTACGCCGGCGAGTGCCACCTCGACCCCATGATCGCCCGCCTCATCCGTGACCGCCCTGCCGACCTCATCGTGACCTGCCTCGGCATCAACGTCCGCAGCCAGGGCACGTTCACCGAACGCTCCTTCCTGCCGGCCGTGCTGGGCCTCCTCAGCACCATCCGCGACGGCCACCCCGGCGTGCCGCTCGCCGTCATCTCCCCCCTCGTCTCCCCGGCCAAGGAGGACACCACGGGCCCAGGCGGCATGACCTTGTCCCGGATCCGCCACACGGTCGCCGAGGCGGTGACCCTGCTGAACAGCCACGGGGACACCGACCTCCACCTCATCGACGGCCCTGACATCCTCGGCCACGCGGACACCGGCCTGCTGACGGACGGCGTCCATCCAGGCCCGGAAGGGCATGAGTTGATGGCCAGCAGGCTGACCCCTGCACTGAGGAAGCTGGTCGCCGGCCAGTGACATCCTGGGGACGGCTGCGGGAAGCAAGCCGTCCGTATCGGTCCACACCGCGTCCACACGACAAAAGACCTGGTCAACACGCCGACGAGCCCTGATCATCGGCCCGCACGGTCAGACGTGCCCTTGCGGCCGAGCCGTGTTCACCCAGACGGCCTTTACCTGGGTGTACGCCTCGATCGCGTAGGAGCCCTTGTCCCGGCCGTACCCGCTCATCCGGGTACCGCCGAACGGCACCGCGGCGTCGGCGTCACCGTAGGTGTTGACCCAGACCGTCCCGGCACGCAGACGTCGCGCCACCTGGTGCGCCCGCCCGACGTCGCGCGTCCAGATGCCCGCGGCAAGACCGAAGGAAGTTCCGTTGGCCAGGGCGACGAGGTCGTCCTCGTCCTTGAAGGGCATCGCGACGACCGCCGGGCCGAAGATCTCCTCGTTCACCACCCGGGCACCGGTACCGGTGCCGGTGATCAGGGTCGGCTGGACGAAGTTGCCCCCGTCGCGACCGGGTCCGGTCTCGCGACCTCCACCGGCGCGGACCATGCCCTCCTGCGCCGCGAGGTCCAGGTAGCTCAGCACCCGCTCTGTGTGACCGACGGATACCAGTGGGCCGATGTCGGTGTCACTGTCGGTTCCCGGGCCAACCTTGAGGTCGGCCGCGTCAGCAGCCAGGTTCTCCACGACCTCATCGAAGATGGAATCCTCCACCAGCAGGCGTGAGCCCGCGGAGCAGTCCTGCCCCATGTTGTAGAAGATCCCCCAAAGAGCACCAGAGCGCAGCTGCGCGGGGTCGGCGTCGGCGAAGACGACGTTCGGTGACTTGCCACCGAGCTCGAGGGTGACCCGCTTCAGCGTGCCGGAGGCAGCGACAGCGATGCGCTGGCCGGTGCTCATCTCGCCGGTGAACGCCACCTTGTCGATCCCCGGGTGTTGGGTGATCGCCTCGCCGGCGACGTGACCGTGGCCGTTCAGGACGCTGACGACGCCTGGCGGGAAACCGGCATCGCGGACCAGTTCCGCCAGCCGCAGGATTGACAGGGGCGTCTGCTCGGCGGGCTTGAGGATCATCACATTGCCCGCGGCCAGCGCCGGAGCCAGCTTCCACGCCGCCAGCACCAGCGGGTAGTTCCACGGGATGATCCCGGCGGTCACGCCGATCGGCTCGTGGAGGGTGTAGACGTGCGCGTCGACGTCGCCGACATCGATCGTCTGGCCGGAGTTCTTCGTCGCGAACCCGGCGAAGTAGCGGAAGACGTTGGCCGTCTCGGGAAGGTCGTCCTCACGGGCGATCCGAAGCGGCTTGCCGTTGTTCAGGGTCTCCAGCAGCGCCAGCTCGTCGGCGTGCTCGTCGACGAGGTCGGCCAGGCGCCACAGGAAGCGGCCGCGCTCGGCCGCACTCAACCGGGACCAGGGTCCCTCGAAGGCACGGCGCGCACTGCTGACCGCCCGGTCGACGTCCTGGGCGCCGGCGGCGTAGACCTGGCCGAGCAGGCTGTTGTCAGCCGGGTCGAGTGCGTCGATGACCGCGTGCTCGTACGGCTCGACAAAGTCGTTGTCGATGAACAGTCCCTTGACCGACCCGTCGAGAAACGCCGGGCGGGCAGGGGCAGAGTATGAGTTCACGGTCGGGCCCTTCTTAGTGGTCATGCCGGTCAGCGGGTGACAGCGCGACGCAGGGCCGCCTTGTCCACCTTGCCGATGGGTAGCGTCGGCAGATCGGACTGGATCCGAATCTGCTTGGGGATCTTGTAGTTGGCGAGCCTTTCGCGGAGGTACTCCTCAAGCTCGGTGGCCGTCGTGCCGGCGGCCACCACGAAGGCGACGCCGACCTCGCCCCAGCGCTCGTCCCGGACACCGACCACCGAGGCCAGCGTGACTGCGGGATTCTCCTCCAGCACGGCCTCGATCTCGCGGGGGTACACGTTGTACCCCCCGGACTTGTACATCTCCTTGAGCCGGCCGACCAGGCGCACGTTGCCGTCGGGCTCGACCCGGGCGAGGTCACCCGTGTGCAGCCAGCCGTCCGGGTCGATGGCCTCCCGGGTCGCGTCCTCACGACCGAAGTAGCCGAGGGTGATGTGGTTCCCGCGGACGAGGATCTCACCGGACTCGCCGGCCGGCACATCGCAACCGTCCGGCGCCGCCACCCGGACGTGGTACCGGGCGTCTACCTTGCCGACGCTCCAGCTGAGCACCTCGAGCGTGGCGTCGACGTCCGTGTAAGTCACCGAGCCGGTTGACTCGGTGAGGCTGTAGGAGGTGCCGAGCCGGGGCACCCGGCGGGAGAGCGTCTCGAGCAGGCCCTGCGGCGCGGCCGCCCCTCCCCAGAGGATCCACTCCAGCGAGGAGAGGTCGCACGACTCCCACTCCCGGGTCTCGACCATGGCGAGAAGCTGGGTCGGGATGCAGTACAAGTGGGTCAGCCGCTCGCCCTCCACGGTGCGCAGCGCACCCGCCGGGTCGAAGCGCTCCATGAACACAGTCGTGCCGCCCGCGGTAAGGATCGACGTGCAGATGTCGCCGAGCCCACCGATGTGGTTGAGCGGAAGGTCGCACAGCTTGCGCGGTGAGTCGCCGTACCAGCGGGTGCTCTGGATGACACCGCACTCGGCAAGCCCGCGGTGCGGCACCAGCGCACCTTTCGAACGTCCGGTGGTGCCCGAGGTGTAGATCATCGCCGCGGCGTCCGCGCCGGACACGGCGTCTCGCGCCGCGACCAACGCTGCCGGGTCGGCGCCCGTACGCAAGAAATCCCCGAGCGTCTCGAACGCCGACAGACCGCTGGTGTCGTCGACAACGACCCTCAGGTCCGCCACGACCTCCTGCGCCCGGTCGAGGACGGCCTCGGCGTGCTCGTCCAAGTCGAGCAGCGCGAACAGCAGGCACGGTCGGCAGTCCGTCAGCACGGTTGCCACCTCGTCCGCGGTGTACTTGGGGTTCAGACCGATCCAGATCGCGCCGACGCTCGCAGCTGCCAGGAAGTTCGCGAAGCACTCCGGCCGCGGCCGACCGAGCAGCGCGACCCGATCGCCCCGTCGCACCCCGGCGGCGAGGAGCGCTGACGCGGTCCGGTCGACGGCGAAGCAGAGATCCCGGTAGGTCATCCGGGTGCTGCCGTCGACCAGTGCCTCCCGGTCCGGACGGGTCTCCGACCAGTAGGCCACGTAGTCGGAGACCCGGTCGAACACCGGGAGCAGGCTGCCCTCCCCGTTCCGGTACGCGGTGCGCGCCGCTGGGCCCGTCACAGGGTGATCCCCTTCGGCTGTCGGGTACGCCAGGGGAACGCCCGTTCCAGCTGGCCGGCGAGCGCCAGCACGGTGCAGTCGTCGTTGTTCCCGCCGATGAGCTGGGTGCCCAACGGCATCCCGTTGACGTGTTCGACCAACGGCACGGAGATCGCGGGGAGGCCGAGCACGTTTGCGATCACGGTCAGCGACGCGGTCTCCTCCGCCCTCCGGAGCGGGAGCCACGGGTCGGCGTCCTGCCCCTGCCAGAGCGCGCCCTCCCCCGGGCTGAGTACCGGATTCGTCGGGGTAAGCAGGATGTCGATGTCCTCCCAGAGCGGGTACATCGCTCGCACCTGCAGCTGGACGTCGATGACGGCCCGGACGTAGGTGAGCGAGTCCGTCCGGCGACTCGCCGCACGCAGCGTCCGGTTCAGCGGTTCGACACGATCCTCGTCGAGCACGTCGACGTCGGCAGACCCGGTCGCATAGATGATCTCGAACATCTCCTGGAACCACTCCTGGTCCAGGCCCGGAATGTCGACCTCGACCACCTCATGACCGAGGGAGGCCACCAGCTCCGCGGCCTGGCGGCCCATCGCCGCCGCCGCCGGGTCGACACGCTGCGGGAACGCGGGCCGGATGCTGAACCCGACCCGCAGCCGGCCCGGGTCACGCTCGGCAGCTTCCCGGTAGGACGTAGGCGGCGCTGGGTGGCGGTACCAGCCGACCGGCTTCTCGGCGGCGAAGACGTCCAAGGCCGCTGCCGTGTCCGCCACCGTCCGGGTGAGCACACCCTCCGTCGCGTAGCCCTCCATGAACAACGCGTCGCCGGGGACGAGTCCACGGCTCGGTTTCATGCCCACCAGCCCGCAGAAGCTGGCGGGCTCCCGGATGGACCCGGCGCCGTCGGAGCCGTGCGCGATCGGCAGCATGCCCGAGGCGACCGCAGCCGCCGCACCGCCGCTCGATCCTCCCGGGCTCCGATCCGTGTCCCAGGGGCTGCGGGTCACGCCGTGCCGTGCCGACTCGGTCACCGAGACCGTCCCGAACTCGGGCGAGGTGGTGGACCCGACGAAGACGAAGCCGGCGTTGCGCAGTGCTCGCACGGCAACCGCGTCCGACTCCATGAGCTCCTGGCCGACCGCCTCCGAGGCACTGCACAGCTCCCAGTCCTTCACCGGGTGCAGGTCCTTGATCGCCGTCGGGACACCGGCGAACGGAGCCAGGTCCGCGCCGTCACGGACAGCACGGTCGACCGAGTCCGCGGCGGCCAGGGCCTCGTCCCGCCGCACGGTGCAGAACGCGTTCAACTCCGGGTTGATTGCTTCGATCCGCTCGAGGTAGCGCCCTGTGACCTCACGCGAAGTCACAGAGCCGCTCCGGACGGCGGCAGCGAGTTCTGTCGCCGTTGGCCAGCCGAGTTCGGTGGTGCCGACGGGGGCCGGCAGGTCGCGGACGGGTGAGCTGTTCATGGGCTACTGGCTCCTAGCTCGTTCGCCGACTCTGGTGCCGGGGCTTCCATCCCGGCCGGGGGACGCTTTCACGCAGCAGACGGGTGTACGGGTGGGTCGGGTCGTCGAGGATCGTCGCCGTCGACCCGCTCTCCACGATGGTGCCCTCCTTCATCACCACGATCCGGTCGGTCACCTGGCGCACCACGGCCAGGTCGTGGCTGATGAACAGGTAGGCGACACTGGTCCTCTCCCGGATGTCGGCCAGGGTGTTCAGCACCTGGGCCTGGATGGAGACGTCCAAGGCGGACACTGATTCGTCGAGGATGACGATCCGGGGCTTCGCGGCGAGGGCCCGGGCAATAGCGACCCGCTGGCACTGCCCTCCGGACAGGTTCTGCGGGCGTGACTTGACCTGATGGTCGTCGAGACCCACCAGGTCGGCGAGCTCGCCCACCTCACGCGACCGGTCACGCGGGCTGGCGGGCCCATGGTGGCGGAGGACCTCGGCGATCGCGGCTCCAGCCGTCTGCCGCGGGTCGAGACTCTGGTACGGGTCCTGGAAGACCATCTGCACCTCCCGTCCCCGCCGTCGCCGCTCGGACGCCGACCGCGCGGCCCGGGTCCGGTCCACGCCACAAGCCCGGACCGTCCCCCGGGTCACCGTCTCGAGGCCCACGACCATCCGGGCGACGGTGGTCTTCCCCGAGCCGGACTCGCCCACGACACCCAGGGACTCCCCCGGCATCAGCGAGAACGAGACTTCCTCGACGACTGTGTTCGCGCCGAAGGTCTTTGTCAGTCCAGCGACCTCCAGGATCGGCTCAGACACGACCCGTTCCTCCGTTCAGCTCAGCCGCGTAGTGGCATGCAACCGAACCAGGCCCGCTTCCGGGCATCGCGGGTCGCTCCGCGCGACATCGCTCAGTCGCGAACCCGCACCGCGGTTCGAAAGCGCAGCCGCCGGGCACCTGGAAGGCGGCGATCGGCCGCCCAGGGGTGATCGGGAGCCGGTGGCTCGTCGTGGTCAGGCTGGGCCGCGCGGCGGTCAGCGACTTGGTGTAGGGGTGCCGCGGGTCGTCGTGCAGATCCTCCGAGGTCTGCACCTCGATGACCTCGCCGGCGTACATCACCGCGGTTCGGTCGCACACCGCGGCAGCAAGGTCGAGATCGTGGGTGACGAGCAGGAGCGCCAGTCCCAGGTCCCGCCGGAGGCCGTCGATGATCGCCATCACGTCCGCCTGAGTCGTGACGTCCAGCGCGGTGGTCGGCTCGTCGGCGAGAAGTAGGTCCGGCTCGACCAGGAACGCACTCGCGATCATCACCCGCTGCAGGAGACCTCCGGAAAGCTCGTGCGGGTACTGGCGCAGCCGACGGCCGGCCTGGGAGACCCCGACGTCGTCCAGTACCCGGACTGCGCGAGCCTCGGCCTCGCGGCGCCCGACCCCCCGGTTCAGCCGGAGTGCCTCGGTGAGGAAGTCGCCGACGCTGCGGACCGGATTGATGTGCGCCCGCGGGTCCTGGAAGACCAGCGCGGTCCGGGCACGCGCCGCCCGCATGGTCGTCGCGTTGCAGCCGAGGAGTTCGGTGCCGTCGAAGAGGATGCTTCCCTCGGCCCGGGCACCGGCAGGCAGAAGACCGGCGATCGACCGCACGGTCATCGACTTCCCGGAGCCGGACTCGCCGACCAGGCCGAGGGCCTCCCCGGCGTCGATGGCGAAGGCGACGTCACGCAGGATGCGGCGCTCACCCTCCCGGGACCACACGGTGAGGTTCAATCCCGAGACGTCCAGCAAGTGCCCCGTCACGACCGCCCCTTTCGCGTACGACGCGGCCTCAGGGCGGCCGACTCGACGCCCGCGAGCCGCTCCCCCAGCACATTGACCGCGACGACGAGGAGTACCACGCAGGCCCCGGCAGAGAGAGCTTCCATGGGATGCCCCTGTAGGACCCCGGACTGGCCGCTCCCGACCATCACCCCCCAGTCGGCGTTCGGGAACTGAACACCCAGCCCGAAGAACGAGAGGACGGCGAGGTCGACCATCGCGTAGCCGAAGAACAGCGTCGCCTGCGCGACGATCAGCGGCGCCATGTTGGGCACCAGATGGCGCCGCCAGATGGTGGTCGCTCGGAAGCCCTGGATCTCGAGCGCGCGCACGTAGGCCTTGCTTCGCTCGGTCACGGCGACGCTACGCATCACCCGTGCCACATAGGGAACGTAGGCGGCCGCGAGGGCAAGCGCCGCCGTCCAGAGCCCAGCCCCGAACACCGCAGTGACCAGCATCGCAAGCAACAGGCCGGGGAAGGCGAACATGATCTCGAGGGTGGAGGACACCAGGGAGTCAAACCAGCCACCGGTCCACGCCGCGAGGACGGCGACGACCACGCCGACCGCCATGCTGATCACCACGACCGTGAGCGGCCCGAGCAGCGAGCTGCGTGCGCCGGTGAGCAGCCGGGAGAGTATGTCCCGGCCCTGGGCGTCGAAGCCGAGCAGGTGCTCCGGAGAGGCCCCGCCGAAGCTGCGCGACAGGTCCGAGGCATTCGGGTCGTACGGCGCCAGCAGCGGACCCAGCAGCGCCACCAGCACGGCGAGCACGACGAACACCAGTGCCGCGGTGCCGAGGCCGCCGAGGGCCGGCCGGTCCGGACGCCTCGTCGGCTCCGTGTCCGGACGGCCGAGATCGATGGCGCTCATCGCTGTCCCAGCCTGATCCGCGGATCGATCAGGGCCACGGCCACGTCGACCACGGTGTTCACCAGAATGAACGCGACCACCATCACCAGGCAGATGCCCTGGACGACGGCCAGGTCCTTCGACAGGGTCGCGTTCACCAGGTACGCACCGAGCCCGTTGAGGCCGAAGCTCCGCTCGACAACGGCGGCGAGCGGGATCAGGGACGCGACGGTGATACCGGTCAGCGTGACCATCGGGCCCGCCGCGTTCCTGATGGCGTGCCGCCACACGACCAGCGGGTAGGCGATCCCCCTGCTGATCGCGGTCTGCACATGCTCACGGGCAAGCTGTTCGCGTACCGTGGCCCGGGTCACCCGGGCGAGGCTGGCTGCGGCGGCAGCTGCCAGCGCAAACGCCGGAAGGGTCAGGTGCTGCACGCTGTCGAGGAAGCCCGATCCGGCCCCGAACGCCGGGAACCAGCCGAGCCCGACCGCGAAGACCGCGATCATCGCGATGGCGGCCACGAACGGCGGCACCGCGACCATGACAGAGGTTGAGACGACCACCGCGGAGTCCACCTTTCGGGGCCCGAGTGCACCGATCATGCCCAGGGCCAGTCCGATCACGATGATGATGAGGGTCGCGTAGGCGACCAGGAACAGGGTCGTACCGACCCGGGCGGCGATCAGGTCGGTGACCTCCTGCCGCAGGGTGATCGACATCCCGAGGTCACCCTGCAGGGCGTGGCCGACCCAACTCGTGTACTGCTCCATGAAGGGTGCGTCGAGCTGGTAGCGCTCCTTGAGCACAGCGACACTCTCCGGGGGCAGCGACCGCCCCGCGGCCAGGGCCGCGATCGGGTCGCCGGGCGCCATGCGGACGCCGGAGAAGACAACGAAGCTCGACACGACCAGAGTCACGACCAGCATCGCCAGCCGTCGGAACAGGTACCTGGCCAATTAGCCCACAGCCCCGAGGTCGGTGGCCCACGGCGCGAAGTAGTGCTGCGAGGTCACGGTCGCACCGGTCAGGCGCTTATTCATGACGAGCACCGTGTCCGGCGCGACGATCGGGATCCACGGGAGGTCTTTGGCGAGGATGGCCTGTGCCTGGACGACGAGGTCCGCCCGCTTCTTCGGGTCTGCCTCGCTGCGGGCCTGCTGCAGGAGCTGGGCCACCTCCGGGTTGTCGTACTTGCCGTAGTCCTGCTCCGCACCGGGGACCGCGAGGGACGACTGGAGCCGGCCTGGGTCGGCCCAGGTCGGGAAGTTGGTGGTGAAGAATCCGTCGACCTTGGCGCGGACCTTGGCGTCCAGGAAGAAGCCGCTGTAGGCGTCGGCGGACAGGGGGTACAGCTTGACCTTCAGGCCGATCTTCTCTGCCGCCGCCTTCATCGCGCTCGCCTCGGTGGCGAGTTTGTTGATCTCGTTGCTCGTACCGATGGTCAGGGTTTCGCCGGTCACCCCGGCCTTCTCGATCAGTGCCTTTGCGGCCTTCAGGTCGACCTTCGGCTCGGGCAGCGCGTCCCAGGCCCGGGCGAAGGTGTCGCGCTCGTAGCCCCAGGTGCCGGGGCTGCCGATCGCACGGGCAGGCTGCGCGGTGCCCTTGTACAGAGCCTTGACGTAGGAGTCCCGGTCGAAGGCCAGGGACAGCGCCCGCCGTACCCGGGTGTCCTTGAGCAGTCCTCGGGTCGTGTCGGCGACGACGAAGGCGTCGATCGTGTACGACGGACCGCGGTAAATGTCCACGGTGCCGCTGTTGGTCACCTGCTCCAGGGTGCTCAGGGGGAGTTCCAGGTAACTTCCGTCGACCTCTCCGGTCTGCAGTGCCGAGGTCAGGGTCGCCTCATCGGGAATGCCCTTGAAGTTGACCTTTTGGACGAGCACTTCGGCGTCTTTGTCCCAGTAGTTCTCGTTGGCCACGACCGAGAGGACGTCACCCGTCCGCCAGTCGTCGAGCTTGTACGGACCGGTGCACATCTCGCCGCCCTTGGGCGTGCCGTAGTCCTTGCCCGTCTCCTCGACGTACGACTTCTTCACAACCACGCCGGCCATGAAGGAGAGCGCGCTCTGAAGCCAGTAGTCGGGCTCGGTCAGCTTGATCACAACGGTGCTCTCGTCCTTCTTGCTCACCGACTCGATGCGGTCGAGCACAGTGCTCCAATAGCCCCCGAGCGCCGGGTCGATGTTCCGCTGGATGCTGAACACGACGTCGTCGGCGGTCATCGGCGACCCGTCCGCGAAGGTCACGTCGCCACGAAGCGCGATCTCGGCGGTCGTCGGTTGCGGGAAGGTGATCTTGGTGGCCAGACCGGGGACGACACTACCGTCGGGCTCCTGTTTGAACAGCGACTCGCACATCAGGCTGGTCACGGTGAGCTCTGGATAGTCGCCGGCGGTGATCGGGTCGATCGATGTCGGGGCGCGGTACAGCGCCCAGGTGATCTCGTCGACGGGGCCGGTTCCGGGCTTGGTGGTCGTCGCCAGGCTGCCTGCGGCGGAGGGCACGTCCCCCTCTCCGGGGGTGGAGGAGCAGGCGGTGACAGCGAGCGACAGGGCAAGCGCCGCAGCAGCGGCTGCGATGGGGCGAAGGTGCTTCATGCGGACCTCTTCATACGGCCGAGACCAGGCACTAATTAGTCGAACGATCGCTCAAGCCCAGATGATTGTCAACTCCCTCGCGGCTTTGACGTCCTGCACTTTTTGAGCGAACGTTTGACCAATACCTTGGCTCAGGAGGCCCCGGGATGAAGACACACGAGGAACTGGCGGCCACCGTCGCCGCGACCGTTTTCGGAGTTCACGGCAGTGCCCGTCGGCTCGATGGGGAGTCGGATCTCAACTACCTGATCGAGTCCGGCGCCGGAGAGCGCCACGTGCTCAAGCTCCACCACCCGGCGACCGATCTCGCCGTCCTCGACATGCAGAACCAGGTGCTGCTACACCTTGCTTCCGGCCTCGCTGGAGCAGCGGTCCCGGCACCGGTCGAGACGACCCCCGGCACGAGGGTCGCGCACGCTGTCTGGGTCGACGGACTCCGCCCAGTTCGTCTCCTGACCTGGATCAGCGGCTCACCGTGGACTACAGCCGACGCGACGCCGGCACGGCTGGAGGACCTCGGCGCGCGGTTGGGAACGCTCGACCGCGCACTGGCCGACTTCACCCATGCGGCCGAAGGACGGAGCGACCTGCTCTGGCGGATCACCGCTGCGAAGGAGGTCGCGGCGCACGTCGAAGAGGTGCGGGACGAGATCCGCGACCTGGTCCGCCCGGTCTTCGACCGGCATGTGACCGAGGTGGAGCCCGCCCTGGACGCACTTCCGCACCAAGTGATCCACCACGACGTGAACGAGAACAACATCATCCTCGGGCCCGACGGGACCGTGTGGGGGTTCATCGACTTCGGGGACGTGGCTCGGGTGCCGCGCATCACCGAGCTTGCGGTGGCCTGCGCCTACGCTCTGCAGGGGTTCTCCGACCCTGCGGACGCCATCGTTCCGCTCGTCGCCGGCTACCACCGCACCAACCCGCTCCAGGCCGATGAGCTCGAGGTACTCGTGCCGCTGGTGCAGCTGCGGTTGGCCACCAGCATCACCATGTCGGCCCATCAGTTCGCCCGCTCCCCCGGCAACGAGTACCTCCTGATCAGCCAGGCCGGAGTCGAGGCCGCCTTGGCCTCCTTGGCGGGAACGGACGCCGACATACTCCGGAGCCGGGTGCGCGATCCGCTCGGCTTCGAAGCCGTCCCCGCCGCGCGCACGATCCGGCAGTACTTCGAGTCCGGCCGCGCGCGTCCGGCGCCGATGATCGCGGCGGTCGATCGGCTGGCAGCCGACCTCGGCCACCCCTACGGCGCCACGACCGCGAGCGACCCAGGCTCAGTGCATGTAGACCGCGGCATCCCGGTCCTGCCCGGCGCCGCGGTTTCCGCTCCGCTGGACGTCACTGTCGTCGCTGTCGGCAAGGACGAGGTGATGCTCCGCCACCGGAGCGACGACGGCATCGAGCTGTGCCTGGCCGTGAGCGGACTGGACCTCGGCGACGCCCCTCCTGCCGTCGGGACCACTGTGCACGCCGGGACCCTCCTCGGGCACGCCGCACCCGCGCCCGCCCCGGCCTGGGCAGTCGACGAATTTCCGCACGGCGTCGTCCGCGTGCAGTTCCACACATTGCCCGCCCACGGGGGCAGCGGCTTCGTCCCCGCCGTGCCGGCCGTGGAGTTCGACCTCTGGCGGAGTGTGCACCCGGACCCCAACCTGCTCGTCGGTGACCGCCGGCCGGCACGCAAACGCCCGGTCCGGGAGGACCGCGGACTGATCCGTCGTCGGCGCACCAACTTCAGTCCGGCCCTCGGCCTCTCCTACGCCGATCCCGTCCGCGTCGTCCGCGGTGAGGGTGCCCACCTCTTCGACCGCGGCGGGAACCGGTGGCTGGACCTGGTCAACAACGTCTGCCACGTCGGCCACTGCCACCCGCGGGTCGTGGCGGCCGCCACCGACCAGGCGAAGGTCCTCAACACCAACACCCGCTACCTACATGAGTCCATGGTCGAGTACGCGCGCCGGCTCATCGAGCTCTTTCCGGACCCGCTGCACGTGTGCTTCTTCGTCAACTCGGGATCGGAGGCGAACGACCTGGCTCTCCGACTGGCCCGCGCGCACACCGGCCGCCGGGACGTGCTCGTGCTCGATCATGCCTACCACGGCAACCTGACATCGCAGATCGATCTGAGCCCGTACAAGTTCAACCGGGCCGGTGGTCTCGGCCAGCCCTCTGGCACGTGGGTCTGCGAGCTCCCCGACATGTACCGGGGCCGCCTGCGCGACCTGCCGCCCACCGCCCAGGGCGTGGCGTACGCCGGTTCTGTGGCCGAGCAGCTGCACTCGATCCGCGGAATCAGCCGGGGACCAGCAGCCCTCTTCGTCGAGTCGCTGCAGAGCTGTGGCGGGCAGATCGTGCTCCCTCCCGGCTACCTCCAGGAGGCGTTCGCCCTGGCACGGGCCGAGGGAGCCGTGACGGTGGCCGACGAGATCCAGGTCGGCCTCGGCCGGGTCGGCAGCCACGTCTGGGGCTTCGAAACCCAGGGTGTCGTCCCCGACATCGTCACCCTCGGCAAGCCGCTCGGCAACGGCTACCCGCTCGCCGCGGTGGTGACCACCCCGGAGATCGCCCGCTCGTTCGAGACCGGCATGGAGTGGTTCAACACCTTCGGCGGCAACCCGGTCGCCGCGGAGGTCGGGCTCGCCGTTCTCGACGTGCTCCGCGACGAACGGCTGCAGGCCAACGCCGTCGATCGCGGCGCCGAGCTCATGGCGGGTCTGACCCGGGCCTCAGTCAGCCACCCGCTCGTCGGTGACGTTCGAGGCCAGGGCCTGTTCATCGGGATCGAGCTGAGCCAGGAGGACCGGGTCCCTGCGCCCGCGCATGCGCGGGCCCTCAAGGAGGCGGTCAAGCGACGTGGCGCGATGGTCTCCACCGACGGACCAGACGACAACGTCATCAAGATCAAGCCGCCGATGGTGCTGACCCGGGAGGACTGCGCCTGGTTCGTCGGGGTCTTCGAGGAGGCGCTGGCCGAGGTGGAGGAAACACTCGGCTGAACACGCCGGCACGACGGAGGGGCCTGTCCGGGGGCATCCCGGGCCAGCCCCTCCCAGCCGTTCAGAGGCCCTTCGGCTTCGAGCGCGGCTCGATGCTGAGGTCGATCCGCTCGCTGAGCACGGACGGCGCCCCGAGCTCCAGACTCGCGAAGTCAACCGGTTTACCGTGGCGGCTCGCCCCGAGGAGAGCCAACGCCATCGTCGCGAAGTCCGCCCCGAGGTCCGCCGCTGTCAGGGCACCGCGCGGGTTGTACCAGTGCGCGATGCCGGTGGTCATCTGAAGCAGCGCCAGCCGAGCTGTCGGTCCACGGTCGGCAAAGGTGCCATCAGCGACGCCGGCGTCGATCGTCTCCGCCCAGAGCTTCTCGTAGGAGTCGCGCATCTTGAGCACACGGCGCTTGGTCGGGCCGGAGAGGGCTCGGAACTCGTGGTCTGTGACCCGGGCGGCACGCGGGTTGCTGGTGTGGAACGCGACGTGTGAACCGACCAGCATGGCGAGTCGCTCGGCGGGGTCGTCGACATCGGCGACCGCCGCGTGTCCGGCGTCGTTGAGCACCGTCAGCGACCGAACCATGATCTTCTCGAGGAGCTCGTCCTTGGAGGCGGCGTAGTAGTACATCGCCGAGACCGCGACGTCGGCAGCGTCGGCGATGTCCCGGATCCCCGTGCCGTGGAAGCCGCGCTCGGAGAAGAGCCAGACCGAGGTGCGCAAGAGGTTGAGCTCGGTCTGCTCTGAGCGCACCCGCTTGCTCCCGGCTGCCCGCGCCCGGCGCGTCGACGTCTGTCGTTCTGCCTGCGAGCCCATCAGGCGCCCATCTCCATTCCGAGTGCTGCGACTGGGTTGTCGTGGGTGAGCATCCGAATCTGCTCCTCCTGGAGGCCCATCCGGCGCATCAGCGGGATCACGTTCTCCAGGATGTGCGTATATCCGGGGCCACCGTACTTGCGCAGGTACACCTTCTGACAGATGTCCTGCGACAGGAGTAGCCGGTCAGCATGTCCGGCGTCGAAGAGGTCGAGGACCCACTCGATACGGCTCCGGTCGTTGGGGCGCCGCGCGTCCAAGTTGAAGGCGTAGTAGCTGGACTCCTGGCCGAAGAGGTCGAGTTCCACGTAGCAACCGGTCCCGGCCAGCTCGCGCAGCGCGGCGGGCTCCCAGATCGTCCGGTCGACGTGGGAGATGATCGTCCGGCTCGGGTCGCCGCCAAGATCGGCCACTGCGCACATCGCCTCGATCGGTGCCCTCGGGTCACGACCGGGGTGAAGCTGAAGACACGCCCCGGTGCGGATCTGGGCGCGACAGGCTGCGTCGAGAACCTTCCGTTCCGTGGGATGGACAGGGTGGCTCAGCCCGACCTCTCCGATGATCCCGGCTCGGATCCCGGTGTCGCCGACGCCCACCTCAACGTCCCGGACGATCGCGTCGGCGATCTGCTCGACGTCCTGGTCGTCGAGCCCGGGCGGGTGGTACTGGCGCGTGTAGTAGGTACTGCCCATGACAATACTGACTCCGCTCGCCCGGGAAACGGACGCCAGACCGACCGGGTCACGGCCCATCCCGATCGCGGACGAGTCCACCACCGTACCGCCGCCCGCGGCGCGGTACCGACTCATCTCCTCAACGGCGTCGTCCACGCTGGTCAGTTGGAGGTTATCCCGGTTGACCACGTCTCGACGGATCCGGTCGTAGGTCTCCAGGGTGATCGGCGCGTCGATCAGGTATCGCGCTGACGCCGGAGTCTCGGCGGCGACACGGCTCATGGGACGGTCAGCGGCCGCCGTGGCCGGCCAGACCGCATCCACCCCCCACGGCTTGACGATACCGGACATATCGCACAATACATGCTCGTGCGGCTGGACATGCCCGGCCTCGGTGGCCGGGATGTCGCCCAGCACGGTCCTGACCGCCCGGTCGTCTGCACTATTGGTGGTCGTCACCCTCAAAGTCTATCGAACGTTCGCCTAATTCTCAGCAGGTGGGGCCACCGCTTGACAGTCGAGCGCCCGATCAATTTAACTTCTCGAACGACCGATCAAAATTTGAGGAACTGAGGTCCGCCGATGGAGCTGATTGACGCACGGGTCCGCCTGCCGGAGGATCTGAGGGGCCGTGCCCCCGGAAGCTCTTCGCCACTCCTCCACGAGCAGTACGACCGCGTACTCGACCTGTCGGCGAAGACCGCGGCGGGCACCTTCGACGTCCTGATGAACGACCTTGACGCGTCGTCGGTCTCCCGGGCGGTGATCCATGCAGAGTACGAGGACAGAGCCGACGCGGCCAAGCTCAACGAGGCGGTCGCAGCACTGGTCACGAGGTTCCCGGAGCGGTTTCGCGGTGTCGGCACCATCGACCTGCCGCTGGAGACTCCGACCGCTGCGGCCCGGCAGGTCGACCAGATCCACCGGATGGGCCTGCTCGGCGTCAACATCCAGCCGACATTCTTCAACATGGACATCGACGACCGGCGGCTGTACCCGGTCTACTCCCGGGCCGAGGAACTCGGGTTGGTCGTCGCCCTGCACACCGGGATCAACTACTCGCGGATGAGCCCCATGCGCCACGAGCGGGCCGAACTCCTCGACCAGGTGGCATGCGACTTCCCCTCCCTGAGGCTCATGGCCTGCCACTCCGGCTGGCCCTGGGTGAACGAGTTCTGCGCCGTCGCCCGGCGGCACCCGACGGTCTACCTCGAACTCGGCGGCCTGGCCCCCCGGTACGTCGGTCAGCGGGGCACCGGCTGGGAGGTGCTCTTCACGTACCTGCCCAAGCTGCTGACCAACCAGGTGCTTTTCGGCACCGACTGGCCGGTGATGCCCTTCGCGCGCGTCATCGACGAGTGGCGCGGCCTCGGCCTCGATGAGCCGGTGCTCGAGCGCCTTCTCGGCGGCAACACCCGCGACCTGTTCTGGACGACCTGATCCGCTCCGCCCCGACCACCTCCGCGCCAGGAACGAGGACCCTGACCCCGATGACCGACCTGCGCGATACCACGACCGACATCCTCCGACGGCTCGGAGCAACGGACCCGTTCGCAGACGACGGCGACCTGGTCTGCCGGTCGCCGATAGACGGCGGCGAGCTCGGCCGGATCCGCTCGCAACCACGGGACCAGGTGATGAGCGGCATCGAAGACGCGCGATCCGCCTTCGCCACCTGGCGCTCGGTGCCTGCGCCAGTCCGTGGCGGACTCGTACGCCAGCTCGGGCTCCTGCTACGCGAGCACAAGGAGGACCTGGCCACGCTGGTGACGATCGAGACCGGCAAGATCCTTGAGGAGGGTCGTGGCGAGGTCCAGGAAATGATCGACATCTGCGACCTCGCCGTGGGCCTGTCCCGCCAGCTCCACGGCCTCACCATGGCCACCGAGCGGCCAGGCCACCGGATGATGGAACAGTGGCATCCGCTCGGTGTCGTCGGTGTGATCTCCGCCTTCAACTTCCCGGTCGCGGTCTGGTCCTGGAACGCGGCGATCGCACTGGTGTGCGGTGACACGGTCGTCTGGAAGCCGTCCGAGAAGACCCTGCTCAGCGCTGTCGCCGTGTCCGCGCTGCTCGAGCTGGCGCGCGAGCGCGTCGGCGCCCCGGCGGGCATCGCGACACTCGCCCTGGGCACCTCGGAGGCCGGTGAGGTCGTCGTCGACCACCCGGACGTGGCGCTCGTCTCCGCCACCGGCTCTTCTCGGATGGGGAAGGCAGTCGCACCACGGGTGGCCGCTCGACTGGGACGGGTGCTCCTCGAACTCGGCGGGAACAACGCCGCGATCGTCGCGCCGTCGGCGGACCTCGACCTCGCCGTCCGCGGCATCGTCTTCTCGGCCGTCGGGACCACCGGGCAGCGGTGCACCTCGTTGCGCCGGGTGATCGTGCATGAGTCCGTCCGCGACGAGTTGGTCGCTCGCCTGATGAGTGCCTACAAGTCGTTGCCCATCGGCTCGCCTCTCGACCCGGCGGTGCTCGTCGGCCCGCTCGTGGACGACGCTGCGGGAACCGGTTTCGACGACGCGATCAGCCAGGCCGTCACGGACGGCGGCACCGTACTCACCGGTGGTACCCGCGTCGTGGAGAGCGCTTCCGGCTGCTACGTCAGGCCGGCCATCGTGCAGATGCCCGCCCAAACCGAGGTGGTCCGGCAGGAGACGTTCGCACCGCTGCTCTACGTGCTCACGTACCAGGACTTCGACGAGGCGGTACGGCTCCAGAACGACGTGCCCCAGGGCCTGTCCTCCTCTGTCTTCACCACCGACGTGCGCGAGGCCGAGCGCTTCTTGTCGGCAGCTGGCTCTGACTGCGGGATCGCGAACGTGAACATCGGACCGTCCGGCGCCGAGATCGGGGGCGCATTCGGCGGCGAGAAGGAGACCGGCGGCGGACGCGAGTCGGGCTCGGACGCTTGGAAGAGCTACATGCGACGGGCAACGAACACCGTCAACTACTCCGCTGACCTCCCACTCGCCCAAGGCGTGGAGTTCGTCTGATGGAGCCGTCAGTGGTCGGAGTCATCGGCGGTGGCGTCATGGGCTCAGGCATCGCTCAGGTCTTTGCACAGCGGAGTCTCCACGTTGTGCTGGTGGAAATCGATGACGCTGCCTGTGGGTCCGCAGTCGAACGGTTGCGGACCTCGCTGGCCCGGTACTCCGCGAAAGCCGGCACCATAGCCTCGGATGAGGCTGTCGCTCCGGTATTGGATCGAATTCGCGCAACCACCACACTTTCTGATCTCCGGGAATGCGATCTCATCGTGGAAGCGGCGCCCGAAGTCCAGAGCCTGAAGGTCGAACTCTTCCGTGAGCTCGGCCAGGTGACGACTCCAGGTACCGTCCTCGCCACCAACACCTCCTCAGTGCCGATCATCCATCTCGGGACGGCTTCGGGCCGCGCCGAGGATGTGATCGGCCTGCATTTCTTCAACCCAGTTCCGACGATGCGCCTGGTGGAAATCATCCCCTCGGTGCTTACAGCGCCATCGCTGGTCGAGCGCATGCAAGATCTCGTGCTGAACGTGTTGGGAAAGTCCCCCGTTCTGGCCAAGGATCGAGCTGGCTTCCTCGTGAACACGCTGCTCGTCCCTTACCTGCTCGCAGCCGTACGGATGTACGAGGCGGGTGGTGCGACGGCTGAGGACATTGACCGTGCGATGACCCTTGGTTGTGGCCACCCAATTGGGCCTCTTGCCCTGTGCGACCTGATAGGACTCGACACAGTGGAAGCAATTGGCCATTCGATGTACGAGGAGTTCAAGGAGCCGCAGTACGCACCTCCCCCGTTGCTCAACCGAATGGTCGCTGCTGGACTCCTGGGCCGAAAATCGGGACGCGGATTCTACTGAGCCGCGCGGCGCTTCCGCCTGTGCATGGTCCCGGTTCGGTCGAACGACGGGCCGCGCGGCCCGCCAGATTGTGTTCACGATAAATCGTTCGATCAATTCCAGGGGGCGTCGCGATGCCACACCACGAGCCGGACAGTCGGGATCTCGCCCACGCACTCCGCGCCACGGGGATCCGGGACGTACTCGACGCGCCCGTCGACACGGCCGCCTACTCCAGCGACGCGTCGCTCTACCGGGTCCGGCCCGCGGCAGTCGTGCGGCCCCACGACCACGACGAGGTCGCCGCCACGCTGGCGGTCGCGCGCAGCCTCGAAACCGCAGTCACCGCCCGGGGCGGCGGAACCTCGATCGCCGGGAACGCGATCGGACCGGGGATCGTCGTCGACTTCAGCAGGCACATGAACCGCGTTCTCGACCTCGACCCGGTTGCTCGGACCGCTCGCGTGCAGCCTGGCACCGTCCTCGACGTCCTCCAGTCAGCAGCAGACCCGCACCGCCTCCGATTCGGACCCGACCCGTCGACCGCCAGCCGCTGCACCATCGGCGGCATGATCGGGAACGACTCCTGCGGGTCTCGCTCGGTAGCCCACGGGCGGACGGCCGACAACGTCCGCGGCCTTCGTTTCCTGACCGCCTCGGGGGAGACGGTCAACACCCGCCGTACCGCCGACGGACCGACACACCGCGGGTTCGAGACCGGACGTGCCGCGCTGACCGACTTGGTCCGGTCCGACCTGGCAGCGATCCGTACCGAACTCGGCCGGTTCCCACGACAGATCTCCGGGTACGCGTTGCACCGACTCCTCCCCGAGCACGGCTTCGACCTCACCGGTTTCGTCGTCGGCAGCGAAGGGACCCTCGGCATCGTCACCGAGGCCGAGGTCGACCTCACCCCCGTTCCTCGAGAGCGGGTGCTCACCGTGCTCGGGTTCAGCGGGTTCGCCGAGGCGGGCGACACCGTACCGGCGATCCTCGCGCACCGGGTCACCGCCTGCGAAGGTCTCGATCGCCGGATCGTCGACATGGTCCGCGCCCGGATCGGGTCAGGGTGGGTCCCGCCACTGCCCCGGGGCGACGCCTGGCTGCTCGTCGAGCTGTCCGGCGACGATCGCACCGACCTGCACGCACGGGCCCGGGCGCTCGTCGAGGACGTCGCCCCGGTAGACCACGTGCTGTTGAGCGACCCTGCCGACGCCGCGCGGATGTGGAAAATCCGGGCCGACGGCGCTGGCCTCGCCGGTCGTGCTCCTTCCGGCAAGCCGGCGTGGGCCGGGTGGGAGGACGCCGCCGTGCCACCGGAGCACCTCGGCACCTACCTGCGTGACTTCGAGCGGCTCCTCGACCACCACGGACTGACCGCGATGCCGTACGGACACTTCGGCGAGGGCTGCATCCACGTGCGCCTGGACTTCGACCTGGTGACCGGCGACGGACGCGCGCGGTTCCGCACCTTCCTGGAGGAGGCAGCAGCGTGCGTGGTCGGCTACGGCGGCAGCCTCTCCGGCGAGCACGGTGACGGCCGGGCCCGCAGCGAGCTCCTGCCCGCCCTCTATTCACCCGCGGTCCTGGACCTGTTCGCACGGGTCAAGTCCATCTTCGATCCGACCGGCCTGCTGAATCCGAACGTCCTGGTTACACCCGCCCGGCTCGACGACGACCTGCGACTCGCCGTCAGCAGACCGCCCCGCGGAGAGCTCGCCTTCGGCTACCGGAAGGACGGCGGTGACCTGGCTCAGGCGGTGCACCGCTGCACCGGCGTCGGGAGCTGCCGAGCGCCCCATCACGGTCCTGGCCAGGTGATGTGCCCGTCGTACCGGGCTACCCGCAACGAGCGCGACTCCACCCGCGGCCGCTCGCGACTCCTCCAGGAGCTGATGCGCGGAGATCTCAGCGACGGGTGGCGGTCGGCCGAGCTGCACCAGGCGCTCGACCTCTGTCTTGCCTGCAAGGGGTGCGCGTCCGACTGCCCCTCCGGGGTGGACATGGCGACATACAAGGCGGAGGTGCTTCACCAGGGCTACCGCGGCCGGTTGCGGCCGCGCAGCCACTACACCCTCGGCCGACTGCCGCAGTGGCTCCGGCTCGGCCGCAGGATCCCGCGCCTGCTGAACCAGCTACTCAGGTTCGCACCCGCCCGCCGTCTCGCCCTCTCCGCAGCCGGCGCCGATCCCCGCCGGGGGGTACCGCCATTCGCTCCGCAGACGCTGCGGTCCTGGTACCGGTCCCGACCCGCGCCGTCGACGCCGGGATCGGCCACCACCCGGGCGGTCGTCGTCTTCGTCGACTCCTTCACCGACACCTTCACCCCCGAGGCCGGACAGGCAACGATCCGGCTGCTCGAGTCGGCCGGCTTCCAACCGCTGCTTTCCTCGCCGTCGGCCTGCTGCGCGCTGACCTGGATCTCGACCGGTCAGCTCGACCACGCCCGGGAACGGCTCGGGTCCACGGTCGACCTGCTCCTGCCGCACGCACTCGCGGGAACGCCGATCGTCGGGATCGAGCCCTCCTGCACAGCAGTCCTGCGGCGCGACGCCGTCGAGCTGCTGGGGACGCAGGCCGCCCGCGACGTCGCGCTCGCGACCCGCACCGTGGCCGAGCTGCTCAGTTCCATGGACTGGGAGCCGCCGAACCTGACAGGCACGACGGTGCTTGCACAACCCCACTGCCACCACCACGCGGTGATGGGCTGGGAGGCCGACGCCGCCCTGCTCGCACGGTCCGGGGCGGAGGTGGTCCAGGTCGGCGGGTGCTGCGGCCTGGCCGGGAACTTCGGGATGGAGCGCGGGCACTACGACCTGTCCGTCCAGGTGGCCGAGCTGGAGCTCCTCCCTGCGGTCCGCTCCCTCCCTGAGGACGCCATCGTGCTCGCCGACGGGTTCTCGTGCCGCACCCAGCTGCGCGACCTGGCCGACCGGCCAGCGGTCCACCTCACCCAGCTCCTCCAGGCCGCGACGACGCGGACCGGGGCATGATGCTCAACCCCGTGCTCCTGCGCACCCTGGTCCAGGTGGTCCGGCACGGGTCGCCGTCGGCGAGCGCCCTGGCCCGGATGGTGACCGAGCGGTCCGGTGTCCGGGACGGCGCCTCGCTCGTCAGGAGCTGATCACCTACAACGTAAGGAAGCGCTAACGACATGCATGCAGAGATCCTCGCCTCGGTCGACGACTGGGGCCCCGAGAAGGTGGTCTGCGTCTCCGACCACCGCTCAGGAATGCGCGGTGTCCTGGTCATCGACAACACGGCCCGGGGCGCGGGCAAGGGCGGCACCCGGATGAGCCCGACGCTGAGCGTCTCCGAGGTGATGCGCCTGGCGAGGACGATGACCTGGAAGTGGGCGGCGGTGGACCTGTACCACGGAGGCGCCAAGGCGGGTCTGCTCGGCGACCCGCAGGGCCCGGACAAGGAGAAGCAACTACGCGCCTTCGCGCGCGCCCTTGCCAACGAGGTGCCCGCGGAGTACGTCTTCGGGCTCGACATGGGGCTCACCGAGCGGGACGCCGCGATCTTCGTCGACGAGCTCGACTCGCGCGGGGTCGCCGTCGGTCTTCCTCGCGAGCTCGGCGGACTCCCGTACGACCAGCTCGGCGTGACCGGCTTTGGTGTGGCGGAGGCGACCGACGCGGCCGCCGCGCGGATCGGTCTGCCGCTACCCGGGGCACGTGTCGCGATCCAGGGGTTCGGCGCGGTCGGCCGGGCGGTGGCCCACAGGCTCACCGCTCTCGGTGCCCTCGTGGTCGCGGCGTCGACGGTGGACGGCGCCGTGCTCGACCCGGACGGCATCGACCTGGCCCGCCTGGATGCGTTGGCCGCCGAGCACGGGGACGGCTGTGTGACAGCCTACGGGTCGGTGCGCCCCCCGGAGGACGCGATCACCGCTCCGGCGGAGATCTTCGTCCCGGCCGCGCTCCAGGACGTCGTCCATCCGACCCACGCGCGGCGGATCAGTGCGAAGCTGATCGTCGAGGGCGCCAACATGCCGGTGACGGCGCCTGCCCTGCAGGAGCTCGACCAGCGCGGGGTCACGGTCGTCCCCGACTTCATCGCCAACGCCGGCGGGGCAATCGCCGCGGCGCATTCCATGGACGCACGACTCTCCCCGTTCCCTGTCGACACGGAGAAGGTTTTCGCCACGGTCAGCGCCAAGATGCGGGCCAACGTGGCGTCCGTCCTCGAGCACGCGGCGCGCTCCGGCACGACGCCCCATGTCGCCGCCCGGAACCTGGCCCATGACCGGGTATTCCAGGCCATGGAACTCCGCGGTCAGGCGCCCTCCCGGACGGCGGCGGCACGTTGAGCGCCGGGCACGTGACACCGACCGAGCTGCGTGCCCGTTTCGCGCACCGGCTGTCCGCCCTGTACGGCCGGGAGGTGCCCGCGTACACGACGCTCGTCGAGGTCTCCCAGGAGGTCAACGAACGGGCCCTGCACCGGGACCCGCTGGGTGCCCAGCACCTGGGCTCGATCGACCGCGTCACTGCCGAGCGGCACGGCGCCATCCGAGTCGGGACTCCGCAGGAACTGGCCCAGGTGGCCCGCGTGTTCGGCGCGATGGGGATGCACCCCACCGGCTTCTACGACCTCCGCGACGCGCACCCTCATCCGATCCCGGTGGTGTCGACAGCGTTCCGACCGCACTCGCGTGAGGAACTGGCGGCCAACCCGTTCCGGGTCTTCACCTCGCTGCTGGCCGTGAGCGACCGGCGCTTCTTCAGCGCCGATCTCGCGGGCCGGCTGCGGAACTTTCTCCATACCCGCCGCCTGTTCAGGGACGACCTCCTCTCGCTGGCAGACCGCGCCGTCGCGGATGGTGGCCTCGGGAACTCGGACGCCGAGGTCTTCCTCGACCTCGCGATCGGCTCGTTCGCCCTCTCCGGCGAGCCCGTCGACCGCGGCTGGTACGAGGAGCTGGAGGCGGTCTCAAGCGTCGCGGCGGACATCGGCGGGGTGCGCAGCACCCACATCAACCACCTGACGCCACGGGTCCTGGATATAGACGACCTGTACCGATCGATGTCGGTGCGCGGAATCGAGATGATCGACGCGATCCAGGGACCTCCCGCGTGGAACGGGCCTGACGTCCTCCTGCGCCAGACCTCGTTCCGGGCCCTCGCTGAGCCACGACGCTTCCGCGAGGACGACGGAGCCATCACCACCAGCAGCCTGCGGGTCCGGTTCGGTGAGGTCGAGGCCCGCGGCATCGCCCTGACGCCCGCCGGCCGGCAGCGGTACGACGAAGTGACCGTTGCGGTCGACGACGCTCGTGCCGCGCGACCCGACGCCGACCCTGCCGCCGTGGCCCGGGACACGTGGAACGCCCTCCTGCCGATCTCGGAGACCGACTGGCACGCCCAGGACCTCGCGTTCTTCACCTACGAGATCACCCGGGGAGCGGCGCCGAGCGGTCCGAACGAAGCCGACTTGGAGACCTTGCTGCGGCGCAACCTGGTCACGGTCGCGCCGATCGTCTACGAGGACTTCCTGCCCCGTTCGGCCGCTGGGATCTTCTCCTCGAACCTGACCGGCACCGGGTCCGTGGACCATGGCCAGGACGGCTTCGGCCTGGACACCGCCTGGCTCTCGGACGTGGTCGGCGCGGAGATCCCGGCACCCGAGGACCTGTACGGCGTCGAGCGACAGGAGTCGCTCGACGCCGTCAGGCTCCACTTCGGGCTGCGTCCTACCTCGCGATTGCACTGAACTCGAGTCGCTGGCCGTCGGCAGGGACGTGCACGGTCACACCGGCACGCTCCGTCGCAGCCAGCAACTCGCCGCGCCCGAGACCGCAGTGGTTCAGCGCCTCCAGGTGGACGGCGACCACTACGGTCTCGGGCATCGCGGTGGCAACCTGGATGACGTCCGCAGCCGACATGGTGATCGGGTCCCCGTATTCCATCCGGGCCTCGCCGCTGTTGACCACGGTGACCCGCGGCTGGTGGCCGCCGAGGGCGGTGTGAACCTCCTCGCACCAGACCGTGTCGCCGGCGACGTACACGCTGTCCTCGCCGACGCTGAGCACGTACCCGGACACCGGTCCCATCAGGTTCGCGGTCTCGCCGGTACCGTGCTGGCCACCGGTGCGCACGAGGGTGACGTGCCCCAGACGTGCCTCGGCCTCGACCGGCCGAACGTCGCCCGCGCCGCGCTCGCACAGCTCAGTCTGGTCCTCAGGCTGGCAGAAGACCGGGATTCCGGCCGCCGCGATCAGTGTCACGGCCACGTCGTCGATGTGGTCGACGTGGGTGTGTGTGAAGACCACCGCGTCCGCGCGCGCGACGACCTCCTCCGCGGGGATAGGCAGCCCGACCAGGGGCCAGGTGCGGGGGTTGGTCGTGCCCTCGACCGGGTCATAGGCGTCCTGTTCGCCGAGCAGCGGGTCGACCAGGACGGTCAGACCGTCCAATTCGACCAGGACGGTCGCGTGCCGGATGTGGGTGATGGAGTTCAACGCGTTACTCGATTCCGTGGGGTGGAGTGAAGGCCCGGCCGACGAGGTCGTCGGAGAGCCGGTCCGCCAGGAGTGTGGTGGGCAGGTGGGTCGTGGCGCGGGGCACCTGCGGAAAGACGGAGGCGTCGACGACCCGGATGTTCTCGGTCCCGTGCACGCGTCCGTGCACATCGACGACGGCCCCGGCCGCCGGGTCGATCCCGAGGGCACAGGTACCTGCTGGGTGCCAGTAGTGGAAGAAGGTGTGGTCAGACCCCGAGGACCGGTCGGCGACAAGGTCGTTGAGCAACGGAGCGAACGACGTGGTCGCGCCCAGGGCACGGACGAAATCGAGGCCTGCCCGGAGGGTTGCCACGTCGGTCCCTGCCGGGTCGGTCATATAGGCGTGCTCCAGGTGGGAGCGCACCGCCGGGTCCGTGCTCCGCAGCCGGAGTCGGCCACGAGACCGCGGCACGACCGCACCGGCCGGAAGGACGCACTCGAGACGATCGCCGGCATGGTCGGTGTACGGGAAGACATGCAGGTCGTACGGACCGGTGCCGGCACCGCTGTCCACTTTGCCGATCACCTGCTCGTCGGGCGCACGGCGTTCGGCCTCGAACGCCGCCATGTCCCGCACCAGCGCGGCACTGGCCTCGAACCGCACCTCGACCGTCGGATGGTCGTGCAGGTTCGCCCCGACCCCCGGAAGGTCGACGGCCACACCGATGCCGAGGTCCGCCAGGTCGTCCGCGGGCCCGATCCCGCTGCGGAGCAGTATCTCCGGGCTGCCGTAGGCACCCGCGCAGAGCACGAACACGGCCGCTCGCACCATCTCCGGCTTCCCGGCTTCGTCCACACAGAGGGCGGCCACCGCGGTGGTGCCGTTCAGGATGAGCCGGTCGACGGTGGCGCCGGCCAGGATCTCGAGCCGCTCGCTGCCGCGGACCTCGTCGAGGTAGGTGAAGGCGTTGTTCCAGCGCACGCCTCCCGGTGAGTTCATCGGCGCCGGGCCACAGCCGGAGCGTCCGTCCAGGTCGGCCAGGTCGTCAGTGCGCGGGACACCCACCTCGTCGAAAGCGTCGATCAGCGCCGACTGGAACGGAGTCAGCTCGGCGTCGCGCGGGACCGTCGCACGGCCGACGTCCAACGAGTCGCGAACCCGGGCGTCCAGCTCACCGTGTCCCCAGGCGATGCCGAGCGCCTCGTAGTCCGCGCGCAGGCCGCTCGTCTGGGAACAGCCGTTGTGCGCGGTGCAGCCGCCGATCACCTTGGCACGGCCAAAGTGCCAGGTCCCGCCGTGCCCAGGCCCGGAGTAACCCCAGTCGTGGCTGGTCGGGAGGGTATCGGCATTCAGCAGGTCTGTCGGCCACAGGCCGGACACACGTGCCCCGTAGTCAGGGCCTGCCTCGACCAGGACGACCGTGCCGCCACCGGCGTCCAGCACCTTCCGGGCGACCAGCGAACCGGCCGCGCCGGCTCCGATCACCGCAACGTCGGCAACTATGGTTCTCAGCCTCTTCACGAGCTTAGACTTTAGTCGAACATTCGATCAACTTCGAGAGGTTTTCCATGCGCATCGCGATCGTGCTCTACGAAGGCTTCACCTCACTCGACGCGACGGGCCCGTTCGAGGTCCTGTGCCGTCTCCCGGACGTCGACATCGCCTTCGTCTCCGCCACGGGCGGGATGGTCGTCGCCGACCAGACACGGTTCGCCCTGCCGTCGTTGCCGCTCGCCGAGTTCACCGAGCCGGACATCGTTGTCGTCGCGGGCGGCAGCTCGACTCAGGGCCTACTGGAGGACGAGGACGTGCTCTCCTGGGTCCGCACCGCGCACGAGACGACCCGGTGGACGACCTCAGTCTGCACCGGTTCTCTGGTCCTCGGCGCCGCGGGCCTGCTCCGCGGCGTGCCCGCGACGACGCACTGGTACGAGCTGGAGAGCCTGGCTGTCTTCGGGGCGACGCCGACGGCCGAGCGCGTCGTGGTGCACGACCGGGTGATCACCTCGGCCGGCGTCTCGTCCGGCATCGACATGGCCCTCATACTCGCCGAGAAGCTTGAGGGACCGGCATACGCGCAGTCCATCCAGCTCGCCATCGAGTACGACCCCCAGCCTCCGCATAACGCGGGCTCGCTCGCGGTCGCACCACCCGAGGTCGCCACCATGGTGCGCCGTGTCTTCGAGGAGCACTACGGCCCGACCTGGGCAGAGCGGGTCGCGCCGTAGTACTCCAGCAGCGGTTCGTGTCCTGAGCTGTGACTTCGGTAGTGGCAGTGGCGGGCGATGGCCTGGCGGCGTCTTCGCCAGGCCGACCAGTTCAGTGCGTGAGTGACGGGATCGTGGGCGGCTCGGTGGTGGGGTAGGAGAGCGTCCAGGAGTCGCCCTATCTCTGCCACGGTGAGCGGGATGAGGGCCGATCCGTTTCGCGCCGGAGGAGATCGAAGCGGCGCTGATCGCAGGTTCATCGTTGCGGGTGACGTCCCCGATCGGGCGGCGGCTACACCGCCGAGCCGAAGCCAGTGACCTCGTCTGGCAGGACGTGCTGGCCGTCAATGGCATTCGGGACCGCAGAGTCGGGATGGATGCCGTGGCGGCCGTCTGCGGCCACCGGCAGGGCAGCAGTTCGGGGCCGCGGAGCTGCTGCTGGCGGAGTAACGCCGTCGTCGGCGTCCGTGACCTACCCCTCACAGGCGGACGATGATCAGGGCGATGTCGTCACGGGCGCCGCCGGCTACGCCGAGGCGGGCGAGCAGAGTGTCGGCGAGGCGTTCGGTGGCGGCGGTGCTGTAGCGGGCGAGTGTGTCTGTCAGCCGGTGCAGGCCGGCGTCGATGTCTTCGCCGCGTCGCTCGATGAGCCCGTCGGTGTACAGGACGAGGGTGTCGCCGGTGCGGTAGGGCAGGCTGGCGTGGGGTCGCGGGATGTGCCGGGGGCGTGTGCCCAGCGGCGGGTCGGTGGCCCTGTCCAGCAGATCGCAGGTGCCGTCGGGATGGAGCAGGATCGGCGGGAGGTGGCCGGCGCTACTGTAAGTGATCCGGTGGCCGGCGGGGTCGATGACGGCCTTGACGGCGGTGGTGGCCAGCGCTCCTTCCACGGCGTAGGAGTACAGGTCCAGGAGATCCAGTGCCTTGCCCGGTTCGCGCAGTGCCCGGACCCCGGCGGACAGTGCGCTGCGCAGCATGCCCATGGTGGCCGCGGCTTGAAGGCCGTGCCCGACGACGTCGCCGACGGCGACGGCGAAGCCGTTGTCCGGGAGGTCGATCACGTCGTACCAGTCGCCGCACACGTTCAGGGAGCCGGAGGCGGGCAGGTAGCGCACGGTGATGTGCTGGTGGTGTGCCAGGTCCGGTGAACGGAGCATGGTCTCCTGCAAGGTCACGGCAACCTGCCGTTCCCTGGCGTGGGCACGGCGCAGTTCCTCGTTGAGCCGCTGCAGCTCTCGTGCCCGCACGTACAGTTCGGCGTCCATCGCCTCCTGTTCGCTGAGGGCGCGGTCCTGGGCGTCGTCGGCGGCGGACTGAGCCGCACGGGCCAGGATGAACGGGGTCACGTCCTCGACCCGGTGGATGATCCACGCGACCTGCCCGTCCGGCCCGAGGACGGGGGTGTTGATCGGAGACCACCACCGCTCCTCGAACGTCCCCGGCCGGCCGGGGCAGGGGATGTCGTACTTCGTCAGCGCCATGGTGTCCGGCCTCTTCGTGCGCAGGGCCCGGTGCAGCGAGGCGTCCAGGTCCCGCATCCCGGTGGCGTGCGGGTCCGCCGGATTGCGCGGGAAGGCGTCGAACAGGTACTGGCCGATCAGGTCTTCCCGGCTCCGGCCGGTCACCTGCAGGTACGCCTCGTTGACGTCGACGATCACCAGATCGGGGCGCAGCACCAGGTTCGCGTTGGGCACGGCCATGAACAGCGCCTTGTAGTCGATCTGCGAGGTCACAGGCCTCTACCAGCCCTTTCACCCCCCGGAGAGACTGCCAGCCTGCTGCCAATCTAGACCGGACGCCGTGATCGCTCCCGCCGTAACCCGCCAGATGGACGCGGCCGGCGAGGCGGGCCACTGCTCCCCGAAGACCAGCCGCGGTTCCCTTCGGCGGCGCACGGAACGTAGCCGGCACCCCGTGTCGTGGCAGCCGGGGCGTCGACCAGATCCTGCAGATGCTCAAGGCATGCCCGCGACGGGCGGGCCCTTCCCCGGCCCGCCGCGTGGCTA
This sequence comes from Streptomyces sp. CNX435, assembly GCF_059570575.1. NCBI lineage: Bacteria > Bacillati > Actinomycetota > Actinomycetes > Kitasatosporales > Streptomycetaceae > Streptomyces > Streptomyces sp. CNX435. The sequence continues at coordinate 630,211 of NZ_JCANTA010000001.1, read as the reverse complement.
CCCTTCCGCCAGCCGGCGTTCGCACTCCTTCAGCGGCACGCAACCGGCACCTGGTCAGTACCCGACGTAGGCGACGACGATGACGGTGCGCAGCGCGGTGACGTAGTAGATGACGCGGATGTCGTCGACGTCGTCGGCGTACTCGCGTAGTTCGGGGTGGGTGGCGGGGATCGGGGTACCGAGTGCGGGGTCGACGGACAGGGCGGGCAGCGTGCGGTCCAGGGCGTGGACGGCTATTCGTCGGTGATGGCCTGGATCTCCCGGGCGTCGTCGACCAGCTGCTGCAGTGACCGGGCCCGGCCGGGGGCGGGGGCGGGGCCGGCCGTGCCCTCCGGGGTACGGAGGACACGGCCGGCCCGTGCGCCGTCGCCGGCCGGCTCCCTTACGGCCCGGCCGCCGGCTGCTGTTCGCCGGCGCCAGCGCCCGGATGCACCGGCTCCGCCCCGGTGGGGGACTCCTCCGCATCCGTGCTCGTGCCGGGGGTGTCCTCGCTCTCGCCGACGCCGGTGTCGACGCCCTGGTCCGGCTGTGTCTCCCCGGTTTCGACGAGGTCTCGCCTCCTCGGCTCGTCGTGGTCCGCCCCGCCGTCGCGGGGCGGCATGTCGAACCGCTCCCACCGCCACTGGTAGAACCTGGTCTCCACCCGCATGGGCTCCCACACCGCGTCCGGGCTCGGCTGCAGCTCCGGCCCGAGGTGGGGGGAGTGGATCCGGCCCTCCCGGAACTCCCACTGCTTGCTCTCGTCGCCGGGGGTCGCACCGCGGGGTGATGTAGACCGAGTCGTCGGCGCTGCGCCCGATGCATTCGCTGGTGACGAAGGTGAGGAGGTACCGGCCGGGCTCGGAGCTGAAGCGCACCTGCAGCACCTGGCTGCGTGATCCTGTTGCTGCCGTCCTCCACAGGCGTCACGGTCGGCCCTTCCGTCCGGTACGACGCGGCGCGCGTGATGACGGCGTCGTTGAGGTACCAAGAGTGGATGAGGCACGTAGGGCCGGGCACCGGTGCGTCGCAGTCCGGCTCCGCGGCGGCGCCCCGCGGTTCAGCGGCGCCCGGCGGTTCCGCGGCCCTCGCGGCCATCGGCCGGGGGCCGCAGCCCGGGAGCATGAAGAAGCGCAGCATCCAGTGGTCGGAGCCGAGCCCCTGTCGCTCGACCTGGACGGTGCGCTGGTCAGCGTCGCCGTAATAGGCCCAGTCGAGTTCCTCGCCGCCCTGGTGAGTGGGCTGGTTCGAGCGCACGATGTGCCGGTGGTACTGCACCGGCATGTTGGCCGGGTTCTCGTTGAAGTCGGCCAGGACACGGTGGCGCTCGGTGCCCGGCCGGTTCGCCATGAACTGGTTGGCCGTGTCTACGACGTCGTCGGCACTGCGACCGCGGCCGGACGGCGCGTGCGCGGTGAAGTACCAGATGACACCGAACCGCACGCCGAGCGTCGGTCGGGCGTCGGGTGGTTGCGCACGGGGAGCAGCACGGCATCGTCCGCGGCCTCCCGGGTGACGATGGCCAGGCCGTTGCGCTGCTGGCCCACGTCAGCGAAGTAGACGTTCGCGTGAGCCACTCGGTCGGTGCCGGCGTTCCAGGCGTTCTCCGTGACCGCGCCGTTGGCCCACGACCGGGTCTCTGCCGACTGCGGCGGCGGCCGGGTGCCCGCCTCCTGGACGGCGATCAGATGCGCGCCCCGCGTCAGCTCCGGCCGGAGGTCCGCCACCCAGCGGCTCTCCGGGCGCACCACGCCGGTCCCGGGCGCCTGGCCCGGGCCCCCCATCTCGCCGTTCATGTTCCAGCTCGACGAGTACGTGAAGGCCGGCTGGGCGCTGGCGGACGGAATGGCCGGGTTCAGGACTGTGACGAGGGTGACCGCCGCGACGAGCGCGGTCACGACCGCCACCGCGAACAGCGCGGAACCCCGGCGGCGCAGCCGCGCACGAGGGCGCGGTCGGGACGATCGCGCGGCCTGAGCGGTCGCGGTGGACAACTCTTCTCTCAAGACGTTCTCCCCCAAGGATGGTGTACGGCCCGGTTGTCCCGGGACGCGGTCCACGCTCACAACGCCGCACCGCGGTCGCATCTGCGAAACTCGCCTATCTCCGCCGGGTGCACGGCGGTTGAGGAGTCAGAGAAGCCGCAGGTTCCGGAGCTGGCGGCGGAGGTGATGCCGAGCTTGCGGAAGATGCTGCGCAGGTGCGCGTCGATGGTGCGGGGGCTCAGAAAGGGCTGCGCGCCGACCTCCTTGGAGGTCGCCCCGATGGCCACCAGCCGCGCGACGTGCAGCTCGTGGGGGGTGAGCGCGTCGGCCGGGTGGTCGGCCGGCCGGCGGGGCTGCTCGCCGGCGGCGCGTAACTCGCGGGCGGCGCGGGCGGCGTACGCCCCGGCGCCCATGCCGGACAGCAGCCCGTGGGCGGTGTGCAGGTGCTCCAGCGCGTCCTGGCGGCGGCGTTCGCGGCGCAGCCACTCGCCGTAGACCAGGTGCGCGCGGGCGAGATGGGTGACCATCCGGCAGCGGCCGAGCCGCTGGACCGCCTCGCGGTAGTACGCCTCGGCGGCCGGCCCGGTGCTCGTCAGCGCCCACTGAGTGCCGCTGGCGCGCGCCCGGGAGCCGAGCAGCTCCAGCGCGGCGGTCGCGCGCGCCTGCTCACCGGCGCGGACGGCCGCCTCGAAGAGAAACCCCCATAGCCGCCGCAGAAGCCCGCCGGATCCCGCGGCCGAGTCTTAGTCCTCGTGCCCGCTCTCGACCTGGTCACCGCCCAGTCGATCGCCGCCTGTCGGGAAGCTGGCCGCCCCGGCCCGACGTCGCCAGGCGGCCTCACTCAGAAGCTGGGCGATCTCCATCAGGCCACCAGGTCAGGTGACAAGCTGCCAGGGCCGGACGGCGCCGAGCATGCTATACGGCTCCCCGTGTGGCTGGCGGGGTGTGCGGGCGGCGGATGGACTCCTGCTGGTCTCACGATCGCCCGGCCTACCGCTGCCGCCACGGCCGCACCAGCGCCACCGGCCCCGGCACGGACCTGCCCCGCAGCACCTACCTCCGCGAGGACCGCATCCTGGCCCACCTGCCCGCCCTGCTGCTCCGCCTCACCCCAGGCGACGAGCCGACCGCCCCCGAAGCGGCAGCCGCCCGGCCGCGGGCCGAGAGCGTGACGTTGGCCTACGACCCGGCGGACCAGACCCTCACCGCCGGCACCCCGACGAGAGAAAGGATCCGTATCGGCTGACCTAGCGCCCCTCCACCGCCAGGGACGGAAAGACAAAATGCACCCGTCCCTCACTCCAGGTGAGAGCCGGGTGCCAATGGCGCCTGCCCGCGAACCGATGATCGCGGGGTAATTATGTGTCCGAGGGGGGACTTGAACCCCCACGCCCTTTACGGGCACTAGCACCTCAAGCTAGCGCGTCTGCCATTCCGCCACCCGGACCGGATTGCCGTGCCGCGGCAGAGGGCCGCGGGGCAACCCCCACGATATCAAGGATTCGGGGGCTGCTCGCACCGGTATTCAGGCACGGAGCGCGAGTAGAGGTCTCATTCTGTGACCGTCGTGGCCCCGGCCCGCCGGTGGGGCGGCGGGCCGGGGGGTTGGGGGCGGTCGGGTGGGGTGGGTCAGGCGTGGAGGTGGTGGAGGTGGTGTGCGGAGCGGCGGGCGGTGGTGAAGGAGCCGGCCGGGTTCGTGGCCGGGTCCACCGCGTCGTCGCGCTCGACGAGCCAGTTGTGGTACGTGCGGTACCGGCCGCGGGTGACGGTGCCGATGAAGCGCTCGTAGTCGATGTCGCCGTCGCCCACGTCGACCATGTGGTAGCCGTCCTGGGATGCCTCGTCGTGCTCGCCGTCCTTGACGTGGAACAGCGGGAAGCGCCGCGGGTCGGCCGTGACGTAGTCCAGCGGGTCGAACGGCGCCGGGGTGCCGTCCGGGCGGGCGCTGAAGCGGTGGACTCCGGTGTAGGCCCAGTAGATGTCCATCTCCAGGTACACCAGGTCCGGGTCGGTCTCGGCGAGCATCAGGTCGTAGATGCGGACCGACGGGTCGTCGGTGCAGAAGCCGAACTCGTTGCCGTGGTTGTGGGTGTAGAACCGTATGCCGCGGCGCCGGGCCGCCGCGCCGTAGTCGTTGAACTCGGCCGCGGCGCGCTTGACCCCGTCGACCGTGTTGCCGTAACGGAACGGGCCGTCCCAGGTGCCGACGTACGGCAGGTCCAGGGCCTCGGCGTCGTCGAGGACCTGCTCCAGGCTGGTGGCGAAGGAGTAGCCCGCGGGGTCGTCGACGTGGTACGAGACGTGGCTGCCGATGGCGCGCAGTCCGTGGTCGCGGGCCAGGCGGCGCAGCCGGGGCAGGGTGATGGGGCCGTTGCCCTGGGTGTAGCCGGCGTACTCGACCTGGTCGTAGCCGTAGCGCTCCAAGGCGTCGAAGACCTTGCCGAAGCCGACCGTGCCGACCTGGTCGCGGAGGGTGTACAGCTGGATGCCCAGCCGGCCCCGCGGGACCGCGGGCCGGCCACCGCCGTGCGGCGTCGCCGCGGCGCTCGGGGCAGCCGCCGCGCCGGCGACGGCCGCCGCGGTGGTGCCGGCGGCCACGCCGAGGAATCTGCGTCTGTTGAGGGCGTGGTCCAGTTCTTCGCTGGGTCTGGTGGACATGGCATTGCTCCTTGGACGGGGATGAGCTAGTCGAGGCCGGCTAGCGACAGCAGCAGGGACTTCACGTCGGTCGCCGGTACGGGACCCGAGGTCGCCCCCGGCCGGGTGGTGATCAGCACCGGGCCGTCGCGCTCGTCGTCCGGGAGGCGGCCGTGGCTGCCGCGCACCGGGGCGGGGTCGAGCGGGACGACGGCCAGGCGGTAGCGCATCCCGGCCTTCTTACGGGCGATCGCGGAGACGGCACGCAGGCGTACGTACGGGTCGGTGGGGTCCATGAACAGCTCGGCGGGGTCGTAGCCGGGTTTGCGGTGGATCTCGACGAGCTGGGCGAAGTCCGGGGCGCGGTCGTCGTCGAGCCAGTAGTAGTACGTGAACCAGGCCTCCGGATCCGCCACCGCGACCAGCTCGCCGGCGCGCGGGTGGTCCAGGCCGTGGGCCTTCTTGCCGGTGTCGGAGAGCACGTCGGCGACGCCGGGCAGCCGGGTGAGGATCTCCCGGGTGGCCTCGGTGTCGGCGGGGTCGCGGACGTAGACGTGGGCGATCTGGTGGTCCGAGACCGCGAAGGCGCGCGACGCCCACGGGTCGAGGTACTCCATCCCGTCCTGGGTGTAGACCTCCAGCAGCCCGGCCTTGCGCAGCGCGCGGTTGACGTCCACGGGCTTCGACGCCTGCGTGATGCCGTACTCCGACAGCACCACGGTCTCCGCGTCCGCCGCCCGCGCGTCCGCCAGCAGCGGCGCCAGCGCGTCGTCCAGCTCGCGCGCGGCGGCGTGCGAGCGCGGGTCGTCGGGGCCGTAGCGCTGCAGGTCATAGTCGAGGTGCGGGAGGTAGACGAGGGTGAGGTCGGGGCTGTACGCGTCGAGGATGTGCCGCGAGGCGTCGATGATCCACTGCGAGGAGGCGATGCTCGCCGTGGGCCCCCAGTAGTTGAACAGGGGGAACGTGCCGAAGGCGGCGGTCAGTTCGTCGTGCAGCTCCGGCGGCCGGGTGTAGCAGTCGGGCTCCTTGCGGCCGTCGGCGTAGTAGATCGGGCGCGGGGTGACGATGTAGTCGGTGTCCATGCCCATCGCGTACCACCAGCAGACGTTGGCCACGGTGTAGCCGGGGTACGCGCGCCGGGCGGCGTCCCACAGCTTTTCGCCGCCGACGAGCGCGTTGTGCTGGCGCCACAAGAAGATCTCGCCCAGCTCGCGGAAGTACCAGCCGTTGGCGACGATCCCGTGCTCCGCCGGCGGCTCGCCGGTGAGGATCGTCGACTGCACGGTGCAGGTGACGGCGGGCAGCGGCGGCGTCAGCGCGCTGTTCGAGCCGGCGTCGGCCAGCGCGCGCAGGTTCGGCATGTGGTCGAGGAGACGCGGCGTGAGGCCGACGACGTCGACGACGACCAGCCGCTTCGGGGGCGTCATGGCAGCTCCTTCAGGCCGAGCGAGGTGATCAGGTCGCGGGCGACGGTCAGCTCGGCGGCGATGCCGTCGGCGAGCTGGGCGCGGCTGCGCGGTCGCAGGTGGGGGGGCAGCGCCTGCCAGGTGTACGTCTCCACTTCCAGGTGCCGCGTCAGCGGCGCGGGACCGCCGACGAGGCGCGCCAGCGTCTCTTCGAGCACCGGCGTCGTCGCTTTCAGCGGCGGCTCCAGCGGGGCGTGCAGCGGCACGTGGAAGTGGGCGCGCCAGGGGCCGTCGTCGGGGAGGCCGCCGGCCAGGGCCTCGTCGAGGTCGTCGGTGGCGCGTACGGTGCCGTCGGCGGCGCGGATACGGGTCTGGTGCAGGAACCGCGGCTCCGCGAAGGCGGCGAGCGCGGTCCGTACGCCGGGCTCCGCGGGACGGTCCGCCAGCAGCGCCGCCGACAGCTGGGACTTGACGATGGGCAGGCCGGCGCCGGTGATGCCGGCGATGGCGGTGGCCGGGTCCTCGAAGGAGGTGGCCAGGTGGCAGGTGTCGACGCAGACGCCGATGCGTTCGGCGGGCGGCGCGCCCTCCGCGGTGAGCGCGGCGACCGCGTCGGCGGTGGTCTCGACCGTGCAGCCGGGCTCCGGCTCCAGACCGACGCGGATGGAGCGGCCGGTCAGCTCCTCGATGGCGTCGAGGCGCGCGGCCAGGGTGCCCAGCGCCGTCAGCGACGCCTTGCGGGCGGCGGCGTCGAAGTCGGTGCGCCAGGCGAGCGGGAGGGTGGAGATGGTGCCCTCGGTGACGTCGTCGGGCAGCAGCACGGCGAGCAGCCGGGCCAGCTCGACGGTGTGGTCGAGCCGCTCGGGCTCGGTCCAGTCGGGGCGGTAGACGCGGTACTTGACGACCTGGTCGCCGAACCCCTGGTAGGGGAAGCCGTTGAGGGTCACGGCCTCCAAGCCGCGGTCGTCGAGTTCCTTCTTGAGCCGCCGCAGCGCGGCGGGGTCGGAGCCGAGGGTGCGTACGGCGTCGCGCGCGAGCCACAGGCCGATGCCCAGCCGGTCGCGGCCGAGCCGGCGGCGCACCGGCTCGGCGTGGTCGCGCAGCTGCGCCATCACCCCGTCGAGGTCTTCGGCGGGGTGCACGTTGGTGCAGTAGGCGAGGTGGACGAGGGAGCCGTCGGGGTGCCGGAAGCGCATGGCTCAGCTGCCCCCTCGGAGGATGGAGTTCCCTTCGTACGTGGCCCCGCCGGCCTCCGGTTTCTCCGGCTCCAGCTCCAGCCGGCCGCTCTGGCCGTAGAACTCCACCGGGTTCTGCCACAGCACCTTGTCGACGTCGGCGTCGGTGAAACCGGCGGCGAGCATGGCGTCGGCGGTCTTGCGGGTCTTGAGCGGGTCGCTCTTGCCCCAGTCGGCGGCGGAGTTGACGAGCATCCGCTCGGTGCCGTACTCGCGCAGGATGCGGACCATGCGGTCCTCGTCCATCTTGGTGTCGGGGTAGATGGAGAACGCCGCCCAGCAGCCGCTGTCCTTCGCGGCGGCCACCGTCGTCTCGTTGAGGTGGTCGAGGATGACGCGCTCGGGCGCCAGCCTGGACTCGCGTACGACGTCGAGCGTACGGGCGAGGCCGGCGGCCTTGTCGCGGTGCGGCGTGTGCACCATGGCGGGCAGCCCGTGGTCGGCGGCCAGCTCCAGCTGGGCGGCGAGCGCGTGGTCCTCCGCCGGGGTCATGGAGTCGTAGCCGATCTCGCCGACGGCGACGACGTGGTCCTTCAGCAGGTAGCGCGGCAGCTCCGCAAGGACCGGCAGGAGGCGCGGGTCGTTGGCCTCCTTGGGGTTGAGGGCGAGCGTGCAGTGGTGCGCGATGCCGTACTGGGCGGCGCGGAAGGGCTCCCAGCCGAGCAGCGAGTCGAAGTAGTCGTAGAAGCTCTCCGGGGAGGTGCGGGGCTGCCCCAGCCAGAAGGAGGGCTCGACGAGGGCGCGCACGCCCGCGTCGTACATGGCCGCGTAGTCATCGGTCGTGCGGGACGTCATGTGGATGTGCGGGTCGAAGATGCGCATCACACCTCCTTGCGGGTGAGGTCGAGGATCCGGTCGAGGTCGGCGGGTACGGCGCGGCCGGCGGCGGTCCGCTCGCGGGCGTAGTCGGTGAGCATGCGGGCGAGTTCGCCGTCGCCGGCGGCGCGTGCGGCCAGGCCCGCGATCTCGTCGGCGGGTACGCCGGTGAACAGGCACTTGAGGACGGCCTGCCGCCAGGCGTGGTCGCCGAGGCGCTCGGCGGCGTACGGGCCGAGGGCGGCGGCGACCAGGCGGGTGTCGTTCGTCCGCAGCGCGTCCTCGACCAGCGGTACGGCGCCGGGGCCGAGGCCGAGGTGGGGCAGCGCGCGCAGCACGGCGCGGCGTTCGGCGGCGTCGCCGCGGTCGTAGACGCGGGTGGCGACCTGCTCGTCGGCACGGGCGGCGTGCAGGATCAGCACGCGTACGGCGTCGGCGGCCTCGGCGCCGCAGCGACGGCGGGCGGCGGCGAAGTGCGCCTCCCAGGCGAGCAGTCCGGCGCTGGGGCCGGGGGTGTCCGCGGCGGCGTCGGCGAGCGCGGCGGCGAGCCACTCGCGGGCCTCGGGCGCGAGGCCCGCGTCGACGGACGCGCGCAGGGCGGCGGCCGTTCCGGCGGAGGCGGCGGCGGGCTCGGCGGGGGGTGCTGGGGCGGGTGCGCCGGGGTTGGGAGTCACCACTGCGCGGCTCCTTTCACTCGGGTCCGGGCGGCCCTGCGCGGCGCGCGGATACCGGGACACGGCGCGGCCCCGGCGGGCCGGCGAACCCCGGTCGTCCGCACGGCGGCGGCGGCCGGTACGTACGACGGGGACAGGGACAGAGATGGGGACGGGGGCAGAGACACAGACGGGGGCGGGGGCGGGGGCGGGGTCAGCACGGCACCGCTCCCCTCGCCCGCGCCTCTTCCTCCGCCGCGCGCAGGAAGCGGATGGAACTCCCCGCCAGCTCGGGCCCGGCGTGCGAGTGCCGCGGCAGCTCGACGCTGATCAGGCCCCGGTAGCCGGTGGTTTGCAGGGCTTCGAGCACCGCCGGGAAGCCGATCTCGCCCTCGCCGAACGGCAGGTGCTCGTGCACCCCCCGGCACATGTCCTCGATCTGCACGTGCGCGAGCCACGGCGCGGCGGCGCGCACGCAGTCGGCGGGCAGCGCCTCCTCCAGGCACTGGCAGTGCCCGATGTCGAGGGTCAGCGCCAGCGCCGGCGGGTCGCCCAGTTCCTCGCGCAGCCGGTGGAACCCGGCGAGGTCGTACAGCAGATGGCCGGGCTCCGGCTCGATGGCGAGCGGCACGCCGGCCGCGTCCGCCGCCTGCAGCACCGGGGTCAGCTCCGCGCCCAGCCGCTTCCAGGCGTCCGGCTCCGACACCCCGTACGGGCGCGTGCCGCTGAAGCAGTGCACGGCGTTGGCGCCCAGCTCCGCGGCGACGTTCACGGCGGTGCGCAGCAGCCGGGCGCGTACGGCGCGCGCCTCGGGGTCCGGGTCGAGGAGGGTGGGGTGGTGCTTGCGGCGCGGGTCGAGGACGTAGCGGGCGCCGGTCTCGATCGTCACCGCGAGCCCGTGCCGGGCCAGCAGCCGCCGCACGGTGGCCGTGCGGGCGGGCAGGTCGGGGGCGAGCGGGTCGAGGTGCATGTGGTCGAGGGTGAGCGCGATGCCGTCGTAGCCGAGGTCGGCGAGGAGCGCGACGGCGTCGGTGAGGCGCAGGTCGGTCAGGCCGTTGGTGCCGTAGGCCAGGCGCAGCCGGGTCATGTCGGGCTCACCTTCCTCGCGAGCCGGCGGGCGACGGGTACGAGGGCCAGCAGCAGGGCGGCGCTGGCCGGGGCGCCCGCGCGGGCGGCGAGGGCGGACTGCAGCGGGATCATGGCGCGGATGCCGCCGCCGACCGCGCGTTGGGTGAGCTGCGGGCTGGGGTTGAGGGCGGCGTGCAGGTACGGGCGGACGGCGGTGGCGGCGTACGCGCCGGCGAGGAGGTCGCCGGGGGTGAGCGCCAGCCGGGGCCCGCCGGACGGTGGTCCGCCGGGTGGCGGTGCGCCGGTGCCGGTCCGCGGATTCGGATGGGGATGCGGTTGCGGATCCGCCTGCGGGTACGGGCCGTTGCCGCGGCGCAGGGTGGCGGCGACCGCGGTGGTGACGGCGAGGCCAACGAGCGGGACGGCCGTCGACCCGCCCTCCACCTCGCGGCGCGAGACGACGGTGACCGCGTAGGTGTGGACGCCGAGGAGGACGGCGGCGGCGAGCGGGCCGTCGGCGACGGCGGCCACGGCGGTGCGGTCGCCGCCGCGCCGGCGGAGCAGGGCCCCGGCGGGTCGGGCCGCGGCGGCGTACGCAAGGTCGGCGGTGCCGGGACCGGCGGATACGGAAACGCCGCGCACGGGCCCGATGCGGTCGCCGCCGCGCCGGCGGAGCAGGGCCCCGGCGGGTCGGGCCGCGGCGGCGTACGCAAGATCGGCGGTGCCGGGACCGGCGGATACGGAAACGCCGCGCACGGGCCCGGTGCGTACGTACCCGCCGCTCACGGGCCTGGCGCGACCGGGGCCCGCAGCCGACCGCCCGGCGGCGGGGCCGGCCTTCCGCGCCGCGCGGGCGTCCGTGGCCGCGGCGCCGAGGAGCAGGTCCAGGGTGCGGGCAGCGGCCATCGCGGCCGGTCCCGCGGGGGTGTTCTTCAGCTTCAGGTCGTACGCCCACACCGCCCCCGCGAGCGCGGTGGCGAGCGCGAGCGGCCGGCGGCCCGCGGCGGCGGCCAGACCGAGGCCCGCCGCGGTCAGGGCGGCGGCGGCGGTCAGCGCGGCGCGGGGGGTGATCCGGCCGGAGGGGAGGGGGCGGTGCGGGCGCTCGACGGCGTCGACGTCGCGGTCGGCGTAGTCGTTGAGCGCCATGCCCGCCTCGTAGAGGCAGAGGGAGGAGCCGATGGCCAGCGCGGTGCCGCGGTTGGGGCGCAGCCCGGCGGCGGCGGCGCCGGCGAGGGCGTCGCCGGGGACGGTGAACAGCGCGGAGACGCGGAGCAGTTCCACCCAGGCGCGGGCCTGCGCGGCCTTCGACGTGGCCGGCCGGCGTCCCTGGGCGCTGCGCGCCTCCGGCTCGGTAGGTCCGGCCGTACGCGGCCGGCGCAGCACGGAGGTCCCGCCCCCGGGCTCCCCCATAGCCCTGCGGACATGGGAGGTACCCCCAGCCGCGGCGGCGAGCAGCCCGACTCCCCCGGCCACCGCGGCGGCGACCGGGCTACGGCCCGCCGGCGCGGCGTCGCTGCGTCGCCGTACCTGCGCGGCCACCCCCGCGGCACCCGCGCCCGGCACGACCCCGGAGACGACGGCGGCGACCGGCCTACGGCCCGTGGCCCGCCGGCGCCGCGCCACGGCAACCGCGCCCAGCGCGAGCAGCCCGGCGCCACCGACCGCCGCGGCAGCCGGCGACGGCCTGCCGGTCGTACGCCTGTCTGCCGACCGCGCGACGGCACCCGCGGCACCCGTGGCGCTCGCGGCACCCGCGCCCAGCGCGAGCAACCCGGCTCCTGCGGCCACCGCCACCGCCGGCGACCGCCGGCCCCGTACCGCGGCAGCGGCGGCGACGCCGGCCACGCTCGCGCCCGCGACCTGCGCGAGCAGCCCGAAGCCGCCCGGCCGTGTCGCGGTCGCCGGGCGGCGGGTTCCGGTGCGTCCCGTACGGTGCGTTCTGCCCGGCCGGGCTGCCCATCCGGCCGGGGCCGTGTCCTTCGCGGCGCTCATCGCGGCACCCGCAGGCGGTCCGCGACGGCCAGCAACTCGTGCCACTGGTCGGCCAGCCCGGGCGGGCCGCTGTCCGGGTCCTTGAAGAAGAACCCGAGGCCCGGCACCGGCCCGGACAGCCCGGCCTCGTGGGCGCGTGCGACGATCCGGACGAGGTCGAGGACCAGCGGCGCGGCGAGCGCGGAGTCGCAGCCCTGCCAGATGGTCTGCAGCACCATGCGGGTGCCGAGGAAGCCGTCGAAGACGACGTGGTCCCAGGCGGTCTTCCAGTCGCCGAGGGCGGGGACGTCGTCGATGTGCACCTCGCCGTCGACGCCGGCGCCGAGGGAGTCGGCGAGGACCCGCTCCTTGCCGACGTTCTTGGCCGCCGCGGCGGCCGGGTCGCCGGCCAGGTTGGCGCCGTCGCCGCCACCGAGGAGGTTGGTGCCGGACCAGGCGCGCACCTCCAGCGCCCGCTGCAGGAACATCGGCGCCAGCACCGAACGCAGCAGCGTCTGGCCGGTCTTGCCGTCCCGCCCCGCGTACGGCAGGCCGGCGGCGGCGGCCACCTCGCGCAGCCGCGGGTGGTGCAGACCGGTGGAGGGGGTGAAGTTCACGTACGCGCAGCCGGCCCGCAGCGCGGCGGCGGCGTAGCAGGACGAGGCGGGCAGCGCGTCGCCCTCGGCGACCGGCTCGGTGGAGGCGACGTTGACGACGACGACGCGGGCGAGGTTGCGGCGGCGGGCGAAGTCGGTGATGTCGGCCGCGTACGAGGCGATCAGCGACTCCTCGTCGTACGGCTCGCCGGGCTCCGGGCCGCCGTTTCGTATCTCCTCGTCGGCGGCGGCCAGTTCGGCGCCGACGGCGGCGGGCAGCCCGTGCGGGAGCACGCCGCCGGCGGCGAGTTCCTCCGCGCGCTTGGGCAGTGGGGTGCAGGCCACGTCGTGGCCGCCGAAGACCAGCCGGCCGGGTGCCGGCAGCCCGCAGTCGGTGAAGGGCGCGGTCTCGGTGACCATGCCGGCGGCGGGGTGGAGTCCGGCGGCCAGCGCGGCGCAGCCGGTGATCACGGTCGTGGCGACGGAGCCGCGGGCGCCGACGAGCCAGACGCCGGTATCGGCCGTCACCGGATGCGCCGGTTTCGGCGGGGTGTCTTGTGGATGGACCGTCACGGCTGCTGCCTCCCACGTACGTTCAGTTCAGCTACACGGTGCGCCCGCGGGCGGGGGGTGTTGCGGCCCCCCGCCCACGGCGTTCACGGGAGATCCTTCACCCTGATGTCGCGGAACGACACCTGGTCGTCGACACCGTGGTTTTGGATCCCGATATGTCCGTCCGCAAGGCTGCGGACGGGGTCTGTGTTGGTGAAGTCGTTGATCTTCACGTCGTTCAGGAAGATCTGCAGATGCTCGCCCTCGACGCGCAGTTCGAAGGTGTTCCACTCCCCCGGCGGGTTGAGCGCCTCGTCGCGCGCGGCGATGTCGGCGGACTGGAAGCCGTAGACGGCCCCGGTGGTCTTGTCCTCGGAGTCGGTGGCGTCGATCTGGATCTCGTAGCCGTTGTCCACCGCGGACCAGGGGTCGTCGGAGGGCGGGAAGCCGATGAAGACGCCGGAGTTGTCGTCGCCTTCCACCCGCCAGTCGAGCATCAGGGAGTACGAGGTGAACTGCCTGGCCTCGTACCAGAGCATGCCCATGCCGCCCTCCGAGGTCAGGGTGCCGTCTTCCAGGCGGAACGAGCCCGGGCCGGCCTGCTTCCAGCCCTCCGTGGAGGTGCCGTCGAAGATCGGAGTGTAGTCGGTCTGGGCCGCACTGCAGTCCGACTCCACCGCACCGGCGGCGTACTGGATGCCGCCGAGGAGGTGGGCGCGGAACTCCGGCTCCGCGTAGGACTCCTTGGTGTGTCCGAGGCCGGTGTAGAAGGACCGGCCGCTCTCGTAGGTCTGGCACCAGGAGATGGGGTGGTCGTCGCCCATGTTCCCGCCGGTGTACGAGCTTTCGTCGAGGGTGGCGAGGACGCGCGCCTGACCACGCGGGTTGCTGCGGTAGTTGTACCACTCGTCGAAGCGCACCCATTCGTCGCCCAGGTGGGCGGTGGCGGGATGGTCGTGGTCCTCGACCTTGACCGTGGCCGTCTGGTTCTGCGGATGCGAGTCGAAGTACGCGCCGACCAGGCCGCCGTAGAACGGCCAGTCGTACTCGGTGTCGGCGGCGGCGTGGACGCCGACGTAGCCGCCGCCCGCGCCCACGTAGTCCTCGAAGGCCCGCTGCTGGGCGTCGTCGAGCACGTCGCCGGTGGTGGAGAGGAAGACGACGGCGTCGTACTGCTGGAGGTTGCCGGGGGTGAACGCGCCGGCGTCCTCGGTGGCGTCGACGGTGAAGCCGTTGTCGGCGCCGAGCTGCTGGATGGTCGCGATGCCGTCGGGGATGGAGTCGTGGCGGAAGCCGGCGGTCTTGGAGAAGACCAGCACGTGCTCGCCCTCCGCCTTCTCGGTCGGCCTCTCCGCGACGGCGGTGGAGGTGTTCATGGCCATGGCGGTGAGCAAGACGGCCGCCGCCGCGAGGGCGAGACGTCCGGGAGCTTTCATGGGAGCGCTCCTTGCGGGTGGTCGGATGGATGGCACCCCGCCGGCCGGGAGGCCGGCGGGGTGGTGGGGGGAGCTATCCGGTGGTGCGGGTGAAGTCGTCCACGTCGTGCAGCGCACCTGTGCCGCTGCCGGCGGTGCCGGCGGCGTCCGTCATGGAGTGCACCTGATCTCTCCTGCCGGGAGTGCGAGGTTTATGTCAGGGACATCACAGGAACGTAACCGTCTTTTACGGGATGGAGAAGCCCTTTGACAGTAACTTCAGTTATCTTCATCCTCGATGCGGACAAAGTGGCGTCCAGGCATGCCGGAGCAGCCCGGCGGCGCTGCCGCCGCCGGGCTCCGCTCCCCGCCGCGACGGCGGTCAGTCGCCGCCGAAGGCGGCGTCGAACGACGTCTGCGGAGGCTCGAAGTCGAGAGCCTTCAGCGACCGCAGCGCCTCGGGGGCGCCCTGCAGACGGTCCATGCCGGCGTCCTCCCACTCCACCGAGATCGGCCCTTCGTAGCCGATCGAGCGGAGCATCCGGAAGACGTCCTCCCAGGGCACGTCGCCGTGACCGGCCGAGACGAAGTCCCAGCCGCGCCGCGGATCCCCCCAGGGCAGGTGCGAGCCGAGCCGGCCGTTGCGGCCGTCGAGCCGCTTGCGGGCCTCCTTGCAGTCCACGTGGTAGATGCGGTCCTTGAAGTCCCACAGGAACCCGACCGGGTCGAGGTCCTGCCAGACGAAGTGGCTGGGGTCGAAGTTCAACCCGAAGGCGGGCCGGTGGCCGACCGCCTCCATCGCCTGGTGCGTCGTCCAGTAGTCGTACGCGATCTCCGACGGGTGCACCTCGTGCGCGAAGCGCACGCCCTCGGCGTCGAACACGTCGAGAATCGGGTTCCAGCGGTCGGCGAAGTCCTGGTAGCCGCGCTCGATCATGTGCGGCGGCACCGGGGGGAACATCGCCACCAGGTGCCAGATCGACGAGCCGGTGAAGCCGATGACGGTGTCCACGCCGAAGGCCGCCGCCGCCCGCGCGGTGTCGGCCACCTCGGCGGCGGCCCGCTGCCGGACGCCCTCGGGCTCGCCGTCGCCCCAGATACGGGCCGGGAGGATGGCCTGGTGGCGCTCGTCGATGGGGTGGTCGCAGACCGCCTGGCCCACCAGGTGGTTGGAGATCGCCCAGCACTTCAGGCCGTACTTCTCCAGCAGCTGGTGGCGGCCGTCGAGGTAACCGGGCTCGTTCAGGGCCTTGTCCACCTCGAAGTGGTCGCCCCAGCAGGCGAGTTCGAGGCCGTCGTAGCCGAAGTCGCGGGCCAGCCGGCAGACCTCCTCTAGGGGGAGGTCCGCCCACTGGCCGGTGAACAGGGTGAAGGACCGGGGCATCTGCGTGCCTCTTTCTCCGGAGTTCCTCCGGGGGTGATCCGGCTGATCCAGGTCGGGTGGGGTCAGGGGGCTTGGTCGGCTTGGCCCACGGCCGTGTAGACCGCGTTCTTCTCCGCGCTCTCCTCCACGGCCGCCAGCACCCGCTGCACCTGCAGCCCGTCCGCGAAGGACGGCGCGGGCTGCGCGCCGGCGGCGATGGCGTGGACGAGGTCGCGGGCCTGGTGGACGAAGGTGTGCTCGTACCCGAGCCCGTGGCCCGGCGGCCACCACGCCTCCAGGTACGGGTGCTCGGGCTCGGTGACGAGCACCCGGCGGAAGCCCGCGGTCTCGGCCGGCTCCGCGTGGTCGTGCAGCTGCAGCTCGTTCAGCCGCTCCAGGTCGAAGGAGAGCGAGCCGGACTCGCCGTTCAGCTCCACCGACAGGGCGTTCTTGCGGCCCGCCGCCATCCGGCTGACCTCGAAGGACGCCAGCGCCCCGGAGGCCATCCGGCCGGTGAACAGGGCGGCGTCGTCCACCGTGACCGGGCCGCGCTCGCCGCCGCCGGCCGCCGCGCCGGAGAGCCCCGCCGCCGCCGACGGCAGCGGGCGCTCCTTGACGAACGTCTCGGTCTGCGCCGAGACCCCCACCAGCGGCTCGCCGGTGAGGAACTGGGCCAGGTCGACGATGTGCGCGCCGAGGTCGCCGAGCGCCCCGGAGCCCGCCTTCTCCCGCTGCATCCGCCAGGCGAGCGGGAACTCCGGGTCGACGAGCCAGTCCTGCAGGTACGTCACACGCACGTGCCGCAGCGCACCCAGCCGGCCGCGGGCGATCAGCTCCCGCGCGTACGCCAGCGCGGGCACCCGGCGGTAGTTGAAGCCGACCATGGCGAGCTGCCCGCGCTCCCGCGCCCGCGCCGCGGCGTCGACCATCGCCTCGGCCTCGGCGACGGTGTTGGCGAGCGGCTTCTCGCACAGCACGTGCTTGCCCGCCTCCAGCGCGGCGATGGCGATCTCCGCGTGGCTGTCGCCCGGCGTACAGACGTCGACGAGCTGAACGTCGTCCCGGGTGATGAGCCGGCGCCAGTCGGTCTCCGCGGCGGCCCAGCCCAGCTTGCGGGCCGCGGTGGCCACCTTGTCCTCGTCGCGCCCGCAGATCGCGGCCATGACGGGGTCCAGCGGAAGGTCGAAGACCCGGGCGGCGGTCCGCCAGCCCTGCGAATGGGCCGCCCCCATGAACGCGTAGCCGACCATGCCGACGCCGAGCGCGGGTGCGGTCGTGTCGTGGGACATAGAACTCCTTGTCAGTAGGCTGCTTCCGGCGCGCCGCAGCGGTCGTTCCCGGTTGTCTGCGCGTGCGGCTCCTGGCGCTGGAATCCCGTCACTTGAAGCCGGTCGGCAGGTACTGGTCGATGTTGTCCTTGCTCACGACGGCGGAGTACAGCGTGATCGACGCCGGGATCTCGAACTCGGCCATGCCCGAGACGCCCTTCTGCTGGCCGAGGGCGCGCGCCAGGTCGATCGCGGAGGCGGCCATCGTCGGCGGGTACAGGACGGTGGCTTTGATCACCGAGTCGTCGGCCTTGATGGAGTCCATCACCGCCTTGGAGCCGGCGCCGCCGACCATGATGAACTCGTCGCGGCCCGACTGGTCGATGGCCCGCTTGACGCCCACGCCCTGGTCGTCGTCGTGGTTCCACATCGCGTCGAACTCCGGCACGGCCTGCAGCAGGTCGGACATCTTGCGCTGGCCCGACTCGACGGTGAACTCGGCGGCCTGCCGCGCCACCTTCTCGATGTTCGGGTAGTTCTTCAGCGCGTCGTCGAAGCCCGCCGTGCGCTGCTGGGTCAGCTCCAGGTTGTCGAGCCCGGCCAGCTCGACGACCTTCGCGTTCTCCTTGCCCTTGAGCTGCTCGCCGATGAAACGGCCGGCGTTCAGGCCCATGCCGTAGTTGTCGCCGCCGATCCAGCAGCGGTACGCCTGCGGGTCGTCGAAGATCCGGTCCAGGTTGATGACGGGGATACCGGCCTTCATGGCCTTCAGCCCGGCCTGCGTCATCGCCTTGCCGTCGGCCGGCAGGATGACCAGGACGTCGACCTTCTTGTTGATCAAAGAGTCGACCTGGCCGATCTGGGTGGCCGTGTCGTTGGATCCCTCGGTGATGTCGAGGGTGACGTCCTCGTACTTCTCCGCGCGCGAGCGCGCGTTGTCGTTGATGGCGTTGAGCCAGCCGTGGTCGGCCTCGGGGCCGGCGAAGCCGATGGTGACCGGCTTGCCGGGCTTGTCGTCCGAGACGTTCGCCTGCTGCTGCTCGGAGCCGCCGTCGTCGTCACTGTCGTCATTGCTGGTACAGCTGGTGAGAACGGCGGCGGCCGAGACACCGGCGGCACCGAAGAGCATGTTTCTGCGGCTGAAAGGCGATTCGGGCATGTGAGTACGACCCTTCATTGCGTCGAGGACTTACGCGAAGTGTGGTGCTGGATAAGAACGGCGGCGACGATGATCGCGCCCTTGGCGATCTTCTGGACGTCGCTTTGCACGTTGTTGAGCGCGAAGATGTTCGTGATGGTGGTGAAGACGACCACGCCCAGCACGGAGCCGATGATGGTGCCCCGGCCGCCGCTGAGCAGGGTGCCGCCGATGATCGCGGCCGCGATGGCGTCCAGTTCGTACAGGTTGCCGTTGGTGTTCTGGCCGGAGCCCGCGAGCACGATGAGCATGAACGCCGCGATGCCGCAGCAGAGCCCGGACAAGGCGTACAGCAGCAGGCGCTGCCGCTTGATGTCGATGCCGGCGAGCCGGGCGGCCTCGGGGTTGCCGCCGACCGCCACGGTGCGGCGGCCGAAGGTGGTGCGGTTGAGCAGCACCCAGCCCAGGGCGGAGACGCCGAGGAAGATGAGCACCAGGTACGGGATGCCGAGGATGCGGGCGTCCGCGTTCCCGAGGTCCAGCACCGCCTGTACCTCGACGATCTGCGTCTGGCCGTCGCTCATCTGCTCGGCGAAGCCGCGCGCGGAGGCGAGCATGGCCAGCGTGGCGATGAACGGCACGAGGCTGCCGTACGCGATGAGCACGCCGTTGACGAGGCCGCAGCCGATGCCCACGGCTACGGCGCAGAAGAGCATGCCCGTCAGGCCGTAGTCCTGGGTGGCCTGCGTCGTCGCCCAGACCGAGGCGAGGGCGACGATGGCGCCGACCGACAGGTCGATGCCGCCGCCGATGATGACCAGCGTCACGCCGATCGTGACCACGCCGATCGCGGACGACTGGGTGAGGATCAGCCGGAAGTTGTCGACGTCGATGAACTGGTCGGGCTTGGTGAGGGCGCCGACGGCGACCAGCAGGCCGAGCACGCCGACCAGCGCCAGGAGTCTGAAGTCCAGATGGCTCTGCCACCCGGCGGCGGGGCCGTTCCCGTTCGGCTTCTCCGGCGCCGGGGCGGGAAGCGAGTCAGATTTGCTCAGCACTTACGAGGTCCCTTCCATGACGAGGTCGAGCACCCGGTGCTCGTCGAGATCCCGGGCCGGGGCGGTGTGCACGACCCGGCCCTCGCGCAGCACGAGGACCCGGTCGGCGAGGCCGAGGACCTCGGGGAGTTCGCTGGAGACGAGCAGGACCGCGACGCCTTCGTCGGCGAGCCTGCGGATGAGCGCGTACAACTCGGCGCGGGCGCCGACGTCCACGCCGCGGGTCGGCTCGTCCAGCAGCAGCACCCGGCAGTCGCGCAGCAGCCAGCGCGCGAGCACCGCCTTCTGCTGGTTGCCGCCGGAGAGCGTGCGGACGAGGGCGTCCGGGTTGTCGGGGCGCAGCGACAGGTCGCGTACGGCCTCCCGGGTCGCGGACCGCTCCCCGGACCGGTCCAGCCAGCCGCCGGTGGAGAAGCGGGTGAGGGAGGAGATGGAGACGTTGCGGCTGACCGACTCCGTCATGAGCAGCGCCTGGGACTTGCGCTCCTCGGGGGCCAGCCCGACGCCCGCCTTGACGGCGGCGGTGACGCTGCCGGGGCGGAGCGGGCGGCCGTCGACGAGCACCCGGCCGGCGGTCGGCTTGCGCGCGCCGAAGACGGTCTCCAGGATCTCCGAGCGGCCCGAGCCGACCAGGCCCGCGAGGCCGACGATCTCGCCGGGGGCCAGCTCCAGGTCCACCGGCGCGAACTCGCCCTGCCTGGCCAGCCCTTCGAGGGTGAGCACGGGCGCCTTCCCGGCGGCCGGCGCCGCCGGCCGCTCGGGGAAGACGTGCGCGACGTTGCGGCCGGTCATCAGGGTGACGATCTCGTTGGTCGAGGTGCTCTGCGCCGGCAGCCCGCGGGCGACGGCGCGGCCGTCCTTCAGGACGGTGACGCGGTCGCCGATGCGGCGGATCTCCTCCAGCCGGTGGGAGATGTAGACGACGGCGACGCCCTGCGCGGTGAGGTCGGCGACGATGCGGAAGAGGTTGTCGACCTCGTCGGGGTCGAGAGCGGCGGACGGCTCGTCCATGACGATGAGCTTCACGTCGTGGGAGAGCGCCCGGGCCATGGAGACGACCTGCTGGCCGGCGGCGGAGAGGTTGCCGACGACGGTGTGGGCGGAGATCTCCGGGTGGCCGAGCCGGCCCAGCAGGTCCTGGGCGGCGGTGTGCGCCTCGCGGGGCCTGATGAACCCGCCGGAGGAGCGCTCGTGGCCGAGGAAGACGTTCTCCGCCACCGACACGTGCCGCACCAGGTCGAGTTCCTGGTAGATGGTGGAGATGCCCAGGCGCATGGCGGCCACGGGCGACTTCAGCGCGGTCTCTTCGCCCTGCCAGACGATGGTGCCCTCGTCGGGCTGGTGGGCGCCGGCCAGGACCTTGATGAGGGTGGACTTGCCGGCGCCGTTCTGGCCCAGCAGGCAGTGCACCTCGCCGGCCTCGACGTCGAGGTCGACGCCGTCGAGCGCGCGGACGCCGGGGAAGGACTTGGTGATCCCCGTCATGGTGAGCAGGGGTGCGGCGGGGGCGGGCGGCGTATCGGACTTGAGCGCCATGTACGGATCTCCTCGGCGGTGCTCCGGCTGCGCCTGCGCATGCGCAGGTTGGGCAGGGTGGAGCGCAAACGGGCGGGTTCACCGGGTGGTGCGATGCGGTGCGGGTGTCGTCGGCGGGCGGCGGAGTCGTGCGGGTGCCTGCGCGGGTGGTGCTGCGGTGGAGCCGGTGGTGCTCTGCGGGCGGTGCGGTGGTGCGGGTGGTGCGTGGGTCGTACGCGGTGGTGCGCGGGCCAGGGGTGGTGCGGGCGGTACGGATCGTGCGGGTGGTACGCGGTGTCCGCGCCCGGCGTCAGGCGGGCGAGAACAGGTGGTCGCTGGTGAGCCGGGCCGCGCCGATCACGCCGGCGGTGGGACCCAGCTCGCCGAGCACGATGGGCAGGTTGCCGGTCGCCAGCGGCAGCGACTGGCGGTAGACCTGGGTGCGGATGGCGGCGAGCAGCGTGTGGCCGAGGCCGGTGACGCCGCCGCCGATGACCACGAGCCCCGGGTTGAAGAAGCTGACCAGGCCGGCGATGACCTGGCCGGTTCGGGTGCCGCCCGCGCGGATGAGGTCCAGCGCGACCGCGTCGCCGGCGGTCGCCGCCGCGGCGACGTCCTTGGCCACCAGCTCGCCGCCCTCCTCCAGCCGGGCGGCCAGCTGCGCGGAGCGCCCCTCGCGGGCGGCGTTCTCGGCGTCCCGGGCGAGGGCCGAACCGCCGAAGTACGCCTCCAGGCAGCCGCGGTTACCGCAGGCGCATGGGCGCCCGTCCACCTCCACCTGGATATGGCCGACGTCGCCCGCGCTGCCGTTCGTCCCGCGGTACACCTCGCCGCCCACGACGATGCCGCAGCCGATGCCGGTGCCGATCTTGACGTAGAGGAAGTCCCGTACGGCACGGGCGACACCGGCGTGCTGCTCGCCCTGGGCCATGATGTTCACGTCGTTGTCGACCATGACCGGGCAGCCCAGTTCCTGGCTGAGGGCCTCGCGGACCGGGAAGCCGTCCCAGCCGGGCATGATCGGCGGCGCGACCGGCACGCCTTCGGGGAAGCGGACGGGACCCGGGACGCCGATGCCGGCGCCGTCGAAGCCCTCCGCCACCCCGGAGGCGCGGAGCTTGGCCGCCATCGCCAGCGCCTGCTCGAAGACCGCAACCGGGCCTTCGCGCACGTCCATGGGCTGGGTCAGGTGGCCGAGCACCTCCAGCTCGGCATTGGTGACCGCCACGTCGATGGAGGTGGCGCCGATGTCGACGCCGAGGAACCGCAGCGAGGGCGCGAGGCGGATGTTGTGCGACCTGCGACCGCCCCGGGAGGCGGCGAGGCCGTCGGCGACCACGAGCCCGGTCTGCAGCAGCCGGTCGATCTCGACCGCCAGCTTGGAGCGGGACAGTTCCACCTGGTCGCCGAGCTGCGCCCGGGAGTTCGGGCCGCCGTCACGCAGCAGGCGGAGCAGTCGCGCCTGGTGCGCGTTCGCGGGCCGAGCTGTCATGCGCCTCACGCCACTCCTCCCCGGCCTCGTACGTCCTCGTACGCCGTCGTCGGCTTTCCACGGGGAACGTAGCAGCGCTTGGCCACTGAGGGAAGAAGTTCTGCAGGAATCGGTATCTACTTTCTCCACCGTCAGGACAAAGAGGGGGCCTCGATCGGCGGCGTACGCTGGCCGCCATGGGTCGGGTGACGGAGCGGCGTCCGGTGGTACGTGTCCGGGGCGGGCGGGTGGACCGGCGGGCGGACACCCTGGTCGCGGAGGAGCCGCTGGAGATCCGGCTGGCCGGCCGGCCGCTGGCGATCACCATGCGCACACCCGGCGACGACTTCGCCCTGGCGGCCGGGTTCCTGGTCAGCGAGGGCGTCCTGGCGCGGGGCGAGGAGCTGGCGTCGGTGACGTACTGCGCGGGGGCGACGGCCGGCGCGGCGGGCGGGAACACGACGGGCGGGAACACGTACAACGTGGTGGACGTGCGCCCGGCCGCGGGCGTGGTGCTGCCGCGGATCACGCTGGAGCGGAACGTCTACACGACGTCGTCGTGCGGGCTGTGCGGCAAGGCGAGCCTGGACGCGGTCCGTACCACCACCCGCTGGCCGGTCACGGTCGACGACGGCATGCGGCTCACGCCCGGCGTGCTTGCCGCGCTGCCCGAGCGGCTGCGCGCCGGGCAGCGCGTCTTCGACCGCACCGGCGGCCTGCACGCCGCCGCCCTGTTCACCCCCGAGGGCGAGCTGATCGACCTGCGCGAGGACGTGGGCCGCCACAACGCCGTCGACAAACTCGTCGGCCGCGCCCTGCGGCAGGAGCGGCTCCCGCTGGCCGGCACCGTGCTGATGGTCTCCGGCCGCGCCTCCTTCGAGCTGGCGCAGAAGGCGGCGATGGCCGGGATCCCGGTCCTGGCCGCGGTCTCCGCGCCGTCCTCCCTGGCCGTCGACCTCGCCGCCGAGTCGGGCATGACGCTGGTCGGCTTCCTGCGCGGCGACAGCATGAACGTGTACGCGGGCGAGCACCGGATCGCGCTCGACGACTGAGCCCCGCTGAGCCCCCGGCCTGGGTAGACACTGTCCACCACCGTGGTAGACACTGTCCACCATGGCTCGGGACACCCGCGCACGCCTGCTGCAGGCGGCGCTCGAACTACTCGACGAGCGAGGCGTCGAGGCCCTCACCCTGCGCGCCATCGCCCGGCGCTGCGGCGTCTCCCACGGCGCCCCGCTCAAGCACTTCCCGCACCGCGCGGCGCTGCTGTCGGCCGTCGCCACCCAGGGGTTCCACGAGCTGACGGAGTGGGCCGGCGAGGCGCTGGCGAAGCTGCCGCCGGACGCGAGCCCGGCCCGGCGGCTGCGCACGAGCACGCGCGCGTACGTGGAGTACGCGGTGGCCCGGCCCGCGATGTTCGCGCTGATGTTCCGGCGCGACCTGCTCGACGCGCACGACCGCGAGCTGGCCCGCGCCTCGCTGGGCGGCTTCGACAGCCTCGTCCGCCTCGTCGAGGCCCGACAGGCCGAGGGCTGGCGGGCCGACGCCGACCCGCGGCTGCTCACCGGCGCCCTGTGGTCCGCCATGCACGGCACCGCCGAGCTGTGGTCCTGGGGCTCCCTGCCGCTGGCCACCGGCGCGACGACCATCGACGACGTTCTCGACGGCCTCTGCGGGGCGTTCGAGATCGACCCACCCACCGCACGACGAAAGCGAACCACGCCATGACCACCTCCTCCCCAGCCCCTCCCCCGGACTTCGACCGGGAGACCGCCGTCCACGCGAGGCCGGGCGAGCCCGGTTCGTACGACGCGGACCTGCCCGGCGCATGGAAGGTCGGCCAGGGCATCAACGGCGGCGTGCTGCTGGCCATGGCGGCCCGCGCCCTCTCCGCCGACCTCGGCGAGGCCCCCGACGACCGCCCGGACGGCAGCCATCCCGACCCGCTGTCCGTCTCCGCGTACTACCTCTCCACCGCCACCGCGGGCCCGGCGGTCATCCGCACCGAAACCGTCCGCCGCGGCAACTCCGTCTCCCACGGCGGCGCGGAGCTGCTCCAGCAGGAGGAGCCCGGCGCCGACCCGGTGGCCCGGCTGCGGGTGCTGGCGGCGTACGGAAACCTCGACGACCAGGCCGGCGACGTCCTGACCGCCGCGAAGCCGCCGGCGCTGGCCCCGGTGGAGCAGTGCATAGGCCACCAGGCGGCACCGCCGGAGATCCGCGCGGAGTCCCCGATGCTCAGCCGCGCCGACCTGCGGCTGGACCCGTCGTGCGTGGGCTGGGTGGTCGGCGCGCCGTCCGGGAAGGGTGAGATGAAGGGCTGGTTCCGCCTGCCGGAGGGCCGCGAGCCGGACCCCTTCCTCCTGCTCATGGCGGTGGACCTGCTGCCCCCGGCCAGCTTCGACCTGGGCATGGTCGGCTGGGCCCCGACGCTGGAGCTGACGGCCCACGTCCGCGCCCGCCCGGCGCCGGGGTGGCTGCGGGTGGTGCACGCGACGCGCAACGTCGCGGGCGGCTACATGGAGGAGGACGCGGAGATCTGGGACTCCGCCGACCGCCTGGTGGCCCAGTCCCGCCAACTGGCCCGCCTGCCCCGGCAGTCCTGACAACGGCCGCCCGCCGACCGTGCCCGGTGCCTCCCGGGGAGGCACCGGGCCGTACGCGGTGTGACACCGGAGCGGTACGGGGCGGGGCCGGTTTCCGCGGGTGCGGATCGGGGTCGTCGCGCGTTGCCGGCCGGCGGGCCCCGGACGCGTGGTACGCATGGCGGCGTGGAGTGGTTTTCGTCTGACGGGTACTGGCTGAGCCGGCTGGTCTTCCAGCGCGGGCTCGCCGTGCTGTACGTCGTCGCGTTCGTCGCCGCGGCGCGGCAGTTCCGGCCGCTCATCGGGGAGCGCGGCATGCTGCCCGTGCCGCTGTTCACCGCCCGGGTGCCGTTCGAGCGGGCGCCGAGCCTCTTCCAGTGGCGCTACTCCGACCGGCTGTTCGCCGCCGTCGCCTGGGGCGGTGCCGTGCTCGCCGCCGCGGTGGCCGCCGGTGCGGCGGATGCCGTGCCGCTGTGGGCGGCGATGCTGCTGTGGGCGGTGTTGTGGCTGCTGTACCTGTCGATCGTCAACGTGGGCCAGGCGTGGTATTCGTTCGGCTGGGAGTCGCTGCTGCTGGAGACCGGCTTCCTCGCGGTCTTCCTCGGCAACGACACCGTGGGGCCGCCGGTGCTGGTGCTCTTCCTGCTGCGCTGGCTGCTGTTCCGGGTCGAGTTCGGCGCCGGGATGATCAAGATGCGCGGCGACCGGTGCTGGCGGAATCTCACGTGTCTGTATTTCCATCATGAGACCCAGCCGATGCCCGGCCCGCTCAGCTGGTTCTTCCACCATCTGCCGCGGCCCCTGCACCGCGTCGAGGTCGCCGCCAACCACGTTGCCCAACTCGGCCTGCCATTACTGCTGTTCACCCCCCAGCCGGTCGCCACCTGGGCCGCCGCCGCCATGATCGTCACCCAGCTCTGGCTGGTGCTCTCCGGCAACTTCGCCTGGCTCAACTGGATCACCATCCTCATCGCGCTGACCGCCGTCGACGGCCGGCGCGTCGCCGACCTCACGCCGCTGCCCGAGCCGCGGGAGGCCGGCGGCACGCCGGTGTGGTTCACCGTCGCCGTCTTCGCCGTGACCGCGATCGTGCTGGCACTCAGCTGGTGGCCCGCCCGCAACCTGCTCTCCCGGCGGCAGCGCATGAACGCCTCGTTCAACTCCCTCCACCTCGTCAACACCTACGGCGCCTTCGGCAGCATCACCCGCGTCCGGCACGAGATCGTCGTCGAGGGAACGGCGGACACGCGGCCCACCGAGGCGAGCGAGTGGCGAGAGTACGGGTTCAAGGGCAAGCCCGGCGATCCGCGGCGGCTGCCGCGCCAGTTCGCGCCGTACCACCTGCGGCTCGACTGGCTGATGTGGTTCGCGGCGCTCTCCCCCGCGTACGCGGAGCGGTGGTTCGGCGCCTTCCTCACCCGGCTGCTCGACGGCGACCGGGACACGCTCGGGCTGCTGCGCCACAACCCGTTCCCGGACCGGCCGCCGGGCAGCGTGCGCGCCCGGCTCTTCCGGTACGAGTACACCGACTGGGCGGAGCTGCGCCGCACGCGGGCGTGGTGGCGGCGGGAGTTCGTGGGCGAGTACGCGGCGCCCGTGACGGCCGAGGGGCGGACGGCTTCTTAGCCCGGGTTCGCGAGCCGCTGCAGCCCCACCACCCGCAGCAGCTCCAGCCGTTCGTACGACTCGCTGCCCGGCCGCGCCGTGTAGACCACGAGGCGCTGGTCGTGCTCCGGGTTCAGCAGCACCTCGCAGTCCAGCTCCAGCAGCCCGACCACCGGGTGGACGAACCGCTTGACCTCCCGGCGCCGCACCGCCACGTCGTGTGCCTCCCACAGCGCCGCGAACTCCGCGCTGCGCGCCCGCAGCCGCCGCACCAGCCCGGCGACCCGGTCGTCGTCCGGGCGCCGGGCGAGGGTGGCACGCAGGTCGGCGACGGAGCGGCGGGCGACGTGTTCGCGGTCCTCGGGCGGGATGAGCGCGCGGCCGTCCGGCTCGGCGAAGAAGCGCCAGACGATGTTGCGCCCGTCCCCGGCGCGGGCGGCGGTGTCCCCGGACAGCGCCCGGGAGAGGGCGTTCTGCGCCAGCACGTCGCCGCAGTCGGCGAGCACCTGCGCCGGGGTGTCGGTGAGCCGGTCGAGGATCAGCAGCAGCCCGGGGCGTACGTGCGCACCCGCGCCGCGGGCGCGCGGCGGTTCCTCGCCGGCCAGGTGGAACAGGTGGTCGCGCTCGTCGTCGCCGAGCCGCAGTCCGCGGGCGACGGCGGCGAGCATCTGGCGCGACGGGCGGGAGCCGCGGGCCTGCTCCAGCCGGGTGTAATGGTCGGCGGACATGCCGGCGAGCTGCGCCACCTCCTCGCGGCGCAGCCCCGGCGTGCGGCGCCGCGCCCCCGGCGGCAGGCCGACGTCCGCGGGCGTGAGCCGCGCGCGGCTGCGGCGCAGGAAGTCGCCCAGCTCCGTTCTGTCCATGCCCACCAAGGGTGCCGTGCCGGCGGACGCGCAGCCAGGGACCGCCCGTCCCCGGACGAAGCCGTCTCTCCCGCCGCGTCCGGCCCGCCCGCAGGGTGGCGGGGACGGCGTACGAGGAGAGGAACGGAGTGACCATGAGCGTGCTGGTGACGGGAGCGACGGGTGCGGTCGGGCAGCGGTTCGTACCGCGGCTGCTGCAGTGGACGGGCGGCGACGACGAGGTACGGCTGCTGGTGCGCGACGCCGGGCGGGCCGAGCCGCTCGCCCGGCTCGGCGCCCGGCTCGTCGTGGGCGACCTGCGCGAGGCGGACGACCGGCGCCGGGCGCTCGCCGGGGTCCGGGACGTGGTGCACCTCGCGGCGGCGTTCCGCGACGTGCCGGACGAGGAGGCGTACGCGGTCAACCGCGACGCGACGCTCGCGCTCGGGGAGGCGGCCGTCGGCGCCGGCGTGCGGCGCTTCGTCCTGGTCAGCACCAACGTCGTCTACGGCGCCGGCCGCGGCCGGCCCGCCGTGGAGACCGACGAGCCGCGCGCGGACGGTCCGCTGGCCGGTGCGTACCAGCGGTCGAAGACGGACGCCGAGCGGGGCCTGCTCGGACTCCACCGCGAGCGCGGCCTCGACGTGCGCGTCGCGCGGCTGGCGTTCGTCTACGGGGAGGGCGACGGGCACATCCGGGCGTCGCTGCGCTGGACCCCGCACATGGCCGCGCACCAGCGGGTGCAGCTGGTGCACCAGGCGGACGCCGCCCAGGCGCTGTGGCGGGTGCTGCGCGCTCCCGGCATCGCCGGGCGGGTCTACAACGTCGCCGACGACGCGCCGGTCAGCGCGCTGGAGCTGCTGCAGCTGACCGGCGCGCGGATCCCGGAGGGGATGGCGGAGCGGGCGTCGGACGACCCGTGGCACGGGGTGGTCTCGAACCGGCGGATCCGGGAGGAGCTGGGCTTCCGGCCGCTGTATCCGTCGCTGTGGACGGCCCGGGACGCGGGCGCGCTGTAGCGGGACACGGCCCCGCCGGGGCCCGGTTCGTACGAGAGCGCCGTCCACGGCGTACGAACCGGGCCCCCGCACTTTCCCCGTCCCCGCCCCGCACCCCCGCACGCCGCGCCATGCTGGACTCCCCAGGCGTTCCCCGGCGAGCCGCCGGAGGTGCGCCCCTCGCAGAGGTTCCGTGCAGAGGTGATGGAGGATCGCAGATCAGCGGCCTTCTCCGGTACGGTCGCCGCGCCGGGCGCCCCACCGTGCTGAGGAGAGAAAAGCGTTGCGCGAGTTCACCGTGCCTCCCCTCGCGGATGCGCCGAAGTCGGGGGGCCTGGCGGACGTGGTCTTCCAGCGGGCCGCGCGGGAGCCCGGGCAGGTCGCGTTCGCCCGCAAGGTCGACGGCCGCTGGCAGGACGTGACGATCGGGGCGTTCCGCGACGAGATCCTCGCCCTCGCCAAGGGGCTGCTGGCCGCGGGGCTGCGCTTCGGCGACCGGGTGGGGATCATGTGCAGGACCCGGTACGAGTGGACCCAGCTGGACTTCGCGCTCTGGTCGATCGGCGCCCAGGCGGTGCCCGTCTACCCGACCTCCGCCCCCGACCAGGCGTACTGGATGCTGCACGACGCCGGCGCCGTGGCCTGCGTCGTCGAGCACGCGGACCACGCGATGACCGTCGGCTCGGTGATCGACAGGCTGCCCCGGCTCAAGCTGCTCTGGCAGATCGACGAGGGCGCCATCGACGAGCTGACCGCCGCCGGCGCGCACCTCGACGACGCCGTCGTCGAGCGCCACCGGCTCGCCGTCACCCCGGACTCCCCCGCCACCCTGATCTACACCTCCGGCACCACCGGCCGCCCCCGCGGCTGCGAGCTGACGCACGCCAACTTCATGGCCGAGGCCGACAACATCCTGCTGCGCTACGAGGCACTCTTCCGCCCCCACCACGGCGAGCCCGCCGCCACCCTGCTCTTCCTCCCCCTCGCGCACGTCTTCGGCCGGATGATCGAGGTCACCGCCGTCCGCGGCGGGGTCAGGCTGGCCCACCAGCCGGACCCGTCGGCGCCGGTGCTGCTCGCGGACCTCAAGGCGTTCCGGCCCAGCCTCATCCTGGCCGTACCGCACATCTTCGAGAAGATCTACGCCGCCGCCCGCCGCAAGGCCGAGACCGAGGGCCGGCTCGCCGTCTTCGACAAGGCCGCCGACGTCGCCGTCCGGTATGCCGAGGCCCGCGAGGAGGGGTCCTTCGGCTCCGGCCGCGGGCCGAGCCCGGCGCTGCGGCTGGAACACCAGGTGTTCGACAAGCTGGTCTACGCGAAGATGCGCGCGGCGCTCGGCGGCCGGGCGCGCTACGTCTTCTCCGGCGGCTCGGCGATGGAGCGCCGGCTCGGGCTGTTCTTCGCCGGCGCGGGCATCACGGTCATCGAGGGCTACGGCCTGACCGAGACCACCGCCGCCGCGGTCGCCAACCCGCCCGAGCGCCCCCGCTACGGCACCGTGGGCATCCCCATCCCCGGCATCACCGTCTACGTCGCCCCCGACGACGAGGTGTGGCTGCACGGCCCGCAGGTCTTCGCCGGCTACGTCGGCGACCGCCCCGGCGCCGACCCCGGGCTGCGCGACGGCTGGCTGGCCACCGGCGACCTGGGCCGCCTCGACGAGGACGGCTATCTGACGATCACCGGCAGGAAGAAGGAGATGCTGGTGACGTCGAACGGCAAGAGCGTCTCCCCGCTGCCGCTGGAGGAGCGGGTGCGGGCGCACCCGCTGGTCTCGCAGTGCCTGGCGGTCGGCAACGACCGGCCGTACGTCGCGGCTCTGGTCACCCTCGACCCGGACGGCGTCGCGCACTGGCAGCTGATGCGCGGCCGGCCGTCGATGACGCCGTCGGAGCTGGTGCGGGACGGGGACCTGGAGGCCGAGATCCGGCGGGCGGTGGTGGCCGCCAACACCCACGTGTCGCCGCCGGAGTCGATACGTACCTTCCGGATCCTGGCCGTGCAGTTCACCGAGGAGCACGGGCTGGTGACGCCTTCGCTGAAGCTGAAGCGCAGGGCGATAGAGAAGGCGTACGCGAACGAGGTCGAGGCCCTCTACCAGACGTAGGCCCGGGTCCGGATGGTGTTCGCCCCCGCCCCCGCCCGCGGACCGCCGGCCGTCCCGCTCGGAACCGTTGCACCCGCAACGGCGTCTGAAGGAGCGACCGGGAGTCGATCATCGAGGGGGAATCAGATGGCTGCGCCGGCCGGACGCGAGCTCGACTGGGACGGTTGCTTCAACGTACGCGACCTCGGCGGGCTGCCCGCCGCCGGTGCCCGGCGCACCGCCCGGGGCGCGCTGGTGCGCGCCGACTCCCTGGACCGGCTGACCGCGGCCGGCTGGGCCGCCGTCGCCGGCCACGGGATACGCACCGTGGTCGACCTCCGCAACGCCGACGACCACGCCCCCGAGCGCCCGCGCCCGGACGGGATCGGGCTGGTGCGGGTGCCGGTGGACGAGCTGGCGGGCGACGAGCGGTGGTGGCGGGAGTGGGGGCACGTAGAGGGCACGCCGCTGACCTTCGCCGCGTACCTGGAGCACTTCCCCGGGGTGCCGGCGGCGATCGTCTCGGCGGTCGCCGCGGCGCCGCCCGGCGGCGTCGTGGTGCACTGCGCCGCGGGCCGGGACCGTACCGGCTTCGCGTCCTTCGTGCTGCTGTCCCTCGCCGGGGTGTCCGCGGCGGACATCGCCGCCGACTACCTGCTCAGCGGGCCCAACCACCGGCGGGCCGCGGCGGCGCTCGGGCTCACCGACCAGACGATGGAGATCGCCGAGATCCAGGCCCGCTCGGGCCGGACCGCCACGCAGGTGATCGCCGACACGCACGCCGGCTTCGACCCGGCGGCGTACCTGGCCGCGGCCGGGGTGCCGGACGCGGTGATCGCGGCGGCCCGGGAGCGGCTGCTCGCCGCCGGGTGAGACGGGGAGCCGGCCGGTCGGCGGACGCGACGGTGAGACGGCGGCGGCAGGGCCTCAGCTCGCGCCGTGCTCCGGTGCGACGGCCTCGACCCGGCGGGCGAGGTCGAAGTCCAGCTCGGTGACCCGGCCGCCCACGCTGTGGGTGTTGACCGCGACTTCGAGGGTGTTGTAGCCGAGCGTGAGCGTCGCGTGGTGCCCCAGCTCCTCCTGGATCCGGGAGACGTCCGCGACCATCGCCGCGGCGGGCGGGTGCGACTCGAAGCGGTACGTACGCGTCAGCAGCTCGCCCTCGGCCACCGACCAGCCCGGCAGCCCGGTCAGCCGGGCCTCGGTGGCCTCGGGGGAAAGCGGTTCGACGGCCATGCGAGGGGCTCCCTTCGCGGCGGGGCGGTTCCCGGCCGACAGTACCGCGCGGCGCTCCGTTACCGTCGATGACATGACGACCCCCGGCCTCCCCGTCACACCCGGCACGGACGACACGCGCGGCGCGGACGGCGCGGACGGCGCGGACGGCGCGGGCAACGCGGGCGGCGCGGGCAACGCGGGCGGCGCGGCCCGTACCGGCGGCTCCGACGGCGCCGCCACCGCCGGCGCGCTGCTGCGCGACTGGCGGGAGCGCCGCGGTCTGAGTCAGCTGGAGCTGGCGCTGCGCGCGGACTCCTCCGCGCGCCACATCAGCTTCGTCGAGACCGGCCGGTCGCGGCCGAGCCGGGCGATGGTGCTCAAGCTGGCCGAGCACCTCGACGTGCCCGTACGGGAGCGCAACGCGCTGCTGCTGGCCGCCGGCTACGCGCCGCACTACCCCGAGACGCCGCTCGACGACCCGGCGATGGCCGAGCTGCGCCAGGGCGTCGAGCAGCTCGTCGCCGCGCACGAGCCGTTCCCCGCGTTGGTGATGGACGGGACGTACGACGTGGTGGCCGCCAACCGCGGCATCCTGCTGGTCCTCGACGAGGTGCCGGCGGAGCTGCTGCGCCCGCCGCTGAACGCGATGCGGCTGACACTGCACCCCGAAGGTCTGGCCAAAAAGATCCGCAACCTTCCGCAGTGGCGGGCGCATCTGCTGCACCAGATGGACCGCCAGCTGTCGCTGGTGCGCTCGCCCGCGCTGAAGGAGCTGTACGACGAGGTGGCCGCGTACCCGCCGGCGCCGGAGGCGGGCGACGAGGAGGTCGGCGCGGTCGGCGGTCGGGCGCCGTTCGCGCTGCCGCTGCGGATCGCACACGACGGTCACCTGCTGTCGTTCGTCTCCACCGTCTCCACCTTCAACACGCCCATGGACGTGACGGTGTCGGAGCTGGCCCTGGAGACGCTGCTGCCCGCGGACCCGGAGACGACGAAGTACCTGCGGCAGCAGCTCGGCTCCTGACCGCCCGCGGGACACCGGGCGATTCCTACCAACGGCGTTTCATAAACCTTTAATACCCCCTTATTTGACGCAGTGGTCGCTGAAGTCGCAAGATCAGCGGCACCTGCCGGTCTCCCCAGCGCACCGGCGCCCGAAGGGAGCCCGCCATGGTCAGCCGCCGCGACGTCCTCGCCGGATCGGCTCTCACGCTCGGCGCGACGGCCTTACCCGTCTCCGCCGGCGGCCCGCACCTGCAGTCGGCGACCGCCGAACCCGCCCGGGGCCGCGGCCCGAACGTCGTGCTGATCGTCCTGGACGACCTCGGCCACGGCGATCTCGGCTGCTACGGCCACCCGCTGATCCGCACCCCCCACCTGGACCGGCTCGCCCGCCAGGGCACCCGGTTCACCCACGGCTACGCCGGCTCCCCCGTGTGCAGCCCGTCCCGTGCGGCGCTGCTCACCGGCCGGGTGCCGCCGCGCACCGGGCTGCCGGAGGTGCTGAGCCGGGACGATCCGCACGGGCTGCGCACGCGGGAGCGGACGATCCCCGAGTACCTGCGCGCGGCGGGCTACGTCACCGCGGCGATCGGCAAGTGGCACCTCGGACGGCTCGACGGGCACCACCCGGCGCGGCACGGCTTCGACTCCTTCTTCGGCGTCGACGCCATGTACACCGCGGACACGTACCCCACGGAGCTGTGGCGGGACGGGGAACCGGTGGAGACGCTGCACAGCGACGCCGACCTGGCGGCGCTCACCCGGCGGTTCACCGACGAGGCGATCGACGTCGTGGACCGCGCCGGGGACCGGCCGTTCTTCCTCTACCTCGCGGAGTGCGTGCCGCACCTGCCGCTGGCCGTCGAACCGGACTTCGCCGGCCGCTCCCGCGGCGGCCTCTACGGCGACGCGGTCGAGTCCGTCGACCACCACCTCGGCCGGTTCTTCGACGCGCTGGCCGACCGCGGGCTGGACCGCGAGACCCTGATCGTCGTCGCCGGCGACAACGGCCCCTGGTTCGAGGGCTCGACGGCCGGGCTGCGCGGCCGGAAGTTCGAGGTCTTCGAGGGCGGGGTGCGGGTGCCGTTCGTCGCCCGCTGGACGGGCACCGTGCCGCGCGGCCGGGAGTCGCACGACGTGGTCTCCTTCCTCGACCTGCTGCCCACGGTGTGCGCGCTCGCCGGCGTCGAGCCGGAGCCGGACGTGGCGCTGGACGGCACGGACGTCGGGGCGCTGCTGCGCGGCGGACGGCTGCGGGAGAGACCGCCGGTGCCGTTCTTCCTCCAGGAGCACGCCGCGGCGGTACGCGACGGCAGGTGGAAGCTGCACGTGCGGCGGCGCGGCTCGGACCAGCGCTATCTGCCGGAGCTGTACGACCTCGACGGGGATCCGCGGGAGTCGGTGAACCTGGCGGGGCGGCGGCCGGAGGTGACCGCGCGGCTGCAGGAGTTCCTGACGGCCCTGGAGGAGGACATAGCGGCCCCGGA
Source organism: Streptomyces sp. CNX435 (assembly GCF_059570575.1). NCBI lineage: Bacteria > Bacillati > Actinomycetota > Actinomycetes > Kitasatosporales > Streptomycetaceae > Streptomyces > Streptomyces sp. CNX435. The sequence continues at coordinate 596,262 of NZ_JCANTA010000001.1, read as the reverse complement.
GCGCCCGGCGGTGGAGCTGACCGCCGACCCGCCGCTGCTCGCGGACCGCGCCAACACCGTACGGGTACGGCTGACCCGCGCGCTGCGCCCCGCCGGCGACCCCCTCGTGGAGGTCACGGTGTCGCTGGCGGCGCCCGACGGCTGGGGCTCGACGACCGTGCGCCGGGTCGTGGACCTCGGCACCGATCCGGTGGTCGACATCGAGGTCACCCCGCCCGCCGCGGTCGCCGCCCCCGCGGGCCGGCTGCGCACGTACGAACTGACGCCGCGGGCCGAGGTCGGGGGGCAAACCGTGGCGGGCGAGCCGGTGCTCGTGTACGCCGTGCCGCACGGCGACGACATCGCCCGCGCGCTCGACGCCGGCCCGGCCGGCTCCCCGGTCACGCCCTCGTACGCCGCCCTCACCCCGGACTCCGCCTGGGACGAGGCCGCCGGCTACGGCTGGGCGCCCGGGGCCCCGCCGCCCATGTCCCGCGACCGCGGCGCCCCGGACGCGCTGCGCCGCGACCTGGTCAGCGACCAGCCGCCGGCGGTGCTCCGGCTGCGGCTGCCCGCGGGCCGGCGCCGGGTCTCCGTGCTGCGCGGCGACGACGAGTACGCCACGCCCGGGATCGCCCTGACGGCGGACGGGACCGAGGTCCTCGCGCCCGGCCCGCAGATACCGGCGGGCGCGTACCAGTGGGAGGAGTTCACCCTCGACGGCGGGGCCGCGGGCCGGGTGACCGAGCTGCGGGTCAGCGCACCGGACACCGCGAACTGGAAGATCGTGGCGCTGCTGGTGCGCTGATCCCTCAGGACGAGGCCCGGACGGCGCGCAGTGCGCCGTACTGGACGACCGCGAAGCCCATCACCACCGCCGCCTGCAGCGGGATCCAGACGTACCCGGCGGTCGACGGGTCGAGGACGCCGGTGACCAGGACGACGACGCTCGCCACGGCCCAGGCGGCGTTCACGTCGATCACCAGCGACACCAGCCGCGGCGACGGGACGGCCCTGCGGGCGAGCCAGCCGACGTCGAGTGCGTAGACGACGAGCGCCGCGCCGAGCACGAGCAGCAGCCCGCGGTCCACGTCCAGCAGGTCGGAGAGCGGGCCGGCGAGCACCAGGTACGCCAGCCCGTTGCCGGCGGTGACGAGGGCGTCCAGGCCCAGCCAGCGGCGGAGCGGAAGCTGCGGGGCGGTGGCGACGGTCGGGGAGACGGCTGCGGACATGGCGGATCACCCTCCGGACGACATCGATGGTGGTCAGAGCCGGAACCCGGGCCGGAGTGCGCCGGTCCGGGCCCCGTTGCCCCTACGGTGCCCGCCCCCGCCCGGCGCGTCGATTACCCGCCGGGTAATGCGGCCCCGCGGAAACGCGCACGAGAGGAGCGCGCGGAACCTCCGCTCGACGCGTGCCGACGCCGCTCAGCCCGCCCGCTGATCCTCCGCGACGGGCCGCGGACGCACCTCGTCCGCCGGCGCCGCCGCCCGGCGCACGACCGGCCCCCCGCACTCGCCGATCCAGCGGCGCAGCACCCGGTGCACCGACTCGGCGCCGGCCAGCACCTCCCCGGCCGCCGTCGGCGGCGTCAGGCCCTCGGGCCAGAACAGGAACGCCCGGTTCTGCTCGCCGCCGAGGCCGCCGTGCGAGCCGATCTGGTCCTCGAAGGCGTGCACGGTGCCGGTCTCCGGGTCGTACGAGGAGTTGACCATGATGTCCGCGGCGTGCGGGAAGCCGGCGGTGCGCAGCACCGTCTCGGCGGCGCCCGGCCCGAAGGGCAGCAGCGGGTCGACGCCGACGACCTTGCCGGTCTGCAGGTGGTGCTCCGCGCCGTCCGCGCCGAGGACCATCGGCCCGTGCTCCTCGGAGCGCACCAGCACGAAGCCCACGCCGGGGTGCTCCGTCAGCGCGGGCAGCAGCGCCGGGTGGCGGCGCTCGATCGTCTCCCGGCTGGCCACACCGGGCAGTTCGGGGAAGGACACCAGCCCCAGGTTGCCGGAGCCGAGGACGACCGGCTCCAGACCGCGCCTGCCCTCGCCGTCGTACGCCTCCTCGCGGCGCTCCGGGCGGCGCAGCGCGGCGCGGGCGGCGGTGCGCGCCTCGGCGCCGCTGGGGGTCTTGCCCACCCGGCGGGAGACGGGCAGCCCGCAGCCGGCACGCACCAGGTCCTGCAGCGTGAGCCCGTACGCCGCGGCGAACGTCGGGCCGTGACTCTGCCCGTGGTCCGACAGCAGCACGATCCGGTACGGGCGCGGGGCGTGCTCCGCGGCCTTGGCGATGAGCGCGACGGAACGGTCGAGGCGGCGCAGCACCTGCTGGGTGTCGCGGTGCCGCGGGCCCGCGTAGTGGGCCACTTCGTCGTACGCGACGAGGTCGGCGTACACCGCCGTGCGCCCCGCGAGCATGTCCCCGATGACGGCGGCCACGACGACGTCCCGGGAGACGACGGTGGCGAAGGCGCGGATGAAGGGGTACAGCCCGCCGCGGCCGACGCGCGGGGTCTCCCGGCGCAGCCGGGAGCGCAGCGACTGGAACACCTCGCGGCCGGCCTCGGCGACGAAGGAGGCGAAGGTGCGGGAGGCGTTGGCGGGGTCGGAGAAGTAGGCGAAGTACCCGGCGCGGGAGCGGGTCTTCTTCTGCCGCCGGACCGCCACCGACAGCACCAGGGCGAGCTGCGTGGCGCCGCCGGTGAACAGGTTGCCGCGGCTGGCGGTGTCCCCGGGCGTGCCGGTGGCCAGCAGCCCGCCGGCCGCGGCGGCCTCTTCACCGGCGGCACCGGCGGCGCGGGCGGCACCGGCGGCGCGGGCGGCGGCCCGGCGCTCCAGCTCCAGCGCGGTGGACGGGTGGCTGCAGACCAGCACCTCGCCGGTCTCCTTCTCGTACCAGCGGAACGCGGGCACGTCCTCGTTGGAGCCGTGCAGGATGCCGAGCTGGCTGGCGCCGGTCTGGCTGGACCAGTCGGTACGCCAGGGGACGAGCCGGTGGCTGGTGCCGTGCCAGGAGGCGACGGTCTCCATCACCGGCGGCAGCCGGTGCGCCAGCAGCCGCTGCCCGCCGAGGCTGCGCCCGCCGGCGCGCTCGCGCTCCTGCAGCGCGGCGTGCAGCACGTCGTGGCCGACGCCGTCGAGCTGGAGGAAGACGATGCCGGGGTCGGCGTCCGGGGAGACCGCGGGGGCGCCGCGGCGGTACGCGAGCCGGGCGAGCCGGCGGCGGTACGCGCCGTCGTCGCGGACGGTGAGCGCGGTGCTGGTGGCGGAGGACGCCGCGGACATCACGGCGGCGACGACGACGGCCGTCTCCGGGTTGGCCTCGCCGCGGCCGGTGGGGATGAGGCTGAGCGCGATCAGCAGCAGGGAGCCGTTGAGGAAGAAGACGAGCAGCCCGAGCACGAACGCGGGCACCAGCAGCAGGGCCCGTACGAGGACGGGCCAGACCAGCGCGGAGAGCACGCCGAAGACGCCGGCGCCGATGGCGGCGGTGACGGCGATGTGGGTGGCGCTGTCGCCGCCGGGCGACTGGAGGCGGAAGTCGGGCAGGGCACCGGCGAGGATGAGCATGGTCAGGGTGCCGACGGCCCACACGACGACGATCCGGCCGAGGCCGCGGGCGGCGGCGCGGCGCCCCTTGCGGGTGGCGGCGGCGCGCAGGGCCGTGAGCCCGCGGGCGTCGGGGCCCGCGCCCCTCCCGGACCCGGGCTCCGCCCCCGGCCCGGCGTCCTCCCCGGGCTCCTTCTCCGGCTCTGCCATGCGCTCTCTCACCTCCGCTCCTGTCGTACCAGCCTTCCACAGCCGGACGACAGTCAGTTCCGCCCGGCCCCGCGCCCGGCCCCGCGGCACCGCGCCGGGCGCGGGGGACGCCGTACCCTCGGTGGGGCCGGAGCAGGTGGCGGCGGCGGAAGGAGCGGGCGTTGCCGGTCGAGATCACGTGGTGGGGACACGCCACCGCGACGGTGCGGGACTCCGGGGTACGGGTCCTGACCGACCCGCTGTTCGTGGCGCGGCTGATGCACCTGCGCCGCCGCCGCGGCGCGCTGCCCCCGCCGTCGGCCGCGATCGCCGACGTCGTGGTCGTCTCCCACCTGCACTCCGACCACCTCCACCTGCCGTCCCTCGCCCGGCTCGCGCCGGGCACCCGGCTCGTGGTGCCGCACGGTGCGCGGGCCGCGGTGCCGGGGCTCCGGCGGCTCGCCGCGGTGCGCGGGCTGCCGGTGACCGAGGTGCGCCCGGGCGACGAGATCGCCGCCGGTGCGCTGACGATCCGCGCCGTGCCCGCCGCGCACGACGGCCGCCGCTGGCCGTACGGGACGCGCACGGCGCCCGCGCTGGGCTACGTGATCCAGGGCGAGGCCCGCACCTACTTCGCCGGCGACACCGGCCTCTTCGACGGCATGGCCCGCGCCGTGGGCGCGTGCGACGTGGCGATGCTGCCCGTCGGCGGCTGGGGCCCGTTCCTCGGCCACGGGCACCTCGACCCCGGCCGCGCCGCCGAGGCGCTCGCCGAGCTGGCGCCGCGCGCGGCGGTGCCGGTGCACTACGGCACGTACTGGCCGATCGGCATGGACGCCGTCCGCCCGCACGAGTTCCACGCCCCCGGCGACGACTTCGTGCGCCGGGCCGCGGCGCTCGCGCCCGGGGTGGCGGTGCACCGGCTGGGGCACGGCGAGAGCATGCGGCTGGAGGCGGCCCGTTGAGGATGCCGGGCGTGGCGCCCGGGCTGCTCGCCGCCGCCCCGGACGTGGCTCCCGCACAGCAGGCGGTGGGCTACCCGTCGCTGTTCCTGCTCGTGCTCGTGGGGTCGCTGGTGCCCGTGGTGCCGACGGGCGCGGTCGTCAGTTCCGCCGCCGTCGTCGCGTTCCACCACGAGGCCGCGTACGCACTGCTGCTGGTGTTCGCCACCGCCGCGATCGCCGCCTTCCTCGGCGACGTGGCGCTGTACTGGCTGGGCGGCCGGGGCGTGCGCTCGCGCAACGGCTCGCGCTGGCTCGACCGGCTGCGCGAGCGCGTCGCGCCCGAGCAGCTGGCGAACGCGCAGCGGAAGCTGGAGCGGCACCGGATCTCCGTGCTGGTGCTGTCGCGGCTGATGCCCGCCGGGCGGATCCCGGTGATGCTGGCGTGCCTGCTGGCGCGCATGCCGCTGCGCACGTTCGTCCGCGGCAACTTCCCCGCCTGCCTGGCGTGGGCGGCCACGTACCAGCTGATCGGCATTCTCGGCGGCTCGCTGTTCCCCGAGCCGTGGCAGGGGGTGGCGGCGGCGGTGCTGCTGACGGTGGTGATCAGCGTGGCGCCGCCGGTGTGGCGCCGGGTGCGCGGCGACGGCCGGTAGGCGCGCGCCGAACGCCCGCCGTCACAGCACGCGCGACGCCCCCACCGGCAGGTCCCACAGCTCGGCCCGCGGCCGGCCCGTCCGCTCCCACGCCGCCCGCACCCGCGTGAGCGGCTCCAGCGGCGGCTCCGCCGACAGCAGGAACGTGCCGAAGTGCATCGGCGCCATCCGCCGCGCGCCGACGTCCGCGCAGGCGCGCACGGCCTGCTCGGGGTCCATGTGCACCGGGCCGAGCATCCAGCGTGGCGCGTACGCGCCGATGGGCAGCAGCGCGAGGGCGATGCCGGGGTGGCGGCGGCCGATCTCCTCGAAGAAGTGGCCGTAGCCGGTGTCGCCCGCGAAGTAGACCCGGCGGCCGGCGCCGTCGGTGAGGACCCAGCCGCCCCAGAGCGAACGGCAGGTGTCGGTCAGCGTGCGCTTGCTCCAGTGGTGCGCCGGTACGAAGTCGAAGCGCACGGGACCGCCGGGCGCGGGCAGCTCCGCGGCCTCCCACCAGTCCAGCTCGGTGACGCGGGTGAAGCCGCGGCGGCGGCACCAGCGGCCGAGCCCGGCGGGGACGAACAGCGGGGTGGTGCGCGGCAGCCGCTTCAGGGTGGGGCGGTCGAGGTGGTCGTAGTGGTTGTGGGAGACGACGACGGCATCGACGGGCGGCAGGTCCTCCCAGCGCACGCCGACGGGGGTCACGCGGGCGGGGGTGCCGAGGATCCGCCGGGACCACAGCGGGTCGGTGAGCACGGTCAGGCCGCCGATGCGCAGCACCCAACTGGCGTGCCCGGCCCAGGTCACGGCGACGGTGTGAGGGCCGGCGGCGGGGGGCGGGCCGGGTTCGAAGGGCAGCTCGGGGATCTCTTCGAGGGCTGCGGGGTCGGGGCGGAACTGGCCGGTGCGGGCCAGCCGGGCGAGCATGCCGATGCCGGGGAGGGGGGCGGTGAGCCGGTCGGTGAAGGACCGCGGCCAGCGGCGGATCTCGCCGAGGGGGCGCGGGTCGGCGGCGGAGCGCTCGGTCGGTGCAGCGGGGCTGGTGGCTCCCGTCTGCTCTGACTGGCCGGTCAACGGCGGGCTCCTGTCAGCTCGGTGATGGCTGATCCGAGGGATCTCAACGCCTCCGCCACCTGCGGCCACTGCGTGGGCTCCGGCGGTTCCTGCGGTTCCGGCGCTTCCGGCGGCCCCGCTCCCGGGGTTTCCGGGGTGGCGGGGGCGACAGCGGAGACGGGAGCGGCAGGGGTCAGGGTGGTCGCGGCGGCGGGCGGGCGGGCGTGGGCGGAGGCCAGGGCGGCGGCGTGCGCGCCGCCGGCGTCGCCGAGGAGCGGACCCGTCGCCACCCGCAGCCGCAGCGCGGTCAGGTCGTCGCCGAAGCGGTGCCCGCCGCCGACCGCCCGGGCGCGGGCACCGGGCCGGCCGGCCGCGGGGCCCAGGGCGCGGACGACGGCGGTCTCCAGGTCCACGGCGTCCACGACGCCGCCGCGGGCGAGGGCCGGGCGCAGGGCTTCGAGGTCCGCGTACACGTGGTAGCCGGCCTGCGGCGGGCGGACCAGCGCGCCCGCGGCGGTCAGCACGTTCCGCACCGCCTCGGTGAGCGCGGCGTGCAGCCGGACGCCCGCGGCCAGCCGGCCGGTGACGGCGGGCGGCTCGGCGAGCGCCGCCGCGGCGGCGGCCTCGACGGGCGGCGGCAGCGGTGGGACGGCGGTGCCGAGCACGGCCAGCGCGGCGTCGTGCAGTGCGGCGCCCGCGCGGGTCGCGGGGAAGCGGGCGACGGCGGCGGGCCAGCCGGGCGGGGTGAGCGTGCCGCCGAGGTCGGCGAGGACGACGACGTCGTCGGGGAGCATCTCGGCGGGGCTGACGAGCACGGTGGCGTGCGGGTCGTGGATCGCGTCGCGGTACGTCTCGTCGCTGACGACGAGCACCCCCTCCCCCGCCGCCGCCTCGCACGCCTCGTGCACCACCTCCGGCGGCGGCACCGTGCCGGTGGGGTCGTCGGCGACGGACAGGACCAGCAGCCGCGGGTCGCCGCCCTCGGCCCGTACCCGGCGCACGGTCTCCAGCAGGGCGATCGGGTCGGGAGCGCCGCCGGACTCCGCGGTGGTGGGCACGCGGTGCACGGCGCGGCCGAGGATCACCGGCTGCGCCTCGTACCAGGACGCCGAGGGCCGGGGCAGCAGCACCTCGCCGCCGGCCGCGGCGACCAGGGCCAGCAGCAGCGCGGGGCCGCCGGGTGCGGCGGCGGTCTGCCCGGGGTCGGTGGCCAGGCCCCGGCGGTGCCAGTAGCCCGCGGCGGCGGCGCGCAACTCCGGCCCGCCGCCGGGCGGTCCCGGGGCGGCGGTGGCGGCGCCGGCGAAGCCGTCGACGAGTTCGGCGGGGGGTGGCAGACCGGCGTCGGGGACGGCCTGCGTCATGCGCCACCTCCCTCCGTGACTCGCCCGTCGGACGTTCACAAGAGTGCGAACCCTCCCACTGTCCCAGATCAGGAGGCCGCCGGGGCGGTGCGGTGCACCTGGTCAGGTGAAGGGGGACGGGAAGGGGGACGGCAGCGGCGGGCGGCGCGTGCGGCGTGCGGGACCGTGCCGCCTACCGCGTCGCAGCGGCGGCCCGATCCGACTCGACGCGCTCACAGACCCGCTCGCAGGTGCGGCTGATCAGCCGGGAGACGTGCATCTGCGAGATTCCCAGGCGGTCGGCGATGCTGCTCTGCGTCATGTCGCAGAAGAACCGCAGATAGAGGATCTCGCGTTCGCGGTCGGGCAGCCGGCGCAGGTGGGGTCGCACGGCCTCGCGGTCCACGGCCTGTTCGAAGCCGGGCTCCGTGCCGCCGACGGTGTCGATGAGCGCGTAGCCGTCCCCGGCGCCGGTGAGGGCGGCGTCGAGGGACAGGGTGGCATAGCTCTCCAGGGCCTCCAGCCCGGTGCGTACCTCGTCCTCGGTCAGCCCGGCGACCTCGGCGATGTCCGCGGTCGGCGGGAACCGGTCGTCGGCCGTGGCGGCCAGCGACATGCTCGCGCTGCGGACGCGGTTGCGCAGCTCCTGGACCCGGCGGGGCACGTGCACGCCCCACATGTGGTCGCGGAAGTGCCGCTTCAGCTCGCCGACGATCGTCGGCACGGCAAAGCTCTCGAAGGCGTTGCCGCGCGCCGGGTCGTAGCGCGCGACGGCCTTCACCAGGCCGAGGTGCGCGACCTGTTCGAGGTCCTCCAGCGCCTCGCCGCGGTTTCTGAACTGACGGGCGAGCCGCTCCGCCATCGGCATCCAGGCGCGTACGACCTCTTGCCTCAGCGCCTTGCTGTCGGGCCCGTCCGGCATTCCGGCGAGCCGGCGGAACTGCGCGGAGGTGTCGGGGGCGTCGTCGTGCGGGTGCCTGTTCCTGTTCCTGTCCCTTGCCCGGACATGCGCCACGGTGGCCTCCCTCGGGCGAATTACGGACGTTCAGTTCTCACGGGAGACAGCGCGCGGCCGGGAACGGCAACGCTCCGGGCCACACGCGGCCGAAGCGCCGGCGGCTGAGAAGCCGACCACTCCCGCGGCGTGCCTCTGGACCGAAGCACGTACGTTCCGCCTTCCCGCCGCCGGACGCTGCAAACAGGGGCGGAACGGGGCGTTTTCCACGATACGCCGACGACGCCCCGCTCACGACCGCTGGCCCGGCGGGCCCTCGGGGTGTGCCCGTGGCACCGTCCGCTAGCCGCGCTCGCGCGCGCCCTCGCGGGTGCGGCCGAGCGCGACGGAGCGCTCGGGGTGCCGGCTCAGGTACTCGCCCTCCAGCTGTGCCATGCGGGTGTTGTGCGCGGCCAGCGCCGCCGCCGAGCCGTGCAGCAGGGTGTCGTGGCGGGTGCGGTGGATGGTCTCCAGCTCCTTGATCAGCTGCTGGTCGCTCAGCTGCGCGGGGGCGATGCCGCCCCGGCGCCGGTCGCTATCGCCCATCTGCGGCTCTCCTTCGCCGGCTGTCTCCGTCTCCAGGATCAGGCAATCCCGACCCGGCTGCTACCCGGGCGACTACCCGGGCGACGCGCGCACAGACAGGGGCCGTGCCTTCGGTGACCGCATTCCGAGACGATACTTCTCGTCATACGAGACCGGAGCTACGCTGCCGCCCATGGCCGTATACACGCACGGACACCACGACTCGGTGCTGCGCTCGCACCGCTGGCGCACGGCCGCCAACTCGGCGGCGTACCTGACCGGCGAACTGCGCCCGGAGATGCACGTCCTCGACCTCGGCTGCGGCCCCGGCACGATCACCGCCGATCTCGCCGACCTCGTGCCGCGGGGCCGGGTGACGGCGGTGGACGCGCAGCCGGGGATCCTTTCGCAGGCGCGCGCGGTGGCGGCGGCGCGGGGCGTGGCGAACGTGGAGTTCGCCGTCGCCGACGCGGAGGCGCTGGACTTCCCGGACGACTCGTTCGACGTGGTCCACGCCCACCAGGTCCTCCAGCACCTCGCGCACCCGGTGCGGGCGCTGGCGGAGATGCGCCGGGTGTGCCGGCCCGGCGGGCTCGTCGCCGCGCGGGACGCGGACTACGCCGCGATGACCTGGTACCCCGACGTGCCCGCCCTCGACGGCTGGCTGGACACCTACCGCCGGGTGGCCCGCGCCTCGGGCGGCGAGCCGGACGCGGGACGGCGGCTGCGGGCGTGGGCCGGCGAGGCGGGGTTCGCGGACGTCACGGCCTCGGCGAGCGCGTGGTGCTTCGCGTCGGCGGAGGAGCGCGCGTGGTGGAGCGAGTCGTGGGCGGACCGTACGACGGCGTCGTCGTACGCCCGCCTCGCGGTGGACGGCGGGCACGCGGACGCGGCGGCGCTGGAGCGGATCGCGGCCGGCTGGCGGGAGTGGGGCGGGGCACCGGGCGCGTGGTTCGCCGTGCTGCACGGCGAGGTGCTCTGCCGGGTGCCGTGAGGCCGCGGCGCCCGCGCGCGGCAGCCGGACCGTCGGCGGCCCCGGCCCTTATCTGCTCCAACGGCCCGGCGTCCCGCGCGCCTTCGCCGCCCCTAGACTCTCCCCATGGAGATCCTCGGCACCTCACTGCGCATCTGCGTGGACGATCTGGAGTCCGCCGTCGCCGCGTACGAGAGGCTGACCGGCGAACAGGCGCAGCGCTTCTCGCACGCGGGCGTCTCCGTCGCCGCGGTCGGCTGCTTCCTGTTGATGTCCGGCCCGCCGCAGACCCTCGACGTGCTGCGCAAGATCACCGCGACGCTGGCGGTCAAGGACGTGACCGAGGCGTACGCGACGCTGCGGTCGGTCGGCGCCGAGATCGTCGCGGGCCCCTCGGAGACCCCGATCGGGCGCAACCTGGTGGCCCGCCACCCCGACGGCAGCATCTTCGAGTACGTCGACCGCCGCCGCTGACGACAGGCCCTAACGTCGGCCGCCCAGGCCGTCGACCATCTCGGCGGTCAGGGCCCAGCGTTCGTGGTCGCGCCAGGCGCCGCCGATGAACAGGTAGTCGGGCGAGAAGCCCTCCAGGCGGAAGCCGGCGCGCTTGGCCAGCGCGATGGAGGCGGCGTTGCCCGGCTGGACGTTGATCTCCAGGCGGTGCAGGCCGAGATCGGTGAAGGCGTGGCGGACGACGAGGTCGATCCCCTCGGACATGTGGCCGCGGCCGGCGTAGGGGACGAAGGCGGCGTAGCCGAGGGCTCCGGAGAGGAAGGCGCGGCGGACGATGGCGTTGATGTTGACGAAGCCGGCGATCGCGCCGGACTCCCGCTCGCAGACGAGGAATCCCTCGGTCTGCGGTTCGGTGAGCCGCTCCAGATAGGCGCGGTAGTCCGCGGGGGTGGCGGGCGGGGCGAGCCACGGGCGGTGGAGCGCGGCGCTGTCGCGGGCGCGGGCGAGGAACTCCTCCTCGTCGGCGGGGCGCGGGAGTCGGATCGCGGTGCGGGCGCCGGCCGCGATGAAGTCGTTCTCGGGCACCGGGTGAGTGTACGCCCCGGCCCCGGGTCAGGGGTTCGGCTGGACGAGCCGCAGCCGGTTGCCGAAGGGGTCGGTCAGCTCCAGGACCGTGCCGATCCCGGCGTCCTCCTCAAGCCCCGGCTTCAGGTACGCGTAGTCCTTGGCCTTGAGCTCCGCGTGCAGTTCGCCCACGCCGTCGACCTCGACGTAGACGGTGCCGCCGGGGCTGGCGTCGCCGTGGTGCTCGCTGAGGTGGAGGGTGAGGCCGCCGCGGGAGACCTGCATGTAGAGCGGGAGGCCGTCGGAGAACCTGTGCTCCCAGTCGACCGTGAAGCCCAGGTAGTCGACGTAGAACTCGCGGGCCTTCGCGATGTCGAAGATGCGGAGGACCGGAACCGTGCGTCTGAAGAGGACAGTCATGTCTCCACTATGCCTCCGCCGCCAGCCGCTCGGCGAGACGGCGCATCTCGTCGCCCACCAGGTAGTGGCCGGGCAGCCCGGGGATCTCGACCGGGCGGCCGGCGGGGCGCCGGGGCGGGTGGCGTATGAGGTGGTCCAGGACGCGGGCGGCCAGCGCGGGGTCGTCGGGAGGGTCGCCGAGGACGTAGTGGTAGGCGTTGGGGCGCCAGTGGGGGTAGCGCTCGGTGAGACCGACGATCACCGCGGGCGGGCGGCGGCGGTACGAGGCGTAGGGCTCGGCGTAGTACGAGGTGCGGCGGCCCTCGGCGACGTTGCACGACTCGCAGAGCAGCCCGCGGACCAGCCCGGAGACGTGGTGGTGGTCGATGACGAGCCGGACCGGACGCAGCCCGCAGACCGCGCACCGGCCGGCCTGCCACCGCCGTATCGCCGCGAGCGCCCCGCCCTGCCCGGCGGCGGGCACGGGGGACGCGGCGGCGGGTGAGCGGGCCGCGCCGCCCGGCTCGTCGGGCGGCGTCCACTCGTGGCAGGCGGGGACCTCGCGGCCCGGCGGTGGCGTGCTGCTCATGCCCCGACGTTACGGCCCGCCACTGACATCGCCACTGCCATCGGCACTGACATCGGCACCGACCTCGGCCGCCGCCCGCGGCCCCTCCGCCCGCAGCAGCGCGACGAGTTCGTCCACGTGTTCCCGGCGGGTGAGGAACCCGTTGACGTTGATCCGCAGCGCCCGCCGCCCGTCCAGCACCGTGGTAGCCACCCACGCCCGCCCGCCGCGCTCGACGCGCTGCTGGAGCGCACGCTGCACCGCGTCCCGCGTCCCCGCCGGCGCCCGGCGTACCGCCGCGGGCAGGTAGCGCACGCAGCACACCGCGGTCTGCACGTCGCCGACCGGCTCGAAGCCGTCGGCGGCGGCCAGCTCCGCGGCGAGGTGCCGGGTGAGGTCCACCTGCCGTTCGACGATGCGCCGGTAGCCGTCGCGGCCGAGGCCGGCGAGCGCGGCCCACAGCTTGAGCGCGTTGGCGCGCCGGGTGCCGAGCTGCCCGAGCCGGAAGAAGTCGGGCGGGCCGTCGTCCGGGGCGCCGTCCGCCGGCGGCCGTTCCGCGCCCCGCCGGTCGTCCAGGTACGCCGGGTCGGTGTCGAACGCGTCCCGCAGCACCCGCGCACCGCCGCGGGCCAGCAGCGCGCCGCAGGAGAACGGCACGAACATCCACTTGTGCGGGTCCAGCGTCGCCGAGTCCGCCCGCGCCACGCCCCGCAGCAGCCCGCGGTGCTCCGGGGAGAACGCCAGCGCCCCGCCGTACGCCGCGTCGACGTGGAACCACAGCCCGTACTCCGCGGCCACCTCGGCGAGTTCGGCCAGCGGGTCGACGGCCCCGGTGGACGTGGTGCCCGCGACGCCGACGACGCAGGCCGGCCGCAGCCCCGCGGCGAGGTCCCGCTCGACGGCGGCGCGCAGCTCGCCGACGCGGACGCGGAAACGCGCGTCGGTGTCGACACGGCGCAGGTTCGCCCGGCCGATCCCGAGCATGTCCACGCCCTTGACCAGCGAGAAGTGGGCCTGTTCCGAGGCGTACACGCGCAACTGCGCCCCGCCGAGCCCTGCGGTGGCGGCGGACCCGGCCGCCGCGTCCCGGGCGCACTTCAGCCCGATGAGGTTCGCCTCCGACCCACCGCTGGTGAGCGTGCCGAACGCGCCGTCGCCGTAGCCGAGCAGGTCACACAGCCAGCGCAGCACGCGCTCCTCCAGCGCGGTCGCGGTCGGCGACTGCCGCCAGGCCGCGGCGTTCTGGTTGAGCGCGGAGCACAGCGCGTCGGTCCAGACGGCCACCGGCAGCGGCGCCGGGTTGAACAACCCGAAGTAGCGCGGGCTGGAGATGTGCGTGGCGTCGGCGACGACGTCGCGGGCGAGCGCGTCGAGCAGCTCCACCGGGTCCGCCCCCCGGTCGGGCAGCGGCCCGGCGAAGCGCTCGCGCAGCTCGGCCGCGGTGGCGCCGGAGCAGACGGGGAGGCCGTCGAGCGCGGCGGCGTAGTCGGCGACCAGCCGCGTCGCGGCGGCGCCGAGGCGCCGGTGTTCGGCGGCGAGCGCCGCCGCGGTGAGGTCGTCGTCGTGCATCGGTGCGTACCCGTTCATGGGCCGATCTTCACAAGCGGGCCCGGCGGCAGGGAAGGGGCGACTTTCCGATGGCCGGACATAGGGTTTTCCTATGGCTGTGTCGTTGGAGGATCTGCGGGTGTTCCGGTCGGTGGCCGCGGCCGGCAGCTTCGGCCGGGGCGCGGCGGGGCTGCGGCTGAGCCAGCCGGCCGTCAGCGAGCGGATGGCCCGGCTCGAACGCGATCTCGGCCGTTTGCTGTTCGTGCGCGGCGGCCGGGGCGTGCGGCTCACCGCGGCCGGCGAGCGGCTGCTGCCGTACGCCGAACGCTGCCTCGCGCTCGCCGAGGAGGCGGTCGCGGTGGTACGGGCCGAGCGCGGCCGGCCGCGGGTGCGGGTCGCCCTGCATGCCACGTTCGCGCCGAGCGTGGTGCCACGGGTGCTCGACGCGCTCGCGCCGCTGGACGTGGAGGTCGCGTGCACCGACGCGCACAGCGAGGAGGTGGTGCGCGGCCTGGACGACCACACCGTCGACGTCGGGTTCGTGGTGCCCGGCCCGTACCCGCACACGCTGACCGTGGAGCCGTTCCTGACCGACCCGGTGGTCTGCGTCGCCCGCCCGGGGCACGCGCTGGACGGCGGCGGCCCGCTGCGGATCCGGGACCTCGCGGCGCACCCGGTGGCCTGTACGACGTGGGGCGACGGCGCGGCGCGCTTCCTCGACCTGCTGCGCGCGGCGCCCGTGCCGTCCACCCGGCTGTACCCCGTCTCGCCCGCCGAGACGGTGGCGAGCCTGGCCCGCCGCGGGAGCCACGTCGGGGTGCTGACCCGCTCGACGGTCGGCCCGGACCTTTCCGCCGGCGCACTCGTCGAACTGCCCGTCGCCGACCTGCCGCGCTGGGAGCTGACCCTCGCTCTGGCCCACCGTTCGCAGGACGCCGCCACCGCCCCCGTACGGGCACTCCGCGCGGCCCTGCTCGGCGCCGGCCACGAGCCGTGGGCCCGGCATGGGCGCGCGACCGAGGCGGTGCCCGGCGGCGGGGACGCTCAGACGGACGTCACTCGCCGGTGACGCCGTCGGCCAACTCCCGGACGATGTCGAGATGGCCGGCGTGGCGCGCGTACTCCTGAAGCACGTGGAAGAGGATCAGCGCCAGCGACGGCGCCTCGGCGGCGGTCGCGAAGCGCCCGCCCACGGCGGCCGTGCGGTCCAGCGGGACGCCGGCGACGATCTCCCGGGAGCCGGCGCACGCCGCGCGGAACGCCTCCTTCAGCTCCTCGGTGGTGACGTCGGCCGGGACCGTCCAGCGGTCGTCCGGGTCGCGGTCGCCCCACGGGTCCGGCAGCGGCCGGGCGGCGAAGCCCCACGCGAACCAGCGCCGCTCCACCCACGTCAGGTGGACCAGCAGCTCCAGCGGCGTCCAGCCGGAGGCCACCCGGCTGGAGCGCAGCTCCTCCTCGGCGAGGCCGTCCAGCTTGCGCAGCACCTCGGCCCGGTAGTGGTCGAGGTACGTGTCCAGCAGTTCGCGCGGGTCCGTACGGGAGCCGGGCGCGGGTTCGTCGATCGGCATCCGCGACCGGCCGGGCGGCCGCGGCGCGGCTCGCGCGGCGCCGCGGGCGGGTCGTCTCATGCGAGCCCCGGGGTGTCGAAGGTGAGGGTGCCGGCGTCCGCGTCGAGGACGGCGGGGACGCCGAGCGGCACGGTGAGGGCGGGGACGCCGTGGCCGAAGTCCAGGCCCTCCAGCACCGGCACGCCGAGATCGCCGAGCCGGTCGGCGAGCACGGCGCGGACGTCGTCGTACGGGCCGCAGTCCGCCCAGGTGCCGCAGACGACGCCGGCGACGCCGGTCAGCCAGCCGGTGCGGCGGAGCTGGGTGAGGATGCGGTCCAGGCGGTAGTCCTCCTCCTCGGTGTCCTCGATGAGCAGGATGCCGCCGGCGGCGCCGGTGCGGGCGCCGGGGGTGCCGAGGCCGGCGGCCAGCAGGCTGACGCAGCCGCCGAGGGTCACGCCGCGGGCGCGGCCGGGGACGAGGGCGCGGGCGCCAGGGCTGGTCAGGCGCTGCACGGAGGCCGGCTCGAAGAGGGTGCGGCGCAGGTGCTCGCGGGTGGCGTCGTCCGCGGCGAACGGGACCCAGGCGGGCATCGGGGCGTGCAGGGTGACCACGCCGAGGTGGGTGGCGACGGCCTCGTGCAGGGCGGTGGCGTCGCTGAAGCCGACGTAGACCTTCGGTCCGGCGGTGCGCAGGGCGGTCCAGTCGACGTGGTCGAGCATGCGGTGGGCACCGTAGCCGCCCCGGCCGGAGAAGACGGCGGCGACCTCCGGGTCGCACCACGCGCGCTCGAAGTCGCGGGCGCGGGCGGCGTCGTCGGCGGCGAGGTAGGACAGCCGGTCGTGTTCGCCGTAGGCGGTGGGGTGGACGACGACGTCGAGGCCCCAGCCGCGCAGCACCTCGACGCCGGCGTCCAGCTCCTTGCGCGGGAACCCGCTGCTGGGTGCGACCACCGCGACCCGGTCGCCGGGGCGCAGGCGGCGGGGGCGGACGAGCGCGACGGCGGACCCGGCAGCCGGGGCGGAGGAAGCGGGGACGGCAGCAGCGGCGGCGGGGACGGCGGTACCGGCGGGGAGTACGGGCGCGCCCAGGTCGACGGCGGGCACGTCCGGCGCCGCGAAGCCGAACGTCTGCGCGTACAGCGACAGCTCGGCCTCCAGCGCCCGGATCATCGTGTCGGCCCGCCGGAAGCCGTGGCCCTCGCCCTCGAAGGTGAGGTACGCGTGCGGCACGCCCCGGCCGGCGACCGCGTCCAGGAACCGTTCGCACTGCACCGGCGGGCAGATCACGTCGTCGAGCCCCTGCAGCAGCAGGAACGGCGCGGTGATCCGGTCGGCGCGGTGGACCGGGGAGCGTTCGCGGTACCGCCCGGGCACCTCGGCGAACGGGCCGACCAGCGACTCCAGGTAGCGCGACTCGAAGTCGTGGGTCTCGTCCGTGGCCCAGCCGGCCAGGTCGAGGATGGGATAGGTGATCGTGCCGCACGCGTACAGCCCCTCGGCGAGCGGCGAGGTGAGGGACGCGGCGGTCGTCCAGCCGCCCGCGCTGCCGCCGCGGATCGCCAGCCGGGCGGGGTCGGCGGTACCTTCGCCGGCGAGCGCGCGGGCGACGGCGGCACAGTCCTCGACGTCGACGACGCCCCACTGCTCACGCAGCCGCTCGCGGTAGGCGCGGCCGTAGCCGGTGGAGCCGCCGTAGTTGACCTCGGCGACGCCGATGCCGCGGGAGGTGAAGTAGGCGATCTCCAGGTCGAGTACGAGCGGTACGTGCCCGGTGGGGCCGCCGTGCGCCCAGATCACGTACGGCGGGAGCTCGCCCTCGGGACCGGTGAACTCCGGGTGCCGCGGCGGGTAGACGTGGGCGTGCACCTCGCGTCCTTCGGGTCCGGCGAAGGTGCGGGAGACGGGCCGCGGCAGGAGGGCCGGGTCGACGGCGTCCGAATGGGCGTTGCCGGCGACCCGGGCGTAGCCGGTGGCGGTGTCCAGCTCGACGACCTCGTACCCGGTGGCGGGGCTCGCGGCCAGGCCGAAGACCCGGTCGCCGGCGACCGCGAGGGCCGCGGCCCAGTTCGACCAGGGGCCCGGCACGTCGGCCAGGTCGCCGGTGGCGGGGTCGAGGACCCCGAGGCGGGTGCCGCCGGTGCCGTGCAGGGTGGCGACGAGGCCGCTGCCGAGGACGGCGAACCAGCGCAGCCCGACCTTCCACAGGGCGTCGGCGAACTCCTCGGGCAGCGGGCAGAGCGGGCTCGTCACGGCGGTGGCGGGGTCGACCCGGTGCAGGTTCCACCAGCCGCTGCGGTCGGTGGCGGCCACGAGCGTGCCGTCCGGCAGCCACTCGGCCTGCGCCACGGACTCCGCCTCGGGGCCGGTCTGGGCGCCGAGCACCGTCGTGACCCCGGCCAGCCGGCCGTCGCCGGTGACGTCGCCGACGCGCAACTCCGTGCCGTCCCAGGGCATCTGCGGGTGGTCCCAGGCGATCCAGGCGGCCTGCCGGCCGTCCGGGGAGAGGCGCGGGCCGGTGACGAAGCGGTGCCGGTCGTCGGTCAGCTCGCGGACGGCGGCGCGGTCGGCGGACGCCGAGCCGTCGAGCGGCACGGCGGCGAGCGCGCGGCGTACGTCGGTGGGGGCCGGGCCGGTGAACTCCTCCAGCACGCACCACACTTCGCCGCGCTCGGGCAGCACGACGGGGTCGCACCAGCGCAGCCCGCCGCCGGGCGTGGAGACGGGCGTGAGCGGGCGCGGCGCGGCGCCCCGGTCGGGCTCGTACGCGTACAGCCGCTGGTCGGCGAAGTGGGTGAAGACGATCAGCGGGCCGCCGGTGGCGCGCGGCCCGCCCGCCCAGGGCCGGCCGCCGTACTCGATGACCCTGTTGCGCACGTTCCACGGCGGCGGCAGCACCGACTCCTCGGTGCCGTCCGGGCGCAGCCGCACCAGCGCCCGGCGGCCCCCCTCCCGCGGTCGCGGGGCGGTCCACCACACCTCGTCGCCGACGGTGTCCAGATACTCCGGGCGGCCGTCGTGGGTCGCGGCGAGGGCGGCGGTGAGGGGGGAGGTCCAGGTGCCGTACGGTGCGGTGGTCACGGGCGGCGTCGTCTCTTTCCGCTGGTGGTCGCGGCGCCGGTGCGCTCACCGGCGCGCTCGCTGGTCGTTGCTTGCTTCCCGCGCGGTTTCGGGGGCGGTGTGCCGTCAGGCCGATCTGAGGAAGTCGTCCAGCACGCGCACGCCGAAGTGCAGCGCCTCCACCGGCACACGCTCGTCCACGCCGTGGAACAGCGCCTGGTAGTCGAAGCCGGCGGGGAGCTTCAGCGGCGAGAAGCCGTAGCCGACGACGCCGAGGCGGGAGAACTGCTTGGCGTCGGTGCCGCCGGACATGCAGTACGGCACGACGTGCGCGTCGGGGTCGAAGCGCTGCAGGGAGGAGCGCATGGCGGCGTAGAGGGGCGCGTCGACGGGGGCGGTCAGCGGCACCTCGCGGTGGCTGAACTCCCAGTCGACGTGCGGTCCGGTCAGCTCGTCGAGCGTGCGGGCGAACTCCTCCTCGCCGCCGGCCACCATCCGGCCGTCGACCTGGGCGGTGGCGCTGCCCGGGATGACGTTCACCTTGTAGCCGGCGGCCAGGACGGTGGGGTTGGTGCTGTTGCGCACGGTGGGGGCGATGAGGGCGGCGGCGGGGCCGAGCTTGGCGAGCAGCGCGTCCACGTCGAAGCCGGGTTCGTCGAGTTCCTCAGGGGTGACCTCGACCCCGTACACCGCGGCGGTCCCGATCAGCGCCGCGCGGACCGTCGGGGTGAGCCGGACGGGCCACCGGTGCTCGCCGATCCGGCCGACGGCGGCGGCCAGGCGGGAGACGGCGTTGTCGGCGTTGACCTTCGAGCCGTGGCCGGCGCGGCCACGGGCGGTCAGCCGCAGCCAGGCCGTGCCGCGCTCGCCGGCCGCGACCGGGTACAGGCGGAGGCCGTCGCCGGCGTGGAAGGTGAAGGCCCCGGACTCGCTGATGCCCTCGGTGCAGCCGTCGAAGAGCGGGCCGTGCTCCTCGGCGAGGTAGCCGGAGCCGTACTCGGCGCTGGCCTCCTCGTCGGCGGTGAAGGCGAGGACGATGTCGCGGCGGGGGCGGACGCCGGCGCGCGCCCAGGCCCGTACGACCGCGAGGACCATCGCGTCCATGTTCTTCATGTCGATGGCGCCGCGGCCCCAGACCACGCCGTCGCGCACCTCGCCGGAGAACGGGTGCACGGTCCAGTCGGCGGGCTCGGCGGGCACCACGTCGAGGTGGCCGTGGACGAGGAGGGCGTCGGCGCCGCGGTCGGTGCCCTCGATGCGGGCCACCACGTTCGTCCGGTCGGGGGCCTTCTCCAACAGGGTGGGCTCGATGCCGGCGTCGGCGAGGCGCTCCGCGACGTACTCCGCGGCCTGGCGCTCGACGCCGTCGCCGCCGCCGTGGTTCGTGGTGTCGACGCGGATCAGGTCGGAGGTGAAGCGCACCACCTCGTCCAGCGCCGCGTCGTCGGGGCCCGGGGCGGGCGCGGACGGGGCGTGCGGGGCCGGGGCGTGCGGGGTCGGGCCGGGTGCGGTCGGGTCAGCCATACTGCTCCTCCACGGCGGCCGAGACGAGCGTGGTGACCGCCTTGAAGCAGCGGATGCCGTCGTACATGGTCTCCGTCGTATACGCCACGCGCCGCTCGCCGGTCGGCGCCACGCCCGGCACGACCGTGGCCGCGCCCGCCAGGTGCTCCGCGTCGAACTCCAGCTCCACCGTGAACGGCCCGCCGCGCACCGGCTCCGTCCGCACCGCGAGCGCGGCGGCCTCGGTGGCCGCCGCCCGGATGTCGGCCGCGGTACGGGCCGGGGTGCGGCACACCGCGGCGTACCGCGAGACGTAGTCCTTGACGGCGACGCCGGGGGCCGTGGGCGCGTACCCCTTGGCGTCCTCGACGGTCTTGTCGTCGCCGGTGACGAGCACGACGGGGACCCCGAACTCGGCGACGACGTGCGCGTTGAGCAGGCCCTCGCTGGCCCGCGCACCGTTGAGCCAGACGCCGGTGATCGAGTTCGCCAGGTAGGTGTGCGCGAGGACCCCTTCGGTGCCCGCACCCGTGTGGTACCCCACGAAGGCGATGCCGTCGACGTCGCCGCGCTGCACGCCCTCGACCATGGACAGCGACTTGTGCCGCCCGGTGAGCAGCTGGGCGCGGTCGTCGAGCCGCTCCAGCAGCAGATTGCGCATCGTCCAGTGCGCCTCGTTGACCAGCACCTCGTCGGCGCCGCCGGCGAAGAAGCCCTCGATGGCGGCGTTGACGTCGGACGTGAACATGGGCCGGCAGCGCTCCCACTGCGGGCCGCCGGGAAGCACGTCGGCGGGCCATGTGACGCCGGTGGCCCCCTCCATGTCGGCGCTGATCAAGACCTTCATGACGAGCCACGGTACGCGGTCGGACGAAGCGGTGAAACCCCTGTGGATACGTACAGAGGTCCAGACCACGTCAACTGCCCTGGAACACCCTGCGACCAGCCACTTCGAGGTCGGTTCGGGCCCTCAGCCGTCCGGTGTACGCGCGGTTGCGAGCGACGGCGCCGCGCCCGCGGCGAGCACCCGCCGGCCGGTCCCGCGCCGACCGGGCGGGGTCTAGTCGCCGTGCCCCAGCTGGAGGTCCCGCTCCGTGCGCCCGCCGCCCTCGACGCGCAGCACCGTGGCCACCGGCGGGTACCCGGCGGCGATGACGGTGTACTCGCCGGCGGACAGGTCGACGAAGCGGAACGCGCCGTCCGGGCCCGTGGTGCCGGTGTCGACGACGTTGCCGGCCGCGTCCAGCAGCGTGACCCTGGCGTCCTCCACCGGCCGGCCGCCGTACGCCCGTACCGTGCCGCGCAGCATCGCCCCGCCGGCCAGCTCGACGTCCTGCCGGGTCTCGCGCGCCGCCTGCACGGAGACCGGCAGCGCGGCGGGCCGGAAGCCGGGGGCGGTGGCCGCGAGGGTGTACTCGCCGGAGACCAGCTCGCCGATGGCGTACGCGCCGTCGTGGCCGCTGCGCGCGGAGGCGACGACCTCCCCGCGCGCGTCGGTGAGCGTCACGACGACGTTCCCCAGCGGCGTCCCGTCGGCCGCCGCGACGGTGCCGCAGATGCGGCCGGCGCCGCCGAGCACGAGGTCCAGCTCGACCGGCCGGTCCCCGACGGTGACGGTGACGGCCTGCGGCTGGTGCCCGCCGGCCGCGGCCACCAGGACGTACGAGCCGGAGCCCGGCGTGGGCAGCACGTACCGCCCGTCCTCGCGGCTGGCGTCGCGCCCCACCTGGCGGCCCGCGCCGTCGATGAGCGTGAGCGCCGCGCGCGGCACGGTGGTGCCGTCCTGGTGCTGCACGCTGCCGCACACGGGCACGCCGGCGCCGGCGCCCGTGAGTGTGCCGGCGCGGGCCGCGGGCACCGCGGAGTCGACCGTCGGATACTCGTCCGCGACGGGGCCCGGCCCCGGGAGGTTCTGGGACACCAGTGGTCTCTCCTTCAGCAGGAAGGCGAACAGAAGACCGAGAAGGAGCACGGGCACCAGGTAGAGGAAGATGCCCGGCATGGCCTCGGCGTAGGCGCGGATGTAGCCGTCGCGCAACTCGGCGTCGAGCGCGTGGACGGCCTCCGGGGTGATCGACTCCGGGTCCAGCAGCGTTTCGCCGGCGGGCGGCGAGGGAAGGGTGCCGGCCAGTTCTCGGGCGAGCCGGTCGAAGAAGACGGTGCCGAAGACGGCCGCGCCGACCGAACCGCCGATCTGCCGGAAGTAGTTGTGCGCGCTGGTGGCGATGCCCAGGTCGGTGGGGCGTACGGCGTTCTGCACGGCGAGGATGAGCACCGGCAGGACGAGGCCGAGGCCGACGCCGAGGACGGCCATCCAGATGCTGTACGAAAGCTGCCCGGTGTCCTCGTCCAGGCGGGAGAGCAGCCACATGCCGACGGCGCCGAGGGCGCAGCCGAGCACCGGGTAGGGGCGGTAGCGGCCGGTGCGGGTGATGAGCAGGCCGGCGACGATGGAGGCGACGACGGTGCCGATCATCAGCGGCAGCATCAGCAGTCCGGACTCGGTGGCGCTGGCGCCGTCGACCATCTGCAGGAAGGTCGGCAGGTAGCTGGCCGCGGCGAACATCGCCGCCCCGGTCACCACCCCGACCAGGGAGGTGACGTTGAAGATGCTGTCGCGGAAGAGCCGCAGCGGCATGACGGGTTCGACGGCGAAGTGTTCCACGACGAGCAGCAGTACGGTGGCGCCGACGGCGCCCGCGCCCAGGCCGAGGATGACGTCGGAGGTCCAGGCGTGCTCCACGCCGCCCCAACTGGTCAGCAGCACCAGGCAGGTGGAGGCGGCGGCGAGGAACAGCGCGCCGAGGACGTCGAGACGGGACCGGGCGGTGGGCTTGGGCAGCTTCAGCACCAGGCCGGTCACCAGCAGGGTGACCAGACCGAAGGGCACGTTGAAGTAGAAGCACCAGCGCCAGGACAGCTCGTCGGTGAAGAACCCGCCGAGCAGCGGTCCGGCGACCGAGGCCAGGCCGAAGGCGCCGCCGATCAGGCCCATGTAGCGGCCGCGTTCACGCGCCGGGACGATGTCGGCGATGATCGCCTGCACGCCGATGATGAGGCCGCCGGCGCCCATGCCCTGGATCGCGCGGAACGCGATCAGCTGGTCCATGCTGCGTGCGGCGCCGGCCAGCGCGGAGCCGATGACGAACACGACGATGGCGAACTGGAAGACGCCCTTGCGGCCGAAGAGGTCGCCGAGCTTGCCGTAGATCGGCAGCCCGATGGTGGCGGTGAGCAGGTAGGCGGTGATCGCCCAGGACATCCGGTCCAGGCCGTGCAGTTCGCCGACGATCTTCGGCAGGGCGGTGGCGATGATCATCTGCTCCAGCGCGGCGAGGAGCAGCGCGAGCATCAGAGCCGGGAAGACCAGCCGTACGCGCCGAGGACTGAGCGCACCGCCGTCGCCGTCGCCGTCGGCCGTGCCGGGCCCGGCCGGCGGCCCGGCCTTGCCGGTGCGTCCCGCCTTTCCGGTACGTCCCACCTTTCCGGTACGTACCGACGGCTGCGCCGGTCCCGCTGCCGGGCCGGCCGCGGGCACGGTGACCGGCTCGTCGTTCACCAGGGTCGTCCCCACCTGCCAGCTCCCCATCGTCCGCCTGCGCCGGACCATTTCTCGCACCGCACCAGATCCCGGGGCAAACGCGATCACACCCCCCGTACGGCCGCGAAGCGGCGCGCCAACTCGGTTGCCCAGGGCGTCCATCGGGCCGCTCATCAGCGGCTTTCGCGGCGGACGGGCGGAGCCGGGGCGCGGGAGGAACGTAAAGACGGTGGGAGAAAACCACCCGAAGCAGCGAACCGCGCGGCAAGCGCGTCCCACGCGGCACCGTTCGGCATCACTCGATCGGGGGACTCGACGAGAAGGGAACGTGTGTTCTATTCTCGGCGACAGATCAACGGGAGGTACCGATGCGCTGGGAGAACCTGACCGACGAGGCCGCCGACGGCGGCGCGGGCCCGGGGGGCGTGCCGCCCGCCCTCTTCGGCACGGCCGCCGTCGTCACCCGCACGTTCGACACCCCGGAGTTCCAGGGCATCACGTTCCACGAGGTGCGGGCGCGCTCCATCGTCAACAAGGTGCCGGGGGCGTCGCGGATGGCCTTCGACTGGACGGTGAACCCCTACCGGGGCTGCAGTCACGCCTGCGTCTACTGCTTCGCGAGAAAGACCCACGATTACCTGGACCTCGACACCGGCCGCGGCTTCGACTCGCAGATCGTGGTGAAGGTCAACGCCCCGGAGCTGCTGCGGCGCGAGCTGGCGAGCCGCCGGTGGCGCGGCGAGCACATCGCCATGGGCACGAACGTGGACTGCTACCAGCGGGCCGAGGGGCGCTACCGGCTGATGCCCGGCATCCTCGCCGCCCTGCGGGACTTCGCCAACCCGTACTCGATCCTCACCAAGGGCACACTCATCCTCCGCGACCTGCCGCTGCTGAAGCAGTCGGCCGAGGTCACGAACGTCGGCGTCGCGGTCTCCGTGGGCTTCCTCGACGACGAGTTGTGGCGGACCGTCGAGCCGGGCACGCCGGCGCCGCACCGCCGGCTCGACGTGGTCCGCACCCTGGCGGAGCACGGCATCGGCTGCGGGGTGCTGATGGCGCCGGTGATCCCGTTCCTCAGCGACTCACCTGAGCAACTGCGCGCCACGGTACGGGCGGTGGCGCTGGCGGGCGCGACGTCCGTGACGCCGCTCGTGCTGCACCTGCGGCCGGGCGCGCGGGAGTGGTTCATGGCCTGGCTGGAGCGGCACCACCCGCACCTGGTCCGCCGGTACCGCACGATGTACGCGGGCGGGTCGTACGCGCCCAAGTGGTACCAGCGCCAGATCACCCGCCAGGTGCACGAGTACGCGACGGAGCTGGGTATAGGTCCGTCGGCGCCCGGCGTCGCGCGCCGCATCGAGCCCGCGGAGGAGCCCGGAGCGCAGCCGGACGGCCCGGAGAACACGCAGCTGACCCTGCTCTGACGCCGGTTCACGGCCGTACGCCCCGGGCGCCCGCCCGTACCGCCGCGCCCGCGGCTCGCGCCGCTCCCCGGGTCCGCCGCCTCACTGCGACGGGGTGCGCGGGCCGATGCGGGTGATGGCCGCCGTGGCCGCGCGCCACAGCTGCGGGAAGCCGAGCGCCTCGGAGAGCGCCGGGATCGCGCCCGGGTCGCCCAGCTCACCCAGCCCCTCCACGCAGGCGGTGGCGATCGGCCAGTGGTGCTGCGGCTCGCGCACCAGCCGCTGCAGGGTGCTGATCAGCGCCGGCGCCGACTCCGGCGCGCGCAGCCGGACGAGCAGCCGGATGGCGTGCAGCGCGTACGCGGTGCGCAGCGGGTTCGTCGCCAGCGCCGCCGCCGCCCGCGCGGTGCGCGGGTCGCCGAGCCGGGCCAGCGCGCACGCCGCGCTCTCCGCCCGTACCGGATCGCGGTAATTGAGCAGCAGCACCAGCGTCTCGAACGCCCGCCGGTCCCCCGCGGTACCCAGCGCGAAGGCCGCCAGCTCCCGGGCCCACAGCGGCTCCCCGGGCAGCTCCAGCACCCGCGCCAGCTCGTCGTGGGCGGTGGTCGTCCGCTGTCGCGCGAGCGCGGTCATGCGGTCGAACCGCGCCCGCGCCGGCGGGTCCTCCAGCCTGCCGCGGATCCGTTCGGTGAGCGCCAGATACTCCTGGTCCATGCCTCGCCCCCTGCCCTCGCCGGCACCCAGAGTAGTGTCCCGTCACCGGTCGGTGAGGGCCTCGTCGATCGGGGTTCACTCCATGTGTGCCCCGGCTGGTAGGTACATTCCCCGAATCTCCCCCTGGCGCCCATGGTTACTCGCGAGTTAAGCTCGGCGAACGAGCAGCACACCCTGCTCGGGCGGTCTGGTGACGCAGCCGCCGAGAGCTGAAGTCGGTTCGGCAACTGACAGCACGCGCGACGGGCGCCCCGGTGTCCGTGGCGAGGACGCCCGGCCCCGGGACAGGGCCGGCCGCGCGCCCCGCCGCCGCGCGGTTCCCGCCGTGGGCCGCCGTGCCCCGGTCCCGCCGCCGTGCGCGGCCCCCGCCGCCGTACGCGGCCCGGCCCGACCCTCATCTCCCGCGTCACGACTGGAGTCCCGCGATGGACCGCAGCCATGTCCCCGAGTCCCCCGAGTCCCCCTCGATCCCCTTCCCCACCGTGGCCGTCGTCGGCCTCGGCACGATGGGCACCGGCCTGTGCGAGGTGCTGGCGCGCGCCGGCCGCGAGGTCGTCGGCATCGACGTCAGCGAGGCCGCCGCCACCGGCTGCGTCGCCGCGCTGGAGCGCGCCACCGACCGCGCCGTCGCCCGCGGCCGGCTCACCGAGGGCGACCGCGCCGGCGTGCTGGCCCGGCTGCGCACCTTCCCCGACCTGCGCGCCGCCGCCGACGCGGATCTGGTGATCGAGGTGGTGCCCGAGTCGTACGAGATCAAGCAGCAGGTCATCGCCGGACTCGACCGCGTCGTCCGCCCCGGCGCGGTCATCGCCACCGGCACCAACGCGCTGTCCGTCACCCGGCTCGCCGCCTCCTCCGCCCGTCCCGAGCGCGTCCTCGGCCTGCACTTCTTCACCCCGGTACAGGCGATGCGGCTGGTGGAGGTGGTCTCCTCGGTCCTCACCGAGCCGTCCGCGGTGGAGCAGGTCAACGCGCTGGTGCGGGAGCTGGGCAAGGAGCCCGTCGCGGTGGGCGATCGGCCCGGGTTCATCGCCGACGGGCTGCTTTTCGGGTATCTCAACCAGGCGGCGGCGATGTACGAGTCCCGGTACGCCACCCGCGAGGACATCGACGCGGCGATGAAGCTCGGCTGCGGCCTGCCGATGGGCCCGCTGGAGCTGCTCGACCTCATCGGCGTCGACACCGCCCGTACGGTGCTGGAGGCCATGTACGCCGCGTCGCAGGACCGGCTGCACGCCCCCGCGCCCGTCCTCGGCCAGCTCACCGCCGCGGGGCTGACCGGCCGCAAGGCGGGCCGCGGCTTCTACGCGTACGACGCCCCCGGCAGCGGCACCGTCGTGCCGGACGCCTCTCCTCCCGCCGCCGGCTCCCCCGCCGCCGGTGCGGCGTGGGCGGCGCCGCCGCGGCCGGTCGAGGCGGTCGGCGTCGCCGGCTCCGGCACGATGGCGAGCGGCATCGCGGAGGTGTTCGCGAAGGCGGGGTACGAGGTCGTGCTCGCCGCCCGCGGCGCGGCGAAGGCGGAGGCGGCGAAGGCCCGTATCGCCGCGTCGCTGCGCCGCGCCGCCGACAGGGGCCGCCTCTCCCCCGCGGACCGCGACGCCGCGCTGGCCCGGATCTCCCCCGCCGGCGCCCTCGACGCGCTGGCCGGCGCCGACCTGGTCGTGGAGGCCGTCGCCGAGGACCTGGCGGTCAAGCGGGGGCTGTTCGCCGCCCTGGACAAGGTGGCTAGGCCCGGCGCGGTGCTGGCCACCACCACCTCCTCGCTGCCCGTCATCGCCTGCGCCACCGCGACCGCGCGCCCCGAGGACGTGATCGGCATGCACTTCTTCAACCCGGCGCAGGTGATGAAGCTCGTCGAGGTGGTGCGCACGGTCCGTACCGCGGACGACGCCCACGCCACCGTCCGCAAGGTCTGCGTCCGGCTGCGCAAGCACGCGGTGGACTGCGGCGACCGGGCCGGCTTCATCGTCAACGCGCTGCTGTTCCCGTACCTGAACAACGCGGTGAAGATGGCCCAGGAGCACTACGCCTCCCTCGACGACATCGACGCCGCGATGAAGCTCGGCGGCGGCTACCCCATGGGCCCGTTCGAACTGCTGGACGTCGTCGGCCTGGACGTCTCGCTGGCTATCGAGCGCGTGCTGCACCGCGAGTTCCGCGATCCGGGCCTGGCTCCGGCGCCGCTGCTGGAGCACCTGGTCGCCGCGGGCTGCCTCGGCGTGAAGACGGGCCGCGGTTTCCGCGAGTACGCCACCGCCCGGCGCTGAGCGCGCCGGCCGCCCCCGCCCCGGCGGCCCCGCCCGCGGCTTGGCGGCCGAAGGGGGCCCGCGCATGGAGTACGTTCCTTACATGTCCCAGCCAGCGAAGCCCAGCCGTTCGAACTCCAGCAGCCAGCGCCTGAAGATGCGCCGCGACATCGCGGCCGCCGCGATGGAGCTGTTCGCGACCAAGGGCTACGAGGCGACGACAGTCGACGAGATCGCCGCCGCCGCGGGCGTCGCCCGCCGCACCTTCTTCCGCCACTTCCGCTCCAAGGAGGAGGCGATCTTCCCGGACCACGACGACACCCTGGAGCGGGTGAAGGCCGTCCTGGACGCCGCGCCGCCGCACGAGTACCCGCTGGACACCGTGTGCCGGGGCATCCGGGAGGTCATGCGGATGTACGCCGCGCAGCCCGCGGTCTCCGTCGAGCGCTACCGGCTGACCCGGGAGGTGCCGACGCTGCGCGAGCGCGAGATCGCCTCGGTCTCCCGCTACGAGCGGCTCTTCACCCGCTATCTGCTGGGCCACTTCGACGAGGGCGCGCACCAGGACGGCGACGACGGCCCGCTGCTCGCGGAGGTCGCGGCCTCGGCCGTGGTCACCGCCCACAACCACGTGCTGCGCCGCTGGCTGCGCGGGGGCGCGGAGGGCGACGTGGAGGGTCAGCTCGACCGGGCCTTCGCGGTGGTACGGACCCGGTTCGCCGGCGTCGGACTGCCGCACGGACCGACGGGGCCGGGCGCCGCGGAGGCAGCTGCGGCGGGCACGCCCGCGGTCCTCACGGCCGGCGGCGAGGGCTCGGACGTACTCGTTGCGGTCGCCCGCACGGACGCGCCGCTGAGCGAGGTCATGCGCACTATCGAGAAGGCGCTGAAGAAGGGCTGACCAGGCGTTTCACCCGCACCACGGGCTCCCCGGCCGCTCCCGGCCGGGGAGCCTACGTGTGGCCGTTCGCGTAGCTAAACACGCTCATCCGTGCACCGGTGGCGACATCTGAGGGAATTTGTTGGCACCGAGTGTCTTGCGGCCTGGCACGCCGTGCCATACGGTACGGGACATCCGGGTGACCGGCGCACGACGGCAGAGCGTGCGCCGGCCGTCCCCGCAAGCCCCCGGCTCGCGCACCCGGACGCGCCTCGTCACAGGCGCCCCGGCGCCACCGCGCCGCACCTCGCACACCGGCACCACCCGCCGGAGCCGAACCGCACGCACAGCTCTCACCCCCGACGTCCCTCAAGCGTCCCCGACGCGCTTCGCCGGAGGCAGCACCATGAACGAGACGCACGAGATACTCGCCGCGATTCAGGCACCTGACAGCACGGCCGCCGACTTCGCCTCCCTGCCCCTGCCCGAGTCCTACCGGGCCGTGACGGTGCACAAGGACGAGGCGCGGATGTTCGACGGCCTCACCACCCGCGAGAAGGACCCGCGCAGGTCGCTGCACCTGGACGAGGTGCCGGTGCCGGAACTCGGCCCCGGCGAGGCGCTGGTGGCGGTCATGGCCAGCTCCGTGAACTACAACTCGGTGTGGACGTCCCTGTTCGAGCCGGTGTCCACCTTCGCCTTCCTGGAGCGCTACGGCCGCCTCTCCCCACTCGCCAGGCGGCACGACCTGCCGTACCACGTCATCGGCTCCGACCTCGCCGGCGTCGTGCTGCGCACCGGCCCGGGCGTCGTCGCCTGGCACCCGGGCGACGAGGTGGTCGCGCACTGCCTGTCGGTGGAGCTGGAGAGCGCCGACGGCCACGACGACACGATGCTCGACCCCGAGCAGCGCATCTGGGGCTTCGAGACCAACTTCGGCGGACTGGCGGAGATCGCGCTGGTGAAGTCCAACCAGCTGATGCCCAAGCCGGGCCACCTGTCCTGGGAGGAGGCCGCCGCCCCGGGGCTCGTCAACTCCACCGCGTACCGCCAGCTCGTCTCCAGGAACGGCGCCGGCATGAAGCAGGGCGACAACGTGCTCATCTGGGGCGCCAGCGGCGGACTCGGCTCGTACGCCACGCAGTTCGCGCTCGCCGGCGGCGCCAACCCCGTCTGCGTGGTCTCCAGCCCCGAGAAGGCGGAGATCTGCCGCCGCATGGGCGCCGAGGCGATCATCGACCGCCGCGGCGAGGGCTACCGCTTCTGGCGGGACGAGCACGAGCAGGACCCGCGGGAGTGGAAGCGCTTCGGCAAGCGCATCCGCGAGCTGACCGGCGGCGAGGACGTCGACATCGTCTTCGAGCACCCCGGCCGGGAGACCTTCGGCGCCTCCGTCTACGTCACGCGCCGCGGCGGCACCATCGTCACCTGCGCCTCCACCTCGGGCTTCGTGCACGAGTACGACAACCGCTACCTGTGGATGTCGCTGAAGCGGATCATCGGCTCGCACTTCGCCAACTACCGCGAGGCGTGGGAGGCCAACCGGCTGATCGACAAGGGAAAGATCCACCCCACCCTCTCCCGGAGCTATCCCCTCGACCAGACCGGCCAGGCGGCGTACGACGTGCACCGGAACCTGCACCAGGGCAAGGTCGGCGTGCTCTGCCTCGCCCCCGCCGAGGGTCTGGGCGTACGCGACGAGGAGAAGCGCGCCGCACACATCGACGCGATCCAGCTCTTCCGCACGCCCGGTGCGGCGGACGCGCCGCCCCGCCCGCCCGCCGGGCCCGGCCGCGGGAGCGCGCCGGCGCGGGCCGTCGAGCACGCCGGGAACGTCTGATGGCGGCCAAGGACCGGCCCTGGCTGATGCGCACCTACGCCGGCCACTCCACCGCCGAGGCGTCCAACGAGCTGTACCGGCGGAATCTGGCCAAGGGCCAGACGGGCCTGTCGGTCGCCTTCGACCTGCCCACCCAGACCGGCTACGACCCCGACCACGTGCTCGCCCGCGGCGAGGTCGGCCGTGTCGGCGTGCCCGTCTCGCACCTGGGCGACATGCGCCGGCTCTTCGAGGGCATCCCGCTGACGCGGACGAACACCTCCATGACCATCAACGCCACCGCGATGTGGCTGCTGGCGCTCTACCAGGTGGTCGCCGAGGAACAGGGCCTGGACGAGGCGGGCATCGCGCGGCTGGCGGGCACCACGCAGAACGACATCGTCAAGGAGTACCTCTCCCGCGGCACGTACGTCTTCCCGCCCGGGCCCTCGCTGCGGCTGACCACCGACACCATCGCGTACACCGTGGGCCGGATGCCGAAGTGGAACCCCATCAACATCTGCAGCTACCACCTGCAGGAGGCGGGCGCGACGCCGGTGCAGGAGATCGCGTACGCGATGTCCACCGCGACCGCCGTCCTGGACGCGGTCCGAGACTCCGGCCAGGTGCCGCCGGAGAAGATGGGCGACGTCGTCGCCCGCATCTCCTTCTTCGTCAACGCCGGTGTCCGCTTCGTCGAGGAGATGTGCAAGATGCGGGCGTTCACCCGCATCTGGGACGCCGTCACGCGCGAGCGCTACGGCATCGAGGACCCCCGGCAGCGCCGCTTCCGCTACGGCGTGCAGGTCAACTCCCTCGGCCTGACCGAGGCGCAGCCGGAGAACAACGTCCAGCGCATCGTGCTGGAGATGCTGGCGGTGACGCTGTCGAAGGACGCCCGCGCCCGCGCCGTGCAGCTGCCCGCCTGGAACGAGGCGCTCGGCCTGCCGCGCCCGTGGGACCAGCAGTGGAGCCTGCGCATCCAGCAGGTGCTGGCGTACGAGAGCGACCTGCTGGAGTACCCGGACCTCTTCGACGGCAGCCATGTGGTGGAGGCGCGGGTGGCCGGGCTGGTCGAGGGCGCGACCGCCGAGATGGCGCACATCGAGCGGCTGGGCGGGGTCGTCGCGGCCGTGGAGTCCGGCTATCTCAAGGGGCAGCTGGTCGCCTCGCACGCGGAGCGGCGCGCCCGTGTCGAGTCGGGCGAGGAGAGGGTCGTCGGCGTCAACTGCCATACGGAGACCGAGCCCAGCCCGCTCACCGCGGACCTGGACGCCGCGATCATGACCGTCGACGCGGACGTGGAGGCGCGCGTCGTCTCCGCGACGCACGAGTGGCGGCTGTCCCGCGACGAGCCCCGCGCCCAGCGGGCGCTGACGGCGCTGAAGGCCGCCGCCGCCGGTACGGCCAACCTCATGCCCGCGTCGCTGGAGTGCGCCCGCGCCGGCGTCACCACCGGCGAGTGGGCCTGGGCGCTGCGCGACGTCTTCGGCGAGTTCCGCGCCCCGACCGGCGTCGGCGGCGCGCCGGTCGCCGCGTCGGCGGCCCCGCACGGTGCGGCCGGCACGGACGGCGCCGCCGCGCTCACCGCCGTACGGGCCCGGGCCGCGCGCACCGCCGCGGAACTGGGCACCGGCCGGCTGCGGCTGCTCGTCGGCAAGCCGGGCCTGGACGGCCACAGCAACGGCGCGGAGCAGATCGCCGTACGCGCCCGGGACGCCGGCTTCGAGGTCGTCTACCAGGGCATCCGGCTGACGCCCCAGCAGATCGCCACGGCCGCCGCCGCCGAGGACGTGCACTGCGTCGGCCTGTCCATCCTCTCCGGATCGCACGCCGAGCTGGTCCCGGACGTGCTGGACCTGCTGCGCCGCGCGGGCGCCGGCGACGTGCCGGTCGTCGTCGGCGGGATCATCCCGGCCGCGGACGCCGGGGCGCTGCGCGCCGCCGGAGTGGCCGCCGTGTTCACCCCGAAGGACTTCGGAATCACGCAGATCATCGGCCGTATCGTCGACGAGATCCGGCTCGCGAACAAGCTCGACCCCCTGGAGGTCCCCTCATGAGCCCCGCCCACCGCCAGCGACCACGGCGCGCCCGCCGCGCCGTACCGGGATCGGACCCCGGACCCCGGGAAGGTGCCCGGGGACTGCCGGCCGGCCAGGCCCGCCCGGACCTCGCGGACGGGTACGCACCGGCGGCACGACCGGACGCGCTCCGCGCAGCGGGCCTTCGTATCGTCGACGAGATCCGGCTCGCGAACAAGCTCGACCCCCTGGAGGTCCCCTCATGAGCCCCGCCCACCCCCGGCCCGACCGCCTGCGGCCGCGGCGTTCCTGTCTCGCCGTTCCGGGATCCAACCCTCGGTTCCTGGAGAAGGCCCAGGGGCTCCCGGCCGACCAGGTGTTCCTGGATCTGGAGGACGCGTGCGCGCCGCTGGCGAAGCCGGACGCGCGGCACACCGTCGTGAAGTTCCTCAACGAGGGTGACTGGCGCGGCAAGACCCGGGTGGTACGGGTCAACGACTGGACGACGCACTGGACGTACCGGGACGTCATCACGGTCGTCGAGGGCGCGGGGCCGAACCTGGACTGCCTCATGCTGCCGAAGGTGCAGGACGCCGAGCAGATCAGGGCCCTGGACCTGCTGCTCACCCAGATCGAGAAGACGATGGGCTTCGAGGTGGGCCGGATCGGCATCGAGGCGCAGATCGAGAACGCGAAGGGGCTGGTGAACGTCGACGACATCGCCGCCGCCTCGCCGCGGCTGGAGACCATCGTCTTCGGGCCCGCCGACTTCATGGCGTCGATCAACATGAAGTCCCTGGTCGTCGGCGAACAGCCGCCCGGCTACCCGGCCGACGCCTACCACTACATCCTCATGCGGATCCTCATGGCCGCCCGCAGCCACGACTTGCAGGCCATCGACGGCCCGTACCTCCAGATCCGCAACGTCGACGGCTTCCGCGAGGTCGCCGGCCGCGCCGCCGCCCTCGGCTTCGACGGCAAGTGGGTGCTGCACCCGGGCCAGGTGGAGGCCGCCAACGAGGTCTTCTCGCCGTCGCAGGAGGACTACGACCACGCCGAGCTGATCCTCGACGCGTACGAGTACTTCACCTCCGAGGAGGGCGGCAGGAAGGGCTCGGCGATGCTCGGCGACGAGATGATCGACGAGGCGAGCCGCAAGATGGCCCTCGTCGTCTCGGGCAAGGGCCGCGCCGCCGGCCTGACCCGCACCACCGCCTTCACCCCGCCGGAGGGTTGACATGCAGTTCGGGCGCACCTACGAGGAGTTCGAGCCGGGCGCGGTGTACAAGCACTGGCCCGGCAAGACCGTCACCGAGTACGACGGCCACCTCTTCTGCCTGCTGACCATGAACCACCACCCGCTGCACCTCGACGCCCACTACGCGGGCCGGGCCACCGACTTCGGCCGCAACGTCGTCGTCGGCAACTACGTGTACTCCCTGCTGCTCGGCATGTCCGTGCCGGACGTCTCCGGCAAGGCGATCGCCAACCTGGAGGTCGAGTCGCTGAAGCACGTGGCGCCCACCTTCCACGGCGACACGGTCTACGGCGAGACGACGGTCCTGGACAAATGGCCGTCGAAGTCGAAGGACGACCGCGGCATCGTGTACGTCGAGACCCGCGGCCACAACCAGGACGGCACCCTGGTCTGCGTCTTCCGGCGCAAGGTGATGGTCCCCACGGCGGCGTACGCCGAGGAGCGCGGCGGGGAGCAGCCGGGCCGCCCGGAGCCGGTCGAGCGCGGCGGGGAGCGGTGATGGGGCGACTGGCGCAGACGGAGGGGCTGACGGAGATCCAGCGCGAGATCGTCGCCACGGTCCGCGACTTCACCGACAAGGAGATCCTGCCGGTGGCCACGGAGCTGGAGCACCGGGACGAGTATCCCGCGCAGATCGTCGAGGGCCTGAAGGAGCTGGGCGTTTTCGGCCTCATGATCCCGGAGGAGTACGGCGGCCTCGGCGAGTCGCTGCTCACGTACGCGCTGTGCGTGGAGGAGATCGCCCGCGGCTGGATGAGCGTGTCGGGGATCATCAACACGCACTTCATCGTGGCGTACCTGCTCAAGCAGCACGGCACCCCCGAGCAGCGGGAGCACTTCCTGCCCCGGATGGCCGCCGGGGAGGTGCGCGGCGCGTTCTCGATGTCGGAGCCGGGGCTCGGCTCGGATGTGGCGGCGATCACGTCCAAGGGCGTACGGGACGGGGAGAGCGGTGACTACCTGCTCACCGGCCAGAAGATGTGGCTCACCAACGGCGGCACGTCGACACTGGTCGCGGTGCTGTGCCGCACGGACGAGGGGCTGGGCCCGGACGCGCCGGCGCACCGGTCGATGACGGCGTTCCTGGTGGAGAAGGAGCCCGGGTTCGGCACGGTGCAGCCGGGACTGACCATCCCCGGCAAGATCGACAAGATGGGTTACAAGGGCGTCGACACCACCGAGCTGATCATGGAGGAGCTGCGCGTCCCGGCGGACCGCGTGCTTGGCGGCCCGGGCGGGGCCGGCCGGGGTTTCTACCAGATGATGGACGGGATCGAGGTGGGCCGCGTGAACGTCGCCGCGCGTGGCTGCGGCGTCGCCCAGCGCGCCTTCGAACTCGGCGTCGACTACGCCCAGCAACGGCAGACCTTCGGCCGTCCGATCGCCCGGCACCAGGCGATCCAGTTCAAACTGGCCGAGATGGCTACCAAGGTCGAGGCGGCCCATGCGATGATGGTCCGAGCGGCACGCAAAAAGGACACCGGAGAACGTAACGACCTTGAGGCGGGGATGGCCAAATATCTCGCTTCGGAGTACTGCAAGGAAGTCGTGGAAGACGCGTTCCGCATCCACGGCGGCTACGGCTTCTCCAAGGAGTACGAGATCGAGCGCCTCTACCGGGAGGCGCCGATGCTTCTCATTGGCGAAGGGACGGCCGAGATCCAGAAAATGATCATCGGGCGGCGGCTGCTGGAGGAGTACGGGCCCCAGGGCTGAAGGACAGCTTCAGGGGCAGGCGGCAAGGGGTGGCGTGGCAGCCGGCCACGGCGCCCCGGCAGATGAAAGCTCGCTTCGGCTTGCCGAGTTGCCGGTGCCAACCGATAGCATCCCCGACAAGCCGCCGTCCCCCATCACCGCGGCCCCCTCCCGCTACGAAGGTCAAACATGCCCCACAGCTCAGATACCGTTCCGCGCCGCCGGGTTCGCCTGGCGCGCGGAGCATCGCCGTGGCTCCTGCCGACCTTGGCCACCGCGGCCGTCACAGCCGTCCGCGCCCGCCGCGCCGGGCGCTGGCCCGCCCGGCTGGCCGCCGTGCCCCCCGCCGCGCTGGCAGCGGGCATGCTGTGGTTCTTCCGCGACCCCGACCGCGAGATCGCCGAGGGCCGGGTCATCTCCCCGGCCGACGGCGTGGTGCAGAGCATCATGCCGTGGCCCGACGGCCGCACCCGCGTCGCGATCTTCATGAGCCCGCTCAACGTGCACGTGAACCGGGCGCCGCTGGCCGGCACCGTCAGCTCCGTGGAGCACGTCCCCGGCGGTTACGTCCCGGCGTTCAACAAGGAGAGCGAGAACAACGAACGCGTCGTATGGCACCTGGACACCGAACTCGGCGACGTCGAGATGGTCCAGATCGCCGGCGCGGTCGCGCGCCGCATCGTGCCGTACGTGACGCGCGGCACCAAGGTCGAGCAGGGCGAGCGCGTCGGTCTGATCCGCTTCGGCTCCCGGGTCGACGTGTACCTGCCGCAGGGCGTCGCCGCCGGCGTGGACGTCGGCCAGGCCACCACGGCGGGGGTGACGCGCCTTGACCGTGATTGATCCGGACACGAAGGCCGGCTGGGTCTCCGAGGTCGACGAGGACGACGACATGCCGCTGTCGACGCGGCTGTCGATCGCCGACACCCTCACGCTGGCGAACGCGACCTGCGGCTTCCTCGCCGTCTACTTCACCACCACCGGTGTGCTCGTCCCGCACCTGATGGGCGAGGACGACGCCGGCGGCATCGCCCGGCACAGCGCCGCGACCGCCGTGATCCTCATGCTGCTCGCCTCGGTCTTCGACCTCTTCGACGGCCTGGTGGCGCGCAAGCTGCGCAGCTCGGCGATGGGCGCGGAGCTGGACAACCTCTCCGACCTGATCAGCTTCGGGCTGGCGCCCGCGTACTTCGTGCTGGTCTACGGCATGGTCGCGGATGACGCGTACCAGCGGGTCTCCACGGTGGCCGCGGTCGCGGTGGTGCTGGCGGTGGTGCTGCGGCTTGCGCGGTTCTCCTGCACGACGGTGCGGGACGGGGTCTTCCAGGGCATGCCGAGCCCCTTCGGCGCGCTGACGGTGATCTCCGTGGTGCTGCTGGAGCTGCCGTTCGTGCCGACGCTGCTGGCGATCATCGGGGTGGCCTGGCTGATGGTGAGCCGGGTGGAGTACCCCAAGCCGCGCGGCCGGCTCGCGGTGGCCACGCTCGTGTGGATCTTCGTCAGCATGACCTGCCTGGGGGCGTGGGCCTTCGACGCGCCGAACGGGCAGCTGCTGCTCCAGACGGGCTGCGCGCTGCAGATAGTGACGGCCGCCACGATCCCGCTGTTCGCCACCGCACGCCGGGTGAACACGTTCCGCGTCGGCCGCCGCGAGGCGCGCGCCACAGCGCAGAGCTGAGCCGCGGGCCCGGGGCGTACGAGAACGGACCGCACCGTCGCGTCCGGGGGATTCCTCCCCCGGGCGCGACGGCGTTTCCGGCCTGCCCGTCGGGCCGCAGCACCGGCGAGGTGCAGGGGCGCGGCCCCAGCGGGGTGCAGGGGCGCAGCCCCGGCGAGGTCCGGGGCCGCAGCCCGGCGGGGTGCAGGCGCAGCCCCGGCCGGGTGCAGGGCCCAGCCCCAGCGGGTCCGGGGGCGCAGCCCCGGCCGAATCCGGGGGCGCAGCCCCCAGCGGGGTCCGGGGGCGCAGCCCCGGCGGCCGGCGGGGTGCGGGGGCGCAGCCCCCCGGGGGGTCTCGGGGCGCAGCCCTGAGTTTCGGGAAGTGGGGGTACCGCCCACGCCCTCAGGGCGTAGGGGGAGGGTACGGGGATCCCCACACCCTCACACGTAGTCGCGGGCCAGGGTCTCCGCCACCGACTCCAGCAACGGGCCCGCGTTCCGCATCGACCGCGCCACGTCCGGTTCCACCGAAGACAGCGCGTACGCCCGCTCGATCCCCGCCGCCCGCAGCGCCGCCTCGTCGATCGACAGCCTCCCGCACACCGCCACCACCCGCTTCCCCGCCGCCCGCGCCGCCGCCGCCACCCCCGCCGGCGCCTTGCCGTGCAGCGTCTGCCGGTCCAGCGACCCCTCCCCCGTGATCACGAGGTCCGCCCGCGCGAGCGCCGCCTCAAAGCCGAGGACGTCGAGCAGCACCTCGATCCCGGGCCGGAACACCGCGCCGAGGCCGACCAGCGCCCCGTACCCGATGCCGCCCGCGGCCCCCGCACCCGGCTGGCGCGCCAGCGACGCCGCCCGCGGGCCGACGGCCTTCTCCAGCACCCGCACGTAGTGCGCAAGCGCGGCGTCCAGCGCCTCGACGTCCGCCGCACTCGCGCCCTTCTGCGGCCCGTAGACCGCCGGCGCCCCGGTCGGCCCCGTCAGCGGGTTGTCGACGTCGCTGGCGAGGATCAGCTCCACGTCCGCGAACCGCGGGTCGACACCGGTGAGGTCCGCCCGGGCGAGCCCGGCGAGCGGCCCGCCCCCGGGCCCGGCCGCCGCCCCGTCCGCGTCGAGGAAGCGCCCGCCCAGCGCCGCGAGCATGCCCGCGCCGCCGTCCGTGGTCGCGCTGCCGCCGACGCCGAAGACGAGGGTCCGCGCCCCGGCGTCCAGCGCCGCGCGCAGCAGTTCGCCGCTGCCGTACGTGGTGGCGGTGCGCGGCGCGAAGTGGCCGGGGGGCAGCAGCTGCAGCCCGGAGGCTTCGGCCATTTCGACGACGGCGGTGCCGTCGCGCAGCGCGTACGCCGCGGTGACGGGTTCGCCGAGCGGCCCGGTGACCCGTGCCTCGCGGCGTTCGAAGCCCGCGGCCAGCGCGGCGGCCACGGTGCCGTCGCCGCCGTCGGCAACCGGCAGGGCCTCGACGGCGAGGTCCGGCGCGACCCGGCGCAGGCCGGCCGTCACCCGCTGGGCGACCTGTTCGGCGGTCAGGGAGCCCTTGAACTTGTCGGCCGCGATCAGCACCCGGGTCACCGGTCCGTGCGTCAACTTGCCACCCCTCGCTCTGGTCCTGGTCACGCCGCTGCGACCCTATCCGCAAGGCCGCCGGAATGCCCATGGACCCGGGGCCGGCGCGCGTCCGCCGGCCCCGGGCCCGTACGGCCGCGGACGCTCTCAGCCCTCCCGCCGCTCCAGCGCGAGCAGCTGCTTCTTGCGGTCGATGCCGCCGCCGTAGCCGGTGAGGCTGCCGTTCGCGCCGACGACGCGGTGGCACGGGACGATGATCCCGACGGGGTTGCGCCCGTTGGCCATGCCGACGGCCCGGGAGGCGGCCGGGTTGCCGACGCGCTCGGCGAGTTCTCCGTAGGAGATCGTCTCGCCGTACGGGATCTGCCGCAGCTGCTCCCACACCCGCTGCTGGAACGGCGTGCCGGCCAGCCGCAGCGGCAGGTCGAAGTCGGTG
Source organism: Streptomyces sp. CNX435 (assembly GCF_059570575.1). Classification (NCBI taxonomy): domain Bacteria; kingdom Bacillati; phylum Actinomycetota; class Actinomycetes; order Kitasatosporales; family Streptomycetaceae; genus Streptomyces; species Streptomyces sp. CNX435. The sequence goes on along the minus strand of NZ_JCANTA010000001.1, from coordinate 557,218 downwards.
CGCTCGCCCGCGAAGTACGCGGTGAGCTGCGCCGCCGCCGCCGCGAACGGCGGGTCGGCGGGGTCGGCGGGGGTGCCGAAGGTCTCGTCGGCGGGGCGGTGGCGCTGGTCGGTCATGTAGAGCCCGGCGAGGTCGTCGTCGTCGGCGACGAGGGTGAGGGGTCCTACGGGGCTGTCGACGGTGGTGTGCGTTCGCATGTCCTTCACTCCGTGGGCATCAGGTTGATCGGGTGGTCGCCGGCTGGCGGCGCCGCCCAGAGGTACTGCACGGCGTACGCCCGCCAGGGCCGCCAGTCGGCCGAGTGGCGGACGAGGGCCGCGGGGCTGCCGGGCAGGCCGAGTCCGGCGGCGGCCTTGCGGACGCCGAGGTCGGTGGCCGGGAAGGCGTCGGGGTCGCCGAGGGCGCGCATGGCGACGACCTCGACGGTCCAGGGGCCGATGCCGGGCAGCTCGGCGAGCTGCCGGCGGGCCTGTTCCCAGTCGCTGCCGCCGCCGAGGTCGAGGTCGCCGGCGGCGAGGGCGGCGACGAGGGCGGTGAGGGTGGTGCGCCGGCTGCGCGGCATGGCCAGGGCGTCCGGGTCGAGTCCGGCGAGGGCGCCGGGCTCGGGGAAGAGGTGGGTGAGGCCGCCTTCGGCGTCCTCGATCTCCGTCCCGTACGAGGTCACCAGCCGGCCCGCGTGGGTGCGGGCCGCGGCGGTGGAGACCTGCTGGCCGAGGACGGCCCGTACGGCGAACTCGGCGCCGTCCGTGGTGCGCGGCACCCGCCGGCCGGGCGCCTTGGCGATCAGCTCGGCGAGCTGCCCGTCGCGGGCGAGCTGTTCGTCGACGGCGACGGGGTCGGCGTCGAGGTCGAGCAGCCGGCGGCAGCGGCTGATGGCGATGGCCAGGTCCCGCTGGTCGGTGAGGGCGAGCCGGGCTGAGATATAGGGATGCGGACCGGGTCGGGGGGTGAGCGAGGCGATGCCGTGTCCGTACGGGAGCCGCAGCGTGCGCCGGTACGCGCCGCCGCGCCACTCCTCGACGCCGGGCACGGCGGTGGCGACGAGGTGGCCGAAGAGGTTGTCGGGGGTGAGCGGCTGCCGGAAGGGCAGCCGGAGGCTGATAACCCCGGGGGTGGTGCCGTTGCGGCCGGCGCGGCTGCGGGCGGCGCGGCGGCGCAGCTCGGTGGGGGCGAGCGCGAAGACTTCCTGGACGGTGTCGTTGAAGGTGCGGATGGAGGAGAAGCCGGCGGCGAAGGCGATGTCGCCCATGGGCAGCGGGGAGGTCTCGATGAGCACGCGCGCGGTCTGCGCGCGCTGGGCGCGAGCGAGGGCGAGAGGGCCGGCGCCGAGTTCGGCGCGGAGCTGGCGTTCGATCTGCCGGGTGCTGTAGCCGAGCCGGGCGGCGAGGCCGGCGACGCCGTCGCGGTCGACGACGCCGTCGGCGATGAGCCGCATGGCGCGGGCGGTGAGGTCGGCCCGGTGGTTCCACTCCGGGGACCCGGGGCTGGTGTCGGGGCGGCACCGCTTGCAGGCGCGGAAGCCGGCCTGCTGGGCGGCGGCGGCGCTGGGGTAGAACCGCATGTTCTGCGGCTTGGGCGGGACGACGGGGCAGCTGGCCCGGCAGTAGATGCCCGTGGTCAGCACGCCGGTGAAGAACCAGCCGTCGAAGCGGGCGTCCTTGGACTGGACGGCCCGTACGCAGCGCTCCGTGTCGGTGAACATGACTCCAGAGTCGGGCACCGCGGGGGCGAACGCTAGCGAGAATCCGACATCACGCTGGGGGTCCGCGGAACCCCGGAAAGAGCGCCTCGGGAGAACAGCGCCGCCGGGGAGAGCCGCCGTCGGCACTGCCCTCGGCGCCGCCCGGTCAGCGGGACCGCGTCAGCGTCCGGAAGACCGCGCGGGCCGCGTTGTGGCCGCCCATCCCGTGCACGCCCGGGCCGGGGTACGTGGACGAGGAGCACAGGAAGACGCGGGGGTGGACCGTGGCCCACGGCACCCGGGCGAGCCGCGGGCGCAGCAGGGTCTGGGTGCCGGAGAACGCGCCGGCGGCGATGTCGCCGCCGACGTAGTTGGCGTTGCGCGCGGCCAGTTCGGGCGGTCCCGCGGTGGCGCGGGCCAGCACCAGGTCGCGGAAGCCGGGCGCGAAGCGCTCCAGTTGCCGCTCGATGACGTCGGTGGCGTCGCCTTCCCAGCTGTTGGGCACGTGCCCGTAGACCCAGAGGGTGTGCTTTCCCGCCGGCGCGCGGGTGTGGTCGACGATCGTGGGCTGGCAGGTGATGAGGAACGGCACCGTGGGCTCGACCCCGTGCACGGCGGCGTCGAGCGCCGCGCCGATCTCCCCCTCCGTGGGCCCGACGTGCACTGTCGTGGCGCGCCGCGCCTCCTCGGAGGTCCAGGGCATCGGCCCGTCCAGGGCGTAGTCGATCTTGAAAACGGAGGGGCCGTAGCGGAAGCCGTCGTACGCGCCGCCGAGGCCGGCGATGCGCGCCAGCGCGGTCGGGGTGGTGTCGAAGACGTATGCGCGGGCGGGCGGCAGCTCGTCCAGCCGCTTCACCTCGATCCCGGTGTGGATCTCGCCGCCCAGCTCTCGCAGGTACGACGCGAGCGCGTCGGAGATGGCCTGCGATCCGCCGCGGGCCACCGGCCAGCCGACGGCGTGGCCGGCGAGCGCGAAGGTCAGCGCCATGGCGGCGGTGACCGGGGTGTGCAGCGGGGCGATGGCGTGGGCGGCGAGGCCGGCGATCATGCCGCGGGCGTGCGCACCGTGGAAGCGGCGGTTCAGCAGGGACGCGGGCATGGCGAGCTGACCGAGCCGCAGGAGGGTGACGGGGTCGCGGGGCACGGAGCGCAGCGAGGCGGTGAAGAAGTCCCACGACAGCGTCTCCCACTTGCCCAGGAACGGCTCGACGAGCCGGCGGTAGACGCCCGCGTCGCGGCTGCCGAGCGACATCGCCGTCTCGCCCACGGAGCGGGAGAGCACGGCCGCGGAGCCGTCGGGAAAGGGATGCGCCATGGGCAGTTCGCCGTGCACCCACTCCAAGCCGTGGTCGGCCAGCGGGAGTTCGTTGAAGACCGGGGAGCCGATGCCGAAGGGGTGGGCGGCGGAACAGGGGTCGTGCCGGAAGCCCGGCAGGGTCAGCTCCGCGGTGCTCGCCCCGCCGCCGATGGTGTCGCGGGCCTCGAAGACCTCGACCGTGAAGCCCCGTCGGGCGAGTTCGACGGCGGCGGTCAGCCCGTTGGGCCCCGCGCCTACGACCACCACGTCGACCAGCGTCGTCATCCGCCTCGCCACTCCCGTCGTCGCCGACCGGGGCTGAGGGCCCGCGTCAAAGGGCCGCCCCGGGTACGCCCCGGCCTGGTCCGGCCAGCAGGGTAAGGATATGACGCGCCGTTTCGGCGTCCCGCGCCGCGGTGAAGGGAAGGGCGTTGCCGCCGGCCGGCGCGTCCCCGCACAGCGCCGCGAGCCGCCCGGGGCCGGCGTGCACACCCTCCTCCCCGACGAGCACGGACCCGGGCAGCAGCGCGGCCAGCGAACGCTCCAACCACAGCTCGGCCGCCTGGCCGGCGACGGTGACCAGGTCGTGGGGGCCGTCCTTCTGCGTGATCTCGTGCGCGCCGAGCTGCCGGAACCGGGGCATGACCTCCTCGGCCGCCGCCTTGCGCAGGGCGTCCTCGACCCGGTCGAGGGCGTCGGCGGAGGCCACGAAATCGTCGGTCACATGTCCATCGAACCATGCGGCGGCCCCGGGCGCGGAATGCGGAAGGGATGACCGATCCGGATGTCCACTGAATGATCAGCACCAAGCGGTCGGCTTCCTTACTGCAGTACGCGTGCAGGCTAGCGCCCTGCCAGTGCGCTATGGCTCCGCCGGTGCTGCCGTCACTGTCGGTACGGATTCTCCGCCCTGGTCCGCACCCGAACCGTCCTGAAGATGGCCGCACAGGGGTTGGGGTGGGTTGAGCCGGGGCCCCGAACAGGGCGGAGTCGACCGTTAACTCGGTGACTTTATGCAGTTGTTCGATTTCTTATCGTGTTCTCTTCGGTTAGCTAGTAGCTAAGCACCTTTCCCGCCTCCTGACGCCCACCGGCGCTTGACGAGTGGAATGCCCGTTCAGCGCCCACTCGCACGGGGGCGCGCAGTCGGAGCCGGAGTCGGAGTCGGAGTCGGAGAATTCTGCCGTGTGGGCCGATTTGCGTCGTGTTGCTGACCTTCCGGAGCGGGGCCGCGCGACCCTGAGCCCGTCGGCAGATAATCCATCGCAGTACGATCCCGCAGCAGCCCCTGTGTATTGTTGTCAGAGTAGGGAGCGGACGGCGACGTCAGATATGCGCGCGGGTGGGTTTCCGGGTTCACCCGACTGTCCCGATCCGGCGGCCGGACCTCCGTAAGAAGCGAGCGCTGCACCTGGTCTATCCGGCTCCAGTTTGCTTGATGGCCAAAGCTGGATCTCCAATCGGCAGCATGGCGATGCAGGTCGTTCAGCGTTTGCTGGTCAGCGGGATCCGTTACGTCGGGCTCTATCCTCTGTGCCGCTGCATACCAGTCATACTCTCGCCCTAGCCAGGCGTTCGTCTGACCGCGCAGCTCCTCCCCCGCACCCTGTCGATCCGCCTGACTTGTTCCATGATTTATTCTACGCGTGGTCCGCTCATGGAAGGCATGTATTGCAGCGAAACTGCGCTCAAGTCCAGCCCAGCGATCCCCAAGAAGGCCCAATCGCGCGCTGACCGACATCTGTGGCCACCGCTCAGTCTGATCCGCCCCAGTGGACTCTTGTTCCTCCATTATGTCTACCTCGCCGGTCCCTTCACGATTTACCCGTCTCTTTTCTCGGCATGTCGATGAGCCGCCTTGGCTGTCATTGCCGGCGGGGATGCCGGCTTGCCCTGTGTGTATGGCACGGATCGATCTCCTCGCGCACTCGGCGAGTAGCTGGAAGCCGCTGATGCGATGGCGGTATTGGGGTCGCCGCAGCCCTGGATGGCGTCAGCCGGTGCCGAGGGCACCCTGCTCAGCTGCCGCTCTGAATCAGACGGCCGTGAGGTCCCACCGTCTGGTTCACGTGTGGTGCCACGCATCTCACCTCATCGATCCCTTCCACATCACCACCCGCTGCTGCGACAAAGCCGCTCCACAGGAATCGAGAAACCGTTCAGCAGCAGGACAGCGCCCAGCCGTCAGTCGAACATCGCACAGTCCACACGTAATAACGCATCAGCTGCCCATCTGGTTCAAGACCGCTGCCGCGTGCTACGGCGCGCTTCTCGGCATCTGTGGTGAAGTCGTGGTGGGAGACAGCGACCTCCAGCTCACGCCCGGGCTCGGACACGCCGGCGTGCAGCTCCTCGCCGCCGACGACGTACGCGCCGCCGCCGCGGCGGGCGACGGCCATGACGTCCTTGGCCGGCAGGTACGTCCAGGAGGCCAGCACCTCGCCGCGGTGCGCGAGGGCGACGAGCATGCAGAAGCCGGGCTCGCCGCGGACGAACTGCCGGGTGCCGTCGACGGGGTCCACGATCCACACCGGCGCGTCCCCCCGCAGCGCCGCGAGCCGCCCGGGGCCGGCGTGCACACCCTCCTCCCCGACGAGCACAGACCCGAGCAGCAGCGCGGCCAGCGAGCGCTCCAACCACAGCCCGGCCGCCTGGTCGGCGACGGTGGCCAGGCCGTGGGGGCCGCCCTTCTGGGAGGAGCATGCCCGGCCTGCCCCTCCGGGCCCGCGCGCCTGTCACGGGCGGCGCGGCGGCATGGTGCTGCCGCGCACGACGAGTTCGGTGGGGAGTTCCACCCGGGTCTGTGCCAGCGGTTGCCCCTGGGCCAGCTTGACCGCCATCGCCGCGGCGGTGACGGCCATCTCGGTGAGCGGCTGGTGCACGGTGGTCAGCGGCGGCACGGTCCACTGCGCCGGGCGCAGGTCGTCGAATCCGACGACGCTGAGGTCCTCGGGGATGCGCAGCCCGGCCTCCGCGGCGGCCTGGTACACGCCGAGCGCCAGCGCGTCGTTGCAGGTGAAAATGGCGGTCGGCGGAGCGGGCAGGCGCAGCAGCTCCCGTGCGTGCCGCAGGCCGTCCTCGGCCCGGTAGTCGCCGAGGCGGACGAAGGCCGGGTCGACGGGCACGCCCGCGGTCTCCATCGCGGTCCGGTAGCCGTCCACCCGGGCCCGGCTGGCGAGGGCGTTTTCCGGCCCGGTGATCACGGCGATGCGCCGGTGCCCGAGCCCGAGGAGGTGACGTGCGGCCGACAGGCCGCCGTTCCAGTTGGTCGCGCCCACCGACGGGGACGCGTGAGCCGGTTCCCCGTTGGGATCGACGAGGACGAAGGGGATGCCACGGCTGCGCAGCTGACCGCTCTGGCTGTCGGTGAGCACGGAATAGACCTCGATGATGCCGGCCGGGCGCCGGAACAAGACGTCCTCGACCCAGCCGCGCCCGGGTGTCAGGCGGCCCTGCAGCTCGGAGAGCACCACGGCGAGCCGGTGTTCGCGCGCCACCTGCTGGACGCCCTTGATGATCTCGATGTGGTACGAGTCCCGGATCTGGCGGAAGACGAGTTCCAGCATGGCGGCAGGACGGGCGGCCCGCTTCCGCCTGCGGTGACCGTGGGAGCGGATGATCTCCTCGATCTGGGCGCGGGTGCCCGGGGCGACATCCGGCCGCCCGTTGATCACCTTGGAGACCGTGGCGACGGAGACCCCGGCGTGCGCGGCGATCTCCGCGGTGGTCAGCGGCCCGGTGGCCGGGCCGTCGGCGGGGCGGGCCTGGTCTGCTGAGGACATGCCAAGAGTCTAGTAGTCGTCTCTTCGAACTTTTCGAGTCACCGGTCGTCGCAGGAATCCCGCAGATTCAGGCCTTGACGCGTGAGCAAGCTCTTCCTATATTCACCGCGCTTCATGGCGAAGGCTCGAAAATTTCGACCAGGTGCGGGATCGATCCGGCCGTCTCTCACCCCCCACGACACTGGAGAAGACCATGACTTCACCCACCGTGAGACATCGCCGGCACCGCTGGTGGCGGTACGCCGGACTGGCGGCGGCGGTCGCCCTGTGCGGCTCACTACTGGGCCCGCGGGCACTGTCCGGCGACGCCACCGCCGCCGCCCCGGCGGTACAGGAGTGGCCGGACACGCCCGACGGCTTCGCCTCCACCGACGGCGGCACCACGGGCGGCGCCGCCGGCGAGACCGTCACCGTCTCCGACTTCGAGGAGCTTGAGCGGTACGCCACCGCCGAGGAGCCCTACGTCATCCGGGTCGGCGGGGCGATCGAGTACCCCGAGATGGGCCACGAGGTGCGCGTCGCCTCGGACAAGACCATCGTCGGAGCCGGCACCGAGGGGGAGATCGTCGGCGGCGGATTCTTCCTCGCCGAGGGCGTCAGCAACGTCATCATCCGCAACCTCACCATCCGCGACACCCGGATGCCCGACGACGACCCCGGCGACGACGACTACGACTACGACGCCATCCAGATGGACACCGCCGACCACGTCTGGATCGACCACAACCGGCTGGAGCGGATGAACGACGGCCTGATCGACAGCCGCAAGGACACCACCAACCTGACGGTGTCCTGGAACATCATCAACGAGAACAACAAGACCTTCGGCATCGGCTGGACCGACAACGTCACCGCCCAGATGACGATCCACCACAACTGGTTCAGCGACACCAACTCGCGCAACCCGAGCACCGACAACGTCGCCAACGCCCACCTGTACAACAACTACCTGCAGAACACCGGCAGCGGCAACTGGTCCCGGGGCGCGTCGAACTCCGTCATCGAAAACAGCTACTTCGAGGGCGTCACCGACCCCCTCATCAAGGACGACGACGCCCAGCTCGTCGACAACGGCAACATCTTCGTCGACTGCGAGGGCGACCAGCAGACCGGCGGCGAGGGCTTCGACCCCCGTTCGTTCTACGACTACACCCTCGACCCCGCCGAGGACGTCCCCGCCATCCTCCAGGACGGCGCCGGGCCGCAGCCCGACATCGGCGGCTGAAGCGCCAGTCCACGGGCCGGGTCGTGACGGACAGGGAAGCCCCGTGCGGAGCCGACCCGGCCCGCACGGCGCTGCCCGCAACTAGGTGACTTTACGTAGTTGTTCGATTTCATATCGTGTTCACTTCGGTTAGTCTCGACACGTCCGTACCAGGGACCCCGGGGGGTACCACCGTGTCGCAACAGCCACGCGAACTGACGCCGTTCCGCTCGAACAGGGACTTCTACGGAGCCGAGTTGCGACGTCTCCGTACCGAGATGAGCCTGTCCCTCGAAGACCTGGCCGGGAAGGTCCCGGCCAGCCGCGCCCACCTGTCCCGGGTCGAGACGGCCCAGGTGCTGCCGCCGCCCGGACTCTCGAAAGCGCTGGACGAGTTCTTCGACACCGGCGGCCACTTCGCCCGGCTGGAGAAGCTGGTGCGCCAGTCGCTGGAGATCCACCCCGCGCAGTTCCGGCGGCGGATGGAGCTGGAGCACAGATCGCGCCTCATCAGGCAGTACGCGGGGATGATCGTGCCGGGTCTGCTGCAGACCGCCGCCTATGCCCGGGCGATCTTCCGCGCCTACGACCCGGACGCCTCGCCGGAGGAGATCGAGGACAAGGTGGCGGCCCGGCTGGGCCGCCAGGAGCTGCTGTACGCCGACACCCCGCCCGACTACGCGTGCGTCATCGACGAGGCCGTGCTGGTCCGGCCGGTCGGCGGACCGGCCGTGATGCGCGAGCAACTGGCCCGGCTCGCCGAGGCGGTGGACACCTCGTCGACCACCGTCCAACTGCTCCCGGGCGCACACGGGGAGCATGCGTTGATGGGCAGCGGCGCGCTCACGCTGATGACCCTCGACACCGGCCTTCCGGTCGCCTACGAGGAAGGCATCGACACCGGAACGCTGCTTGAGGGCCCGGCGGGCGTCACCGCCCGCCAGCGGGCATACGATCTGGTGAGGTCCTACGCGCTGTCTCCCACCGAGACGGCGGAGTTCATCCGATCGGCGATGGAGGAACTGCCGAATGAACACCACTCCTGACCTCTCCCGCGCGGAGTGGGTCAAGTCCAGCTACAGCAACGGCGCGGGGGGTGACTGCGTCGAGTGGGCACCGGCCACCGCGGCCGCCACCGGCACCGTCCCCGTCCGCGACAGCAAGGACCCGCAGGGGCCCGCGCTCGTCTTCCCGGCGGACGCCTGGAGTTCGTTCGTGAACGCCGTCAAGTCCGGCGAACTCCCGCCCGCCTGACGGAAGCGGCACCGCCCCGACGGCGGCGTCTCCCCCACGCAGGAGACGTCGCCTACCGGCCGCACCGCGCACCGCCTGTCGAAGGGGACGAGATGGGCAAGACGTCGAACCGCAAGGAAAAGCGCCGGAAGGGAAAGAGGAACCGGAAGCGGACGACGAATCCCGGCCTGCCGGGCACGTGTTTTACATGCCACGGGTCTGGGACAGTTACCAGGGAAGCGCCGTGGTCGGGTAGTGGTTTGAACTTCGATAGCTGCCCCACGTGCAACGGTCGCGGAGTCGCTTGAGTAAGAGCGTCCGTCAGCAGGTCATCGGATCGAGGGCCGCAGGTGTGCATCGCTGCGGCTCACCGGCTGAGGATCTATCAGCACGGCCGCCTCACCTCCACCGTCGACTTCGAGATGGCGGACCTTGACGACTACGGGGAGGCGTGCGCCTCCGGCACGACCGACCTCGTCATCCCACCCCCTGAGGGCACCCCGCTCCCACCCGGCCACCCGGCCACCCGGTCCAGTCGACGGCGCGTCGCTGGCCTACGGCTACACCACTTGGGGCATCTGGCCAGACACCGGCTGCGGGGGCTTCCGGAGCGGTCGACTTGGATCGGGGGCTGTATTCGAGGGCGAGTATGGTGATCTTCCATGGACGATCGCTTCCCCCCGGCCGAGGACGTTCTAGTCCTCTCCGAGCCCCTGCGCCGAGATCTGCACCCCCGGCGGGGCGGAGCGCTCCCCGCGGAACCGGGCGTCTCCGACCGGGCGTTGGGCCGCTGAGGCGCTGGAGGTGCTGGACGAGCTGGCGGAGACGGGCCCGGACCACGCGGTCCGGGACGCCGCTGCGGGGGCACGCCCGTAACCACACAGGTGCACCCCCGCAGCGCGGTGGCTTGGAGGGCTCTCGCATTAATCCGTGGCCGGACCGGGGCGGCGGCCCTAGCCTGTGCGCATGTCGACGACGGCGGAGGGTGACGGGCGGCGGCCGCTGGTGGCGATCCTCAGCGGCGCCGGGATTTCCACGGACTCCGGGATCCCCGACTACCGCGGCCCGAACGGGGTCTGGCGGCGGGATCCGGAGGCGCAGAAGCTCGTCACGTACGAGTACTACATGGCCGACCCGGAGATCCGCCGCCGGTCCTGGCTCATGCGCCGCGACGGCGCCGCCCGCGACGCCCGCCCCAACGCCGCGCACACCGCCCTCGCCGACCTGGCCAGGGCCGGGACGCCGGTGCGGGTCGTCACGCAGAACGTCGACGGGCTGCACCAGCTCGCCGGGATGCCCGAGCGCAAGGTGCTGGAGCTGCACGGCTCGTCCCGTACGGCGGTGTGCACCGCCTGCCCGTGGCGTGGGCCGATGGAGGAGACGCTGCGCCGGGTGGCGGCCGGGGAGCCGGATCCGCCGTGCCGGGAGTGCGGCGGGATCCTGAAGTCGGCGACGGTGATGTTCGGGCAGCCGCTCGACCCGGAGGTGCTGGCCACGGCGGTGGCGGTGGCCGAGGCGGCGGAGGTCTTCCTCGCGGTCGGCAGCAGCCTCCAGGTGCAGCCCGCGGCGTCGCTCGCGGGCCGGGCCGCGGCGGCGGGGGCCCGGCTAGTCGTCGTCAACGCCGAGCCCACGCCGTACGACCACCTCGCCGCCGAGGTGATCCGCGAGCCGATCAGCGAGGCACTGCCGCCCCTGCTGGCCCGGCTGTGAGCCGCTTGCCGCGCGTACCCGACATCAGCAGGGTGTAGAGGACCAGCGACACGCCCAGGCCCACCGCCCAGCCGTAGTCCGCGAGCGGCTTGAGGAACGGGATCAGCCCGTCCTCCGGGTACGGGCCGGACGCGCCCGCGTCCGTGTGGGAGCCGCCGACGGCCAGCAGCCCGCCGACCGCGAAGGCGAGGACGCCGCGCCAGTTCCAGCCGCCCGCGTACCAGTACGCGCCGCCGCGGCGGTACAGGCCGGGCAGGTCGAGCACCGTGCGGCGGACGAGCCAGTAGTCGGCGATGAGCACGCCGGCGACCGCGCCGAGGAGGCCGCCGTAGGTGCCGAGCCAGACGAAGATGTAGATGTCCGGGTTGGCGATCAGCTCCCACGGGAACATCAGCATGCCGGCGGTGCAGGCGATCAGCGATCCGGTGCGGAAACCGATGGCCTTCGGCGCCAGGTTGGACAGGTCGTACGCGGGGCTGACGAGGTTCGCCGCGACGTTCGTCGTCAGCGTGGCGAGGAGGATGACGAACAGGGCGAAGGCGACGCCCAGTTTGCTGTCCATCTGCGCGGCCAGCTCCGCCGGTTCCCAGATGGGCTTGCCGTAGACCGCCTGCGACCCCGAGGTGACGAGCACGGACAGCAGCGCGAACGCGGCCATCGTGGTGGGCAGTCCGAGGGACTGGCCCCAGATCTGCGCGCGCTGTCCGGCGCCGAAGCGGGTGAAGTCCGGGATGTTCAGCGACAGCGTCGACCAGAAGCCGATCATCCCCATGAGCGCGGGGAAGAACTTCGACCAGAACTCGGTGCCCCAGCCCAGCTGCGACGGCTGGTCGAGCAGCGGCCCGAAGCCGCCGGCCTGGTCGGCCATCCAGATCAGCAGCGCCAGCGCGCCGGCCAGCATCAGCGGCGCCGCCCAGTTCTCCAGCTTCTTCACGCCCTCCATGCCGAAGAGGATGATGCCGACCTCGATCAGCCAGAAGAGGACGAAGCAGAGCCACTGCGGCCACGGGTAGCCGCCCCAGGTGCCGGCCTCGGCCCACCAGCTGCCGGCGCCGAAGATCTTCCCGGCCAGGAAGTAGATCGCCTGGCCGCCGATCCAGGTCTGGATGCCGAACCAGGCGCAGGCGACGACGCCGCGCAGCAGCGCCGGCAGGTTGGCGCCGTTGAGCCCGAAGGAGGAGCGGGCGAGCACGGGGAAGGGTATGCCGTACTTCGGCCCGGCGTGCCCGGTGAGCAGCATCGGCAGCAGCACGATGACGTTGGCCAGGGTGATGGTGAGGACGGCCTGCTTCCAGTCCATGCCGAGGGAGATGAGCCCGGCGGCCAGGGTCCAGGTCGGCACGTTCACCGCCATGCCGATCCACAGCGCGGCGAAGTTGTACGTGGTCCAGGTGCGCTGCTCGCCCGGTACGGGCAGCAGGTCGCCGTTGGCGTAGCGGCTGTGCGTCAGGTCGTCGGCGGGCGACAGCTCCACCCTGCCACCGGCGGACTTCGGCGGGTACGACGGCGACGCGGCGTCGGCGGCCATGGTCCCTCCCTCAGTCCAGCGCCGGGATGACGTGTTTCCCGTACGCGTCGATGGTGGACTCCTTCGCGTCGTGCATCGCGTAGATCGCGAATTGGTGCACGCCCAGGTCCCGCAGCCGGCGCAGCTTCTCCAGGTGCGCCTCGATGGGGCCCAGGATGCAGAAGCGGTCCACGATGTCGTCCGGCACGAAGTCGGTGGAGGGGTTTCCGGCGCGGCCGTGGTGGGAGTAGTCGTAGCCCTGGCGCTGCTTGACGTACGCCGTGAGCGCCTCGGGGACGACGTCGGAGTGCTCGCCGTAGCGGTCGACGAGGTCCGCGACGTGGTTGCCGACCATGCCGCCGAACCAGCGGCACTGCTCGCGCGCGTGCGCCAGTGCCTCGGGGGTGCCGTCCGTGACGTACGCGGGGGCGGCGACGCAGACCGTCAGGTCGTCCGGGTCGCGGCCGGCCTGGGCGGCGGCGGTGCGGACGGCCTTGACCATGAACTCCGTGAGGTAGACGTCCGACAGCTGCAGGATGAAGCCGTCCGCGACCTGCCCGGCGAGCGCCAGCGCCTTCGGCCCGTACGCCGCCATCCACACCGGCAGCCGGCCGTTCTCGACCCACGGCAGCGTCAGGGTGGTGCCGGCCTCGCGGTCGACGAGCGCCTCGCGGCCCTCGGCGAGGTCGCGGATGGCGCGGATGGCGTCGCCGAGGCGGGCCAGCGTGTTCGGCGGGCGGCCGGCGACGCGCATGGCGGAGTCGCCGCGGCCGATGCCGCAGACGGTGCGGTTGCCGTACATCTCGTTGAGGGTGGCGAAGGCGGAGGCGGTGACCTCCCAGGCGCGGGTGCCGGGGTTGGTGACCATGGGGCCGACGGTGAGCCGGTCGGTGTGCTCCAGGATGCGGCTGTAGATGACGTACGGCTCCTGCCACAGGACGGTGGAGTCGAACGTCCAGCCGTAGCGGAAGCCGTTGCGCTCGGCGCGGCGCATCAGGCCGACGACGGCGGATGCGGGCGGGTCGGTCTGCAGCACGAGTCCGAAATCCACTTCGGCCCCCTTCGGGAACGATGCCGGATGTGTGGGTCAGGTGGCTGGTTCTACAGGAACTGGCGGGCGCCGCGCGGGACGTGCTGGCCGTGTCCCGCCCGGGGGTGAACTCCCGCCCGTCGGGGAGGCACCATCCTGGACTTCTTCCCGGGGGTTGGCAAGAGGTGGTCTACGCGCGTCCAGCTTTCGCCGCCGGGATACGGCCGGACGACCGCCGCTGCCGGAGTGCGCCGTGGCCGAGCCCGGCCATCCGACCGGCCGGGCCACCGACGGGTATGTCGAGTTAACGACAAGTCATAAAGGCGTCAATCACGCGTTCTGGCGAGATTTCGCCCTGAGCCGGGCCCGGTCCGGGCGGGCTCCCGCCGTCGTACGCGCAGGTGGCGAGGGAAGCGGCGCGTGGGCTTCGCGGGCCCGGGCGCGCCCCGGCGGTCCGGACGCGGCGCAAATCGTGCCCTGTCGGCCGGGGCCGCCCTTCTGCATGATCTGTCGCGGCTCATCCCGCCATTGCGCGCCCCCCACCTGTGCCCGCACCACGGAGCACGGGCGGCTTGAGCGTCGGTACGAACCCGCTTTCACCCAAGGAGAGTTCGTGGCTAGACGAAGTTGGATACGACGGGGTCTCACCGTGGTCCTCGTCGCACTTCCACTGACGCTGAGCGCACTACCCGCACAGGCCCGGCCGGCCCCCGTGCCGTCGAGCCCCTACCAGGCGAAGGCCGAAAGCAAGCTGATCGGACAGCTCGCCGCCCAGAGCACCGGGAACGACCGGGGCAAGGTCGACTTCTGGGTCGTGCTCAAGGACTCCGCCGACCTCGGTGACGTAGGCAAGGCCGAGAGCAAGACGGCCAAGGCCCGTGAACTGCGGGCCGTCAAGACCGAGTTCGCCGAGAAGTCCCAGGCCCCGTTGATCGACCTGATCGAGGACGCAGGCGCCGCGCACACCTCGTTCTGGATCAGCAACCAGATCAAGGTGACCGGCACCGAGGCCCTCGCCGAGAAGCTCGCCGCCCGCTCCGACGTGGCCGCGCTGGAAGCGGACGACCCGGTCGAGATCCCCGACCCGCTGCCGGGCACCGGTGAGCCGAAGATCGACGCCGTGGAGTGGAACGTCGACCGGATCAACGCTCCCAAGGTGTGGAACGAGCTCGGCGGGCGCGGCGAGGACGTCGTCGTCGCCAACATCGACACCGGCGTCCAGTACGACCACCCGGCGCTGGGGTCCCAGTACCGGGGCCTGAAGTCGGACGGTACGTACGACCACAACTACAACTGGTTCGACCCGGCGAAGGTGTGCTCGGGCAACGCCCCCTGTGACAACAACGGCCACGGCACCCACACCATGGGCACCATGGCCGGCGACGACAAGGGCGGCAACCAGGTCGGCGTCGCGCCCGGCGCGCAGTGGATCGCCGCCAAGGGCTGCGAGTCCAGCTCCTGCTCCCGTGCGTCACTGCTCGCCTCGGGCCAGTGGATCGTCGCCCCGACGGACGTGACGGGTGCCGGCCCCCGTCCCGATCTCGCCCCCGACGTGGTCAACAACTCGTGGGGCGCCAACGTGATCGACACCTGGTACAAGGACACCGTCCAGTCCTGGCGCACGGCGGGCATCTTCCCGGCGTTCTCCAACGGCAACGCCGGCCCGTCCTGCAACACGTCGGGGGCCCCGGGCGCGTACGACAACTCGTACTCGTCGGGCGCCTTCGACATCAACAACACCATCGCCTCCTTCTCCTCGCGCGGCACCGGCGAGAACGGCGTCATCAAGCCGAACCTCGCCGCTCCGGGTGTCAACGTCCGCTCCTCCTGGGCGGGCGGCGGATACAACGCGATCTCCGGTACGTCGATGGCCTCGCCGCACACCGCGGCGACGGTGGCACTGATGTGGTCGGTCTCGCCCGCGATCCGCGGGGACATCGCGGCGACGGAGAAGATCCTCGACGAGACCGCGGTCGACGTGGACAACACGACGTGCGGCGGCACGGCGGCCAGGAACAACGTGTTCGGTGAGGGCCGTCTCGACGCGTTCGCGGCGGTCAGCGCCACCCCGCGCGGCCCGCTCGGCGCCCTGCAGGGCACGGTGACCTCGGGCGGCAGCCCGCTCGCCGACGCCACCGTCACCCTCGACGGGCCGATGAAGTCGACCCGTACGACGGCCGCCGACGGCACGTACGCACTGCCGAAGGGCATGGTCGGCGACTACAGGATCACGGTGTCGAAGTTCGGCTACCTGCCGGCCACGACCACCGCGACCATCGTCGAGAACGAGACGGTCACCAAGGACGTCTCCGTCGACGAGGCGCCGACGGCGGTCCTCAAGGGTGTCGTCTCGACCGAGACGGGCGCCGAGGCGGGCGCCTCGATCGTCGTCCAGGGCACGCCCGCGAGGACGACCTCGGCGGCCGACGGCACGTACGAACTGACGCTGCCCGTCGGGACGTACGACCTGGCCGTCACTCCGGCCAGCCGCTGCGCCGCCGTCTCCAGCATCGGACTGGAGCTGACCGCGGACACCACGAAGAACCTCGAACTGGCCTCCCGGGCCGACACGTTCGGCACGACCTGCCGGCTGGTCGGCGGCGGCGGCTTCCCGACCGGCGACACCAAGCTCACCGTGTCCAGCAACACTACGGGCACCGCGCCGGTCGCGCTGCCGTTCCCCGTCTCCTTCTACGGCAAGACGTACCACACCCTGACGGCCAACACCGAGGGCTCGCTCTACTTCGGCCCGAGTTCGACGTCGTCGGCGAACGGCACCCTGCCGACGACCTCGGCGCCGAACGGTGCCCTCTATCCCTTCTGGGACAACCTCCAGCTCGACGCCGACTCCGGCATCTACACGTCGACGCAGGGCACCGCACCGCACCGCACGGTGACCGTCGAGTGGCGTGACGTGATGATCACGTCGGGGTCCACGCAGCGCATCTCCTTCTCCGTGGTCGCGGGCGAGGACGGCTCGTTCTCGTACCACTACAAGGACATCGGCACCGGCTCGTACGAGAACGGTTCCGGCGCCACCATCGGCGTCGAGAACCCGACCGGCACCGACGCCCTCCTCTACTCCTTCAACCAGGGGGTCGTCTCCGACGGCCTCGCCATCGGCTTCCGCACCAGCAAGTCGGGCCTGGTGTCCGGCACCGTGACGGACGCCAACGACGGCGAGGGCGTCGCCGACGCCACCGTCACGGTCGCCAAGGACGGCAGCGAGGTCGCCACCGGAACCAGCGGCGCCGACGGCGCCTACCTCGTCTCCGTCCCGGCGGGCACCGACGCCACGGACTACGACATCACGATCACCGGCACGCACTACTCGACGGCCACCGCCGGTCGCTCGGTGAAGGCCGCCGGCATCGAGGTGGCCGACACGGCACTGACGACGGCTCTGGTCAGCGCGGCCAGCCAGGAGTACGAGCTGGTGGTGCCCACCGAGCAGTCCCGCACCCGCACCCTGGAGATCGCCAACTCCGGTACGTCGACGGGCTATACGGTCGCCGAGAAGGACGGCGCCGGCTGGGTCACCCCGTCCGCCGCCTCCGGCACTCTCGAAGCCGGCGACAGCGAGAAGCTCGGACTCACCTTCGACACGACGGGCGCCACCCCCGGTTCGGTGCTCACCGGCACGCTGCTGCTCGGCTCCGAGTCGGGCCGCAGGCCGGTGATCGAGATCCCCCTGAAGGTCGTCGTGCCCGCCTACCAGGCGGCGCTCGACTCCGGCGCGTCCGCGAAGGCCGTGGACGCCCTGGGTGACACCTGGGGCACGGACCAGGAGTACGCGTCCGGTTCCTTCGGGTATCTCGGTACGACGTCGAAGACGTCCACCAAGCAGACCATCGCGGGCACCGACGAGCAGGCCCTGTACTCCACCGCCCGCGAGGGCGCGTACGAGTACCGCTTCGACAGCCTGCCCGACGGGGTCTACGAGGTCGACCTCGGCTTCGCCGAGCTCAGCGCCAAGGAGCCGACGAAACGGGTCTTCGACGTGATGGCCGAGGGCGGCGTCAAGGTCGACAACCTCGACCTCGCGCTGGAGGCCGGTATCTACACCGCCGAAGACCGCACCTTCACGGTGACGGTCACCGACGGGCAGCTCAACCTGCGTCTGGTCGCGGGCACGGGCAAGACGCTGATCAACAAGATCCGCGTCTCCCACCGCCCGGATCTCGGCTAGACCGTACGGGGCGGGGGAGGGCCGTGCGGGACCCTCCCCCGCCACCGCCGCGGGATGCCCGGCGGGCTACGCGTACTGCGTCAGCCCCCGCGCCAGATAGGCCCCGTGGCCGGCCCGCCCCACGTACGTCCGCCGGTCGATGACGAGTTCACCGCGCGACAGGACCGTTTCGACCTGCCCGGTCACCCGCTTGCCCTCATACGCCGAGTAGTCGACGTTCATGTGATGCGTCTCGGCGCTGATCGTCTGCTCGGCGGCCGGGTCGTACACCACGACGTCGGCGTCCGCGCCCGGCGCGATCGTGCCCTTGCGCCCGTACAGGCCGAACATCCGGGCCGGTGCCGCGCACGCGATCTCGATCCAGCGGCGCCGCGAGATGTGCCCGTCGACGACCGCCTGGTGCAGCAGGTCCATCCGGTTCTCCACACCCGGCAGCCCGTTCGGGATCTTTGAGAAGTCCCCGCGCCCGAGGTCCTTCTGCCCGGTGAAGCAGAAGGGGCAGTGGTCCGTCGACACGACCTGGAGGTCGTTCGTGCGCAGGCCCCGCCAGAGCGCCGCCTGATGCTCCTTCGGCCGCAGCGGCGTCGAGCACACGTACTTCGCACCCTCGAAGTCCGGCTCGGCCAGGTTGTCCGTCGACAGGAACAGGTACTGCGGACAGGTCTCGCCGAACACCGGCAGGCCCTCGTCCCGCGCCCGCGCCAGCTCCGCCAGCGCCTCCTGCGCCGAGACGTGCACCACGTACACCGGCGCCCCGGCCACCTGCGCCAGTTTGATCACCCGGTGCGTCGCCTCCGCCTCCAGCAGCGCCTTGCGGACCTCGCCGTGGTAGCGCGGATCCGTTTCGCCGCGTGCCAGCGCCTGCTGCACCAGTACGTCGATGGCCAGGCCGTTCTCCGCGTGCATCATGATCAGGCCGCCGTTGGCCGCGCCCTGCTGCATCGCCCGCAGGATCTGACCGTCGTCGCTGAAGAAGACCCCGGGGTACGCGGTGAACAGCTTGAACGAGGTGACCCCCTCGCCCACGAGAAGGTCCATCTCCTTCATCGACGACTCGTTCACGTCCGACATGATCATGTGGAAGCCGTAGTCGATGGCGCACTGGGCGTCCGCCTTGGCGTGCCAGGCGTCCAGACCCTCGCGCAGCGCGCCGCCCTGTTTCTGTACGGCGAAGTCCACGATGGTCGTCGTCCCGCCCCAGGCGGCGGCGCGGGTGCCCGTCTCGAACGTGTCCGAGGCGAACGTGCCGCCGAAGGGCAGCTCCATGTGGGTGTGGGCGTCGACGCCGCCCGGGATGACGTACTTGCCGGTGGCGTCGATCGCGGCGGCGCCGGCGCGCCAGCCGGCGGCGGCGTCGCTGCCGTGCGCGGCGAGGGCGGTGATGCGGCCGTCCTCGACGAGCACGTCGGCGTGGATCTCGTCGGCGGCGGTGATGACCAGCCCGCCGGTGATGACTGTACGGCTCACGGCCTGTGCTCCTCTCCGGCGTCGGCGGCGTGCAGGGCCCGTTCGAGAACGGCGGCACCCTCCTCCGCTTCCGCGACGGTCAATGACAGCGGCGGCGCGATGCGCAGCGTCTCGCCGAACTTGCCGCGGCCGACGAGCAGTCCGCCCGCGCGGGCGTGCTCCAGCACCGCGGCTGCGTGCCCGGGCGTGGCCAGCTCGATGCCGATCATCAGGCCCCGGCCGCGTACCTCGCGCACCGAGGCGAGGCCCGCCGTCGCGGCCCGCAGCCGCTCGATGAGCAGGCCGCCGACGCGGCGCGCGTTGCCCTGCAGGTCGTGCTCCAGGAGGTAGCCGAGGTTGGCCAGGCCCGCGGCCATGGTGACCGGGCTGCCGCCGAACGTGGACAGGGAGTTGGCGTCCAGGCAGTTCATGATCTCGGCGCGGGCGACGACGCCGCCGATGGAGGCGCCGTTGCCGATCCCCTTGGCGAAGGTGAGCATGTCCGGCGGGCCGTTGGCGGCGTGCGCCTGCCAGCCCCAGAAGTGGTCGCCGGTACGGCCCCAGCCGGACTGCACCTCGTCGGTGATCCACAGGATGCCCTCCTCGGCGAGCACCTCGCGGAACGCGGCGTAGAGGCCGTCGGGCGGGGACGTGAAGCCGCCGACGCCCTGGATCGGCTCGGCGATGAGGGCGGCGACGCCGCGCGTCTGGGACAGCATGTCGCGGAGGTCGGCGACGCAGGCGGCGGTGAACGCGGCGTCGTCGAGGTGGGCGAAGGGGCCGCTGGAGCGGATGCCGCCGTGGACGTAGAGGGTCTGCAGCGGGGAGAGGCTGGTGGGCGACCAGGCGCGGTTGCCGGTGATGCCGACGGCGGTGAAGGAGCGGCCGTGGTAGCTGTTGCGCATGGCCAGCACCTGGTTGGAGCCGCGGTACGTGCTCGCCAGCAGCAGCGCCGTGTCGTTGGCCTCGGTGCCGGAGGTGGTGAAGAAGACCCGCGCGTCGGGGATGCCGGACAGGTGGGCGATGCGCTCGGCCAGCTCCACCATGGGGCGGTTGAGGTAGAGGGTGGAGGTGTGCAGGATGCGGCCGGCCTGCTCGGCGACGGCCTTGGTGACCTCCGGCAGGGCGTGCGCGGTCATGGTGGTGAGGATGCCGCCGAAGAAGTCGAGGTAGCGGTTGCCCTCGGCGTCCCAGACGTGCCGGCCCTCGCCGTGGGTGATCTCGACAGGCTCGGCGTAGTAGAGCGCGAGCCAGTCGGGCATGACGGCCCGGTGCCGGGCGAGCAGGTCGCGGTGTACGCCGGCGGCGTTCCCGGCGTTTCCGGCGCTCACGGCTGCACCAGGTCCTCGTACGCGTCCGGGCGGCGGTCCCGGTAGAAGGCCCACTGCTGCCGGACCTCCTCGATCATGTCGAAGTCGAGGTCGCGCACCACGAGTTCCTCCTCCTTGTCGCTCGCGACGTCGCCGACGAACTGGCCGCGCGGGTCGACGAAGTAGCTCGTGCCGTAGAAGTCGTTGTCGCCGTACTCCTCGACGCCGACGCGGTTGATGGCGGCGATGAAGTACTCGTTGGCGACGGCCGCCGCGGGCTGCTCCAGCTGCCACAGGTACGCCGACAGGCCGCGGGAGGTGGCCGAGGGATTGTAGACGAGCTGGGCGCCGCCGAGGCCGAGGGCGCGCCAGCCCTCGGGGAAGTGCCGGTCGTAGCAGATGTAGACGCCGACCTTGCCGACGGCGGTGTCGAAGACCGGCCAGCCGACGTTGCCGGGCTTGAAGTAGTACTTCTCCCAGAAGCCTTTGACCTGCGGGATGTGGTGCTTGCGGTACTTGCCGAGCACCGTGCCGTCGGCGTCGATGACGACGGCGGTGTTGTAGTAGAAGCCCGACTGCTCGACCTCGAAGACGGGGACGACCACGACCATGCCGGTCTCGCGGGCGAGCGCCCGCATGCGCACGACGGTGGGTCCGTCCGGCACGGGCTCGGCCCAGCGGTAGTGCTCGGGCTCCTGTACCTGGCAGAAGTAGGGGGCGTTGAAGACCTCCTGGAAGCCGATGATCGCCGCGCCGCGGGCGGCGGCGGCGCGCGCGTGCTCCTCGTGCTTCGCGATCATCGACTCGGTGTCGCCGGTCCACGTCGCCTGGACGAGTGCGGCGCGTACAACGTTGGCCATGGCTGCTCCTGAGACGGGACGCCGGAAGCTCTACGCACGTAGAAGCCGGGGCAGATGTCTGAACGTAAGTCGCCGTGGAGGCGCTGGCAAGAGCGGCGCACCGAACGGCGACGGGCCGGATCGGGCCGGGTCAGGCCGAGTCGGGCGCGCCGGGCAGGCCCGCGGAGCGCAGCGCGTGGGCGAGCCGGCGGTACCGCTGGGCGGGGTGGCGGCGGGCGGCGCGCAGCAGCAGCGGCACCAGGCGGCCAGGGTCGGCCGAGGCCAGCGCGACGGCCTCGTCGGTGCTGCGGGCGCCGGCGAAGGCGTCGAGCAGCTCCTCCGACTCCCGGTCGCGGCCGGCCCGGTCGAGGGCGGCGAGGATCGCGGCCAGCTCGGATACGGGCCGGGCGGCGGCGTGCCGGACGAGCTGCAGCGCCTCGCGCGTCCGGCCGGCGGCGGCGAAGGCGTCGGCGGCTCCGGTCAGCCGCTCGGGGGGCAGCGCGGCGGCCTCCCACAGCAGGGTCGCCACCTCGGCGGTGCCGGCGGTGCGCTCCAGCTCCGCGGCGAGGGCGGGCAGCGCCTCGGGCGGCCCCGCCGCGGCGGCGCTGAGCCGGGCGTATGCCTCGCCGGTACGGCCCTCGTCGCGCAGCGCGGCCACGGTGGCGGCGGTCTCCCCGGCGAGCCGTCGCGCGGCGGCCCGCCGGTCGGCAGCGGCGCGTTCGGCCTCCGCGGCGGCCTTCCGCCGCCCCCGTCCGCCGGCGCCGGTTCCGGCGAACCGGGCGCCGCGCGGCGGCGGCAGGGCAGGCGCGGCGGCGGCCCCCGGTGTCGACCCGCCCGGAGACTCCGGGGCCGTCCCGGCCGCGGGCCGGCCGCCCGCCTCCCCGATGCCGGAGCCCGGGAAGCGGGCGCCCCGGGGCGGCGGCATGGCCGCGTCGTCCGCGGACCCCGGGGCGCCTGCCCCGGGCGGGCCGGGCGCCTGCCCGGTGCCGGAATCCGGGAAGCGCGCGCCCCGGGGTGCGGACGTCGCGGGCGGCAGCGACGTCGCGGTCGGGCCGGGCGGCACGGGCGTGCCGGCGCCGGCGGTGGGCCGGTCGGCGCGGCCGGCAGCGGACGGCGGCCCGGTGCCCCCGTCGCCATGCGCGGCACCGCCCCCGGCGGTGTCCGGCGGCACGTCTCCGTAGCCGCCGCCCTCGTCCACACCTGCCCCGTCCGCACCTGCCTGCTCCACACCGCCCTCGTATGCAGCGCCCACGGCGGGCAGCAGCGGCGGCGGCGCCGGCGCGGCTCCCGCGAACCGGGCGCCCCTCAGGGCCGCCGGGGGCGGCGCGGCGGGCGCCCGGCCCGCCGCCTGCACCGCCTCGATCCGGTCGCGCAGCTCCGCGCAGCGCGCCGCCGCGCGGGCGGCGTCGTCGTACGCCCAGGCCAGCTCGTGCTCCAGCCGCTCCGCCGTCCAGGGGTTCCGCTCCGTCGCCAGCCGGTCCCGCAGCCGCCCGGCCGACTCCTCCGCCTCGCGGTGCTCCGCGACCCGGGCGCGGAGCACCGCGGTCAGGGCGGCCCGGTCGGGGTGGCGGGCGTCGTGGGCGGCGACGGCGGCCCGGTGCAGTTCGCGCGCGCGCGGCAGCGCCGCGTCCGCCGCACGCCGGTCACCGCGCCCGGCCAGGTCCTGTAGCAGCGACTCGACGACGTCCCACGGGGGCAAAGCGGAGCCGTCCAGGCAGGCCCGCAGCCCGTCGGGATCGCCGCGGCGAAAGACTCCGTACCAGCCGGACTCTTCGTCCAGCCATCCCGTGATCTGCCGTATGAATCGCGCGAATTCCGCCATTTCCGGCGGCAGTGCCTGTTCCGCCACGGCGGGCATTCGACACCCGCATTATTTCGTCCGTGCTACAGAGACTTTGCGGTCGCGGTAACCGGAACCCGTGCGGACGGCGGCCTCGAACAACGATGCGGACGACCGCTAGCATGCCCCGTCATGAGCGAACCCATCCTCGTCCTCGTCTCGGCCGCCGCCGGCCTCGTGGTCGGCGCCGCGCTCGGGTGGTATGTGCACGGCTCCCTCGGCGGGCGCCGCCACCGGCGCCGGGAGCGCTTCTTCGGGCTGCCGCGCAACTCGGAGGCCCTCGTGGTGGTGAACCGGGACGCCGGCGGCGGGGACTGGAGCGTGGCCAAGCACGACGCGCTCGCCCTGCTGGAGCTGTCCGCGGTGATCAAGTCCTGCGGGGCGCACGCGCAGGTCGTCGCGCAGGACACGGCGCAGCAGGCGTTCGGCGACCGCACCGAGTTCTGCGTCGGCACCCCGATATCCAACCGCCGCATGGCCGCGCACATGCAGTCGCTGCTGCCGGGCGTACGGATCAACACCGACCCCGAGCCGGGCCCCGACCGCGGTGCGTTCGCCGTCGGCACGGAGCGCTACCGGCTGGACAACGGGGTGAGCGAGCACGTCCTCCTCGCCCGGCTGGCCGCCGGCCAGGAGGCCAGGCCGGTGTTCATCTCCTGCGGCCAGCGCTCCATCACCAACCAGGCGGCGATGCGCTACCTGGTGAAGAACGAGAGTCGGCTGAACCGGAAGTACGGCACCGGCTCCTTCGTGCTGCTGCTGAAGGTCGTCAACTCGCAGTCGTACGGACCCGATGTGGTGGAACTCGTCGGGGACGTGACCAAGCAGGCGCAGACGCCGCTCGCCCAGCCGGCGGGCAAGCACGGCAAGTCGTGACGTTGCCCCACCGCGCCCGAGCGGCCGGAGTACCCGCCCGGCGGGCGCCGCGGAACCCTCCGCGACCTAGGTACGCACTCTCTCCCTGAGTACCTAGCCTGTCGGGCGAGTTGCGGGAGAGGAGCCCCGGTATGGGCGACGCCAGGCCGGTGTACCAGCGCATCGCCGACGATCTGCGGGAGCGGATCGACGGCGGCGAGCTGTCCGTGGGGGCGCAGATCCCGTCGCGCTCCCAGCTCAAGCGCGCGTACGCGGCGAGCGACCAGACCGTGGACCGGGCCGTACGGGTGCTGAAGGCCGCCGGTTACGCCCAGGGGCAGTTCGGCCGCGGCGTGTTCGTCGCCGACCGCACCCCCGTGGGCAGCCTGCTGCGCAGCACGGGCGCGGTCGACTCCCCCTTCGCCGCCCGGCTCCTGCCCGACGGCGTGCCGCTGACCTGGGAGGCGGTCTCCACGCCCGGGTCCGCGCCGCGGGAGCCCGCCCGGCGGCTCGGCATCCCGGCGGGCGACCGGGTGATGTGCACACAGTACGAGTACCTGGCCGACCGCAAGCCGGTGCAGCTGGCCGTCAGCTGGGAGCCGCTGGCGCTCACCGACGGCACCGACGTGGTCTTCCCCGAGCGCGGGCCGTACGCCCGGCGCGGTGTGCGCGGGCGGTTCGCGGCGATCGGGGTCCGGGTGGTGCGGGCCGCGGAGCTGGTCGGCTCGCGGTCGGCGACGACCTCGGAGGCGGAGGCGCTGGGCTGCGCACCGGGGCAGTGCGTGACGACGGTGGAGCGTACGCACTACGACGAGCACGGCCGGGCGGTGGAGACCTCCGAGGCGGTGGTACGGGCCGACCGCTGGCGGCTGGAGTACGACATCGCGTTCACGTAGCCGGCGGTCCGGCGCTGCCGCCCTGCGGTCGCCGGGGGGCAGGTCGCCGGGGAGAAGGACCGTACCCGCGCGCGTCTGCCGCACGCCGTACGAGCCCGCTCGTGCCCGGCCGCCGGGCTCAGCCCGCCGCCACCTCGCCGTACATCTGCGACAGCTCCGGCGAGCCGTTCGCCGCCCACTCGGCGCCGATCTCCAGGACGTCCATCTCCCGCCCCGACGACAGCCGGACCACCGGCGCACCGTCCTCCGGGTCGATCGCCCACTCCGCACCCGCGACCGTCCGCACGATCACCGTGCCCAGATACAGCCCCGCGTCGCTGCCCAGCCAGGGCGTGACCTCCGGGTCGTCCCGCCAGCCGGGCAGCAGTTGGTCCAGCTCCTCCAGCGACCGCGGGGTGTCGTCCAGCTCGACGCCCGCCGACTCCGCCTGGACGCGCAGCAGTTCGCATTCGCTGAGCAGTTCGGTCACGCCTTCCTGGTCGACCGGCGCCGGCACGTCTGACGTCTGCGGCTCGCGTGCGGAGCCGTGCCGTCTGCGCCAGTTGTCGAGGAAGGAGATGTTCATGCTCCCACCCTCGCACCCGGGCGGGCGGCAGCACCACAGGCGCGCGGATCCGATTCGCTCACCAGGAGTTTCCCGGAAGGCCGTCTTGACCGTTCACCCGTGTCTCCTTAGCTTCATTGCGCCCCCCTGAGATAACTGGTCATGTCGAGAAGCCGAACCGGGACCCGGAGGGCCACCTTGCGGATTCGCCTCGTCACCACCGCCACACTGCTCGCACTCACCGCCACCGCCGCGCCGGTGGCCGCCCAGGCCGCGGAACGGCCCGCCGAACCGCTGCCGTTGGACAGGCTCTTCGACAACACCGCCGTCAGCGACGACGCCGACCCCGGCGCGGCGGACTTCGACGGCGCCGGCAGCTCCCTGCCCGCCCGGGACCTGGCCGCCGCCGGCTGGACGCCGGGGCGCACGCTCGACATCGACGCGGCCGGGCTGCGGCTGCCGCGCTACGGCAGCGGCGCACCCGACAACGTCGTCGCCGACGGCCAGTCCGTCGCGCTGCGCGGCTCCGGCAACGCCGTCTCGCTGCTCGTCGCCGGCACCTCGCCCGGCGGCCCGGGCACCGGGGTCTCCGGCACCGGCACCGTGCGGTACGCGGACGGCAGCTCCAGCCCGTACAACCTGACCGCGCCCGACTGGCGCGCCGGGCCGCTCACCACCAAGGCGCTGGCCCTGCCGCGGCTGAACACCCCCGACGGGCCGCGGGCCGAGCCCACCCGGCTGTACGCGGTGACCGTGCCGGTCACCCGCGGCAAGCGGATCGACTCGCTCACCCTGCCCGACGACCCGGGGCCCGACTCCGACCTGCACGTCTTCGCCGCCTCGGTACGGCCGGAGGCCACCGGCTGGACCGGCAGCTGGGCGGCGAGCACCTCCGGCTACACCGCCGTGGGGCCGTGGACCGACCGGACGCTGCGGCTCGTGGTGCACGCCGGTGCGGGCGGCGAGCACACCCGGGTACGCCTCGCCAACACCTTCGCCGCGTCGCCGGTACGGATCGGGCACGCGACCGTCGCCGTGCAGGGCGACGGCGCCGCCGCCGCCGGCCGGCCGGTGCCGCTGACGTTCGGCGGCGGGACCGGCACCACGGTCGCCGCCGGTGCCCAGGCGGTCAGCGACCCGGCCCGCTTCACCGTGCCGCCGGGCTCGAACCTGCTGGTCAGCATCCACCTGCCGGAGACCGTGAGCGCCGCGCCGGTGCACGCGCTGGCCATGCAGACCTCGTACATCAGCGCCGACGGCAGCGGCGACCGCGCCGCCGACACCGGCGCCGACGCCTTCACCGGCACCCTCGGCACCTGGCCGTTCCTCACCGGCGTCGACGTGCGCGGCGGCCCCGGCTCCGTCGTCACGCTCGGCGACTCCATCACCGACGGGGAGGACTCCGGCGTCGACACCAACCAGCGCTGGCCCGACGTGCTCTCCGCCCGGCTGCGCGCCCAGGACGACGTGCCCCGCTACGGCGTGCTCAACCACGGCATCTCCGCGAACCGCATCGTCACCGACCGGTACAAGGGCGACGGCGTGAGCACCGACGTCGGCGGGGTCAGCGCCCAGAACCGGCTGGAGCGCGACGTGCTGGCGCAGACCTCGGCCCGTACCGTCGTGGTCTTCGAGGGCATCAACGACGTCCGCTCGGGCAGCAGCGCGGACCAGGTGATCGCCGGGCTGCGGAGCATCTCCGAACGCGCGCACGCCCGAGGGCTGCGCGTGGTGGCCGCGACCATCGCGCCGTGCGAGGGCTGGAGCGACTGCAGTCCCGAGGTCGACGCCCGGCGCACCGCGGTCAACGACTTCATCCGCGCGGGCGCCGACGGCGCGGACGCGGACTTCGACGCGGTGCTCGACTTCGACGCCGTCCTGCGGGACCCGGAGCGCCCGCAGCGGCTGCTGCCCGCGTACGACAGCGGCGACCACCTGCACCCCGGTCCCACGGGCCTGAAGGCCGCGGCCGACTCGATCGACCTGGGGCTGCTCGTGCCCGGGGCGTAGCGGCTAGAGGTCGAGATCGGCGACGACGGGGGCGTGGTCGGACGGGTTCTTGTCCTTGCCCGGCCGCCGCGCCTCCCGGTCGACGTAGGAGTCGGTCACGGCGGCGGTGAACGACCCGTTGCCATAGATGTGGTCGATGCGCATGCCCTTGTTCTTCTGGAAGCCGAGCTGGCGGTAGTCCCAGAAGGTGAAGGGGATGTCGTACTTCAGCGCGCGCGGGTAGACCTCGGCGAGGCCGGCGGACTTCTGCAGCTCGACGAGCGCCACTCGCTCGGCCTCGCTGACGTGCGTGTGCCCGTCGAAGAGGGAGATGTCCCAGACGTCCTCGTCCTTGGGCGCGACGTTGTAGTCCCCGAGGAGGGCGAACGGGCGCTCACCCTGGGCCTCTTCGGCGGCCATCGCGCGCAGTGCCTCCAGCCAGCTCAGCTTGTACGCATAGTGGGCGTGCCCGACGTCGCGGCCGTTCGGCACGTACAGCGACCAGACGCGCACGGGGCCGCAGGTCGCGCCCAGCGCGCGGGGCTCGGTCACGCCCTCGTACGGCGGCTGGTCCGGCAGGTCCTCGGTGACGTCCGCCAGGCCGGCCTTGGAGATCACCGCGACCCCGTTCCACCGGCCGTCGGCGCGGATCGCCGCCTCGTACCCGAGGCCGGCCAGGGCGGCGCCGGGGAACGCCTCCGCCGTGCACTTCAGCTCCTGGAAACACACCACGTCGGGCGCGGTCTCCTCAAGCCACTGCAGGATGCGGGGCAGCCGGGGATTGATCCCGTTGACGTTCCACGTAGCGATGCGCACAGCCATGCCGACAAGGTACCTCCCGGCTCTGACAGCGGGCCCCGGGGATCCCGTCGTTCGCCGCCCGGAAGGGCGTGCGGCTGGAACACTTGAGCTGCGCTCCCGCGGGCGCCGGTCACGACATTCGCGCAAGGAGAGAGATGCCGAGCACGAACACAAAACTGAAGAGGGCGACCCGGACCACCGGGCTGATGGGCGGCATCACCGCCCTGGTGACGGGGGTCATCGGTGGGGCGACGGCCCTGCCGGCGGCGGGCGCCGGCGAGTCCCGGGAAGCCGAGGTCCGGGAGGCCGAGGTCCGGGAGGCCGAGGTCCGGGAGGCCGAGGTCCGGGAGGCCGAGGTCCAGTTCAGGACGATAGCCGCGGGGCTGAAGAACCCGCGCGGCGTGGCCGTCGACCGGGACGGCACGGTGCTGGTCGCCGAGTCCGGCGAGGGCCGGCCCGGCTGCGACGCCGGCGACGGCACGTCGTGCGTCGGCCGGACGGGAGCGGTCTACCAGGTCAAGGGCGAGCAGCAGGGCCGGGTCGTCACCGGCCTGCCGTCCGCCGCGGTGATCATGGACGACACCCGGCAGACCGTCGTCACCGGCCCGGTGGACGTGGCCACCGGGCCGTTCGGCTACGTCGTCCTCAACGGCGGCGGCACCGACGTGGAGTTCCGCGCGGGGCTCGGCGCGGACGCCGCCCGGCTCGGCACCCTGCACCGGGCCCCCACCGGCCGCACGTACGCCGACCTGGTCGCGTACGAGACGCGGATGGACCCCGACTGGGTGCTCGGCCACGAGCCCACCGAGGCCGAGCCGACCTCCGTGCAGAGCAACGCCTCCCGCCTGGCCGAGACCGACAGCGGCTACCTGGTGACCGACTCCGCGGGCAACGACCTGCTCGGCATATCCCGCTCGGGCGAGATCACCACCGAGGCGGTCTTCCCCCACAGCACGGCCGGCGGCGAGGGCACCGAGGCGGTGCCCGGCGGCGTGGTCCGCGCGCCCGACGGCACCGTCTACGTCTCCGACATGGGCGGCCTGCAGCCGGGCGCCGCGCGGATCTGGAAGATCGAGCCGGGCCACCGCCCGCACGTGCTCGCCGAGGACCTGACCGCGGTGAGCGACCTGGGGCTGGACTCCTCCGGCGACCTGGTCGCGCTGTCGCTGACGACCGGGTTCGGCGCGGACGGCGCACCGCAGCCGGGCGCGCTGCACGAGGTGGACACCGACACCGGCGAGGTGGGTGAGATCGCCACCGGCGACCGGCTGATGATGTCGAACGGCCTGGCCGTCGGCCCGGACGACGAGCTGTACGTCACCAACAACACCGTCGGCACCGACGGCGAGCTGCTGGAGATCACCCGCTGACGGCGGCGACCGGGGGGGGCGGGGCACGTGCGGCGGTACGCCTACAGCGTGAGGCTCGCCCCCCGGTCGAGCCGGATGTGCTCGGCGCCGCCGACGCCCGGCCCGTCCGGGCCCAGCAGGCGGTCGTAGACCAGCGGCGCGAGGTCGGAGAGCAGTCCGTTGTGGACGTCGACCGCGCGCCGCGGGGCGACCTCGCGGACGTAGTCGATGACCTCGGAGAGCTTGTTCCACGGCGCCATGACCGGCAGCAGCAGCGTCTCGACGGCCCGGCCCGGGACGGTCAGCGCGTCGCCCGGGTGGAAGACGGCGCCGTCCACGACGTAGCCGACGTTGGTGATCCGCGGGATGTCCGGGTGGATCACGGCGTGCAGTTGGCCGTGCACCTCCACCTCGAAGCCGGCCGCGGTGATCACGTCGCCCTCGCCGACGGTGTGCACCCGCCCGGGGAACGCCGCGGAGACCCGCTCCGCGACGCTGCGCAGCGTCCAGAGCCGGGCCGCGGGGTTGGCGTCGAGCGCGGCGCGCAGCCGGCCCTCGTCGAAGTGGTCGGGGTGCTCGTGGGTGACGAGCAGGACGTCCGCGCCGACCGCGGCGTCCTCCTCGCTGAACCCGCCGGGGTCGACGACCAGCACCGCCCCGTCCTTGGCGAGCCGGACACAGGAGTGGCCCTTCTTCGTCAACTCCATGATGCCGGTGACAACTCCTCGTCAGTACTCCGTCGTGGACACCGTACGCACCACGAGCTTCTCGGGGTTCGCCGTGTTGACGGCGACGAGCAGGTCCGGCCGCGCGCCCGACTGCTTGAGCTTCAGTCCCGACCAGTCCCCCTCGGTGAAGGTCCAGCCGGCGGTCTCCGCCTGCGCGGGGGTGATGGGGTTGAAGCCGTCCCGCAGCCGGGGCAGGGGCCTGACGTCCGAGCGCGCGAGCATCGTCTCCAGGTACTCGTCCAGCGCCTCCTGCGGGCCGGTGAAGTCGACGTACAGGGAGCTGTCGTGCAGCGCGTTCTCCTCGTAGTAACTGATGTACGTGGCGCCGCCGGGGACGGGCACCTGGTAGATGCGCCGCAGCAGCCGCGGCGGCCAGCCGGGCTGCATGTCGGTGTAGGCGGCGCGCTCGGCCTTGTCGCGGCCGCTCTCGCGGCTCTGCTGGGTGGAGATCAAGCCGTAGACCAGCGGGATGCCGACGAGCAGGGCGATGGCGAGGTACGCCTTCCAGGAACGGGTCACACGACGCGGGGGGCGGTGGTGCATGTGCCCATTGTGTGCGGGATCGGGCCCGGGCCCGGGCCGCTCCCCGGAGTCTTGAAGGGTCACTTGCCGACCACCTGCGCGAATCGCTCGTAGCGCTCGACGCGCCGCCGGTTGGTCCGGCGGAACCTGCGGGCCACCAGCCGGGCCAGGTCCGCGGCGCCGACCAGCCCGGCGTCGTTGCCGAGGCGGGCCCGTACGATGCGGGCCTCCGGCCGGTAGCCGCGGCCGGTGAGGCTGCGGCCGAAGGCGTCCCGGGCGGGCTTGATGAGCAGGTCGTCGGCGGCGCTGACGCCGCCGCCGATGACGAAGCAGGAGGGGTCGAGGGCGGCGGCGAGGTTGGCGATGCCGACGCCGAGCCACTGGCCGATGTCCTGCAGGAGCTCTATGCACATCGCGTCGCCCTCGCGGGCCAGCTCGGTGATGAGCGGGCCCGTGATGTCGCCGACGTTGCCCTTGACGCGGTCGATGATCCCGTACGCCACCGGGGACTCCGCCGCGGCCAGCTCGCGGGCCTCGCGGACCAGCGCGTTGCCGGAGCTGTACTGCTCCCAGCAGCCGCGATTGCCGCACGGGCAGCGGTGCCCGCCGGGCACGACCTGCATATGGCCGAACTCCCCGGCCACCCCGTACTTGCCGCGCTTGACCTGGCCGTCCTCCAGGATGGCGCCGCCGATGCCGGTGCCGAGAGTGATCATGACGAGGTAGTCCTCGCCGCGGCCGGCGCCGAAGCGCCACTCCGCCCAGGCGGCGGCGTTGGCGTCGTTGTCGACCATCACCGGGACCCGGAGCCGCTCGGAGAGCGCGTCGCGCAGCGGCTCGTTCCGCCAGGACAGGTGCGGGGCGAAGAGCACCCGGCTGCGGTCGGCGTCGATCCAGCCGGCGGCGCCGATGCCGACGGCGTGCACGTCGTGGCGCTCGGAGAGGTCGAGGACCAGCTCGACGATCACGTCCTCGACGACCTTCGGGCTCTTGGACTTGTCGGGCGTCTCGGTGGTCGCACGCTCCATGACGTGCCCGTCGGCGTCGACGACGCCGGCGGCGACCTTGGTGCCGCCGATGTCGATGCCGACGGTGGGCACCCGGGGCGCGGTCAGGTGCGAGCGCCGCTCGCGGTGGCTCACGCTGCGCAGCACCGTGGCGCGGGCGGCGCCGCGGGGCGCTCGCTGCGGCGCGGCGGGGTTCACCGGCTCCCCCCGTCCGCGGCGGCGTCCCGGCGAGAGTCGCCGCCGGCGAGCCCTCGCGGGACGTGGCGGTGCGTCCGGCCACACCACTGCGGGGCACGGAGGTGCTCACTGCGTGCACGTTCGCGCAAGGGGGCGTCCTCTCCCCTGTCGGTATCGCTGACGTGGACGATTCTGCCCTACGAGAGCCGGGTGCCGCATGGCGGTCGCGTGCGGACCGCGACGGAGCGCCGGCGCCCGTACGGCCCGCCGCACGACGGCAGGGTAGCCGGGTGGCCGCACGGCGTGAACGTCGCCCCCGGTGTCACTATGCCTTGTCGACCCTGCCGGCCTTGTTGACCTTGTCGACCCTGCCGGTCTTGCCGACCGGGTCGCCGCCCCCCGGGCCCCGCAGTAGCTCGTGGCTGAGCTGCTCCAGCTCGCTGCCGCCGGCCATCTGCCGGGTCAGCTCGTCCAGGGTGATGTCGGCGCGGGCGTGGCTGCCGGCCATGACCCCGCGCTTGAGCAGGATGAACCGGTCGCCGACGAGGTGGGCGTGGTGCGGGTTGTGGGTGATCAGCACGACGCCGAGGCCGTGGTCGCGGGCGGCGGCGACGTACTTCAGCACCACGCCGGACTGCTTGACGCCCAGCGCCGCCGTGGGCTCGTCCAGGACCAGCACCTTGGCGCCGAAGTAGATCGCCCGCGCGATCGCCACCGACTGCCGCTCGCCGCCGGACAGGGTGCCGATGGGCTGGTCCACGTCCCGCAGGTCGATGCCCATGCGCAGCAGCTCGGCGTGGGTGGTGGCGCGCATCTTCGGCACGTCCAGGCGGCGCAGCGGGCCGCGGCCCAGGGTCGGCTCGGAGCCGAGGAAGAAGTTGCGCCACACGGGCATCAGCGGCACCACGGCGAGGTCCTGGTAGACGGTGGCGATGCCCTGGTCCAGCGCCTCACGCGGGTTCGACAGCCGCGAGTCCCGGCCCTCGACGCGGAAGCTGCCGGCGTCGTGCTGGTGCAGGCCCGAGATGATCTTGATCAGGGTGGACTTGCCCGCACCGTTGTCGCCGAGCACGCAGGTGATCTCGCCGGCGTGCACCTCAAGGGAGACGCCTTCGAGCGCGCGGATGTTGCCGTAGTACTTGCTGACGTCCGCCAGCTCCACCAGGGGCCCGCCGTAGGCGGCCGGGTGGTCCGTGGCCTGCGTCTTCATCTGGCCGCCTCCGCGCGCTTGCGTACCCAGGAGTTGAGGATCGTCGCCAGCAGCAGCATCGCGCCGAGGAAGAACCAGAACCAGTCCGAGTCCCACTGCGCGTAGACGATGCCCTGCTTGGCCATGCCGAAGATCAGTGCGCCGATAGCGGCGCCGATCGCCGAGCCGTAGCCGCCGGTCAGCAGGCAGCCGCCGATCACGGCCGCGGCGATGTAGTGCAGCTCCAGGCCGCGGCCCTCCGCGGACTGAACGACGCCGGAGAACGAGAACAGCAGGTGCTGCCCGGAGATCCAGGCCGCCAGCGCGACGCCGAGGTAGAGCCCGATCTTGGTGCGGTGCACCGGGACGCCGACCGCGCGGGCCGCGTCCCTGCCGCCGCCGACCGCGAAGATCCAGTTGCCCCAGCGGGTGCGCAGCAGGAGCCAGGTGGCCAGCGCGACCAGCGCGAGCCACCACAGGATCGTCACCCGCAGCTTGAAGGAGCCGATGTCGAGGGACGAGGCGAAGAGCACCCGCGCCGACTCGAAGCCCTGCATGTCGTCGATGGAGTTCGTGGAGACCGTGCCCTGGATCCTCTTGGTGAGGCCGATGTTGGCGCCCCACAGCATCAGGTACGTGCCCAGCGTGATGATGAAGCTGGGCAGCCCGGTGCGTATCAGCATGAAGCCGTTGAAGAAGCCGATGGCGAGGGTGACCAGCAGGGAGACGAAGACGCCCACCCAGACGTTGGCGGTCATCTCGTACGCGAACATCGTCGACGTCAGCGCGGCGGAGGTGACCAGCACGCCAGCCGACAGGTCGAACTCGCCGCCGATCATCAGCAGCGCCACCGGCACCGCCATGATGCCGATGGTGGAGGCGGCGTACAGCACGGTGTCGAGGCTGGACAGGAAGCTGTCCGCGATGACGGCGAAGAAGAGGAAGACGGCGACGGCGCCGATCACCGAGCCCAGCTCGGGACGGCCGAGGAGGCGGTGCAGCGGGGAGGCGTGCAGCAGGCGTTCGTCCGGCGCCTTGGCGTCCGCCGGAAGGGTGGTGGTCATCGGGGTCCCCGATTCGTCCTGGTCGTTGACTGTGTGCGACGGGCGCCCCGGCCGGCGTCGTGCCGCCGGGCCGGGGCGTACCGCGGGCTCACCGGGTGCCGCGCTCCGTGAACTTCTTCAGCTCGGGGGCGTCCTCCTCGGTGACGATGGCCGGGCCCGTCAGCACGGTCTGGCCGCCGCCGAGGACGTTGCCGTTCGTCTCGTACAGCCACAGCTCGTCGACCGCCAGGTAGCCCTGCAGATAGGGCTGCTGGTCCACGGCGAAGGTGAGCTGCTTGCTCTCCAGCGACTCCGCCACGGCCGCGTTCAGGTCGAAGGTCGCGACCTCGGCCTCGCTGCCGGCGGCGTCCTTGGCC
This sequence comes from Streptomyces sp. CNX435, assembly GCF_059570575.1. NCBI lineage: Bacteria > Bacillati > Actinomycetota > Actinomycetes > Kitasatosporales > Streptomycetaceae > Streptomyces > Streptomyces sp. CNX435. The sequence continues at coordinate 522,673 of NZ_JCANTA010000001.1, read as the reverse complement.
TCCACGGCCGCGGCGGCGACGTCCGCGTTGAGCGTGACGACCGAGTCGACGCCGCCGTCCGCCTCCAGCTCCGCCTGGATCCCGGAGAGCACATTGGGCTTGCTCGCGCCGTCGACGGTCACGTTCTCCACCGAGCCGGAGAAGGTCTTCTTCACGCCCTCGCAGCGCTGCTCCAGGCCGACGTTGCCCTGCTCGTGGATGACGCAGACGGCCTTCTTGCGGCCACGCTCGTTCAGCTCCTCGCCGACCGCCTCACCGGCGACCGACTCCTCCTGGCCGATGTGGCTCAGCGCCCCGTACTCCTTGGAGAACTCCGCGCCGGAGTTGATCGTCACCACCGGGATGCCGGCGTCCACGGCGGCCTGCACCGCGCTCTTCATCGCCTCCGGTTTGGCGAGCGTGACGATGATCCCGTCGACCTTCTTGTCGACGAACGTCTGGACCAGCCGGGCCTGCTCGTCGTCCTTCTCGCTGTTGGCGTAGAGGAACTCGACGTTGTCCTTGGCGGCGGCCTGCTTGGAGCCGCTCTGGACGATGTCCCAGAAGGTGTCGCCGGGCGCGGAGTGGGTCACCATCGCTATCTCCATGCGCGGCGTGTTCACGCCCCCACCGCCGCCACCGCCGCCGTCGTTCTCCTCGGCGTCCTTGCCACCGGAGTCGCTGCAGCCCGCGGCGGCGACCGCCAGCAGGGCGGTCATCGCCGCCGCCGCGAACACGCGCGTGCTACGGGCCATACGGCTGCGCGCCATCTGGATACCCGCCTTTCTTCCCAGGTCGTCCCCGGCCGCCCGCATGGCGGCTGGAGGTGTTCTAGCCGGGGGCGGGGACCGAGTCAATGCCTTGTCCGATCATTCTGACCCGTGGCTACCCGCCAGTCACCCCGTGGGGTCCCCGCGGGGTGCTCACGGGGTCCTCGCGGGGTCCCCGGGCGGTCAGCCGCGGTCGAGCAGCTGGAACTCGAAGCTGTAGCGCGAGGCCCGGTACAGGTGCGCACCGAACTCCACCCCGCGCCCCGTGTCGTCGTACGTGAACCGTTCCATCGTCAGCACCGCCGCGCCCTCCTCCTCACCCAGCCGCTCCGCCTCCGCCGCCGTGGCCGGCCGGGCGCCGACCCGCTGCCGGGCGCTGTGCAGCGCGATGCCGGCGCGGCGCAGCAGCCGGTACAGGCCGGTCGTCTCCAGCTCGTCGGCGCGCAGCCCGACCAGCGCGGCGGGCAGGTGGTTGCAGAGCACGGCCACCGGCTCCCCGTGGGTGAACCGCAGCCGGTCCAGCCGGACGACCTCCGTGCCCTCGGCGACGCCGAGGGCCGCGGCGACGTCCGCGGTGGCCGGCACCTCCGCCACCTTGAGCACCCGGGTCGCGGGCCGCTGGCCGGCCGCCTCCAGGTCGTCGTACAGGCTGGTCAGGCCGAGCGGGCGGCGGACCTGGCTGTGGACGACCTGGGTGCCGATGCCCCGGCGCCGTACGAGCAGCCCCTTGTCGACCAGCGACTGGATGGCCTGCCGCACGGTGGGCCGGGACAGGCCGAGCCGGGCGGCCAGCTCGATCTCGTTGCCGAGCAGGCTGCCGGGGGTCAGCGCCCCCTGCTCGATCGCCGCCTCCAGCTGCTGCGACAGCTGGAAGTACAGCGGGACCGGGCTGCTGCGGTCCACACCGAGCCGGAGTGCAGGGACGGGGGCTGTACCGCGCTTTGTCACGCTCGGGAGCGTAACCGCCGGGCCGGGACACCGGAAGCCTTCACGTCCGGTTGTCCTGACAATTGACAATGCCGCTGGCCGCGGGAGATTTTGAGGCCATGCGCATCGGACTCCTCGGCACCGGCAGGATCGGCGCCTTCCACGCGGCCGCGCTGCGGCGGCACCCGGACGTCACCTCGCTCGTCGTGACCGACGCGGACCCGCGGCGCGCCGCCGAGGTGGCGGCGGACACGGGTGCGGAGGCGGTCGCCACGCCCGACGACGCGCTGGCGGCGGGAGTGGACGCCGTGGTGATCGCCGCGGCCACCGCCGCGCACGCGGAGCTGCTGGGCGCGGCGGCACGGGCCGGACTGCCGGTGTTCTGCGAGAAGCCGATCGCCGTCGACCTGGCGGGCACCAGGGCCGCGCTGGCGGAGGTGGCGGCGGCCGGGATCGTGCTGCAGATGGGCTTCATGCGGCGCTTCGACGCGGGGTACGCGGCGGCGCGGGAGGCGGTGCGCGCGGGGCGCCTCGGGCGGCTGCACACCGTACGGACCGTCACCTCCGACCCGGCGCCGCCGCCCGCGGCGTACCTGCCGCTGTCCGGCGGGCTGTACCGGGACTGCGTCATCCACGACGTCGACGCGCTGCGGTGGGTGACGGGCCGGGAGGTGACCGAGGTGTACGCGGCGGGCTCGGACGCGGGCCCGGCGATGTTCCGCGAGGCGGACGACGTCGACACCGCGACGGCGCTGCTCACCCTCGACGACGGCACGCTGGCCACGGCGACGGCGACCCGTGTGAACGGTGCGGGGTACGACGTACGGATGGAGCTGGCCGGGGAGCGCGACCAGATCGCGGTGGGCCTGACCGAGCGGACCCCGATCACCTCCGTCGAGCCGGGCGGGCCGCCGCCGGGCGGCACGCCGTGGCCTGGCTTCCTGGAGCGCTTCGCGCCGGCGTACGAGGCGGAGCTGGCGGCGTTCCTCCGGGTGGCCCGCGGCGAGCTGGCCAACCCGTGCGACGGGGCGGCGGCGCTGGCGGCGCTGTATGTGGTCGAGGCGTGCGAGCTGTCCCGCCGGGAGCGCCGCCCGGTACGGGTGGCGGAGATCGCGGAGGCGCCGTAGGGGTCGTACGGCGGGCGGCGGCGGTGGTGTCAGGCCGCCGCCAGCCGGGCCAGCAGGTCGGCCGCGCGCTTGGCGACCTCCTCGCGGTCGCCGCCGGACAGCGCCGAGCCCATCCCGACGCCCACCGCGCCGGCGGCGATCCAGGCCGGGGCGTCGGCGATCGAGATCCCGCCGGTGGGCAGCATCGCCGCCTGCGGGAGCGCGGCCCGTACGTCCTTGACCCAGCCCGGCTCGTGCGCGGCGGCGGGGAAGAGCTTCATGACGTCCACGCCCAGCTCCAGCGCGCGCACCAGCTCGGTGGGCGTGGCGACGCCGGCGAAGACCGGGATGCCGTACCGGTGGGCGGTGGCGACGACGTCGGCGTCGAGGTCGGGCGCGACGAGGTAGCGGGCGCCGGCGTCGACGGCCAGCCGCGCGGAGGCGGCGTCCAGCACCGTACCGGCGCCGATGACCGCCTCCTCGCCGACCTCCCGGCGCAGCGAGCTGACCAGCTCCAGCGCGTAGGGCGTGGTGAGCGAGACCTCCAGGCTGGTGAGGCCGGCCGACAGCAGCGAGTCGGCGGTGGCGGCGGCACCGTCGTAGGTGTCGCTGCGGACGATGGCGACGACCCGCTGCTCCAGCGCGGCCCGGGTGATCTCCCAGCGGTACACGGTGCTTCCTCCGGTGGTTCTCTCTGGGCGGTGCGGCGGTGGTGGTACGGCAGTGGTGGTGCGGCGGTGTGGCGGTGGCGGTGGTGCGGGCCGTGCGGCGGTCTGCCCGGGCGGCGCCGCGACCCGTACGGACCGGGTGCTCAGCGGTGGACCGAGTCGCCCCCGGCGGTGAACGCGGCGAGCGCGCGGTCGCGCGCGGCGGCGGTCGGCAGCCCGTCGGTGTCGGTCACGGTCTGGATGACGAGGGCGGCGACGCATGCGCCCTCGGCGAGCGCACGGTCCAGCGGCAGGTCCCGCAGCCGGGCGGACAGGAAACCGGCGGCGAAGGCGTCACCGGCGCCGACGGGGTCGGCGAGCGGCACGTCGTACGGCGGCTGGTCGACGCGCTCGCCGGCGGCGGTGAGCGCGGTGGCGGTGTGGTCGGCGCGCTTGATCACCACCGTGTCCGTACGGCCGCGCAGCAGCCGGGCCGCGGCGTCGTCGGCGGGTTCGCCGGTCAGCGTCTCCAGCTCGTCGTCGCCGGCGAGCAGCAGGTCGGCCTCGGCGAGCAGCGGGCCCACGACCTCGGCCCACCGCTCGGGGCCGGCGAGCTTGCGGCGGACGTTGGGGTCGAAGGAGACGAGCGCGCCGGCGGCGTGGGCGAGCTCGACGAGCTTGCCCGTCGCCTCGGCGGCGGACGGCGACAGGATCGGCGTGATGCCGGAGACGTGCAGCACCCGCACGCCCTCGACGATCTCCGGGCTGATGTGCTCGGGGGCGAGACGGGAGGCGGCGGAGCCGGCGCGGTAGTACTGCACGTCGATGGCGCGCCGCGGGTGGCTGTCGCGAAGCAGCATGCCGGTGGGCGCGTCGGGGTCGACGTCGGCGTACGAGACGTCCACGCCGTCCGCGCGGAGTTGGGCGAGGACGGCCTCCCCCGCGGGGTCCGCGCCGACGCGGCCGAACCAGCGGGCCCGGTGGCCGAGCCGGGCGAGCCCGGCGGCGACGTTCGACTCGGCACCGCCGATGGCGCGGCGGAAGTTCACGGCGCGCGCCAGCGGCATCCCGGGCTCGGCCAGCATCAGCAGCATGGCCTCGCCGCAGGTCAGCACCTCCGGTGCGGATTCCGCCATCGGTTCCTCCACGGTGGTGGGCACGTTCGTGTCTCGAACGTTATCCCGGTCGGCGGGCACGCCGGTATGGCGGGGTGCACAGCGGCTGCGGCCGAATCGTCAGGTCTCGTCAAGGTTGCGTACAAGGTGCTGCCTGCACACTCGACGAGGTCGTGCCACAGCGGCCTCATCAGTGAGTTTCGCATCTCCATATGGAGGACGACGCATGGCAACAGTACGACGTAGTGGACGCATGATCCTGCGCAAGACGACGGCCGGTATCGGCCTGTGCGCGGCGGTCGCGACCGCCGCGACGGCTCTCGCCCCGGCCGCCACCGCGGCCGAGGCGGGGGATGCCGACACCAAGGCGGGCCAGTACTTCGCAAGCCTCCCGTATGAGGTGGATGACGGCGAAAGGGTCCGCTTCCGCGCCTACTGGAGCGCGGCACCCAACGTCTGGAAGGTATGCATCCAGGCCAACTACACGGGCAGCGGCGGCAACCCGGGAGTCCCGGGCGGTCCGCTCGGCAGGAAGTGCTGGGACACCACGGCCGATACCGACGCGAAGTGGTTGGACGTCGGGTGCACCTTCTACGGCGGCACCTGGACCGCCGCCAGTTGGTACAACAAGTCCGGGACGAGGATCGCATACCGCGAGTCCGACATCAGCTGGCACATCTGCAACTGACCGATCCGGACACCGTCACCATGCCAGACCCGGCGCCTACCGCTGGAGAAGGCTTCCGTGCAGGCGCAGCCGCGCGATCCCCCCGTCCGGATGGATGTCGATCCGCGCGTGCGTGCCGACCGCCGCGGCGGCGAGCACGAAACGGTGGTTGGCGTCCGGCTGCAGCCGGGTGCGCGGCAGCACCTCGGTCCACTCGCCGTCGTCCCCGTCCCGTACGGACAGCGCCGCCCAGCCCGCCGCGTTGCCCTTCAGATACGCCGTGTCGATCTCCACCGCGCGGATCTCGCCGCGGCCGGCGAGCGCGTAGCGGATCCAGTCGTGGCCGTGGTCCCGCCGGCGCCGGGTCTCCCAGCCGTCGTCCATCTGCCGCGAGCGGCCCGGCCGGATGGTGTTGACGGGCGGGGAGTAGAAGCGGTCGGAGGCGTCCTCGACGCGGCCGCCGTGCTCCAGCGCGACGAGGTCGAAGGTGCCGAGCGCCGCCAGCCACGCCGGGTCCGGGACGACCTCGCCGTGGACGCGGAGGCGGGCGATACCGCCGTCGGGGTGCTGGCGCAGGCGCAGGTGCGTGCAGCGGCGGTCGCCGGCGACGGCGAAGCCGTTGGCGGCGTGGCCGCCGACCGCGGTACGGGGCACCAGCTCGGTCCACGGCACGCCGTCGGCGAGCAGCTCGCCGGGGGACGGCGTGCCCGGGACCTCGGCGCCGTCGACGCTCACGGTCTGCGGGTGGTTGCCGCGGAAGTGGGCGGTGTCGACGACGATGCCGCGGACGACGCCGGGGGCGCCGAGGCGTACCAGCGCCCAGTCGTGGTCACCGTCGGCCGGGTGCGGGCTCTCGGCGCCGGCGCCGCGGCGGCGGCGGGTCTCCCAGCCGTCCATGACCTTGCCCTTGTGGCCGAAGGCCGCCGGGTCGAACGCCGCCGGCTCCGGGCTCAGCAGGTTCTCCCGCGGGGCGAAGAACTCGTCGTTCGCGGCGACGACCGCGCCGCCGAGGCGCCGGTCGGCGAGGTCCGGCAGACCGGCGAAGGCGAAGTCGGCGGTGCGGTAGTCGGCGTAGGGGTCGCCGCCGCGGTACGGGGCGGCGGCGCCGGTGAAGCGGGGGATCTCCGCGGTCATGCGTGCCGCCGCCCTTCGTCCCGGTCGGTGTCCCCGTCGGTGTCTCGGCCGGTGTCCCGGTCGGTGCGGCCGAGGAGCCGGCCGTGGGGTTCGGTGAGCCCGCCGCGGTGGTGGACGCGGCGCCCGCGCAGCCAGGTGGACGTGACGACGCCGTGCAGCCTCCGGCCCGCGTACGCGGTGATCGGGTTCCGGTGCCGCAGGTCCGCCGGGTCGACGGTGAAGGCCGCGTCGGGGTCGAGGACGGCGAAGTCGGCGTCGCGGCCGGGCTCGACGGCGCCCTTGGCGGCGAGCCCGGCGAGCCGGGCGGGGCCGGTGGCCATCCAGCGGGCGACGTCGGCGAGCCCGTGGCCGCGGCGGCGCGCCTCGGTCCACACGGCGGGCAGGCCGAGCTGGAGCGAGGAGATGCCGCCCCAGGCGGTGGCGAAGTCGCCGGTCTTCAGCTCGGCGGTGGCCGGGGAGTGGTCGGAGACCACGCAGTCGACCGTGCCGCCGGCGAGGCCGGCCCACAGCCGGTCCCGGTTGCCGGCCTCGCGGATGGGCGGGCAGCACTTGAACTCGGTGGCGCCGTCCGGGATCTCCTCCGCGGTCAGGGTGAGGAAGTGCGGGCAGGTCTCGGCGGTGACGGGCAGGCCGGCGCGGCGGGCGGCGGCCAGCGCGGGCAGCGCGTCGGCGGAGGAGAGGTGGAGGACGTGGACGCGGGTGCCGTGCCGCTCGGCGAGCGCGACGACCCGCTCCACGGCCCGGTTCTCGGCGGTGCGCGGGCGGGAGGCGAGGAAGCCGGCGTAGTCGCGGCCGGTGACCGGCGGGGCGCCGTCGAGCACGTCGGGGTCCTCGGCGTGGACGATCAGCAGCGCGCCGAGGCGGGCGGCCTCGGCAGCGGCCGTTTCCAGGTCGGCACCGTCGAGCGGGGGGAACTCCTCGACGCCGGACGGGGAGAGGAAGCACTTGAAGCCGAAGACGCCGGCGGCGTACAGCGGTTCGAGGTCCGCGGCGTTGCCGGGGACCGCCCCTCCCCAGAAGCCGACGTCGACGTGCGCACGGGGCCGGGCCACGGCCTGCTTGACGGCGAGCGCCCGGACGGTGGTGGTGGGCGGCAGGCTGTTGAGCGGCATGTCGACCAGGGTGGTGACGCCGCCGGCGGCGGCCGCCCGGGTGGCGGTCGCGAAGCCCTCCCACTCGGCGCGGCCGGGGTCGTTGACGTGGACGTGGGTGTCGACGAGCCCGGGCAGCAGCGCCTGGTCGCCGTAGTCCTCGGTGCGGGCGCCGGGCGGCGGGGCCGTCTCGTACGGCAGTACGGCGGCGATGCGTTCGCCGGCGACCGCGACGGCGGCGGGCCGCTCCCCCTCGGGGGTGACGACGCGGCGTGAGCGCAGCACCAGATCGACGTCCGGCACCCGGTCTCCTCTCGACGGCCTCCTGCTTCAACGTTCTGTTGAAGGGCACTGTCGCACTGTCGCCGGGGATTCCCGCGCTCGTCAAGGGTGACCCGGCGGGCGGTCGGGTGGATTCCACATGATGAAAGCCGGATTCCGGGCCGTTAAGCTGCGGTCGCACCCGTACGGAAGGAACCGCCGACGTGCCCCCCAGCACCGCAGAGCCCAGGCCGCCCGCCGGCGGCGGCGTCCAGTCGCTGGAGCGCGCCTTCGACCTGCTGGAGCGGATGGCCGACGCGGGCGGCGAGGTGGGGCTGAGCGAGCTGGCCGACAGCAGCGGGCTGCCGCTGCCGACCATCCACCGCCTGATGCGCACCCTGGTCGCCACCGGCTACGTACGCCAGCAGCCCAACCGCCGCTACGCGCTCGGGCCCCGGCTGATCCGGCTCGGCGAGGGCGCCTCCCGGCTGCTGGGCACGTGGGCGCGGCCGCAGCTGGCCCGGCTGGTGGAGGAGACCGGCGAGACGGCGAACATGGCGCTGCTCGACGGCGACGAGGCCGTGTACGTCGCGCAGGTGCCGTCGCGGCACTCGATGCGGATGTTCACGGAGATCGGGCGGCGGGTGCTGCCGCACTCGACCGGGGTGGGCAAGGCGCTGCTGGCGCAGCTGCCGGACGACACGGTACGGGCCCTGCTGGCCCGTACCGGGATGCCAGCGGCGACGGAGCGGACGATCACCTCGCCGGACGCCTTCCTTGAGGCGCTGGCCGCCGTCCGTGCGGACGGCTACGCGGTGGACGACAACGAGCAGGAGATGGGCGTGCGCTGCCTCGCGGTCGCGGTGCCGGACGCGCCGACGGCCGCGGCAGTCTCGATCTCCGGGCCGTCGGGCCGGGTGACCGAGGCGGCGACGGAGCGGATCGTACCGGTCCTGCAGGAGGTCGCCCGGGACCTGTCGGCAGCGCTCACGGACACGGACTGACCTCGGGTCCCGGCAGCGGGTCTGCCCGTCGCGGGGGCGGCGCGGGTGGGACCGGGCCGGTGGTGGGTGGGGGCGGACTGATCGCACCGTGCGGCGGCAGGGCAGGAGGGTGGCGAACCGACCTCGGCGCACGGTGCGAACGAGATCGGCCTCGCGGCGCGGTCCGCGCGGCGGACGAACCGACCGCGGGGCACTGTGCGCTTCGGACCGGTCCGGTGGCGCGGGGCGGCGGACCGCCGCGGGGTGATTGGCCGTCCCGGGCGGAGGCCGGACCGCGCTAACGCCGCGGTGCGCGGCCGAACAGCTCGATCACGTCGCGGACCTCCGCGACCGCCGGCGCCACCGCGCTCACCGAGCCGACCGCGCCCGCGACCACCAGCAGCGCCCGGTGCAGCCGCGCCACGTCGGGCGCGCCGGTCGCCGCCACGGCGGCCAGCTCCGCGAGCGCCTCCTCGGCGGGGGCGCGATCGCGGAGGTCGGCGGGGTGGGCCGCCAAGTCGTCCCGCAGCCGGGACACGGCGGCGGCGAGCGCCGTCACCCGCGGGTCGGCCTCCTCGGCCGCGCGGGCCTCACGGGTCTCGTACGCGCGCGCCCCGCGGGCCCCGGTCACGCGGCGCTGACGATTCGCGGACGCGCGACCCTCACGAGCCGCAGCCGGGTGCGCCTCCCCCGACTCGGGAATGCGCACGTCGCGGACCTCGGGCACACCCACCTCCCCGGCCTCGGGCAGGCTCATCTCACGGGCCGCAACCGCGCGCACCTCCCGCGTCCCGGGCCCGTACGCCTCACGCCCCGTGCCCGCGCGCGGCTCGCGCGCCGCACCGCCCCCGTCCGGCGCCACCACCGCGCCCCGGCCCGTACGATCGTTTCCCATCGGCAGTCCTCCCCCGCCCGCCCGCTCCGCCGACCGCCCCCCGAGGGCGCCGCGCCCCCCGGGCGATGCCGAGACAGTAAAGCCAACAATGCGTCAGAACGCCACTCGGAACGGGAAATTCAGATGAATAGGAAGATCGGCGCCGCCGAATTTCCCGTCGCCGGGCTGCTGCTCGCCGCGGGCGGCGGGCGCCGGCTCGGCGGGCGGGCGAAGGCGCTGCTGCCGGCCGGGCCGGGCGGGCGACCGCTGGTGGAGCGGGCGGCCGGGGCGCTGCGGGCGGCGGGGTGCGCGCCGGTGCACGTGGTGCTGGGCGCGGCGGAGGACGCAGTACGGGCCGGGGCCCGGCTGCCCGGCTGCGTACCGGTGTCGAACCCGGACTGGGAGTCGGGCATGGGCTCGTCGCTGCGCGCCGGGCTGGCATCGCTGGAGCCGACGGACGCCGCGGCGGCGGTGGTGCTGCTCGTCGACCAGCCCGGGATCGGGCCCGCCGCCGTCGCCCGGCTGGCCGCCGCGTACCGGACGGAGGGCGCGGAACTGGCGGCGGCCACGTACGACGGCGTCCGCGGCCACCCCGTCCTGCTGGACCGCCGCCGCTGGCCGGAGGTCACCGCGCGCGCCACCGGCGACCGCGGCGCCCGCGACGTGCTGGCCGCCGCCGCGCACCGCGGCGAACTGGCGCTGGTGGAGTGCGGCGACGTGGCCGCGCCCGACGACGTCGACACACCCGCGGATCTGGCGCTGCTCGGCGAGGCGTGGGCCGGCTGGCACTGAGCGCCACCCGACCCGTACCGAAAGCCTCTCGACATCAACAGACCGTTGAACTTCCGGGATAAGGAAACTATTCTCCACAGGCCGCCCCCGCCACGTCCGCTGCGCCCGGCACCCCGTGCCGCCAAGGAGTGACCGCCATGTCCGCAGTCGTCGCCGCCGCCGAACCCGCGCCCCGCCAGGACGAGGTCCTCACCGACGCCGCCCTCGCCTTCCTCGCCGAGCTGCACCGCAGGTTCACCCCGCGCCGCGACGAGCTGCTCGCCCGCCGCGCCGAGCGCCGCGCCGCGATCGCGCGCACCGCCGCCCTCGACTTCCTCCCCGAGACCGCGGGCATACGCGCCGACGGCTCCTGGCGCGTCGCCCCCGCCCCGCCCGCGCTGCAGGACCGCCGGGTGGAGATCACCGGCCCCACCGACCGCAAGATGACGATCAACGCCCTCAACTCCGGTGCGCAGGTCTGGCTCGCCGACTTCGAGGACGCCTCCGCGCCCACCTGGGAGAACGTCATCGGCGGCCAGGCCAACCTGGTCGACGCCTACGAGCGCCGCATCGACTTCACCGACCCCGCCTCCGGCAGGTCCTACGCCCTGAGGCCGGCCGCCGAGCTGGCGACGGTCGTCACCCGGCCGCGCGGCTGGCACCTCGACGAGCGGCACCTCACCGTCGAGGGCCGTCCCGTGCCGGGCGCGCTGGTCGACTTCGGGCTGTACTTCTTCCACAACGCCCGGCGGCTGCTCGACCTCGGCAAGGGCCCGTACTTCTACCTGCCGAAGACCGAGTCGCACCTCGAAGCCCGCCTCTGGAACGACGTGTTCGTCTTCGCCCAGGACCACTGCGGCATCCCGCAGGGCACGGTGCGGGCCACCGTGCTGATCGAGACCATCACCGCCGCGTACGAGATGGAGGAGATCCTCTACGAGCTGCGCGACCACGCCTCCGGCCTCAACGCCGGCCGCTGGGACTACCTCTTCTCGATCGTGAAGAACTTCCGCGACGGCGGCGCGGCGTTCGTGCTGCCCGACCGCAACGCGGTGACGATGACGGCCCCGTTCATGCGCGCGTACACCGAGCTGCTCGTACGCACCTGCCACAAGCGCGGCGCGCACGCGATCGGCGGCATGGCGGCGTTCATCCCCTCCCGCCGCGACCCGGAGGTCAACAAGGTCGCGTTCGACAAGGTCAAGGCCGACAAGGACCGCGAGGCGCACGACGGCTTCGACGGCTCCTGGGTCGCGCACCCGGATCTGGTGCCGATCGCCAGGGAGTCGTTCGACGCCGTGCTCGGCGAGCGGCCCCACCAGAAGGACCGGCTGCGCGCGGACGTGTCCGTCTCCGCCGCCGACCTGATCGCGATCGACTCGCTGGACGCGCGGCCGACGTACCCGGGCCTGGTCAACGCCGTGCAGGTGGGCATCCGTTACATCGAGGCGTGGTTGCGGGGCCTGGGCGCGGTGGCCATCTTCAACCTCATGGAGGACGCCGCCACCGCGGAGATCTCCCGCTCGCAGATCTGGCAGTGGATCAACGCGGGCGTCGTCTTCGACGACGGCCGGCGGGTGACCGCGGAGCTGGTGCGGCGGATCGCGGCGGAGGAGCTGGAGAGCATCCGCGCGCAGTCCGGGGCGGAGGCGTTCGCGGCGGGCCGGTGGCAGCAGGCGCACGACCTGCTGCTGCAGGTGTCGCTGGACGCGGACTACGCGGACTTCCTCACGCTGCCGGCGTACGAGCTGCTGGACTGAGGGGCGCCTTGCCCGCCGGAGATTCCCTCTGGCGGAACGGGCGCGGTACGTGGTCGCATGCTCGCATGACGGACGACACGACCACCGAGCACGACTCCCAACCGCCCGGCGCCGCGGCCGGCGCCGCCCGCGCCGCCGTCGCCGGCCGCTTCCGCGGCCTGCTCGACGACCTCGACCGGACCTCCGGGACGGCGGTCGCGGACGCCGCCACGCTGATCCTGGACGCCGTCGCCGCGGGCGGCTTGGTGTACGCGGCCGGGGCGGGCCACTCGCTGGCGATGGTCTGCGAGACGTTCTACCGGGCGGGCGGCCTGGCGTGCGTACGACCCGTGTGGGACCCCGAGATACTGCCGCTGAACGGCGCCACGGCCAGCACCGCCGCGGAGCGGCGGCCGGGCTCGGGGCGGGCGGTGGTGGAGCGGGTGAAGCCGGGGCCCCGGGATGTGGTGGTGGTCTTCTCCACCAGCGGCCGCAACCCGTACCCGGTGGAGATCGCGCAGGAGTGCATGGCCCGCGGGGTGCCGGTGGTCGCGGTGACGTCGATGCCGGCGTCCGCGAGCGCGGCGGCCCGGGCCAGTACGCGGCTCGCGGACCACGCGACGGTGGTGCTGGATACGTGCGTGCCGCCGGGCGACGTGGTGCACCCGCCGGAGTCGCCGCACACGGCGGCGGTGTCGACGGTGCTGGGGGCGTACGTGTGGGCGCTGCTGCTGGCGGAGCTGGACGAGCGGGCGGCGGCGCGGGGGGTGGAGCTGCCGCGCTGGGTGAGTGCGAACGTACCGGGCGGAGACGAGGCGAATCGGCGGAACTTCACGCGGTACGGGGGGCGGGTCCCGGAGCTGTAGCGCTGCGGCGGGGCGGGGGGTTGTTCCCCTGACCCGCCCCTTCCCGAAACTCGGGGGCTCCGCCCCCGAGACCCCCGCGGGGGCTCCGCCCCGGACCCCGCGGGGGCTCCGCCCCCAGGCCCTCGGGACGGCCGGGCCGGGCCCCGGCCGCCGGCCGGAGTCCTGTCCTCCTCAGCCCTCCTCAGCCCTCCTCAGCCAGCCGCGCCAGCCTCCTCGCCTGCTCCCTCGTCGCCCCGGCCACCGCCTCCTCGTTGACCGTGACCAGCCGGCCCTCCTCCACCACCGGCTCCCCGTCGACCAGCGACAGCGTCACCGGCGCTGGCGGCCCCAGCACCAGCGCCGCCACCGGGTCCGCGATCGACGCGTGGCCCAGGCCGTCGAGCTTCCACAGCACCAGGTCCGCCAGCTTGCCCGGCTCCAGCGAGCCGATCGCCTCCGCGCGGCCCAGGACCTGCGCCCCGCCGTACGTGCCGAGGCGCAGCGCCCGGCGGACCGTCAGCGCCTTCTCCTTGTGCGGGCCGAGCCGGTTGACCAGCAGCGCGTTGCGCAGTTCCGGGTGCAGCTCGCCGGACTCGTTCGACGCGCTGCCGTCCACGCCCAGGCCGACCGGGACGCCCGCCGCCAGCATGTCGGGGATGCGGGCGATGCCCGCGCCGAGGCGGGCGTTGGACGACGGGCAGTGGGCGACGCCCGTACCCGTGCGGGCGAAGGCGTCGATGTCGGTGTCGGACATGTGCACGCAGTGGGCCATCCAGACGTCGTCGCCGAGCCAGCCGGTGGACTCGAAGTAGCCGGTCGGCCCCATGCCGAACCGCTCGTGGCAGAACTTCTCCTCCTCCACGGTCTCGCTGCCGTGGGTGTGCAGCCGCACACCCTTGCGGCGGCCCAGCTCCGCGCCCTGGCGCAGCAGTTCGGTGGAGATGGAGAACGGCGAGCAGGGCGCCGCGGCGACCTGCACCATCGAGTCGTACGAAGCGTCGTGGTAGGCGTCGATGACCGCCTCCGTGCCCGCCAGCGCATCGTCCAGCGTCTCGACGGCGAAGTCCGGCGGCAGTCCGCCGTCCCGCTCGCCGAGGTCCATCGAGCCACGGGCGAAGGTGAAGCGGACGCCCGTCTCGCGGGCGGCGCGGATGACGGCGCCGGAGAGGTCGCCGGCGCCGCGCGGGTAGACGTAGTGGTGGTCCGTCGCGGTGGTCACGCCGCCGCGCGCGAGCATCGCCAGCGAGCCCTGCGCCGCGGTGTGGCACATCGGTTCGTCGATGCGCGCCCAGGTGGGGTAGAGGGCGACGAGCCAGTCGAAGAGGTTGGCGTTCTGGGCGAGGCCGCGGGTGAGCCACTGGTAGCAGTGGTGGTGGGTGTTGATCAGTCCGGGCGTGGCCAGGTGGCCGGTGGCGTCGATCCTGCGCACCACGCCGTCGAGCCCGGCCGGCGCCGGGCCCGCGCCCACCGACTCGATCCGGTTGCCCGCGACGACGACGTGCCCGGAGGCGTACTCCGTGTCGTCGGCGTCCACGGTGGCGATCGCGCAGTTCTCCACGACGGTGCGCCGTGCTGCCATGCGTTCCTCGGCTTTCTGGACCTCCCGGCCTCCCGGCGGGGGCCGGTGGTCAGAGGTGGGTCAGGTCGTCGGGGATCCGGGCGTCCGCGCCGTCGCGCAGGACCGTCGCCTCGATGAGGCCGTACGGGCGGTCGGCGGCGAAGTAGACGGCGCCGTCGGCGGCGTCGTTCGTCAGCCCGAAGGGCTCCAGGTCGACGCGGAAGTGGTGCTTGTTGGGGAGGGAGAAGCGGATCTCCTCGATCTCCGGGCGGTGTTCCACGACCCGCGCGCCCATCGCGTACAGGCTCTGCTGCAGCGAGAGCGAGTAGGTGTCGGCGAAGGCGGCCAGCAGGTGCCGCACGGCCTGCTCGTACGAGTCATCCCAGGCCGGCGGCGCCGCGCCGGCCGCGCCGGTCCAGCCGTAGCGCCAGCGGGCGGAGACCTCGGTGGCGAGGATGCGGTCGTAGTCCTCCTTCAGCGTCGTGTACGCGTCCTTCACGTAGCCCCAGAACTCCGAGTCGGTGGTGTTCATGACGACCAGGTCCTTCAGCCCGCCCACCACCTCGAAGCGCTCGCCGTCGCAGGTGACCTGGGCGACGCGGGTCTCCCGGCCGCGACGTACGAAGGAGTGGCGGGCGCCGTCGCGGACAGGGGTGTCGATCCGCTCCCACGCGTACTCCTCGACGCGGATCCGGGCGCGGTGTATGGCCTCCCGGCCGCGGGTGAAGTGCCGGGCGAGGTGGAGGGCGAACGCCTCGGGGGACTCGATGCCGTGCTCCTTGGCGAAGGCGTAGACCGTGTTCTTGGTGGTGTCGGTCGGGAGGACGTGGGTGTTGGAGCCGGAGTAGTGGACCTCGTCCATGTCGCCGGACAGGGCGACGGAGACGTTGAGGTCGCGGACGTGGTGGGTGGCGCCGTCGCGGGTGACCTTGAGGACGCGGGTCTCGGCCTTGCCGTACCGGTTCGGGCCGAGCACCGCGGTACGGGTGGCGCGGGCGGGCCGGGGGCGGTCTGCCATGTGCTAGCTCCCTCGGTATACGGAGTAGCCGAACGGGGTGAGCAGCAGCGGGACGTGGTAGTGCTCGCCGGGGCGGACGGCGAAGACCACCGCCACCTCCGGGAAGAACGCCCCGCCGCCGTCCCGGTGCGCGGCGGCGTCCCGCCGGTCCTCGGCCGCCGGTTCGCGGAGGTACGGGCCGGTGGCGAAGACCAGCCGTACGCGGGTCGTGCCCGCCGGCAGCGCCGGGAGGTCCCGGACGCGGCCGTCGGTGTCGGTGACGGAGGTGCCGTGGGCGGTCCAGCCGCCGGTGTCCCCGCCGGTATCGCCCCCGGTGTCCCCGTCGGTGTCCCCGCCGATGCCGCCGCCGGTGGCGACCGACAGCTCGACGGCGACTCCGGCCGCCGGGCGGCCGACGCTGGTGTCCAGGATGTGTGTGGAGACGGACGTGGCGCCGACGCTCATGCTCGGGCTCCTTCCTTCGGCGTCTGCTTCGACGAGGCGGGTCAGCCGGATACGGTTGATCTTGCCCAGTTCGCCGCGCGCGATCTGCCGTTCCCGCTCCGGCGCGTTGCCGATCCGCTCCCGCAGCGCGTCCCGCATCTCCTCGGCGCCGAGGCCCGTCGCGCAGATCAGGAAGACGTGCCCGAAGCGCTCCTGGTACGCCAGGTTCAGCTCCAGCAGCTCCGCCCGGAGCGCCGCCGGGGCTCCGGCCAGGCCGCGCTGCTCGCGCGCCGAGGCGGGGTCGCCCGGCTTCGGCCGGCCGAGGGGCGGGTGCCCGGCCATCGCCTCGGCCAGTCCCGCGTCGTCGAGGTCGGCGAGGGCGGCGTCGGCGGCGGCGTGGAGCTGCGCGGCGTCCGCGTACGGCCGGGCGGCGGCGACGGCCGCGACCCAGGGGCCGGCCGCGCACACCTCGTGCAGCAGCGTCCGGGCGGCCTGCTCGTCGGCGGAGTTGAGCCGGGCGAGGCCCGGCGGAACGCGGGAGGTCACAGCCGCAAGCTAGGAGCCCCGGCGCGCCACGTCAACAGTTTGTTGAATTCCGCGTCAGCCGCCCGCCGGCGGCGTGCCCTGCCGGGCCTCCCGGTTCAGGTAGTTGTAAATGGTGAACCGGCTGACGCCCAGCGCGCCGGCGACCGTCTCCACCCCGTGCCGTACGGAGAACGCGCCGCGGGTCTCCAGGATCCGTACGACCTGCTGCTTCGTCCGGCGGTCGAGCTGCGCGAGCGGCACCCCGTGCCGGCGCTCCAGCTCCGCGAGCATGTGGTCCAGCGAGTCCGCCAGATGCGGCAGCCGCACCGCCAGGACCTCGCGGCCCTCCCAGGACAGCACGACGTCGTCACCCTCCGCCGCCTCCGGCGCGACCAGCTCCCCGCCCATGGCGTCCACCAGCGGCTTGACCGCGGCGACGAACGGGTGGTCCGCGGGCTCCGTCACGCGCACCCCTCCCCCGGAGCCGCAGGCGCCTCCCCGACGACGCTCACCTGCAGCGAGATACGGGTGGCCCCCGACGCCAGCGATCTGCGCAGCAACTCGTCCACGGCGTCGAGCACGACCTGCGCGCCGCCCTCCGCGCTGTTGCCGAACGGGCCCACGTCCACGGCGTCAAGACCCGCCGACTCCACCAGATCCCGGGCCGCCACCGCGTGCGGCGGCGGCTCCTCCAGGTCGAACGGCTCGGTCGTGAACTCCACCCTGAGTCGCATCGGAGCAGCATACGTGCGGGGGTCACGACGCCGCCCCGGCCGGGCGGCGCCGGGGCGCCGCTCCCAGGTGCCCGGGACAGCGGGTTGCCTAGCGTAGCCGCGTGATTCCGGGAGGTGACACATGACACGACCCCTGCGGGCGGCCGTCTCGGGCGCCGGGCTCGGCGGGGTCGCCGCCGCGGCGGCGCTCGTCCGGGCGGGGCTGGAGGTCACCGTGTACGAACAGCGGCCCCGGCTGCCGGAGGACGAGACGGCGCTGCACCTCGCGCCCAACGGCAGCCGCGTCCTGCAGCGCTGGGGCCTGGGCGCGGAGCTGCTCGCGCTCGCGGTGCAGCCGGTCGCGATGGAGTTCCGCGACTGGAGCGACGGCTCGCTGGCCTGGCGGCAGCCGCTCGGCAGACTCGGCCCGGGCGACTTCGCCGCCCCGTACTGCACGCTGCTCACGGACGAGCTGTACGACCTGCTCCTCGCCGGGCTGCCGCAGGAGCGCATCCGGCTGGGCCGACGGCTGAGCGGCTTCACGGAGTCGGCGGACGGCGTGGAGCTGGAGTTCGCGGACGGGGGCAGCGCGACGGCCGACGTGCTGGTGGGCGCCGACGGGGTCCGTTCGTTCGTACGCTCCCGGCTGATCGGCACGCCGCGCCGGCTCTACCACGGCACCACCGCCTACAGCGGAGCGATCCAGGCCGCCGCCCCCAGCAGCTCCGCCCGCGACGCCCCCTTGTCCAGATACCCGTACGCCCCCGCGCGCAGCGCCGCGACCACCGCGTCGTCCTCCACCGACGCCGACATCACCAGCACCCGCGGCGGCGAGCCGCCCCGGCCCGGGGAGTTGAGCTGCCGCGTCGTCTCCACCCCCGAGCAGCCCGGCAGGTGCAGGTCCATCAGCACCACGTCGACCCGCGCGTCCGGCTCCGCCAGCGCCGTCAGCGCCTCCTCCCCCGCTCCCGACTCGCCCGCGACCTCCAGGTCCGGCACGTTCTCCAGCGCCACCCGCACCCCGTCCCGGAACACCGGGTGGTCGTCGACGACGTACACCCGCACCGCGCTCACGCCGGTCCTCCGGGCAGCACCGCGCGCACCAGCGTCCCGTGCGGCAGGTCCGTCCGCGGCAGGATCCGCAGCGTGCCGCCCACCTCCTCCGCCCGCCGCACCATGGACGCGATGCCCAGGCCCAGCCGGCGCCGCGGCGGCCGGCCGGCGCCGGTGCCCGTGCCGGAGCCGGCGCCGTCGTCGGCGATGTCGAGGCGCAGCGTCGTGGCCGAGGTCCACACCCCGAGCAGGACGGTACGGGCCGCGGCGTGCCGCAGCGCGTTGGTCAGCCCCTCGGCGGCGATGCGGTACGCGGCGACCTCCACCGCCGGGTGCAGCGCGCGCAGCCGGCGCGGCACCCGGGCCCGTACCTCGGTGCCCGTGCCGTCGTGGCGGGCGGCGAGCCGGACGAGCGCGCCGGCGAGCCCGGCCTCGGCCAGGTCGGGGGGCCGCAGGTCGTCGATGACCGAGCGGATCTCGGCGTTGATCCCGGCGGCCGTGCGGGCGGCGTCGGTGACGAGCCGGCGGCCCGCGGGCTCGTCCGCGAGCAGTTCCGCCGCGGTCTCCAGCCGCAGCCGGATGCTGGCGAGGTTGCCGCCGAGGCCGTCGTGCAGGTCGCGGCGGAGCCGGTGCCGCTCGGCCTCGCGGGCGGCGACGACCTGGTGGCCGCGGCGGCGCAGTTCCTCGCGGAGCACCAGCGCGGCGATCATCGGGGTCAGTTGGTCCACGTACGTGCCGAGGCCGCAGTCGCGCGGCGGCGCGTGACAGCTGAACACCCCGTAGACCTCGCCCTGGTGGATCAGGGGCCGGCGCACCGCCGGGGGCGCGGGCTCGCCGGCCCGGGCGCGGCAGCCCGCCGCGGCGCCGCGGCGGGCGGTGCGCAGCGTGGCGCCGGCGGCCCCGAGGTGGGCGACCGCCAGCTCGCAGGCGAGCGTGGCCGCCTCCGCCGGCCGTACGTCGTCGCGTAATCGTGCGGCGAGTATCCGCAACGCGGACTGGGCGCCCGGCTCGGGGCGCTCCCTCACCACGGCATGGGTCTCCACCGTGTCACCATCGCTTCCCCCCGCCTCCTGGTCGTGTCGGTGCCCGGGCTCAGCGTCCCGGCACGCCCGACCGGACTCCGTTTCCGGGCGCGGGCTCGTACGGCAGCCGGGCCATGACCCGGTATCCGCCGCCGGGCGTCGGGCCCGCGTCGAGCACCCCGCCGTACATGGCGACCCGTTCGCGCATGCCGACGAGACCGTGGCCGCCGTCCGGCGCCGCGTCCCGGCCGCCCGCGGCGCGGCCGTCGTCGGTCACCTCGATCCGTACCTCCGTGCCGTCGGCCTCGGCGGTGACGCGGCAGCGCGCCACGCCGGCGTGCTTGGCCACGTTCGTCAGCGACTCCTGCGCGATGCGGTAGACCGACAGGCCCACGCCGGCGGGCACGTCGTCGAGCCCGCCGGTCGTCAGCTCCACCGCGACGCCCGCGGCGCGCACCCGCTCGGCGAGCGCGCCGAGGCCGGCGACGCCCGGCGTCGGGTCCAGGTTCCGCGGTCCCGGGCAGGGGTCGGTGCGGGCACCGGTGTCGACGCGCAGCAGCCGCAGCATGCTGCGCAGCTCCGCCAGCGCCTCGCGGCTGAGGGACTCGATGGCCCGCAGCGACTCGGCGGCCTCACCGGGCCGCTCGGCCGCCACGTGGTTGGCCACCGACGCCTTGACCGCGATGAGCCCGATGCTGTGCGTGACGACATCGTGCACCTCCCGCGCCACGCGCAGCCGTTCGCCCGCCACGGCGCGCAGCGCCAGCTCCTCCGCGGCCCGGGCCGCGGCCAGCCGCCGGTCCCGTACCACGCGCCCGGCGACCCAGGCGGTGGCGGGCAGCAGCACCGCGACGGCCGGTGTCGCGGGGTGGACGGGGAGGTCGCCGAAGAGCCCGGCGGCGGCCAGGAACAGCGGTCCGGCGGCCAGCACGGCGGCCACGGCCCGGGCGTCCACGTCCCGGCGCGGCTGGGTGAGCGCCAGCGGGTAGAGCGTGTACGCGACGGCGGCGAACCCCGCGGCGCCCCAGCCGAGCGGCCACGCCGCCACCGCCAGGCCCGTACCGCAGGCGGGCAGCGGGTATAAGCGGCGCAGCGCGGGCGCGACGGCCGTGGCCGCGGCGACGACGGCGACGAGCCAGCCCGGAGGGTGCGAGCGCGCGGGCAGCGGCGCGAGCGCGGTCAGCACCGTCAGGCCCGCGAACGCGGCGGCGGCGAGCAGGTCCGGCGGCACCGGCCGGCCGCGCCGCCGCGGTCGGTGGTGCCGGGCTGTGCCGTCGTCGCTTCCGTCGCTTCCGTCGCTTCCGTCGCTTCCGTCGCTCCGCACGCGAGGACCATAGACGGCACGGGACGCCAGGCGCCTCCTCCCCGAGTAGGTCATCCTCACGCACGATAGGCGCGGCAGCACGGTCGGTGACGTCGCCCGGCCCTTGACAGTGCGCGCACCGAGCAGGCAGCCTTTCCGTTATTCAAGACATTACTTCCGATATACGGAAGGAACGCGCACCGCTCATGGGCTTCGGCGACCACCGCTTCACCGTGAACCTCTCGATCCTCTTCACCGAGCTTCCGCTGCTCGAACGCCCGGCCGCGGCGGCCGCGGCCGGCTTCGACGCCGTCGAACTGTGGTGGCCCTGGCCCGAGGCGCCCGTCCCCGCACAGGCCGAACTCGACGCCCTGCGCACCGCGCTGGACGCCGCCGGCACCCGGCTGACCGGGCTCAACTTCTACGCTGGCCGGCTGCCCGGACCCGACCGCGGGGCGCTCTCCGTACCCGGCGCGGAGTCCGAGCGCTTCCGCGCCAACCTCGACGTGGCCGCCGGCTTCGCCGCCGCCACCGGCTGCACCGCGCTCAACGCCCTCTACGGCAACCGCGTCGAGGGCGTCCCCGCCGCCGAGCAGGACCGGCTGGCGCTGGCGAACCTGGTACTCGCCGCCCGCGCGGCCGACCGGGCCGGCGCGGTCCTCCTCATCGAGGCCCTGGGCGCGGCCGAGTCACCGCACTACCCGCTTCTTGACGCGCCGTCCGCGGTCGCGCTGGCGGAGCGGGTCGACGCGGCCTCCGGCCTCGGCAACGCCCGCTTCCTGATGGACCTTTACCACCTGTCCAGGAACGGCGCGGACCTGGAGCAGGTCATCGACACCCACACCGCCCGCACCGGCCACGTCCAGATCGCCGACGCCCCCGGCCGCGGCGCCCCCGGCACCGGAACGCTGCCGCTGGCCGCGCTGGTGGACCGGCTCGCGCGCGCCGGGTACGACGGGCACGTGGGTCTGGAGTACAAGCCGGGCGACCGGCCGAGCGCCGAGTCCTTCGGCTGGCTGCCCCGCTGACCCGCCGCACCGCAGACCGGCCGAGCGGCAGACCCGCAGAGCCGCCGAGCCCGTACCCCGGCCCGACAGGAAGGCACAGCCGCATGACCACCGACTCCGCGACCGACTCCGCCGACCGGGCTGACCGGGCAGATCAGGCAGACCGGGCAGACCGGGCAGACCGGCCTTCGATTGCCTGGATCGGCCTCGGCATCATGGGCTCCCCCATGGCCGAGAACCTGCTCGCGGCGGGCTTCCCGGTCACCGGCCACACCCGGCGGCGGGACAAGCTCGACCGGCTGGCGCAGGCCGGCGGCACCGCCGCGGGGTCGATCGCCGAGGCCGTCGCCGACGCGGACGTGATCATCACGATGGTCCCCGCGTCGCCGGAGGTCGAGGCCGTCGCGTACGGGCCCGACGGCATCCTGGCGAACGCCCGGCGCGGCGCGCTGCTCGTCGACATGTCGTCGATCACCCCGCAGACCTCGGTAGACCTGGCGAAGAACGCCGCCGAGCGGGGGATCCGGGTGCTCGACGCCCCCGTCTCGGGCGGCGAGGCCGGGGCCGTCGAGGCGGTGCTGTCCATCATGGTCGGCGGCGAGCGGGCCGACTTCGAGCGGGCCCGGCCGGTCTTCGAGGCGCTGGGCAGGACGATCGTGCACTGCGGGCCGCACGGCGCGGGGCAGACGGTCAAGGCCGCCAACCAGCTGATCGTCGCGGTCAACATCCAGGCGTGCGCCGAGGCCGTGGTCTTCCTGGAGAAGTCGGGCGTGGACCTCCGGGCCGCCCTCGACGTGCTCGGCGGCGGACTGGCCGGCTCCACGGTGCTGGCCCGGAAGAAAAACAACTTCCTGGACCGCGACTTCCGCCCCGGCTTCCGCGTCGACCTGCACCACAAGGACATGGGCATCGTCACCGACGCGGCGCGCGACGTCGGCGCCGCGCTGCCGGCCGGCACGCTCGTCGCGCAGCTCGTCGCCGCGCTGCGCGCGCAGGGTGACGGCGACCTGGACCACTCCGCGCTGCTGCGCGGGGTGGAGCGGCTCTCCGGCCGTGACGGCTGAACCGTACGCCCCGACAGCACCGCTTACGCGGCCCGGGACACCGGCGTACGCGGCTGGTCGACGCCGCCGGCGGCCCTGAGGGCCGCGCAGAACGGGTTGAGAAGCGGGGCAAGACGGCGTCAAGAGCCGGATCCGTGCGGGATGCTGGAGTGCGGAACCGACCACGCGGCCCCGAACCAGGAGCACTTCCCATGCCCGAGAGCGTGCCGGTGCGCTGCCCGGCCTGCCGGCGCGAGCACGCGTACACCCCGAGCACGTTCCCCTGCGCCTGCGGCGCCCCGCTGACGCTGCCGCTGCTGCGCGGCGGGGTGCCGGTCGAGCTGCGGCACCGCACCTGGCGGGACTCGTGGGTGACCGTGCGCTGCCCCGTCTGCGACCGGCGCGACGAGTGGCCCCGGCCGGAGCTGTCGTGCGACTGCGGCGCGGTGGTACGGCTGCCGGTGGCCGCCGCGCAGAGCCGGCGCCCGCGGCCGGCGCCCCCGGCACCCGCGCCGGCGCCGCCCGGGCCCGGCGCCCCAGCGGGCTCGGACACCCCGGCCGGCCCGGACACCCCGGCCGGCTCGGACACCCCGGCGGTCCCCGGGCCCGTGCCGCGGCCGGCGTTCCGGCCGGTGACGATCCGCAACACCGGCGACGCCGTCACGGCGGCGGCACAGTACCTGCGCTGGCTGGGCTTCACGGACCTGGTGAAGAACGAGGACCGGCCCGCGTCCGGCATCGACGTACGCGGCGCGGGCGTGGTCGCCCACGTCGACCCGACCACGACGCCGACCGCGCTGCGGGACGTCGAGTGCGTGTGGCTCAGCGGCCTCAACGCCTCGGCGCTCGCGGTCTTCTTCGCCCTCGCCGGCTACACCCGCGAGGCCCGTACCCGGGCGGACGAGCTGCGCCTCCCGCTGTACGTGATGGACCTGACGGGCACCCCGCAGCCGGTCAACGACGCCGCGGACGAGCTGATCCGCACGGGCGCGGCGCAGGCCGGCTGAGCGGGCGGGGTGCCGGGCGTCGGGCGGTTGGGTGCCGGGCGGGCGGTTGGGCGCCGGGCACCGGGCGCCGGTGACCAAAGTATGTGGTCGGGCACCCGCGGTCGTACGAAGGTCTCGACGCCGGCCGCGGGGGGCGCCGTGCCGGGCGGGCGACCGTAGATTGGCCGGTATGCCCCGTACCGCCCCC
This sequence comes from Streptomyces sp. CNX435, assembly GCF_059570575.1. Taxonomy (NCBI): domain Bacteria; kingdom Bacillati; phylum Actinomycetota; class Actinomycetes; order Kitasatosporales; family Streptomycetaceae; genus Streptomyces; species Streptomyces sp. CNX435. The sequence continues at coordinate 498,905 of NZ_JCANTA010000001.1, read as the reverse complement.
GAGACCCGCGCCGCCGGCAGGACGATCCGGCGGGACCGGCTCGCCGACGCCGGCCTCGTCCTCTGCGCCGGGGCCTTCTCGTTCGTGTCCGCCGACTCGGTGCTGCCGGAGGACGGCGCCGGCGTCTCGGAGAACGTGCTCTTCGCCGAGGCGGTGGCCGCCGGCGTGGCCTGCCTCGCGCTGCTGCTGCGCCGCCGCTGGCCCGTGCCGCTCGCGGTGGCGATGCTCATGGCCGACTCCTTCGGCCACTTCTACATCGGCCCGACGCTGGTGGCGCTCTTCACCGTCGCGGTGCACCGCCCGCTGCGTACCACCGGCTGGGTCGCGGCCCTCGTCTTCGCCCGGCTGGTGGCGTTCCTCGCCGCCACCCCGGACCCCGAGGACCCGCGGACCGGCGCGGGGGTGGCGTACTTCGCGCTGGTCGCCTCCGCCATGGTCTGGGGTCTGTTCCTGCGCTCCCGCCGCCAGCTCGTCGCCTCGTTGCGCGAGCGCGCCGAGCAGGCTGAGGCCGACGCGGCGCTGCGCGCGGAGCAGGCGCAGCGGCGGGCACGGGAGGACATCGCGCGGGAGATGCACGACGTGCTGGCGCACCGGCTGTCGCTGCTGAGCGTGCACGCGGGGGCGCTGGAGTTCAACCCGGGCGCCCCGCCGGCGGAGGTCGCCCGAGCGGCGGGCGTGATCCGGGACAGCGCGCACGAGGCGCTGCAGGATCTGCGGGACGTGATCGGCGTGCTGCGCGCGCCCGCGGGCGCGGACTCCGGCACGGGCGCCGGGCGTCCGCAGCCGACGTTGGGGGACGTGGACCGGCTGGTCGCGGAGGCCGGGGAGGCGGGGATGCGGATCGCGTACGCGCAGGACGTCGCCGCGCCGGAGGCGGTGCCGGCGGCGACGGGGCGTACCGCGTACCGGATCGTGCAGGAGGGGCTGACGAACGCGCGCAAGCACGCCGCGGGCACGGAGGTGACGGTGACGCTGACGGGCGGCCCGGAGGCGGGGCTGACGGTGGCGGTGAGCAACCCGCTGACGGACACGGGCGGAGAGGACCCCGGCCGGGACGGCGAGCGGGCGGGCGCGGGTCCCGCCGGGCGCGGGCGGCCGGCGGAGGGCGTTCGGAGCACGGGCAGCGGACAGCCGGCGGCCGGGCGGGGCCCAGAATGCGCCAGGGACGACAGGACCGCGCGGGGCGGATTTCCGGCACGCGTGGCGGACGCCCGCTCTCCCGAGAACGACCGCCTCACCTCCCGCGCACAGCACACCACCGGACGGGACCCGGATTTCGTCGAGAATCGCCGGACCGCGCGGAGCGGGCATCCGGCGGCCGGGCAGCGCGACCGGGCCGCCGCCCGGCGGGACGTCGGCACCGGTCGGCCCGCGGTGCCCGTGCTACCGGTGGAGCTGCCGGGCGGCGGGCCCGGCCCGGCGCCCGCACCCGGGGCGGGCGGCCGGGTCAACGGCGGCGCCGCGCCCATCCCCGGCGCCGGGCAGGGGCTCATCGGGCTCGCCGAGCGCGCCGCGCTGGCCGGCGGTTGGCTGGCACACGGAGCCGACGCCGACGGCTTCCACCTCCGCGCCTGGCTCCCCTGCAGCCGCCCGCCCCGTACGGAGTGAGTCCCCGGCAACGAACCGCACCCCGGTCCCGAGCAGAGGGGCCCGCCCGATCCACCGAACACACCGCACCGGGCCGCCCGCCCCGTACGAGACAAACCCCAGGCCCCACCCCCACGCTGGCAGCGAACCGCACGCCCGGTCTCCGGCGCACACACCGCGCTGCCCGGCAGCCGACCTGCACACTCCCCCAGGCCACCCGCTCCCACCCCGTTAAGGTGGGCGCGTGCCCGACCAGACCCCCCACGCCGCCGCCCGCGTCCGGGTACTCCTCGTCGACGACGACCCCCTCGTACGGGCCGGGCTGCGGCTGATGCTCGGCGGGGCCGACGACGTCGACGTCGTCGGCGAGGCCGCCGACGGCAGCGAGGTGCCGGCGCTCGTGGCCGCGCACGCGCCCGACGTCGTGCTCATGGACATCCGCATGCCGCGGCTCGACGGCCTGGCCGCCACGGAGACGCTGCGCCGGCGTCCGGACCCGCCGGAGGTGCTGGTGCTGACGACGTTCCACACCGACGAGCACGTGCTGCGCGCCCTGCGCGCCGGCGCCGCCGGGTTCGTCCTCAAGGACACCCCGCCCCGGGAGATCGTCGAAGCCGTTCGCAAGGTCGCCGCCGGCGAGCCGGTGCTGTCGCCCGCGGTCATCCAGCAGCTCATCGCGCAGGTCTCCGGAGGCGCCGGCACCCCGGGCCCCGGGCAGGCCGCGGAGAGCGCGCGCCGCCGGCTCGCCGCACTCGGCGAGCGCGAGCGGGAGGTGGCCGTGGCCGTCGGCCGCGGCCGGTCGAACGCCGAGATCGCCGCCGAGCTGTACATGAGCGTGCCCACCGTGAAGACGCATGTCTCGCGCATCCTCACCAAGCTGGGCCTCAACAACCGCGTGCAGATCGCCCTCCTCGTCCACGACGCCGGGGAGCCGGCCGAGGAGTCGGCCGAGGAGTCCGCCGGGGAATCCTGAGCCGTCCGCGGTGTTGTACGGATCATGGACATCCCCCTCTCCGTGCTCGACCGGTCCCTGCGACGCGAGGGGCAGGACCCGGCAGCCGCGCTGCGCCGCACCGTCCGCTTCGCGCGACAGGTCGAGGGGTACGGCTACCGCCGGTTCTGGGTCTCCGAGCACCACGGCGTCCCCGGCGTCGCGGGCTCCGCGCCGACCGTGCTGGCCGCCGCCGTCGCCGCCGCCACGTCCACCATCCGGGTCGGCACCGGCGGCGTGATGCTGCCCAACCACCGGCCGCTGGTCGTCGCCGAGCAGTTCGGGGTGCTGGGCTCGCTGTTCCCGGACCGGATCGACATGGGCCTCGGCCGCTCGCTGGGGTTCACCGACGGCATCCGCCGCGCGCTCGGCCACGGCACGGCGGACGCGGCGGACTTCGGGGCGGCGCTGGCGGAGCTGCTGCGCTGGTTCGAGGGGGCGCAGCCGGCGTATCCGGGGGTGCACGCCGTACCGGCGGAGGGCCTGCGGATACCGGCGTACGTGCTGGCCCTCGACGGCGGCGCCGACATCGCCGCCGCGCACGGGCTGCCGCTGGTGATCGGCGCGGGCCGGCGCCCGGAGAAGCTGCTGCGGGCCGTCGAGCGGTACCGCGCGGCCTTCACGCCCTCGGCGCAGGAGCCGAAGCCGTACGTCGTGGTGGCGCTCGCCGCCGCCGTGGCCGACTCCGCGGAGCAGGCCGCCGACCTGCTGCTGCCGGAGGCGTGGGCGACGGTCTGGTCGCGTACCCGCGGGGAGTTCCCGCCGCTGGCGGAGGCGGCGGAGATACGGGCCCGTACGCTCACCGAACGCGAGGCCCGGTATCTCGACGAGGCCCGGCAGTCGCAGGTGTCCGGCACCGACGCGCAGGTGGCCGCCGCCCTCGGCGAACTGGTCGCGCGCAGCGGCGCCGACGAACTCCTGGTCTCCGCGCACACCCCCGACGAGGACGCCCGGCTGGAGTCCTTCCGGCGGCTGGCCGAGCTGAAGATCCCGGCGCCCGCGGCGAGTTGACCGGCCCCTGGACGTACGCCTACAGCTCCACCGCCTCCCCCGGCCGCGGCAGCCGCAGCCGGTGGCCGAGGCCCGCCGCCTCGAAGGCGGCGACCAGCGAGTCGGCGCCCTGGGTGACGTGCCCCCAGTGCTCGAAGTGCAGCGGCACCACGTCGTGCGCCCCGAGCACGGCCGCCGCGGCGGCGGCGTGCTCGCTGGTCAGCGTGCGGTGCGCGGCGCCGAGCGGCGGGGTCTGCGCGGCGCCGGCGAAGAGCACGGCGACGTCCACCGGGCCGAGCCGGGCGGCGATGGTGCGGACCACGTCGAGGGAGGCGTTGTCGCCGCTGACGTAGACCGTGGGCAGGTCCTCGCCGGTGAGGACGAAGCCGGTGACCTCGCCGGTCAGTTGCTCGCTGCCGGGCGGGCCGGGCCGCGCGGGCACGGCGGTGACGCGGACCTGCGCCCGGCTGCCGACGGTGTACGACTCCCACGCCGGCAGCGCCCGCACCGGCCCGCCCAGCCGCTCCGCCGCCGACGCCGTGGACAGCACCAGCGGCGCGGCGGCGGCGCACGCGCGCCCGGCCCGGTCGAGGTTGTCGGGGTGCTGGTCGTGGGAGAGCAGCACCGCGTCGACCGGGCCGAGGTCGGCCGGCGTGAGCGCCGGGCCCACGGTCTTCACCAGCCGCCGGTCGCCGACCGGGTACTCGCCGGGCGGGTCGAAGGTCGGGTCGGTCAGCAGCCGGACCCCGCCGAGCCGGAGCAGCGCGGTGGGGCCGCCGACGTAGTGCAAGATCGTCATGGCAGTGCCAAGGACCCGCGGGCCGCCGCTATTCCGCAGCACTGAACTGCTCCCGCAGCTCGATCTTCCGCACCTTCCCGCTGACCGTCGTCGGGAACTCCTCCACGATCCGCAGATGCCGCGGGATCTTGTAGTGCGCGAGCCGGTTCTCGCAGTAGTGGGCCAGCTCGCGCCGGGAGAGCGCGAGCGTCGGGTCGCTGAGGATCACGCAGGCGAGGATCTCCTCGCCGTAAGTCTCGTCCGGCACGCCCACCACCTGCACGTCGGCGATCTTGGGGTGGGTGTGCAGGAACTCCTCGATCTCGCGCGGGTAGACGTTCTCGCCGCCCCTTATGATCATGTCCTTGATCCGGCCGACGATCTCCACGCAGCCGTCGTCGCGCATGCGGGCCAGGTCGCCGGTGTGCATCCAGCGGCCGGCGTCGATCACCTCGGCGGTGCGCTCGGGCTGCTCCCAGTAGCCCTGCATGACGCTGTAGCCGCGGGTGCACAGCTCGCCGGCCTCGCCGCGCGGCGCGGTCACGCCGGTGACCGGGTCGACGACCTTGACCTCGACGTGCGGCAGGACGCGGCCGACGGTGGCGGTGCGGCGCTCCAGGTCGTCGTCGCGCCGGGTCTGGGTGGCGACCGGGGAGGTCTCGGTCATGCCGTAGCAGATGGTCACCTCCGCCATGTGCATCTCGTTCACCACCCGCTTCATCACCTCCACCGGGCACGGCGCACCGGCCATGATCCCGGTGCGCAGCGACGTCAGGTCGTACAGGGCGAAGTCGGGCAGGCCCAACTCGGCGACGAACATCGTCGGCACCCCGTACAGCGAGGTGCAGCGCTCCTGTTCGACGGCCGCGAGGGTGGCGGCGGGATCGAAGGAGGGGCCGGGGATGACCATGCAGGCGCCGTGGCTGGTGGCCGCGAGGTTGCCCATCACCATGCCGAAGCAGTGGTAGTACGGGACGGGGATGCAGATCCGGTCCTGCTCGGTGTAGCCCAGCGTCTCGCCGACGAAGAAGCCGTTGTTGAGGATGCTGTGGTGCGACAGGGTCGCGCCCTTGGCGAAGCCGGTGGTGCCGGAGGTGTACTGGATGTTGACGGGGTCGTCGCAGGACAGCATCGCCTCGCGCTCACGGACCCGCTCCACGGGCACCTTGCGGCCGGCCTCGATCAGCCTGCCCCAGCCGGCGTGGCCGACGTAGAAGACGTTGCGCAGGGCCGGACAGCTGCCGCGTACCTGCTCGACCATCCGCCGGTAGTCGCTGGTCTGGTGCGCGAGCGAGGCGACCAGCAGCGAGATGCCGGCCTGGTTGAGGACGTACTCCAGCTCGTGCACCCGGTAGGCGGGGTTGATCGTGACCATCACGGCGCCGATGCGGGCCGAGGCGTACTGCACGAGCACCCACTCCGGGCAGTTGACCGCCCAGACGCCGACGCGCTCGCCCTTGGCGACGCCGCGGGCGAGCAGCCCGCGCGCCACCTCGTCGACGGCGGCACCGAACTCCGCGTACGTCCAGCGCCGGCCGGAGGGCACGTCGACGAGGGCCTCGCGGTCGGGGTGGGCGGCGATGGCGCGGTCCAGGTTGGCACCGATGGTGTCCCCCAGCAGCGCTGTGGTGCCGGTGCCCCCGGTGTAGGACGGCTCTGCGGTCATGAGTGGTCCTCCTCGCGGTACTCGTCGGGGGATCCGGCGGCGGTCGCCTCGCGCAGCTGCACGCGGCGGATCTTGCCGGAGACGGTCTTGGGCAGGTCGGCGAACTCCAGTCGCCGGACGCGCTGGTACGGGGCGAGCACCGCGCGGGAGTGCGCGAAGATCGCCTTCGCCGCGGCGGCGCCCGGCTCCCAGCCGGCCGCGAGCACGACGTACGCCTTGGGTACGGCGAGCCGCAGCGGGTCGGGCGCGGGCACGACGGCGGCCTCGACGACCGCCTCGTGCTCCAGCAGCGCGCTCTCCAGCTCGAAGGGACTGATCTTGTAGTCGGACGCCTTGAAGACGTCGTCGCTGCGGCCGACGTACGTGATGTAGCCCTCGGCGTCGCGGGCGCCGATGTCGCCGGTGCGGTAGTAGCCGCCGGCCATGGCCTCGGCGGTGCGCTCCGCGTCGCCCTCGTAGCCCGTCATCAGGCCCACGGGGCGTGCGTTCAGGTCGAGGCAGATCTCGCCCTCGTCGGCGGGCGCACCGCTGACGGGGTCCAGGAGCACGACGTCGTATCCGGGAGTGGGACGGCCCATGGACCCCAGCTTGACGCGCTGCCCGGGGGGATTGGCGATCTGCACCGCGGTCTCGGTCTGGCCGAAGCCGTCGCGGATGGTCCGGTTCCAGGCCCGCCGGACGGCTTCGATGACCTCCGGGTTGAGGGGTTCACCTGCGGCGACGGCCTCGCGGGGCGGGGTGGTGAGGGCGCTCAGATCGGACTGGACGAGCATCCGCCAGACGGTGGGCGGGGCGCAGAAAGTTGTCACGCCCGCGCGGTCCATGGCGGCCAGCAGCGCGCCGGCGTCGAAGCGCGTGTAGTTGTACAGGAAGACGGTCGCCTCCGCGTTCCAGGGCGCGAAGAGGTTGGACCAGGCGTGCTTGGCCCAGCCCGGCGAGGAGATGTTCAGGTGCACGTCGCCGGGGCGGATGCCGATCCAGTACATCGTCGCCAAGTGGCCGACCGGGTACGAGACATGGGTGTGCTCGACCAGCTTCGGGCGCGCCGTGGTGCCGGAGGTGAAGTAGAGCATCAGGGTGTCGTCGGCGGCGGTCGGGCCGTCCGGCACGAAGACGGCGGAGGCCCCGTACGCGTCCTCGTACGGGAGCCAGCCGGCCCCTCCCCCAAACTTCGTCCGGGGGTGCCCCCAGCCGCCGACGGAGATGCGGGTGTAGTCGCCGGGCACGTCGGCGAACTTGCCCTCGTCGGCGGCGCGTACGAGCACGTGGCGGGCCCGGCCGCGCCCGATGCGGTCCGCGAGGTCGACCGGGCCGAGGAGGGGGGTGGCGGGGATGACGACGGCGCGCAGCTTCATCGCGGCGAGCGCGGTCTCCCACAGCTCGGCCTGGTTGCCGAGCATGACGACGATCCGGTCGCCGGCGCGCACGCCGTGCGCGCGTAGCCAGTTCGCCACCCGATTCGAGCGCTCGCTCATCTGGGTGAAGCTCAGCTTCGTCTCCCGCCCGTCCTCCTCCACGATGTGGAGGGCCGTGCCGTCGTTGCCCTCGGCGATGGCGTCGAACCAGTCAAGTGCCCAGTTGAAGCGCTCCGGCCGGGGCCAGGAGAAGCCGGCGCGGGCGGCGGCGTAGTCCTCCCGCTGCCGCAGCAGGAAGTCCCGGGCGGACCGGAAGTCCGCGGTCGGATTCGATGCCGTCACATGTCCTCCTCGTACGGCGGCGGCTCGCTAGCATCGTGCTGCCAGTGACATACGCCTCACTACCCCCGTACGGGGGTGCCCTGACGCCGGCCCCGCCGGTGGTCCCCCGTCAGCACCAGGGAGCGAGCGACATGCCGGAGACCGCGGACGCAGCAGAGGTGCGCGGCGCGCTGGCCCGGCTGCGCCGGGGCGGCGGAGTCCCCGTCGCCTTCGGCGGGCTGCTTACGGACGGTGGCCGGAAGCTGCGGATCAGCGAGCTGAGCGGGACGGTGACGCTGTCCCTGCAGGGGCTCGGGGTGGCCACGGGCAACGGTCTCGGCGGCAAGGCCATCGCCTTCTCCAAGCCCTGCGCGGTCACCGACTACACCTCGTCCCGCGCCATCAGCCACGAGTACGACGGCCCGGTGGGCGCCGAGGGGCTGCGGTCGGTGCTGGCGGTGCCCGTGGTCGTACGCGGGCGGGTGCGGGCGGTGCTCTACGGCGCACTGCGCGACTCGCTGCCGCTGGGCGACCGGTCGCTGACCGCCGCGGTGGAGACGGCGCGCCACCTGGAGCAGACCCTCGCCGTACGCGACGAGGCCCGCCGGCTGCTCGCCGTCGCCACGCCCACCGCGCAGCGGGCCGCGGACCCGGCGGCCTGGGAGAACGTCCGCACCGCACATCGCGACCTGCGCACGCTGGCGCCGCGTATAGCAGACGAGGAGCTGCGCGCGGAACTGCTGTCGCTCTGCGACCGGCTGGCGTCGGCGGCGGTCACGGTCGCCCCGCCCGCCGGGGCCGGGCCGGAGCGGACGGTGCTGGCGCCGCGGGAGCTGGACGTGCTCGCGTGCGTGGCGACGGGTGCGACGAACGCGGAGGCGGGCGAGCGCCTGGGGCTGCGGCCGGAGACGGTGAAGAGCTACCTGCGCTCGGCGATGCGGAAGCTCGGGGCGCACACCCGGCTGGAGGCGGTGACCGCCGCGCGCCGGGTGGGGCTGCTGCCGTAGCGTCCCGGGCGGGGCCGCCGCCGGGGCTCCCCCGCCCGGTGCCGTTCCGCCGTTCCACCGGCCCCGCACGGCTCGCGGGCCCGCCACCGTTCCGGGGCCTGTCATCGCTCCGGCTCCCCTCACCGCTCCGGGGCCCGTCAGCCGCGGTGCCCGACGACGTTCACCACCCGGCCGTTGGGGTCGCGGACGAAGAACCGCCGCACGCCCCACTCCTCGTCGGTCAGCGGATGGACGTTCTCCGCGCCCGTGGCGCGCATCGCCTCGTGCGCCGCGTCGACGTCCCCGACCTCGATGCTCATGTCCGGCTCCACGGGCGCGGAGGCGTCCCGGTCCATGAAGATGAGCTGCGCGGTTGGGTTGTCGGGCGCGGCCAGCGCCATCACCCATCCCAGGTTCATCACCTCCTCGAATCCCAGCCGCCCGTAGAACTCGCGGCTGGCCTCGAAGGACTCGGTCTTGATGTCGGGGACGACTCTTCTGATGCCCATGCCGCGGAGGCTACCGGCCGCCGGTGACACCGCGCCGCCCGCGCGCGCAGGTGGGCCGCGCGCGCCGGGGCCGCGCGTCGGGGCGTCGGTGGGGCGTCGGGGGCGCACACGTCCGGCACGCCGCGCACCGCCGGGCCGGGGCGGCGGCCCGCGTACGTCGGGGGCGCACGGCAGCACGGGCCTCCCCGAGGGCGACACGGCGGCGGCCACGCGGGAAAATGGGGTCGTGACCGAACTCCCCCGCCTGAACTGGATCGCCGACGGGCGTACGCAGACCGCCCGCTGGTACGCCGCGGGCGGCGCCCCACCGCCGCCGCGGGTGGTCACCGCGGACGACCGGATGTGCGCCGACATCGCGTACCGGCTGGTGTGCGAGGGCACGGCCGTCCTGTGGCAGGGCGACTACCACGGCGGCCGGCAGCTCCTCGCCGCGCTGGGCCGCCGCATCGACCGCCGCGCCGCCCGCCGCGGCCGGCGCCCGGCCGCACCGGCGGGGGGCCGGGCGCCCGGCGCGGCGGACGCCTTCCACCGCCACCGGCAGGCGCAGGGCCACCGGGCGCGCGTCCTCGGCATGCTGCTCGTCCCCCTCGAACCCGGCCCGCAGGGCCCGGCGGTGCCGCTGCGCCGGGCGCCCGACGTCGGCGCGGCGGTGACCGAGGCGTACGGTCCGGTGACCGAGCCCGGCGCGGTGGCGCTGCGCGAACTGCTCGGCGCGGTGGGGGCGCACGAATGGCGCCGCAAGGGCGTGGAGATACCGGCGCTGGGCGCCCGCGTGCACCCGCACTACGGGGTGTTCTCGCCGGTGCGGGGTGAATACGTGGACCTCGTCGCCGAGGCGCCGCTGCCGGCGAAGACGCTGGCGTTCGACGTGGGCACCGGCACCGGCGTGCTCGCCGCGGTGCTGGCGCGGCGCGGGGTGGAGCGGGTCGTCGCCACCGACATGGACCCGCGCGCGCTGGCGTGCGCCCGCGACAACGTCGACCGGTTGGGTCTGGGCGACCAGGTCGAGGTGGTGGCGGAGAACCTGTTCCCGCCGGGGCGCGCGCCGCTGGTGGTCTGCAACCCGCCCTGGCTGCCCGCCAAGCCGACCTCCGCGCTGGAGCGCGCCGTCTACGATCCGGGCGGCGGCATGCTCCGCGGCTTCCTCGCGGGCCTCGCCGCGCATCTGGAGCCGGGCGGCGAGGGGTGGCTCGTCCTGTCCGACCTGGCCGAGCACCTGGGGCTGCGCGGCCACGCGGAGTTGCCGGCGGCGATCGAGGCGGCGGGCCTGCGGGTCGCGGGCCGGCACGACGCCCGGCCCCGCCACCGCCGGGCGACGGACCCGTCGGACCCGCTGCACGCGGCGCGGGCGGCGGAGGTGACGTCGCTGTGGCGGCTGACGGCGGCGGGGTGAGAGGGCTCGGCAGGGCGCGGACGGGCGGCTGAGCGCGGGCGGTTGCACGTACGGATGTGCGTACGTGACCGGCGGCAGCCGGGCGGACCGGCCGGACCGCGGAGGACGTACGGGCGGCCCGCCGGGGGACCGGGCCAGCCAACCGTCGCCGCGGCGGCCGTACCGCGGGCGCCCCTCACCCCCGCTGTCCGGCATGTGGGCCGTCCGCATCCCCCGGATCCGGCCTCCCGACGGCTCCGGCCGGCCCTTGTTCGCCGCGGTCCCGGCGGCGCCGTCTCGCATGCCGGAATCCACGTGCCCGCCGGGGCAGGGCCCCGTACGGTCATAGCGTGGACTCCTCCGAACATACCCCCGCCCCGCAGCGCCGGCCCCGGCTGTACGTCCCCGTTCGCCACGGCCGGAGCGGGATGGGGCTGCGGATGTTCCGTACGCCGCTGGGCACGCGCACGGCGGTGGCCTTCACCAGTCAGGCCGCGCTGAGCCGCGCGCTCGGACCGGAGCAGGAGTGGGTACGGCTCGGGGAGCCGGCGCTGCGCGCGCTCACCGCGCCGCTGGGCGCGGACCGGATCACCGTCGACCCGCTGCTCACCGCCCGCCGGCCCCACGCCCAGCGCGCGCCGGAGCCGCAGGCGGAGGGCGAGCCGCGGGCGCCGCAGCGGCGCACATCGCCGCCCGCGCCGGCGGCACCGGAGCCGGCGACCCGCTGACCGGTAGCTCGCCGACCGACGGCAGCCGACCGCCGCCGACCGACCGCCGCTGTCTGCCGGCCGCTGACTGACGGCCACCGGCCGTCAGCCGTCGTCCTGTCACAGCTCGCGCGCCTGCCTGCTCCGCAGCTCCTGCGCGCTGCCCGGCGCCCGCATCTCCAGCACCCCCGCCGCCTCCGCCTCGACCTCCGCGCGCTCGTCGCGCGTCAGCGGCACGAACGTCTCCAGGTGCATCGTCGCCGTCCCGTCCGCCTCCGTCACCCGCCACTGTCCGCGGGCGAAGCCGTCGACGAGGAGGCTGAGCGTGGCGGGGGCCGCGGGTCCGCTGGTCCTCGTCATGGCCGCCACGCTAACGGCCCTTGCGGACGGATTCTGTCCGCAAGGAGGGGGTGGCAGGTCGTCGGTGCGGCTGAGGGAGGATCGCAGGCGGAGGCGACGAAAGGGGAGAGCGTGGGGAACGCGGAGAGCGCCGGGGGCGAGGCGGGTACCACGGAGCGCGGTGCCCGCGAGGGCGGCCCGGCGGACGCCGATGGCGCGAGCCCCTCGGCGGGGGCCACCGCCCCGGCGGGTACGCAGGACGCAGGGAACGTGGGCGCACCAGAGCCGGCGGTACGCAACGACCGCGCGGGCGCGGCAGGCAGCGCCCCGCACGAGGACACCACCGCCGGCCCCGGCCCGGTGGGCACCCACGGCGCGGAAGTCGGGGAACCGGCTCGGCCGCGGGGGGACGGCGGGGGGCGGCGCCCGTCGGGGGTGCGGCGGGCGTGGGCCCTGGCCGGGGGGCTGCCGCTGCTGCTCGTCTCCGTCGTCGTCGGGTTCCGGGCCGGCGACGGCGACGGGGTCACCCCCCTCCCGCAGCTCGCCGCCTTTCTGCCCTGGCTGCTCGTCCCCGGCGGCGTCGGGCTGCTCCTCATGGCCGCCTCCCGCAGCCGTACCGGCATCGTGTGGGCGCTCGTCGCGCTCGCCGCCACCGCCTGGTTCGTACGGCCCTACCAGTCCGCCGCCGACCCGCCCTCCGCTCCGCCCAGGGCCGAGTTCCGCCTGCTCACCGCCAACCTCAAGTTCGGCGACGCCACCCCCGCCCTGCGCGCGGCGCTCCGCGCGTACGAGCCGGACATCGCCCTGGTCCAGGAGTGCGACAGCCGCTGCGTCGCGGCCCTGCGCACCCCGGCGCTGCGCGCCGCGTACCCGTACCGCGTCATCGACGCCGGCGACCCGGCCGAGGGCTCCGCCGTCCTCAGCACGTACCCGCTGACCGCGGAGCGCGGCGTACGCAGCACGCTGTCGATGCCGGCGGCCACCGCGCGGGTCGCGGGCGAGCGGCTGCGGCTGCAGGTCGTGCACCCGATGCCGCCGACGCCCGGGTCCATGGACGCCTGGCGCACCGAGCTGGGGCGGCTGCGGGACGCCGCCGCGGCGCGCGGCGACGCGCCCACCGTCTTCGGCGGCGACTTCAACGCCTCGCAGGACCACGAGGCGTTCCGCGACATCCTGGACACCGGCCTGCGCGACAGCGCCATGCTGCTCGGCCGCTCCCGCACCCCGACCTGGCCGGCGTCGACGACGCCGCTCTTCGGCACCCAGATCGACCACGTCCTGCTGAGCGACCGGCTGGCCCCCACGGACATCGCGTTCCCCGAGCTGGACGGCACCGACCACCGCGCGGTGCTCGTGGATCTGCAACTGCGCTGAGCTGGCCGACGACCGCAGCCGATTCGCGGTCGCCGCGCTGCCGCGACCCGGCGGGCGGCTGGCTGTCCGTGCTCTTCCAGCTGCCCTCCTGGAGCGCCGCGACCCATCGGGAGGTCGCTGCGCGGGCGGCGCGGACGCTGACCGCGGGCGGGCACGCGGCGATCGCCGACGGTCAGGACGAGGCCGCCGAGAGCGGCTACGTCACGGCGCAGACCCCGGCCCCCCGCAGACCCGGCACCGCTGCACCGCTGCACCGCTGCACCGCGGAGGCGACACCGCGCCGCCCCGTCCTCAGGCCACGTCCGCGATCCGGCCCGCCTCCCCCGCCGCCCCCCGCTCCCGGTGGATCGGCGTGTGCGCGCCCGTCAGCGGCATCCCCGTCCCGCCCCGCCGGGCCGCGACGATCTCGCCCGCGATCGAGACCGCGACCTCCTCCGGCGAGCGGGCGCCGAGGTCCAGGCCGATCGGCGAGTGCAGGCGGGCGAGTTCGAGGTCGGTGACGCCCGCCTCCCGCAGCCGCCGGTTGCGGTCCAGGTGCGTACGGCGCGAGCCCATCGCGCCGACGTACGCGACGGGCAGCCGCAGCGCCGCGGCCAGCAGCGGCACGTCGAACTTCGGGTCGTGCGTGAGCACGCACAGCACCGTGCGCCCGTCCAGCTCCCCCGCGGCCACGGCGTCCGCCAGGTACTCGTGCGGCCAGCGCACCGCCACCTCGTCCGCTTCCGGAAAGCGGCGGGCCGTGGCGAAGACGGGCCGGGCATCGCAGAGGGTGACGCGGTAGCCGAGGAACGTGCCGATGCGTACGAGCGCGTGCGCGAAGTCGATCGCGCCGAAGACCACCATCCGCGGCGGCGGCACGCTCACCTCCACCAGCAGCGTCACCGGCTCGCCGCAGCACGCGCCCGCCGCGCCGACCGTCACGGTGTCCGTACGCCCCGCGTCGAGCAGCGCCGCGGCCTCGGCGGCGGCGGTGTGCTCCAGCGCGGCGCCGTCCCAGTCCGGCAGGTCCGGCAGCGGGCCCGCGAGGCGGCCCTCGTACGCGCCGCCGGGGCGTACCAGCAGCGCCTGCCCGAGCAGCGCGGCCGGACCCGCGACGACCCGCGCGACCGCCGCGGCCCGGCCGTCGGCGGCGGCGGCCAGCGCCGTACGCAGGATCTCGGCGCCGGGTCGGAGCGCACCGCCGACCGGCGCGACGAGGATGTCGATCTCCCCGCCGCAGGTGAGCCCGGCGGCGAAGGCGTCCTCGTCGGCGTAGCCGAAGGTCTCCAGCACCGGTTTCCCGGTCTCGACGGCCTCCCGGCACAGCTCGTACACCGCGCCCTCGACGCAGCCGCCCGACACGCTGCCGACCGCCGTGCCCGCCGCGTCCACCGCCAGCGCGGCGCCCGGGCCGCGCGGCGCGGAGCCGCTGGTGCGCACGACGGTGGCGACGGCGAAGGGGCGCCCGTCCGCGCACCACCGGGCGAGGTCGGCGGCGATGTCCAGCATGCTGATCAGCTCCTCACAGGGCCGCTGTGCTGCACGTCGAAGGTGTGCGGTTCAGGTGCCGGTGAGGTGTTCCGGCCGTACGGGGGCCTTGGTCAGCGGCAGACCGGTGGCCTGGCGGATCGCGGCCAGCACCGCCGGGGTCGCCGAGAGTGTGGACGCCTCGCCCACGCCCCGCAGGCCGTACGGCGCGTGCGGGTCGGCCAGTTCGAGCACGTCGACCGGGATGGCCGGGGTGTCGAGGATCGTCGGGATGAGGTAGTCGGTGAACGAGGGGTTCCGCACCCGGCCCGTCCCGGGGTCGACCAGGATCTCCTCCATCACCGCCATGCCCAGGCCCTGCGTCGTGCCGCCCTGGATCTGCCCGACGACGGACAGCGGGTTGAGCGCCCTGCCGACGTCCTGGGCGCAGGCCAGCTCGACGACCTTGACCAGCCCGAGTTCGGTGTCGACCTCGACGACCGCGCGGTGCGCGGCGAACGAGTACTGGACGTGGCCGAAGCCCTGGCCGGTCGCGAGGTCGAACGGCTCGGTCGGCCGGTGCCGGAAGGGCAGTTCGACCTCCACCGGCCGCTCGCCGTCGAGCACGTCGGCCAGGCCGGCGAGGACCTCGCCGCCGTCCGTGACGACCTTGCCGCCCTCCAGCAGCAGTTCGGCCGTCGCCCACGCGGGGTGGTACGTGCCGAGCTTGCGCCGGCCGAGCGCGAGGACCTGCTCGCGCACCGCCGCGCAGGCGTACCGTACCGCGCCGCCCGTCATGTACGTCTGCCGGGAGGCGGAGGTGGAGCCGGCGGAGCCGACCCGGGTGTCGGCCGGCGCGATGACCACCTGCGCGACGCCCAGTTCGGTACGGGCGATCTGCGCCTGCACGGTGATGCCGCCCTGGCCGACCTCGGCCGCCGCGGTGTGCACGGTGGCCACCGGCTCCCCGCCGGCCACCTCCAGCCGTACGCGGGCGGTGGAGAAGTCGTCGAAGCCCTCGGAGAAGCCGACGTTCTTGATGCCGACCGCGTAGCCGACGCCGCGCACGACGCCCTCGCCGTGGGTGGTGTTGGACAGCCCGCCGGGCAGCGCCCGTACGTCCGCGGCGCCGCCGGCGCTCTCCCACTGCCGCTCCGGCGGCAGCGGCCGGGCCTTGACCCGGCGCAGGATCTCCGCGACCGGGGCCGGGGAGTCGACCCGCTGCCCGGTCGGCAGCCGCGAGCCCTGCGACATGGCGTTCAGCTGCCGGAACTCCACCGGGTCCATGCCGACGGCCGCGGCGAGCCGGTCCATCTGCGCCTCGTACGCGAAGCACGCCTGGACGGCGCCGAAGCCGCGCATCGCGCCGCACGGCGGGTTGTTGGTGTACAGCCCGACCGCCTCGATCTCGACGTCCTCGACGACGTACGGGCCGATGGACAGCGACGCGGCGTTGCCGACGACGGCCGCGGTGGTGGAGGCGTACGCACCACCGTCCAGGACGATGCGGCAGCGGGCGTGGGTGATCCGGCCGTCGGCGGTGACGCCGTGCTCGTAGCGGATCCTGGCCGGGTGGCGGTGCACGTGGCCGAAGAAGGACTCGAAGCGGTCGTAGACCATCTTCACCGGCCTGCCGGTGCGCAGCGCCAGCAGGCAGGCATGGATCTGCATCGACAGGTCCTCGCGCCCGCCGAAGGCGCCGCCGACGCCGGAGAGCGTCATGCGCACCTTCTCCTCCGGCAGCCCCAGGACCGGCGCGATCTGCCGCCGGTCGGCGTGCAGCCACTGGGTGGCGACGTACAGGTCGACGCCACCGTCCTCGGCGGGCACCGCGAGACCGGACTCTGGACCCAGGAACGCCTGGTCCTGCATGCCGAACTCGTACTCGCCGGTGACGATGTGGTCGGCCCGGCGGGCCGCCGCGGCGGCGTCGCCGCGGACGATCGGCTGGCGGTGGACGACGTTCGGGTGCGGTACGTGCCGCGCGTGGTCGTCCGCGCGGCCGGGATGCAGGACGGGGGCGCCGGGGGCGAGCGCGGACTCCTCGTCGGTGACGAGCGGCAGCTCCCGCCACTCGACACGGATCTTCGCCGCGGCCCGGCGGGCGGTCTCGGGATGGTCGGCGGCGACCAGCACCACCGGCTCGCCGTGGTGCCGCACCCGGCCGGCGGCGAGCGCCGGGGTGTCGGCGATCTCCAGGCCGTAGTTCTTCTGCCCGGCGGGCAGGTCGTCGTACGTGAGCACGGCGTGGACCCCGGACTGGGCCAGGGCGGCGGACGTGTCGATCTCGACGATCTCGGCGTGCGCGTACGGGGAGCGCAGCGTGTGCCCCCAGATCATGTCCTCGTGCCACAGGTCGGAGGAGTACGCGAACTCCCCGGTGACCTTCAGCGTGCCGTCCGGGCGCGGCGTGGACTCGCCGATCGCGCCGGCGGTCTGCGAACCCTGCGTAAGGCCGGCCGGGATACGGGTGACCTCGGCCATCAGACCCCCTCCCGGCGGGCGGCGGCGAGCCGCACCGCGTCGAGGATCTTCTCGTAGCCGGTGCAGCGGCACAGGTTGCCCGACAGGCCCTCGCGGATGTCGGCGTCAGACGGCGCCATCGGCCAGGGGCAGCGCTCCAGCAGGTCGTCCGCGGCGACCAGCAGCCCCGGGGTGCAGAACCCGCACTGCACGGCGCCGGCGTCGACGAACGCCTGCTGGACCGCCGACAGACCCTCCTCCGCCAGGCCCTCGACGGTGACGACCTCGCGCCCCTCGGCCTGCCCGGCGGCGACCAGGCAGGCGCACACCGGCACGCCGTCCAGACGTACCGTGCACGAGCCGCACTCCCCCTGCTCGCAGGCGTTCTTCGAGCCCGGCAGGCCCATCCGCTCGCGCAGCACGTACAGCAGGCTCTCGCCCTCCCAGACGTCGTCGGCCCGCTGCTCGCGGCCGTTGACGGTGAACGTCACCCGCATCACGCGGCTCCTTCCCTTTTCGTGGGTCCTGCCGCGCCCCGGCGGTACGACTCCCAGGTCCAGCCGAGCGTGCGGCGGGCCATGACGCCGACCGCGTGCCGGCGGTAGCGCGCGCTGCCGCGCACGTCGTCGATGGGGTTGCAGGCTCCGGCCGCCAGCTCGGCGAACTGCCGGGCGAGGGCGGGGGGCAGGGTCCGGCCGCTGTCCCAGAAGCCGCCCTCGGCCAGCGCGGCGGTCAGGAACTCCTCGGCGGCGGCGGCGCGCACGGGGGTGGGCGCGGCCGAGCCGATGCCAGTGCGGACCGTCCGGGTGTCGGGGTGCAGCGCGATGCCGAACGCGCACACCGCGATCACCATCGCGTTGCGCGTGCCGACCTTGGAGAACTCCTGCGGCCCGGTGGCCTTCTTGATGTGCACCCACTTGATCAGCTCGTCGGCGGCGAGCGCGTTGCGCTTGACGCCGGTGAAGAACTCGTCGACCGGGATCCGCCTGCTGCCCCGTACGGACTCCACCTCCACCTCCGCGCCCGCGGCCAGCAGCGCGGGATGCGCGTCGCCCGCCGGGGAGGCGGTGCCGAGGTTGCCGCCGACGCCGCCGCGGTTGCGGATCTGCGGGGAGGCGACGGTGTGCGACGCCCGCGCCAGCCCGGGCAGCGCCGCACCCAGCTCCGCCATGATGCGCGCGTACGGCACGGAGGCGCCCAGCCGCACCGTCTCCGCCCCGGCCTCCCAGTCCTGCAGCTCGGGGATGCGGGTGAGGTCGAGCAGGTACTCCGGGCGGCGGTGGTCGAAGTTGATCTCGACCATGAGGTCCGTGCCGCCCGCGAGGGGCACGGCCGCGGGGTGCTCGGCCTTGGCGGCGAGCGCTTCCTCCCAGCCGGCGGGGCGCAGGAAGTCCATGGATCCTCTCTCGGCTATGCGGTTGCGTTTGTTCTTGAGCTGTTGACGGAACGTGGCCCAAGTACACAGAAACGCCGCCGTCCGGGTGCAGTCACGGAAAACATGAAGCAAGGGGCTGGCCAGAACCCGCACCTTGTAGATTCGAACGAAAGCCGGGGCATCCATTCTGTGCGGGACATCCCGCGACGACCGCCCGGCGGCGTACGCGCACGCGCACGGCGGGCGGCCCGACGCACGACCGACAGCAAGGGAGCGCGCATGAGGCTGCGGGCACTCCTGGACTCCGCGGCGCTGGGGCTGAAGCTGCTCGGCGGCGCGGACGAGCTGGACCGCACGGTGCGGGGCGTGATGACCACGGACCTGACCGACCCCGGCCGCTACCTGTCGGGCGGCGAGCTGGTGCTCACCGGGCTCGCCTGGCGGCACGGCCCGGAGGACTCGGAGCCCTTCGTACGCATCCTGGCCGCGGCCGGCGTCGCCGGGCTGGCGGCGGGCGAGGCGGAGCTGTCCGGGGCCGGGGTGCCGGAGGACCTGGTGCGCGCGTGCGCGCGGCACCGGCTGCCGCTGTTCGCGGTGGACGAGGACGTCGCCTTCGCCACCATCACCGAGCACGTCGTACGGCAGGTCTCCGGCGAGCGGGCCGGCGACCTGGCGGCCGTGGTGGAGCGGCACCGCCGGCTGATGTCGGCCGGGCCCGCGGGCGGCGGCCCCGACGCGGTGCTCGACCTCCTCGGCACCGATCTGGACCTGCGCGCCTGGGTGCTCTCCCCCACCGGCCGGCAGATCGCCGGCACCGTGTCCGGGGCGGCTGGGGGCCGGGTGCCGGCGCTGTCGGCGCAGCCCGCGCTGCCCGCACTGCCCGCGCTGCCCGCGCTGCCCGCGCTGCCCGCGCAGCTGACGGCGCGGCTGGCCGGCGAGCACCTGGCGGCGCGGCGCGGCGGCCGGCCGGGGCCGCACCGGGTGACGCTGCCGGCGGCGGGCGGGAGCGTGACGTACTCGCTGTTCCCGGTCGGCGACGGCGGACGGGACCTACGCGAGACCGTGCTGTCCGACTGGCTGCTGGCGGTGGCGGCGGACGCCGGCGAGTGGCCGCCGGAGCGGCTGGACCTGCTGCGCGGCGTCACGCAGCTGATCGCCGTGGAGCGGGAGCGGCGGGACGCCGCGCGGGCGGTGCGGCGGCGGCTGGCGCAGGAGGTGCTGGAGCTGGTGCAGGCCGGGGCGCAGCCGGCGGAGATCGCGGCCCGGCTGCGGATGGCGGTACCGGTGCTGCTGCCGGGGGTCGGGGCGGCGCCGCAGTGGCAGGTGGTGGTGGCGCGGGTCGAGTGGGAGGTCCCGCAGGGCCAGCCGGGGATCCCGGGCGGGCCGGTGGCGCAGGCGCTGCTGGAGGAGATGTTGACGGGCGCGGACGCGGACGCGGGCGCGGGCGTGGGCGCGGTCCCGGCACCGGGGACGGAGCCGGCAGACCGGATCGCGGTGGCGGCGACCGGCGACGAGGCGGTGGCGCTGGTGCCCCTGCCGGCGCGGGCGGCGGCGCGGCCGGACGCGGCGGAGGCGCCGGAACCGGAAGGTGCGGGCGGCGCGGACGGCGGCCGGAGCACGGCCGGCGCACCGCCGGGCCGCGGGCGCTCCCGCACCGGCCCCGGCGTGACCGCCGACGCCGCGGGGCTGCGCGCCGCGGCGCTGCTCGCCACCGTCCGGGAGCCGCTGGCGCGCGGGCTGGCCGACGACGGCCGGCTCACGCTCGGCGTCAGCGCCGCCGTGCACTCCTCGGAGGGGCTGCGCGGCGCCCTGGAGGAGGCCCGGCACGCCCGCCGCGTCGCCGCCGCCCGGCCGGGCAGCGTGTGCGCGGCGGGCCACGAGGAACTGGCCTCGCACGTACTGCTGCTCCCGTTCGTCCCCGACGACGTACGCCGCGCGTTCACCGCCCGCCTGCTGGACCCGCTGCGCGCGTACGACAACCGCCACCGCGCCGAACTGGTGGAGACCCTGGCCGCGTTCCTCGACTGCGACGGCTCCTGGACCCGCTGCGCGGCCCGCCTCCACCTGCACGTCAACACGCTGCGCTACCGGGTGGGCCGGATCGAGCAGCTGACCGGCCGGGACCTGTCGCGGCTGGAGGACAAACTCGACTTCTTCCTCGCCCTGCGCATGAGCTGACCCCGGAGCCGACCGCCGCTGCCCGCGCCGGACGTTCGTGCGCGAGGCGGCCGGCCCCCGGGCAATCCTTGGCCAAGATCATGTGAAGTCGTTCACGCGGGCCCTTGGTCCAGGGCAGACTTCGTGCTGAGATTCGACTCATTGGGCTGCGTTGTTCCTTGGCTCGACGGCGCGTTGGGGAGGCGAGAGTGGCGGATACCGCCATGGCACGGTCGGAATCGGCGATCTCGGAGGATCCGCTGGAGCGGGCGATCTGGCGGCTGCGCTCGCGTGGCTGCTGGGACGACGCCGCGGCGCTGCTTGAGGACGCCGCCGGGACCGACGCCGAGGCGGCGCAGCGGCGCGCGGCGCTGCTCGTCGAGCAGTGCATGTTCACGGCGGACGGCTGGGAGCGCGCCGAGGATGCCGTGCGCAACGCGGAGGCACTGTCGACCGACGGGGAGAACCGCGGCGTCACGGCGTGCGAGCGGGGCTATCTCGCGTACGCCTCCACCCTCTTCCAGGAGCGCGACCGCTCCGACGAGGCGCGCGCGGCGCTCGGCCGCGCCGCCGCGCTGCTGCCGCCCGCGTCGCCGCACCGGCCGATGCTGGACTTCCGGCGCGGGCTGGTCGCCCAGCACCTGACGAAGAACGCGACGGCGGCGCAGGCGGCGTTCCGCCGCGCCCACACGGGGGC
The DNA here is from genome assembly GCF_059570575.1 of Streptomyces sp. CNX435. NCBI lineage: Bacteria > Bacillati > Actinomycetota > Actinomycetes > Kitasatosporales > Streptomycetaceae > Streptomyces > Streptomyces sp. CNX435. The sequence goes on along the minus strand of NZ_JCANTA010000001.1, from coordinate 477,792 downwards.
GCTGGAGCGGGACGACCGGCTGCTGTGCTCGTTTACGTGGCGCCATCTGGCCGCGCTCGCGGCCGACGAGGGCGATCTGGCAGAGGCGCGGCGCGGCTTCCGCGAGTCGCTGCGGCTGCGCGAGGAGCTGGGTTACCTGGTCGGTACGGCGCCGGCGCTGATGGCGCTGGCCGACGTGGAGCCGGAGCCGGAGGCGGGCCGGCTGCGGGCGGAGGCGACGCGGCTGGTGCGGCTGCTGGACGGGGTGCCGGCGTGGCTGGCGGAGCAACTGGGCGAGGAGCCGCGGCGGGTCCCGGGGGCGGAGGGCTGACGCGGCGCGGCTGCGGCGGCGGTCCGGCACGGTCGCCGGGCGGCTCGGCGGTTGGACGGCTCGGCGGCTCGGCGGCTCGGCGGTTGGACGGCTCGGCGGCTCGGCGGTTGGACGGCTCGGCGGTCGGGTGGCGCGCGGGGCGCCGGGCCCGTCTCTGTATCACGGTCTCTCCGTCCCGCGGACAGGCGTTTTCCGGCCGTCTTTCGATGCGCGCACGCGCCGCTGCGCCGCTACGCCGCCCCGTCCCGCTCCCGGTGCGCCGCGACGCCCGCGACGACCAGCGCGATACCCGCCGCCTCCGCCGGCCCCGGCACCTGGCCGAGGACCACCACGCCCATCAGCGCCGCCGTCGCCGGCAGCAGCGACAGCATCAGCGCGAACGTCGCCCGCGGCACCCGCGCCATGGCGAGCTGGTCGCACACGTACGGGATCACCGACGAGCACACCCCCACCCCGAACGCCGCCGCCAGCAGCACCGGCGACGTCACCACCGCCGCCGCGTCCGCGACCCCCGCCGGTGCCGCGACGACCGCCGCCACCAGCATCGCGGCGCCGAGCCGCCCCACGCCCGAGGCGCCGCCGTCCGCCGCGAGGCGGTGGCCGAGGACGACGTAGAGCACGAACAGCGCGCAGTTGCCGAACGCCAGCGCCAGGCCGAGCGGTTCGGCGACGAGGTGCACGTCGGTGAGCAGCGCGACGCCCGCGAGCACCAGCGCCAGCGCGGCGAGGTTCCGCCGGGTCCGTACCCCCGCCGCGGCCAGCACCACCGGGCCGAGGAACTCCACCGCTCCGACGGTCCCCAGCGGCAGCCGCTCCAGGGCCAGGTAGAACGTGCAGTTCATGGTGGCGAGCACGGCGCCCATGGCCACCAGCAGCCGCCGCTGGTACGGGGTCGCGGCCCGCCAGTCGCGCCACGGCCGCCGCCAGACGGCGAAGACCAGCGCGGCCGAGGCGATCCGCAGCCAGGCGACGCCGAGCACGTCGAGGCGGGCGAAGAGCAGGACGGCGCACGCCGGGCCGAGGTAGTGGAAGACGGCGGAGGAGACGAGGAACGCCGGCGGCGGCACGCGCTCGGCGGCGAGGGCGAGCCGGCCGGCGGGGGCACCGGCGGCGGGGCTGCGGGGCGGGGAGTCGGCCACGGAGGAATCGTCGCAACGCACACCGCCGTGGACCATGGCGAAGCAGAAAGCACATCGGCCGATCGCTTTCCGCTCCGGGGTACGAAACGGACCACTGCTGTGCGAGGGTGAAGCGATGGACGCACTCGACCGCTCGATCCTCACCGAACTCGACGCCGACCCCCGGCTGTCGACGGCCGAACTGGCCCGGCGCACCGGCGTCTCGGTGCCCACCGCCCGGGAGCGGGTGCGGCGGCTGGAGGAGTCGAGGGTGATCCGCGGGTACCGGCTCGACGTCGACCCGGCGGCGCTGGGCTACCCGGTGGCGGCGTACGTCCGGGTGCGGCCGGGGCCGGGGCAGCTGCCCCGGATCGCCGCGCTGGCGCGGAGCCTGCCGCAGGTCAGCGAGTGCCACCGGATCACCGGAGAGGACTGCTTCCTGCTCAAGGTGCACGCGACGAACCTCGACACCTTCGAAGAAGTCCTCGACCGCTTCCTGCTGCACGGCCAGACCACGACGTCGATCGTCCAGTCCACGCCGGTGCCGCCGCGCACGCCGGGGCTCGGCACGTACGCGGACGAGGACGAGGACGGTGCCGGGTGCCGTAGCGGCTGCGGCTAGGGTTGCCGGGCGTGGACCTCGATGCCGTACGGACCTTCGTCGCCGCCGCCGACACCGGCCAGTTCCAGGAGGCGGCGGCCGAGCTGATGCTGACCCAGCAGGCCGTCTCCAAGCGCATCGCCGGGCTGGAGAAGGCCCTCGGGGTACGGCTGTTCACCCGCACCGCGCGCGGCGCGAAGCTCACCATCGACGGCCAGGCGTTCCAGCCGCACGCCCGCGCCCTGCTGCAGGCCGCGGAGCGGGCCGCGGCCTCGGTACGGCCCGGGAGCCGGGCGCTGCGCGTGGACGTGGTCGGGCGGCGCGTGGCGACCGCCGGGCTGCTGCGCGACTTCCACCGCGCGCACCCGGAGGTCGAGCTGGACGTCGTCACGGTCTACGGCGGTGGGCCGGCGGTGGACGCCGTGCGCGACGGCACGGTCGACGCGACGTTCCGCGCCCTGCCCCCGCCCGGCCGGCGGCTGCCGGACGGCATCGCCGTCGAGCCCGTGCTGTACGAGCCGCTGCAGCTCGTCACCGGTCCCGCGCACGAGTTCGCCGGCGCCCGCTCGGTCACCCCCGGGCAGCTCGCCGGGCGCCGCATCTGGATGCCGGGCAACGCGCCGGGCACCGAGTGGGCCGCGTACTACGACGAGATGGCCGCCGAATTCGGCGTCGGGATCGACGCGGTCGGCCCCGACTTCGGCATCGAGAACCTGCTCGACACGATCGCCGAGTCCGCGACGGTGGGGACCTTCCTCAGCGAACGGACGCCGCTGGTCTGGCCCGTCGACCACGGCCTGTGCCGCATCCCGCTGATCGACCCGACGCCGGTCTACCCGCACCTGCTGCACTGGCACGCGGACAACGCGCACCCCGCGCTCGCCCTGCTGCGCGATCACCTCGCCGCCGCCCGGCCGCGGCACGTGCCCGCGGGCGCCGGCGGGACCTGGGCGCCGGCGTGGTCCCGCTGACCGGCGCCCGTACGCGAGAACCCCGCGCACGCCCGTACAGCGACATCCCGCGACCGCCCCACAGGGCGACGTCCCAGGCGCCGACATCCGGCAGCTCCAGCCGGAAGCGCATCCAGGCCGTTCCCTTGCCGGTGTTTCCGGAGTGTGCCCGCGCCCCGACGGAAGCTCAACTCATCCGTACGCCCGGATCCCAGTCGGCCGGCAGCGCCGCCGGCACGGTGAAGCCGGCGCCCCCGACGGCGACGAACTCCCCCTCGCGCGCGGACTTCTCGATCGCCGCCATGGTCTCCAGCACGTGCTGCGCCAGCTCGCCGGAGGCGCGGTGCGGCTCGCCGGCGGCCAGCGCGCGGGCCATGTCGAGCGCGCCCATGCCGCGGCCCGCGGTGGCGCCCGCCGCGTCGATCTCCCGCCACTCGTCGGAGCCCGTGGGGCGCAGCCGCAGCGTGCCGTCGAAGCGGTTGGGGTCGGGCAGCGCGAGGGTGGCCTCGGTGCCGGTGATCTCCACGAAGCCCTGCCGGTTCAGCGGGGAGTCGAAGCTGACGACCAGCGAGGCGGCCGGGCCCGCGGCGTAGTCGAGCAGCGCGGCGACGTGCGTGGGCACCTCCACCGGGAACTCGGTGCCGGCCTTCGGTCCGGAGCCGATCACCCGGGACGCGCGCGCCTTGCGGGCCACCGCCGCGACCCGCTCGGCCGGCCCGAAGAGCGTCGCCAGGCAGGTCAGGTAGTACGGGCCGATGTCGAACAGCGGCCCGCCGCCGTGCCGGAAGAGGAACTCGGGGCTGGGGTGCCACGACTCCGGGCCGGGGGTCTGCATCAGGGCCAGACCGCTCAGCGGCGCGCCGATCGCGCCGTCGTCGAGCAGCCGGCGCGCGGTCTGCAGCCCGGCGCCGAGGAACGTGTCCGGGGCGCAGCCGAGCCGCACGCCGGCCTCGGCGGCGCGGGCGACGAGCTTGGCGCCGGAGGCGGGGTCGAGGGTCAGCGGCTTCTCGTTCCACACGTGCTTGCCGGCCTCGACGGCCGCCATCGCCACGTCGTGGTGGGCGGCGGGGACGGTGAGGTTGACGACCAGCTCGACGCCGGGGTGGGCGAGGGCGTCCTCGGTCGTGCCGTGCGCCGGTACGCCGTAGGCGGCGGCCTGCGCGGCGGCGCGTTCGGTGTCGAGGTCGGCGCAGAACAGCACCCGCAGGTCGGGGAAGGCGGTGAGGTTCGTCAGGTACTGGTCGCTGATCGTGCCGCAGCCGACCACGGCGACACCGAGGGGTTCCCTGGCGGTCATCGGCGCTTCCCTTCCAGCCAGGCGAGGCTCTCGCCGACGGCGGTGAGCATGTCGGTGGCGCAGCGGTCGAGTTCGACGATGTGCCGGCGGGCGCCCGCGCCGGCGGCGAGCACGGCCTCGACGGGCATCCGGCCGGAGCCGACCGCGGTCATCGGGTCGTCCTTGGTAATCGGCCCGTCCTTGACGTGCAGGTGCGTGACGCGGTCGCCGAGGCGGCCGAGCAGCGCGGGCACGTCCTGGCCGCCGACCGCCGCCCAGTACGTGTCCACCTCGAACTGCACCGGGGCGTCCAGGTCGGCGAGCAGGCCGGCCAGCGCCTCCAGCGCCGGGACGCCGCCGACGTGCTGGGACAGCTCGAACTCGTGGTTGTGGTAGCCGAGCGCGAGATCGTGCCCGGCGGCGCGCTTCGCGGCCTCGGCCAGCTCGCCGGCCACGGCCCGTATCCCGTCGGCGTCGGTGAACCGCTCCGGCGGCAGGTACGGCACGAAGACGGTGTCGGCGCCGACGGTGCGCGCGCCCCGGAAGGCGGCGTCGGCCTGCTCGGGGCCGGCGAGGACGTGCGCGTGCACGGAGCCGGCCGCGAGGCCCGCGGCGTCCAGGTCGGCCCGCAGCGCCTCGGGGTCGGTCAGCACGTCGTAGCACTCGACCTCGCGGTAGCCGAAGCCGGCGAGCGCGGCGAGGGTGCCGGGGCGGTCGGCGGCGATCTCGTCGCGAACGGTGTAGAGCTGCACGCCCAGGGACGGGCTCATGGTCTCCTCCACGATCGTTTTCGACAATTTTTCGCTCACCAGTGACGCTAGAAGCCCGGCCGACCCCCGTCAACACCCTTGACAGGCCGGAACTCGACTTGCACGCTGGCCGAAGTTTTCGAAAAAGGACGTGCCATGCCTCCCGAACAAGCCACCCTCAGTGATATCGCCGCCCGCGCCGGTGTCTCGGTGTCGACCGTCTCCAAGGTCCTGCACGCCCGCACCGACGTCGCCCCCGCCACCCGCGAGCGGATCGCCCGGCTGCTCGCCGACCACGGATACCGGCCGTCGCGCGGCTCCGGCGTCGTCGACCTCGTCATCGGCAGCCTCAACAGCCCGTGGGCGGAAGCGCTGGTCACCGGCGCGGTCGAGGCCGGCGCCGAGGCCGACTGCCGGATCGTCATCGACAGCGTGCCCGACAGCGCGGACGTCCTGCGCCACACCCTGGAGCGCATCATGGCGCGCGGCAGCGACGGCGTCCTGCTCGTCCACCAGATGCCGGCGCCCGAGACCCGGGCGCGGCTGGCGGCCAAGCGCATCCCGCTGGTCGCCATCGACCCGCCGGCGGAGCCGGGCGCGGGCGTGCGCTCCGTGGGCTGCACGAACTGGCAGGGGGGCCTCGCCGCGACCCGCCACCTCATCAAGCTGGGCCACCGCCGCATCGCCACCGTCACCGGGCCGCTCACCGTCTGGTCCGCCCGTGCCCGTTTCGACGGCTACCGCGCGGCGCTGCTGGAGGCCGGGCTGCCGGTCGAGGAGGCGCTGATCCGCAGGGCCGACTTCTTCGCGCCCGACGGCCGGGCCGGGGCGCTGGCGCTGCTCGACCTGCCCGAGCCGCCGACGGCGGTGGTCGCGGCGAACGACGGGCAGGCGTTCGGCGTGCTGCAGGGGCTGGCGGAACGGGGGCTGCGGGCGCCGGCGGACGTGAGCGTCACCGGCTTCGACGACACTCCGGTGGCCGCGTGGGCGGCGCCGCCGCTGACCACCGTCGTACAGCCGCTGGAGGCGATGGCGGCGACGGCGTTCCGGATGCTCCGGCTGCACGGCGAGGGCGGGGCGGCGCAGCCGGAGCAGGTGGAGCTGGCGACGACGCTGACGGTGCGCGAGTCCACGGGCCCGCCGCGGGCCGGCTGAGCGCCGCGGGGCCCGCACCCGCGCCGCCACCGCCCCGTACGCCCCCGCACTCCCGCACGTCCCGCACGCGCCCGCCCTCCCCCGCGCTCCCGCACGTCCTGCGTGTCCCGTACGTCCCGCCCGCCCGGACGCCGCCGGCGGTCCCGCAACGCCGCCGCGGCCGAACCGTACTCCCCCGACTCCGCCCACCCGCCCGCACTCGCAACGGCACCGCCGTCACGACCGACTGGAGCACCGACATGGCCCTGTTCGACATGCCCCTCGACGCACTGCGCGACTACCGCCCCGAGCGCGACGAACCCGCCGACTTCGACGACTTCTGGACGCGCACCCTCGCCGAGGCGGAGTCCGCGGCGGGCGGCCTCGCCCCGGAGTTCCGCCCGTACCCGACGGACCTGACGGCGGTCGACGTCCTCGACGTGTCCTTCGCCGGCTGGGGCGGCCACCGGATATCCGCCTGGCTCGTCCTGCCCCGGGGCGCCGACGGGCCCGTGCCGTGCGTCATGCACTACATCGGCTACGGCGGCGGGCGCGGGCTGCCGCACGACCACCTGTTCTGGCCCGCCGCCGGCCGCGCCGTCCTCGTCGTCGACACCCGCGGCCAGGGCGCCGCCCACCGGAACAACGCCGGCTCCACCCCCGACCCGTACGGCACGGGCAACGCGCAGACCCCCGGTTTCATGACGCGCGGCGTGCTCGACCCGGAGGAGTACTACTACCGCCGGGTCTTCACCGACGCCGTGCGCGCCGTCGGCGCCGCCGCCGCGCACCCGGCGGTGGACGGCGAGCGGATCGCGGTGAGCGGCGGCAGCCAGGGCGGCGCGATCGCCACGGCGGTCGCGGGGCTGCACCCGGGGGTGGCGGCGGCGATGATCGACGTGCCGTTCCTCAACCACTTCCGCCGGGCGGTCACGATCACCGACCGGAACCCGTACCAGGAGCTGGTCCTGTACCTGGCCACCCAGCGGGGCGCGGACGAGCGGGTGTTCCGGACGCTGTCGTACTTCGACGGCCTCAACTTCGCGGTGCGGGCGCGGGTGCCCGCGCTGTACTCGGTGGCGCTGATGGACGAGGTGTGCCCGCCGTCGACGGTCTTCGCGTCGTACAACCACTGGGGCGGGCCGAAGGACATCGAGGTCTACCCGTGGAACGGCCACGAGGGCGGCGGGAACGAGCACCGGGTGGCGTCGCTGGCCTGGCTGGGGCGGGTCTAGGGAACCCCGCGGGGGCAGGTCTAGGACGCCCGGCGGGGGCGCACCACCCCACGGTCTCCCGGCCGTACGCCCCGTCAGGGCCGCTCCGGGGCGCCGAGCAGCTCCCGCAGCACCGCCTCCGCCGCCGCCGTGTCGCCCGCCGCCAGCGCGTCGACCAGCGCCTGCCGGCGGGCCTGCGGCACCGCCGGGGGGCGCGCCCGGGCCCGCAGTTCGCCCGCCACGCGGACCAGTTGGCGGTTACCGGAGAGGGCCACCAGCGCCTCGTGGAACTCCGCGTCGTCCGCCGCGAGCCGGCTCAGGGCCACCCAGCGCTCCGGCGGCAGCCCGGCCGCGAGCCGGTGCAGCAGCGGTACGAGGAGCAGCGCCCGCACCTCCGCCAGCTCGGCCAGGTCGCGCGCGCTGGGCGCGAGCACCCGGAAGCCGCGGTTGGGCAGTATCTCCACCGCGCCCTCCGCGGCGAGTTGCTGCATGGCCTCACGCACCGGCGTCGCCGAGACGCCGAACCGCTCGCCGAGCGCGGGCGCGGAGTGCACCTCGCCGGGCCGCAGTTCGCCGCCGAGGACCGCGGTGCGCAGCGCGTCGAGCACCTGGTCGCGTACGGAGTGCCGGCGCACCCGGGACCGGGCGCGGGGGTTGCGTATCGCCGCCGGCGTGTGCGCCGTCTGCCCCGCCTCGTCCACTCTTTCTCCCGATTCACCACAGAAATACGCCCCTTTGGGGGACCGCCGCGCCACACAGTAACCCGGTGCCCCTTGCCTACCTCGGGATCAAGCCGGTTAAGGTTAGGCTTACCTGAACCCGCCGACGGGTCGGGAACACACCACGCCCCGCCGAGCCCAGGGTGGTCACCGCACCGATGTCCGCACCCGCAGCGCCCCAGCCGCTCGACGACGCCGGCCGCCCGCGCGCCCGGCGCGCCGGCACGCCGGTCACCGCGGCGTACGCGCGGCTCACCGAGGTCCTGCCGTTCCTGGCCGTCACCGAACTCGGCCCCGCGGAGCCGCTGCCGACCGGGCCCGGCTGGGTGGCCGCCGCGGACCTCGCCGCGGGCGGCGAGGTCCTCGACGACTTCCTCGCCTGGGACGCCGAGCAGGTCCGCCGCGACTACGGCGAGGACGCCCGCCCCGACGTCGTGGCCAGCTTCGGCCTGCACCGCTACGCCTGGTCCGCCTGCCTGCTGGTCACCGTCCCCTGGTTCCTGCTGCGCCGGGTGCCCCGGCTCCCGGTGGACACCGTGGCGCTGCACCGCAACGCGGACGGCAGCCGCACCCGCGCCGCCGCCCGCGGCAGCGGGTTCGCCTGCCTGCCGGACGACCCGGCCGCCGGCCTGCCCGGCGCCCGCGTCGTCGCCGGCGAGGAGGCGCTGCGCGCCGAGGTGCGAGGCGCCGTGGCCGAGCATCTGGAGCCGGTGCTCGCCGCGTTCGGGCCGCGGATGCGCCGCGGGCCGCGCGCCCTGTGGGGGATGGCGACGGACGAGATCGTCGAGGGGCTCTGGTACCTGGGCGAACTCCTGGGCGAGGAGGAGCGCGCGATGGCCGAGGCCACACGGCTCCTCCCCGGGAACGGCGCCGGGAACGGCGCCGGGAACGGCCCCGGGAACGGACCCGCCACGGCCCCGTACGCCGGCGGCGCCGCCTTCCGCACCCTCACCGGGCCGGCGGGGCAGCCCCTGGCCACTCGGGACCGGGCGAGCTGCTGCATGTACTACACGCTGCGGCCGGACGACACCTGCGTCACCTGCCCCCGCACCTGCGACACGGAGCGCGTCGCCCGCCTCGTCGCAAGCACTTAGCCCGCAAGCCACCCGTTTGAGTGGCTGATTTCGTTTCCTCCGGAATCGCCGTGCAGTTCCGCGAGTATCGGTGCCCGAACCACGACTCACGAGTCACGAGTCACATGGCGAGGCAAGGGACATCCGATGGGATTCAACGGGATACCGCTGAGCTGGGCCCTCCCGGCCGCCGTGCTGCTGCTCGGCGTGCTCGCGGCCGTCGCCGTCGTCGTACGCGGCCGGCAGAAGGCCGGCGAGCCCGCCGACTCCTGGGAGGCCGGCGAGCAGCGCCGCCGCCGCAAGGAGGCCATGTACGGGACGCTGGCGTACGTCCTGCTCTTCTGCTGCGCCGCGGTCGCCGCCGCGCTCTCCTTCCACGGCCTGGTCGGCTTCGGCCGGCAGAACCTCGGCCTGTCCGGCGGCTGGGAGTACCTGGTCCCGTTCGGGCTCGACGGCGCCGCCATGTTCTGCTCGGTCATCGCCGTACGCGAGGCCAGCAACGGCGACGCGGCGCTCGGCTCCCGGCTGCTGGTGTGGACGTTCGCGGGCGCGGCGGCCTGGTTCAACTGGGTGCACGCGCCGCGCGGCGCCGGGCACGCGGGCGCGCCGCAGTTCTTCGCGGGCATGTCGCTGTCCGCCGCGGTGCTCTTCGACCGGGCGCTGAAGCAGACCCGCCGGGCGGCGCTGCGCGAGCAGGGGCTCGTACCGCGGCCGCTGCCGCAGATCCGGTTCGTACGCTGGCTGCGGGCGCCACGCGAGACGTTCCGGGCGTGGTCGCTGATGCTCCTCGAAGGCGTACGCACCCTCGACGAGGCGGTCGACGAGGTGCGGCAGGACAGCCGGGACGAGGCGCGCCGGCGGGCCGAGGAGCGCGAGCAGGCCCGGCTGGAGCGGGTCCGGCTCAAGGCGCTCGGCAAGCACCACCGCGCGCTGGCCCCGGGCGAGCTGACCGCGGCGCGCGCCGAGCCGGCGGTGGCGCTGACGCCGGAGCCGGTCCCGGAGGCGGCGGCGCAGCTGCCGCTGCGGTCCCGGCCGGCGGTCGGCCTCGGGCGGCCGGCCACGGAGCAGGCGGGCGGGACACCGCCCGCGCAGCCCGCCGCGAAGCCGGCCACCCAGCGTGCCGCGCGGCCCGTCGTACAGGACGACGAACTGGCGGCCCCGCTGGACACCCTGGAGCAGAAGCTCAGGGCCATGGAGAACCAGCTCCGCTGACGGTGTTCCTCCAGGGCCCGGGGAGGTGGGTCCGGGCCACGCTGTGCCTGCGCATCTTCCAGGCGTCTCTGGTGTACATCAACACCCTCGTGCTCCAGGACGTCCTCGCCGAACCCGCGTGGTCCGTGCGGGTCCCGGTTGCGTGGTGCCCGGGACCTTCCCGAAGATGGCACTCGGTGCCACCATGCCCCTATGAACTCCTCAATCTCGACAGGCGCGTCGCAGGCTTGGGTGGCACTGGGTGCCGATTCTTCTCTGCTCGACCGGGTGTCCTACAGCGGTCCGTCCGGGGGACTGCCGGCACGGCTGCCCGTCATGGAACTGGCGCGGGCCACCGTCGCGGTGTGCTCGCTCGCCGCCGCCGAGCTGACTTCCGAACGCACGGGGCGGCCCGTGCCCCGGGTGCGGGTCGACGACGAGTCGGTCGCGGCGGCGTTCCTCAGCGACCGGCTGGTGCGGGTCGACGGGCAAGCGTGGTCGACCTTCGCACCGTTGTCCCGGTTCTGGCGAGCGGCCGATGGATGGGTCCGCACGCACGCCAACTACCCGCACCACCGGGCCCGGTTGCTCGCCGCTCTCGGGGTGCCGGGGAACATCGGCGAGGAGGCGATGGACGCGGTGGCCGGGGCGATCGCGGGGCATGCCGCGCTGGAGGTGGAGGAGACCGTGTACGCGGCGGGCGGCCTCGCCGTCGCGGCACGCAGCCCCGAGGAATGGGCCAAGAGCACGCAGGGGGCCCTGGTCGCGGGGAAGCCGCTGCTGACAACGACGCGCGTCAACGACGCCCCGGGCCGGATGCTCGGTGATGCCGCGCTGCCCTGCGCGGGGCTGCGCGTCCTGGATCTGACCCGGGTGCTCGCCGGGCCGGTCGCCACCCGAACGCTGGCGCTGCTCGGCGCGGACGTGCTGCGGATCGACGCCCCACAGCTGCCGGAGAGTCAGGAGGCCCACAACGACACGGGCATGGGGAAACGCTCGACCACCGTTGACCTGGGTGATGCCACCGGCCGCCGGGTCTTCGAGGACCTGCTGGACGAGGCGGACGTGGTGGTCACCGGTTACCGGCCGGGCGCGCTGGACCCGTTCGGGCTGACGCCCGAGGCGCTCGCCGGGCGTCGTCCGGGGCTCGTGATCGCTCAGCTGTCCGCGTGGGGCCATGACGGGCCGTGGCAAGGGCGGCGCGGCTTCGACAGCCTGGTCCAGGTGGCCACCGGCATCGCCGAGTTTGAGGGCTCGTCGGATTCGCCCGGCACGCTGCCCGCCCAAGCACTCGACCACGGTACCGGTTATCTGCTGGCGGCCGGGGTGCTGCGCGCGCTCACCGAGCAGCACCGCACGGGCGGTACCCGGCTGGTCCGCCTGGCCCTGACGCAGACCGCGCACTGGCTGGTCCACGTCCTGCCCCCCGCCCCGCGTGAGGAAGACGGCTTCGACGCCGGGCGCCGAGTGACCGAGACCGACAGCCCTATGGGCCGGCTGCGGTACGTGCTGCCGCCGGTGTCGTACGAGGGAGGCCCGGTGAACTGGGCACGCCCGCCGGGTCTGTGGGGTACGGACGCCCCGGTGTGGGGCGGTGCTTGACGAAACTTCCAGGGCGGTGCGCCCGTCAGACACATGTGACGGAAAGGGGGCCGGCGGCGCCGGCCCCCCCTTGCTCAGCTCTCCCAGAGGGCGGCGGCGGTGCGGTCGTCGGCGAAGCCCTTGGCGCGCAGCTGGACGTCCCCGAGGAACGCGGCCAGCCCGGGCGGCGCCGCCTCGCCGCGCCACCGCTCCGCCAGCTCCGCCGCCAGCCCGGGCGCCCCGCGCAGCGGCTCCGCGAACCCGGGGCTGCACAGCAGCAGCACGTCGCCGGGCTTCCCCTCCGACGCCCGGAAGGCGAACGGCGCCGGCTCACCGGGGTCGGGCGACGGCACGAGCGCGCCGAAGCCGGGCGGGGCGTCGGGCGGGGGCGCCGAACCCGGGGCGCCGAAGCCGGGCGGCGGAGGGCCGGCGGGGTCGCTGCGCGGGGGCCGGGCGCCGAGGTCGACGGTGAGCCGGGGATCGACGGGCTTCTGCTCGTCGTCCGCGTCGCGCGCGTCGCCGTTGCCGCCCTCGTCGGTCGCGTCGCCCTTGCCACCCTCGTCGTCGGCCGGCGGGGCGGGCTCCAGGTCCTGCCACTCGTCGCCGCGCAGCCGGAAGAGGCCGCCGGTGCCGGTGCCGAAGAACACCCGCGTGCGGCAGGCGGCGTCGGTGGACAGCAGCAGGCAGCGCAGCCCCGCGGTGTACTCCGCGGGATCCACGCCGAACTCCTCCGCCTGCGCGCGCATCAGCCCGTACGTGCGGCCGGTGAGCCGGTGCAGACCGCCCTTCAGCGCGGCGCGGCGGCCGGTGCGGATGTCCTCGGAGAGCCGGGCCCGGCTGCGGCCGACGGCCTCGCCCATCCACCGCACGAGCGAGGCGGCGGCCCGGTCCGTACGGGGCACGCCGCGGGCACCGGTGGCGACGGCGACGAACACGAGCGCGTCGTCGCCGCCGCCGAAGCGGGCGGTGAGGACGGCGTCGCGCCGCGACTCGCCGCGGTAGCGGGGGCTGTCGCCGCGGGTGGCGGCGGTGCGGAGGGTGAAGGACCCGTAGCGCGCGCCGTCGAGGACGGTGTCCGGCACCAACTCCCCGAGCGCCCCGGGCGCGAGTTCGGGCAGCGCCGTGGGCTCCGCCTCGTAGGTGGGCGGCCCACCGCCGACGAAGGAACCGGTGCGCCGGCCGGCCCAGTCGGCGTCGGTGAGGGTGTCGGTGACGGACACCTGGCGCAGCCGCATGGTGGCGGGCGCCGGCGAGGTTCCGGCGGGAATGGGGCGGGCCGTTTGCCCCGTGGGGGCGGGCGGTACGGAGGCCGCCGGGGCGTGCGGTGCGGTCTCCCCGGGCCGGGCCTCCGCCGTCGCCGCCGGGTCGGGTGGCACAGCTGCCGCCGCACCGGGCGGCGCCGGTGGGGCCGGAACGGAAGGCTCGGGCGCGGGCGGTGCGCTCTCGCCGGGACCGGGCTCCGCCGCCTCCGCAGGGACGGACGGCGCCGAGTAGGCCGACGCAGGCGTTTCCGGCTGCGCCGGCGCGGGGACCGCGGATTCCCGCGGACGGGGCGGCACCGCTTCCACGGGGCCGGGATCAACGGGCTGCCGCGGACCGGGCAGCACGCTCTCCGCCGGTTCAGGTGCCGCGGGTCCCTCCGTGCCGAACGGCTTCGCGTCGGCCGGGTCGGGATCCGCGGTCTCCCCTCGGCCGGACGGCGCCGTGCGAAGCGAGGCGCCCTCCACGGAGTCCCGCGGGTCGAGCGGCGACGCTTCCGCCGACGCGGTATCCACGGCTTCCCGCGAGGCGGGCAGCACCGTTTCCGCCGCGACGGGGTCCGCGGCTTCTTGCGGGCCGGGTGAGGCCACTTCCACCGGGCCGGACGGCACCGCCTCCGCCACGGCACGATCCGCGGACCCGCACGCGGCGGGCGGCCCTGCCGCTTCCACCGGGGCGGGACCAGCGGGCTCCAGAGGACCGGACGGCGCCGCGTCCACCGCGGCCCGATCCACGGACTCCCACCAGGCGGGTTCCGCGGACTCCCGCGGACCAGGCTCCGCCGCCTCCGCGGGCGGCTCCGGTGCGGGCGGGGGCGGTTCGTACGGCTCCGGCTCGCGCTCGGGCTCCGCGTCCGCGATGTCCGCGCGTTCCGCCGGGGGCAGGTCCCGCCGCAGGTCCTCCCGCAGGCCCGCGAACACATCGTCCGCCCAGCCGCGCCCGGCCGCCGCAGGTTCCGCGCGCTCCGTGAAGCCCGGAACACCCGCCACCGACGGCGCCACCGACGCGGAGCCAGAGGGCGGCGGCGCCGGTGCCGGTGCCGGCACCGGCGGCGGCCCAGGCGGTGGCGGGTAGTCGGGGTCTCGCATCTGGTCGTACGGCTCCGCCGCCGACGGCCGCGACGGCCCCGCCGCCCCCGGCGGAGCCGACTTCCGCGGAGACGGCTCCCGCACAGACGGCTCCGACTCCTCCTCCACCGTCCGGGCCACCGACGCGAAGCGGTCGTCGAGGGTGTCACCCGCACGCTGCGGGCCCGTGTCCGGCACCCCCTCCTCGTACAGGTCGTGCCACCAGTCGTCCTCGGTGCGGCGTTCCCCCGCCGTCTCCCCCTGCCGATCCATGCCTCTATTGTTCCCCGCCACCCCGGTCCGCAACGACCGGACCCGCAAGATCACGGCAAAGGCCTTCCAACCGAGCCGCCCGCAAGGTCAGGATGTGCAGGTGCTCGGTGCCATCGGACTCGACGACGTGCAGGAGTCGGCCTACCGCGCGCTGGTGGCACTCGGCGCCGCCGACGTCCCCGAGCTGGCGCGGCGGTTGGCGCTGCCCGAGCCGGAGGCGGTGCGGACGCTGCGGCGGCTGGAGCAGCACGGGCTGGCGGCGCAGTCGTCGGCGCGGCCCGGCCGCTGGGTGGCGGCGCCGCCGTCGGTGGCACTGGGGGCGTTGCTCATCCAGCAGCGGCACGAGTTGGAGCGCGCCGAGCTGGCCGCGGCGCTGCTCGCGGAGGAGTACCGCGCGGAGGCCGGCGAGCCGGCCGACGTACACGACCTGGTCGAGGTGGTGACCGGCGCGAGGGCGGTGGCGCACCGGTTTCTGCAGCTGCAGCTCGGCGCCGAGCAGGAGGTGTGCGCGTTCGTCACGCGCGAGCCGCTGGCGGTGCGCAGCCAGGACAACACCGCGGAGGAGAAGGCCGCGGGCCGCGGCGTGCGCTTCCGGGTGGTGCTGGAGCGCTCCCGGCTGCTCGCCCCCGGCACGGTGGCGGAGGCGGCGGAAGCCCTGCGCCGGAACGAGGAGTTGCGGGTCGCGGACGTGGTCCCGACGAAGCTGGTGATCGCGGACGGGGCGACGGCGATGGTGCCGATGTCCGCCGACGCCGGCGAGCCCGCCGCGCTGGTGGTGCACGCGAGCGGGCTGCTGGAGGCGCTCGTGGGGCTCTTCGAGAGCCTGTGGCGGCAGGCGCTGCCCCTTCGGCTGGCCGCGGGCGGGGCGGCGGTGGCCGAGCAGGGGCCGGACGGGCCGGACGCGGTGGACCGGCAGATCCTCGGGCTGCTGCTGGCGGGACTCACGGACGCGAGCGCCGCCAAGCAGCTGGACCTGGGGCTGCGGACCGTACAGCGGCGGGTGAAGCGGCTGATGGAGATCGCCGGGGTGCACACGCGACTGCAGTTGGGCTGGTACGCCCACGAACGCGGCTGGTGCCTTGAACGGGCCCCGGAGCGGTGACCGTTCTCGTCGGTCTCGCGTACGCCACCGGCGGGGTGCTGTCGGCGCTGGCGTGACCACGTACCTCGCCGGCAAACGCGAGCGGCGCCGGTTGCGCCCGGAACACGCCGCCGCCCGCAACCGGGGCCTCGGCTCCGCCCCGTGAGGTGCGCGGGTTCCGGCAGGCCGCGTACCCTCGCGCGTCCCGGGCGGGCCGCCGCCCGTGCCTCAGCCTCTCCCCTTGCGCGCCCGCCCTTCGCGGTTCTGCGCGTCGCGGCGCTTCCACTCCCGGCGCTGGTCCGCCTGCAGCCGCAGGTCGGTGCGGGCCGTCATGCGGGCGTTCTCGCGCTGCAGCTTGCGGTAGCTGTCCAGCCGGCGCGGGTGCAACTCGCCGTTCTCCAGGGCCGCGACGACCGCGCAGCCCGGCTCGGCCGTGTGCGTGCAGTCGTGGAAGCGGCAGCGTTCGGCCAGTTCCTCGATCTCGGCGAAGACCTGGCCCAGCCCGTCGTCGGCCGCCCACATGCCGACGCCGCGCAGGCCCGGGGTGTCGATGAGGACGCCGCCGCCGGGCAGCGGCAGCAGGTCGCGGGTGACGGTGGTGTGCCGGCCCTTGCCGTCGGCGTCGCGTACCTCGTGGACCTCCTGGGCGGCCTCGCCGAGCAGGGTGTTGGCGAGCGTGGACTTCCCGGCGCCGGAGGCGCCGAGGAGCACGGAGGTGCCGGTGGCCAGCGCGGCGGCCAGCTGCGGGACGCCGGCGCCGGTGGCGGCGCTGACCGCGAGGACGGCGGTGCCGGGCGCGACCTCCCCGGTGTCGGTGACGAGGTGGCCGAGGACGACGGGGTCGCCGACCAGGTCGGCCTTGGTGAGGACGACCAGCGGCTGCGCGCCGCTGGACCAGGCGAGCGACAGCATCCGCTCCAGGCGCGCCGGTTCGATGTCGGCGGCGCGCGTCGCCGCCAGCGAGACGGCGATGACGGCGTGGTCGACGTTGGCGGCGACGACCTGGCCCTCGGAGCGCTTGGACGACGCCGAGCGCAGAAACGCCGTGCGGCGCGGCAGCAGGGCCAGTACGGCGGGGTGCTCGCCCGGTTCGAGCGCCGCCCAGTCGCCGGTGCACGGCAGCCGGGTGAGGTCGGCGGCCCGGCCGGCGGCGCGGTCGGTGCCCGCGAGGCGGGCGGTGGTGGCGCGTACGGGCCCGGAGTCGGTGAGCGCGATGCAGGAGCCGCGGTCGACCCGCGCGATGCGGGCGGGGATCAGCCCCTCGGACTCGTACGGCGCGAAGGCGTCGGCGGCGGCCTCATCCCAGCCGTACGCGGTGAGGGGACGGGGGGCGGGGAGGTGTGTCAACAGAGTGACCCTTCAGAAAGGAGCGGGCGTGCGGCTGTCCTGCGGGGACTGCGCCCCTGACGGCTTCGGTCATGGCCCTCACCTCCCTGGTCGGTACCGGTCACAAGGTGCGCTGGAAGCGTATGCAGCGACGCACACGTGGCGCCAGCGGTTTTCCCTGCCCGCCGCGCCCGGGCGGCGGGGAGCGGCGATCGGCGGCATGCTTGTCGGCACGGGTGCAGTCTCCGCGGGACGGCCGGGCGCCGGCCCCGCTGCCCGTACCGCTGTACGCCCGTACGCCCGTACTCCCCGCGACGTGGACCGAGGTGAACACAGGTGGCGTCCAACGAGGAGGTCGCCGCGCTCCTACAGGAGTACGCGGACCTGCTGTCCATCACCGGCGGCGACGCCTTCAAGGCGCGCGCGTACGAGCGCGCCGCCCGCGCGGTCGGCGGCCACTCCGCCGACGTCGCCGGGCTGGACGCCAAGGCGCTCAAGGCGATCCCCGGGGTGGGTGCTTCCATCGCCGGCAAGGTCGGCGAGTACCTGCGTACGGGCCGGGTGGCGGCCATCGACGAGGCCCGCGAGCGGATCCCGGCCGGGGTCCGGGAGCTGATCGCGATCCCCGCCCTCGGCCCCAAGCGGGCACTGGTCCTGTACGAGGAGCTGGGCGTGTCCTCCGTCGACGAGCTGGCCGCGGCGATCGGCGAGCACCGGCTGCGCGACCTGAAGGGGTTCGGGCCGAAGAGCGAGGAGAAGCTGCTCCACGGCATCGACCTGCTGCGCTCGTCCACCGGCCGGATCCCGGTCGACACGGCGCTGGCGCTGGCCGAGGACATCGTCGCGCGGCTGTCGGCGGTGGCGGGCTGCGAGCGCTGCACGTACGCGGGCTCGCTGCGGCGGCGCCGCGGGACCGTCGGGGACCTCGACGTGCTCGCCGCGGCGGTGGATTCCGCGCCGCTGACGGCGGCGTTCACCGGGCTGCCGCTGGTCGGGGAGGTCATCGGCACGGGCGGGACGAAGACGAGCATCCGCACCACCGACGGCGTCCAGGTCGACCTGCGGGTGGTGCCGCCGGACGCGTGGGGCGCGGCGCTGCAGTACTTCACCGGGTCCAAGCAGCACAACATCCGCCTCCGCGAGATCGCGGTGCGCAAGAAGCTGAAGCTGTCCGAGTACGGGCTGTTCCACGCCCGCAGCGGGCGCCGTATCCCGGTCACGACCGAAGAGGACGTCTACGCCCGCCTCGGCCTGCCGTGGATCCCGCCGCCGCTGCGCGAGGACCGCGGCGAGATCGAGGCGGCGACCGGGGACGGGCCGCCGGAGCCGGTGACGGAGGACGACCTGCGCGGCGACCTGCACACCCACACCGACCTCACCGACGGCATCGACTCGCTGGAGGCGATGGTGGAGGCCGCCAGGCAACGCGGCTACGCCTACTACGCCGTCACCGACCACGCGCCCGAGCTGCGCATGCAGCGCATGACGAAGGAGAAGATGCTCGCCCAGCGCGAAACCGTGGCGGAGCTGGACGCACGCCACCGGCGGCGCAGCGGCGGGATGCGGCTGCTGCACGGCACGGAGCTGAACATCGCGCCGGACGGCTCGGTCGACTGGCCGGAGGATTTCCTGGAGACGTTCGACGTGTGCGTGGCGTCGGTGCACTCGCACTTCACCCAGCCGAGGGACGAGATGACACGGCGCTTCCTCGCCGCGGTGGAGAACCCGCACGTGCACGTCATCGGCCACCCCACCACCCGCAAGGCGGGCAAGCGGCCGGCGGTCGACGCGGACTGGGACGCGGTCTTCGCGGCGTGCGCCCGTACGGGCACGGCGCTGGAGGTCAACGCGCACCCGAACCGGCTCGACCTGCCGGACGAGCTGATCCTGCGGGCGCGGAGCCACGGCGTGAAGTTCGCGGTGGACAGCGATGCGCACTCGGTGCCGGACCTGTCGAACATGCGCTACGGGGTGGGCGTCGCCCAGCGCGGCTGGCTGACGCCGGAGGACGTGATCAACACCTGGCCGCTGGCGCGGCTGCGGCGGTTCCTGCGCGTGAAGGGGGCTAACGGGACGAGGTAGCGTAACGGAGCCGTTGCGCTACACTCCGTTCCGGGACTGCGAGCGTTAAGGCACGAACCACGCGCCGGTGGGGACACGGTTGGCGCCAGGACCAGCCCGTTGTGACCTGGCTCGCCCACAGGTGAGCTGCGGCGGCTCCCGTGTCCTTCGGGGCGTGCGTGGTAGCGGGGCGCAGTCAATCGCCCCTGGACCGTGACTTGCGGTCCTGGACGCAGGCCATACGCCGCAGCCAGCGACGGGCAGGACTTGCAATCGAGGCTCTTCTGTGACCGAGACCGAGTTCGGTCCTTCAGCGCCGAGAAGTTGACCTCGTGCCGCTCCCCTCTTCCCGCCCAGCGGGCTCATCCCGCTCGGCGGGCTCGGCCGGCCGGTCCCTGGCCCGGTTCCGACGGGCCTCCTCCGCCGCCTCCTCCCCCTCCTCGGCCAGCTCCGGCTCCGGCTCGCGCTCCCACTCCTCCGCCGACGCGTCCCCGTCGAGCCCGCGGATCCGGGCCTGCCGCTCCGCCGAGGCCGCCGCGACCAGCCGGGCCGCCGCCTCCTCCCGGGCGCGGGCCGTCTCGGCGCGGCCGGTGGCGGTGGCCACCGAGGGCCAGACGCGGTCGAACGCGGCGTTCACCGCCGCGCCGACGAGCACCGCGAACGCCGAGACGCCGAACCACAGCAGCACCGCGACGGGGGCGGCGAGGGAGCCGTAGATGGTCGGCCCCTCCACGGCGTTCAGCAGGTAGAGCCGCAGCAGCAGGCTGCCCAGCAGCCACATCCCGAGCGCCACCAGCGCGCCCGGCAGGTCCTCGCGCCACGGCGAGCGGACGGGCACGGCCGCGTGGTAGAGCGTCGTCAGGAAGGCGATGGACAGCAGCGTGACGACCGGCCAGTACAGCACCCGCAGGGCGGTCTCGCTCCACGGCAGCAGGTGCACCACCGCGTCCGGCCCGGCCACCGTCAGGGGCAGCGCGACCACGCCGATGACCAGCGCCACGAGGTAGAGCCCGAACGCCAGCAGCCGGGTCCTGACGATGCCGCGGTGGCCTTCGAGCCCGTACATGATGGTGATGGTGTCGATGAAGACGTTCACGGCGCGCGAGCCCGACCACAGCGCGAGCGCGAAGCCGAACGAGATGAGGTCCGGGCGCCCGCCGCGGGTGACGTCGTCGAGGAGCGGGCGGACTATCTCGTCGACGCCCTTGTCCGTCAGGACCGTGTCGGAGGCGTCGATGATGTTGTGCCGGATGGTCTCGATGTCGATGAGCGACTGGTCGAAGTAGCCCAGCAGGCCGAGGAGGCCGAGGAGCAGCGGCGGCAGCGACAGGAGGCTGAAGAACGCGGCCTCGGCGGCGAGGCCGATCACGCGTTGCTGCATGCAGGTGTTGACCGTGTCCTTCAACAGCAGCCACGCCACCCGCCGCTTGGGCAGGTGCTGGTACAGGGCCCGGGCCCGGCGCAGCCGGCCGCGGGGTCCGCCGCGTCCGCCCTGTTCCGCACCCGTTTCCCGTTCTGCTCCCACCTGCCTACCGTAGCTGTCATGGAAGCAGGTACTCATACGGTGACGAATCAGGCACCGCCGCTGGTCGGCTACGACGTCTACGCCGCGGACGCGGCGCTGACCGAGGCGGTGGAGCGGTACGTCGCGCCGGAGCGGCACGCCGAGGCGCGCGCGGAGCTGACCGCGCTCGGCCGCGCGGCGGGCGCCGCCGAGGTGCAGCGGTGGGGCGTGGCGGCGAACGCCTCGCCGCCGGTGCTGCGCACCCACGACCGCTACGGCCGGCGCGTCGACGAGGTGGACTTCCACCCCGCCTGGCACCAGCTCATGGAGCGCGGAGTGACGGCCGGACTGACCGATGCCTGGAACCGGCCGGACGGGCACGTGCGGCGGGCGGCCGGGTTCCTGGTGTGGACGCAGGCCGAGGCGGGACACGGCTGTCCGCTCTCGATGACGCACGCCGCCGTCCCGGCGCTGCGCGCGCAGCCGGAGCTGGCCGCGGTCTGGGAGCCGCTGCTGACGTCGCGGGTGTACGAACCGGGGCTGGTGCCCGTCGCCGGGAAGGCGGGGGCGATCGCCGGGATGGGCATGACGGAGAAGCAGGGCGGCTCGGACGTACGGGCCAACTCCACCCGGGCGGAGCCGGCCGGGGCGGGGGCGTACGCGCTGACGGGCCACAAGTGGTTCTGCTCGGCGCCGATGTCGGATGCCTTCCTGGTGCTCGCGCAGGTGCCGTCCGGCGGCGCGGGGCCGGGCGGGCTGACGTGCTTCCTGCTGCCGCGCGTGCTGCCGGACGGCAGCCGCAACACTTTCCTCCTACAGAGGTTGAAGGACAAGCTCGGCAACCGCTCGAACGCCTCCGCCGAGGTCGAGTTCGACGGCACGACGCTGGCCTGGCGGGTCGGCGAGGAGGGCCGGGGCATCCCGGCGATCATCGAGATGGTCGCCGCC
Source organism: Streptomyces sp. CNX435 (assembly GCF_059570575.1). NCBI lineage: Bacteria > Bacillati > Actinomycetota > Actinomycetes > Kitasatosporales > Streptomycetaceae > Streptomyces > Streptomyces sp. CNX435. The sequence continues at coordinate 456,356 of NZ_JCANTA010000001.1, read as the reverse complement.
ACGCGGGTGGACTGCGCGACCGCCGCGGCGGCCGTGATGCGCCAGGCGGTGGCGCAGGCGGTGCACCACTGCACGTACCGGACGGCGTTCGGCGGGGTGCTCGCCGACAAGCCGCTGATGCGCAACGTGCTGGCGGACCTGGCGCTGGAGTCGGAGGCGGCGACGGCGCTGGCGCTGCGGCTGGCGGCGGCGTACGACGCGGGGACGGACGACGAACTGGCGTTCCTGCGGCTGGCGGTGCCGGCGGCGAAGTACTGGGTGACCAAGCGGTGCACGCCGGTGGCGGCGGAGGCGCTGGAGTGCCTGGGCGGCAACGGGTACGTGGAGGAGTCGGGGATGCCGCGGCTGCTGCGCGAGGCGCCGCTGAACTCGATCTGGGAGGGCTCCGGCAACGTACAGGCGCTCGACCTGCTGCGCGCGCTGCGGCGGGAGCCGCGGGCGGTGGACGCCGTGCTCACCGAGATCGGCCGGGCGCGCGGCGCGGACCACCGGCTGGACCGGGCGGTGAAGGACCTGCTGACGGAGCTGGCGGACCTGGAGGGCGTCGAGACCCGGGCCCGCCGGCTGGCGGAGCGGCTGGCACTGGTGCTGCAGGGCGCGCTGCTCGTACGGCATGCGCCGGCGGCAGTCGCGGACGCCTTCTGCGCCTCGCGGCTGGGCGGCGAGTGGGGGGCGGCGCTGGGGACGCTGCCGCACGGGCCGGATCTGCGGGCGGTTGTGGACCGGGCCCGGCCGGTGCCGGGGTGATCCGCGGCGCCGGGACCGCGGTCCCGGGTGCGGGCGGCCCGGGCCGGGATGCGGCAGCGGAAGGTGCCTCCCGCAGGGAGGGGAGGCGGCCTTCCGCTGTTGCAGGGCGTCGGAAGCGGTGCCGCGCCGACTCGTCACCCCTTCCGCTCGTCAACCCCGCGCCACTCAACTCCTCGCGCACGCGCGTACGCAAAGGTTGCACACCGTTGCAGCCTGGAATTGCAGCGGGCGACCGGTTTGGTCCAAGAGGTGGGCGTAAGGGCGCGGACGCGGGCACCATGGAATCCGGGCCCGCTGAACAGCCGGGCCGGCTGGGAGTGTTGTGCCGGAAACTGCGGATGCGGGCGGCGGGCGGAGACCCCGGCAAAACGGCCGGGTGCGCGGCCCGCGGCCCGGCTGGGGCCGGGCGCGGGCCGGCTCCGGCGGGCAGGCTGCCGAGGCGTACACCGTCTCCCTCCCGGAGCTGCCGCCAGCCAGGGACGTACCGCGTGAGGTGATCGGCGAGTCGTGGCGCCGCGCGGAGGCGCGCGGCCTGGACCGGGAGGGCGGCTGGCCGCGGCGGGTGGGCGTCGTGGAGCTGGAGTGGCGGCGGCGTACGGCGGTCGTGGGCGTCCTGCGCGAGGTGCTGCGCGACGGGCTGATGCCGGCCGAGGACACCGTACCCGAGCACGTCGTCGTGGTCACCGACGCCGACGGCGTGGTGCTGTGGCGGGAAGGCGAGCGTGGGATGCTCAAGGCGGTGAGCCGTATCGGCCTGGCGGAGGGCGCGAGTTGGAGCGAGGACTCCGCGGGCACCAACGGCATCGGCACCGCGCTGGCGACGGGTCACCCCGTGGGTGTCTACGGCGACGAGCACTTCCTGCGCACCTGGCACCGGTGGAGCTGCGGCGCCGCGCCGCTGACCGACCCGCGCGACGGGCGGGTCCTGGGCGTGGTCAACGTCACAGGACCGGCGCTCACGATGCCGACGATCTCGCTGGCGTTCGTCACCGCCGTCGGCCGGGTCGCGGAGGGCGAGCTGCGGGACCAACACTGGACGGCGATGGGGCGGCTGCGGGCGGTCGCGGCGCCCGTCCTCGCCGGTATCGGCGGCCGGGCGCTGGCCGTGGACGAGCACGGCTGGGCGGCGGCGGCCACCGGCATGTTGCCGCCGGAGCGGGTGACGCTGCCGACGTCGCCGGCGGCGGGCGCGTGCACGCTGCCGGTGCTGGGGCCGTGTGCGCTGGCGCCGCTGCCGGGCGGCGGGTGGCTGGTCCGGGTCGAGCCGGAGGAGTCCGCGCCGCCGCCGACCCGGGTGGTGCTGGACCTGACGCGGTCGGCGTCGGCGAGCCTGGCGGTGCTGGGCGGCGCGGGCCGGTGGACGCAGCAGGTGAGCCCGCGGCACGCGGAGGTGCTGTACCTGCTGGCGGTGCACCGCGCCGGGCTCAGCTCCACGGCGCTGGCCGACGCGCTCTTCGGCGACCCGGAGCGTACGGTGACGGTACGGGCCGAGGTGTCCCGGCTGCGGCGGAAGTTCGCCGGACTGCTCACCCATCGGCCGTACCGTTTCAGCGACGAGATCGACGTCCAGCTCCGGCTGCCCGCCCGCCCCGCCGACCTGCTCCCGCAGTCCACGGCCCCGGCGGTCCTGGCCGCCCGCCGCTGAGTGCCGCGGCGCCGTTCACGGGCGCGGGCTATGATCGCCGGCCCACGCGTCTGCAGGGGAGGAAGCGATGGCCGTCGGGCCCGCGACCGGTGACACCGTCTACGAACCCGTCCCCCTCTGGGCGAAGATCCCGCACGGGATCTGGCTCAGGGAAGCCACCTCCGTCGCCGTCGACTCGGCCGACCGCGTCTACGTGTTCAACCGGGGCAACATGCCGGTGCTCGTCTTCGACCCGGAGGGCAACGTCGTCGACATGTGGGGCAACGACACCCCGTACCTCGGCACCGAGCTGTACGAGGACCCGTACGGCAACACCCTGCCGCGCTGGCGCGGCTGCCGCTTCACCCGCCCGCACGCGGTCACCGTCGACCACGAGGACCACCTCTGGCTCGTCGACGACGTCGGCAACACCCTCACCAAGACCGACCGCACCGGCACCACCCTGCTGACCCTCGGCACCGGCGAACCCAGCGGCTTCCAGAGCGGCGAGCCCTTCAACCGCCCCACCGACGTGGCGATATGCCCGCGCACCGGCGACGTCTTCGTCAGCGACGGCTACGGCAACTCCCGCGTCCACCGCTTCGACGCCACCGGCCGCCACCTCGCCTCCTGGGGCACCCCCGGCACCGACCCGGGCAGCTTCAGCCTCCCGCACGCCCTGACCCTCGCCGACGCAGCCGACGGCGACGGCACCGTGGTCGTCTGCGACCGCGAGAACCACCGGGTGCAGGTCTTCTCCCGCGACGGCGGGTTCCGCACCACGTGGCACGCCCACAAGGCGGTCGCCGTCTGCGCCACCGGCACGGGCCCCGACACCCGCCTCTACGTCGCCGAACAGGGCCCCCCGCCGGTGCAGCACGGCGTCCCCGGCATCGGTCACAGGATCCGCGTCTTCGACACCGCGGGCCACGAGGTCACCCGCTTCGGCGCGGACCTCCCCGGCGAGGCCCCGGACCGGTTCAACTGGCTGCACAGCATCGCGGTGGACTCGGCGGGCGACGTGTACGCGGCGGAGGTGTCGTACGTCGAGGTGGGCAGCAAGCTGACGCCGCCGCGCGAACTGGTGAGCCTGCGCAAGTGGCGCCGGTCATCGGGCTGACGGTCACGTCCGTTCGCCGGCGGGGGCCGGGGCGCTCGTGCGGAGGTAGGCGAGGACGGCGAGCACGCGGCGGTTGTCGCGGCCCGCGGGCGGGATGTCGAGTTTGGTGAAGATGGCGTTGATGTGCTTGGCGACGGCGCTGCGGCTGAGGACGAGCGTGTCGGCGATGCCGGTGTTGGAGCGGCCCTGGGCCATCAGTGCCAGCACCTCCCGCTCGCGCGGCGTCATCCGGTCGAGGAGGCGGTCGCGGTCCCGGTCCCGGTCGCTTCGGTCCGGCGGCGGCGTGGGCCGGCCCGGCGGGCGGGGTGGTCCTGGTGGTCCGGTGTCGTATTCCGCCAGCAGCCGGGCGAGGGCCTGCCGGAGCATCTCGGGGTCCTCGGCGATCAGCACCCGGACCGCGCCGCCGCGCGCCGCCGCGGCGACCGCATCCGAGGTGGGGCGCGGCATCGTCAGTCCTCTTCCCGGGCGGTGAGGGCGCCGAGTTCGGTGGGCACGGCGTAGACGGCCGTGTGCACCGGATGGGCACCGGGGCGCGGGGCACCGCCGCGCTCGTTGTAGCGGTGGAGTACGGCGAGCAGGTCGGCGCGCAGCTCGCGGAGTTCCCCGGGGGTCAGCCGGAGCGGGGTGCTGGACATCGCGGAGACGTTGCGCCAGCGCCGCGGCAGCCGGTGGCGTCGGCGGATGAACTCCTCGACCACCCGGGCGTCCCGGGCCAGCATGGTCGTGGCGAAGGCGTCCACCGCGTGGGTGGTCGCGGGCTCCTCGTCCGGGTCGTGGGTGTAGTCGAGGGCGGTCTCGCGCAGCCGCCAGGGCCGGGCGCGGCCCCTGCCGCCGTGGGCCTCCTCGATGACGCCGTACTTTCCGAGGGTGCCGAGGTGGTACGAGCACACCTTCGGGGTGAGCCCGAGCAGCTCCGCGGCCCGGCTCGCGGTCAGCGGTCCCTCCCGCTCCAGCAGGTAGAGCAGGTCGAGCCGGACCGGGTGCGCCAGCGCCCGCAGGGCGCGCGGATCGGAGCCTGCGGCACCGTCGGAAGCATCCTTCTCGGAAGACATGTTCCGATGGTGTCGAGGGCGTGCGGTCCGCGTCAAGACTGCACAAATCTCCACCCCAGACGGGCAGAAACGCTACCGACACGGCACCCGCCCGGCGGCCAGACTCGATCGCCCACACCGAGGAGGTCCCGCATGCACCCACCGCCGTCGCGCTGTCACCGTCACCGTCCCCGCCGTCGCGCTGTCGCCGGCGCCGGCCTGGCCGCCCTGGCCGCCGCCCCGGTGTCCTTGGCCGCGGCACGGGGCTCCGGCACCGGCACCGGCACCGACGGCTCCGGCACCGGCGCGCTGCGGCGCGAGGTGGAACGGGCCCAGGCCGACGGCAGCTTCGTCAGCGTCGTCGCCCACCTCCGCGACGGCCGGCGCCGCGCCCGCGCCCGCTCGGGCGTCGCCGACCTGGAGACCGCCGAGCCGCCCCCGTACGACGGCTACCTGCGCGGCAACAGCATCACCAAGACGTTCGTCGCCACGCTGGTCCTCGCCCTGGAGGCCGAGGGGCGCCTGGCCCTCGGCGCCCCCGTGTCGCGCTGGCTGCCGGGCCTGATCGCCGGCAACGGCTACGACGGCGACGCGATCACCCTGCGCCACCTGCTCCAGAACACCAGCGGGCTGCCCAACCACACCCAGCTCATCGACTTCGACCAGACCGGAGAGTCCTTCCGGCGCCACCGGAAGCGCCACTACGAGCCCGCGGAACTGGTCGCCATGTCGCTGGCGGAGCCACCCCGGTTCCCCCCGGCCGACCCGGACGACCCCGAGCCCGAGTGGGAGTACTCCAACACCAACTTCGTCGTCGCCGGCATGGTCACCGAGGCGGTCACCGGCCACGGCTGGCGCCGGGAACTGCACCGACGCATCACGCGCCCCCTCGGCCTGCGCCACACCTACGCGCCCGCCAACGACACGGCGCTGCCGGCGCCGCACGCGCGCACGTACAAGCGGTTCCCGGAGAACCGCGCCGAATGGACCGACACCACCGTACGGAACATGACCTTCTACGGCGCCTCCGGCGAGATCGTCACCACCCCCGGGGACCTCGAACGCTTCACGACCGCCCTCCTCCGCGGCGCCGTCCTGCCCCCGCCCCAACTACGGTCGATGCTGCGCTCCGTCCCCCTCACAGCCGACTACGCACGGCTCATCCCCGGAGGCCGCTACGGCCTGGGCATCATCCGCCGCACCCTGCCCTCCGGCCGCCACGTGTGGACCCCAGCGGGCCAGGGCGCGGGCAGCGAAACGTACGTCTCCTGCACGGAGGACGGCCGCACGGCCGTCGTCGTCCACACCACCGGCACGGGCGACCCCGCCCAGCTCACCCGCGGCCTCGCGGCGACCCTGCGCCTGATGGACAACGTGCTCGCCGACGCCCTCGGCTGAGCGAGTCCGCGTTCGCTAACCGCGCGTACGTGAGCTTCTCCGCCACGCGGTCGCGGAGCAGCTCGTACTCCTCGCGCAGCCGCACGAGCTTCGGCGGCCGGGTGATGACCATACCGTCGGTGACGACCTCGTGCGGTTCGAACTGTTCCCGGGTGAGGTCGATTTCGATACCCATGCCCAGTCGGTTCCACCAGTGGTAGTCCGTGCGCTGCCCGTTCACCAGAACCTCGCCGCGCAACAACTCGCCGCCCAGCAGGTCGTTGACCACCATCGCCGTGGTGCCGCACTGGTCCCGGGCGGGGTTCTCGGGCGTCCAGTGCGCCCGGAACTCGGGCGTGCACGTGTCGGCGCCCCAACTGCTGCGCACGGCTCGCTCGATGTCGGTGAGAAGCAACGGCGTCATGGCGGCCATGCTCGCAGCCGCCACTGACAACGCCCGGCTGCACGGTCCCCGCCGGCACCCCGCCGCGACCGCCCGCGCGCACCCTCCAGGAACACGCGGGGCAGGGGGCCCGGACCGGCCTGGGCTTACCTGGTGGTCGGGAGCACGGGGCGGTCGGGGGTGTCGAGCCAGGCGTTCTGACCGTGCGGGGTGACGGTGAGTCCGAAGCGGTTCAAGCCGGGGCGGTCCTGGTCGACCCACCACCGGTAGGCGGTCTCGACCTCATCCCACAGCTTGCGGGGCCCGGACTGCACCACCTCGTACCGGGTGCGGTCCGGCTCGTAATCGGCTGTCGCCCATGAGGTGACGGCGGTATCGCGCAGCCAAAGGGTGTACGAGCCGTCCTTGTAGGACTCCATCCACGGGAACGCTGCAGGCACATACAGGCCGATGGCGAACATCACCGCCCAGTCGCCCACGTCGTCCGGGGAGAGGGTGGTCGTGGATCTCACGCCGTCTGCGGGCCACTTGCGGCCCTTGAGGTAGTGGCGCACGTGCCGACGCGTGGTGCGCTGCGCGCGCAGTCGCATGAAGGCCGAGGAGCCGGCGAACCGTCCGGAGGCCGTCCCGTCACGCGCGACGGTGAGGCGGGCGACGACCTCACCGCCGTAGGTCGGCCCCCACGGGGCGACGATCACTCCGCCCGGCCGTGTCTGCTCGATCCACGCCAGGGGGATGCGGACCGTCGAGCAGGTAGCGATCACCCGATCGTACGGAGCCCGGGGAGCGTATCCCCGTGTACCGTCCCCCACCACCGTGAGCGGATCGAACCCGGCCGCCGTGAGCCGAGTCCGTGCATCGCGGGAGCTGGCCTCGTCCACCTCGACGGTGACGACGTCGGACGGGCCGAGCCGATGCGTCAGCAGCGCCGCGTTCCAACCCGTCCCCGTGCCGATCTCCAGCGCACGGTGCCCGTCGTCCACATCCAGCGCCTTGAGCATGGAAAACACCATGGAAGGCATGGAGTTGGAGCTTGAGGGGATCTTGCCCTTGCCGGGGCCGGTGTAGGCACCGTCGTCCCACTGGGTGGTGATCGGAGCGTCTTGGTAGACGGCCTGCCACCACATGTCCGGCTTCTCGGAGCGAATCACCCGGTCGCTCTGCCGGTTCATGCCCGCCCGGCCCGGCCAGATGACATCCGGTACGAACAGATGCCGCGGCACGGCCTCGAACGCAGGAAGCCAGTCGGAGGTCAGCGCCCCCTTGTCCACCAGCGCGGAGGCCAGCCGCTTGGGGCCGGCCACCGCTGCCTCGTGCATGGTCATTCAGCGTCCCTCGCTGCGTGCGCGGGCACGGGCAAAGCCCCGCCACCCGGATTCCTCAGGAGGCCGTGCGGCGGGGCCGCCTGGACGCGCGCTACGGCGCGGCGTCGCCGGGGGTGGCCGTCTCGCGTACGCAGTCCAGGCACACCCAACCGGCGCGGGCGACGAGCCGCGTGCGTTCCTGGGGGTGCCTGCCGCACCACGCGGAAGCCGGGGCACGGTCGGGAAGGTCGCGCTTGATGAACGCGCCGATCCCCGCCCACGGCTTCTTACTGCCCATCGGTGCCGCTCTCCTGGTCACTCTCGTCTGTCTCCGACTCAGCGGGCGTGACGGTCTCCTCCTCGAACACGTCATAGCCGTTGATCTCGCCGTTGTCGTTGCCTCCCACGTTCTCACCCCCTCTCCGGGTGTGGGTAGTGCGCGGCCCGGCCCCCGGGTGGGAGCCAAGGGGAGCCGAGCCGCGTTCGGAAGCGCCCGACACGCCGCCTAACCCTGCCCCGCTGGCCCGGTCCCGGACGGGGTACGGGACGGATTCGCGGGTGCGGGGGTGGGGACGCTCATCCGAACGCCTCAGCCGGGGGCATCCAGCCCGGCCCGCCGCCGTCGTCTGACGGGCCGTCGCCGTCCGGTTCGGCTGCCCGCCTCCCGCGGCACTCCGCGACCCTCAGCGCGTCGCGCAGCGCCTCGCTCAGCCGCTGCACCAGGAACCGCAACTCAGTCTCCGACGCCCCGCCGTTGAGCACCTGCGCGGCGCGCTCCAACAGGTCGGGCCCCCAGACGAGCTGCTGGCCCTCGATCGCGTCGGCGTACTCCGACAGCCACCCCGACCCCTCCGGCGTCGTCCACGGCAGCAACCGCATCCCAGGCACGGGCGCGCTCACGTCTCCGCCCCCCGCGCGATCAGCCGCGCCAGACACCGCGCCACCGGCGGCGACACCGCACCCAACTCGACCAGGCCATAAGACGCCCTGCCACCCTTCACCCCCTGGGGCAACACGTCCATAGCGGGGAACGAAACCCCCGCCTTCCGCAACGCCGCCGACAACTCGGCCCGCGCCGCATCCGCCTCCCGAACCCTGCCGTCAGTCCTCACGACGCACCACCGCCCGCCGCGCCCACGGTCACCGGGTGGAATGCTGCGGCCAACTGTCGGGCTAAACCCAACGGGCCGGAATTCGCCTTCATCACCATGCCCACCATGGTTCTACCAATACAGGGAAACTGCGAGGATCATTCCTGTTGCGGCCTAAAGATCTTGCCGGAACTCCGCAGCCCACGCGGAGAGTTGCACGCGCGCGGCATCACCGAGCAGCGCCTGTTCTTCGAACGACGCGAACAAGGTCAAGTGTTCGCTGATGTCACGAGGGTCTTGGAAGACCATGCGGCCGTTGAATGTCTCGACGGTGACTAGTCGACTGTCGTAGATGGTGAACGTGTTCATGGGTCCGCGAGGCATTGTCACACCCAACGGAATCACCCCAAGCTGAATGCTGGGGAGGTGCGACCGCGACGCAAGTAGGTCGATCTGCACGGCCATGGCGGCGGGAGGAAGGATCGAGCACCTAACGGCCTGTTCCGTGAGGATGAAAGTAAACCGCTTCTCCTCATCATAGAGAACCGCCTGTCGTTCCAGTTTCCGCGATATCGTCTTGCTCGCATCTCCGGGCGTGTGGGCAAGGCTAGCCCGCATGTACTCAGGGGAGGCAAGTAGACCCGTCACCATAGAAGGCAGGAAATAGCGCAGCTCTGTAGCCTGCGCCTCCAATGCCGCCAACTCCGCTTGACGTTTCTCAATCCCGCGTCGCCACGATGAGCGCTTATCCTGCCACTCGGTACGCGCGACCCTGGCCAGCGCGGTCACCTCGGCAACCATTTCAGCGGGAGCGTCCAGGGCCGTGAGGATGCGCTCAAGGTCTACGAGTTTCGGGACGCGCTTCCCGGTTTCAAACTTGCTGATCTGTGACTGTGAAAGAGCGCAGCGTTTAGCGAGCCGGTCTCCTGTGAGGCCGGCTCGCTTCCGCAACTCTCGCAGCTTCTCGGCCAGGTCCGCTTTCGACTGCCCTAGCTGCTCAGGGGTGAACGTCACGCGTGCGCTTTCACATACTCCCCGAACGGCACCGCGTGACGCATGGCGAATTCCTGCCATTCGACGTACTGCGCTGGGTCGCCCGCGGACAACTTGCGGTTGATCTGCGTTCCGTCCGGGCGGAAGTTCAAGTGAACCACTCGGGATTGATCGAACATCCACCAGTCTTGCCCGGTAAGTGGCAGGCCGTAGTCGGAGTCCGTGACGTCCAGCACGCGGATATCCTCTCCGGCGGCAATGTTCCCGGGGATTCCCCAAGCGAACTGGTATCGCTGGTAATCCGTGAGTGGCTGCCGTACGACGCGAACTCTGCCGATCCGTCGACCAGAAGCGACATAGCCACGCACGCGCTCATGCCATCGCGCGTTGTGTTCCTCCGGCTTTGGCTCTCCGCGAAGGAAGCGCGCGACGTTCTCAGCCTCGCGCGGCATGGTGTAGGTCGGCTGCGCTTCGAACCGCCAGGCTTCGGTTTGGAAAGCGTCGAATACGCGCCTCCAGTCCTCACCATCCAAGAGCACGGACAGCCTCCCTGAGAACGTGCTCGGGAATCCTGACGAGTGCTTCGCCGCTGGGGGGAGTGAACGCGTCGGACTTGTCACCTTGGACGACAATGCTCCCGTCCCGGTCGTCGCGATAGACGTTCGGGCAATCGTCGTCGTCGCATTCCGGGTCGCCAACTCGCCCCGTAAGCCGCGTGAGTTCCGTGCGCGCCATGGTGCACCTTCCGGCAGAGACCCTCCCTGCATGCCCACTACGGTACGTAGTGAGCCGACCACCGTCCATGCCGGAACGGGACTATTCCCGTTCTGTACTAGAGATCATGGTCCGCACCCCGCACCCCGCGCCTCGCGACATCGCGAGCGGGTCCAGCACCAGGTGAAGTCTGTCTGACCTGCACTGATGCCCTGCCTTCGCCGGGTGGGCCGTAGACCCATCCGAGGACAGCCGCGCAGCGCGCGGCGGGGGAGGCCGCGGGAACGAGTTCCGTCAACGCCGAACGCGCCGCCGGCCGTCGAGCACGGCTGCCGCGCGCCCGGAGGCGCCGCGCGTCGCGCGGGCCCCCGGGCGGCCGGCGTACCGGGCCCGATCCTAGTGCCGCTTCAAGCAACGTTCGCCTTGTCGATGACTCTGCCGGCCGTGAGAGGATCAGCGGCTGTGATGGATGTTCCGCATCGGCTGCTGTGTCGGCTTGACGAGTACTTCCACGTCAGCGTTGTTGCCTGCCCGAATGACGTGAGCGTGGTGCTGGCCGGGGCCGGCGCGACCGGCAACAACGACCTTGGTGAGGTGCTGCTGCTGCGGCCGGATCCCGTCGCCGAACAGCCGGATCAGATTGCCGTGCTTGCGGAGCAGTCGACGGCGGTGGATGCGGTATTCAGCTCTGATGGTGCACGGGTGACCGTCGGGTACGCCGACCTCGGCGGGGACAGCGGCAGTCCGGTGACGTACGGGCTCGACGGAGCGTTCCAACATAGCTTCGTCATCGGTGGGGAGTTGGACGAGCACGACGACTGGGATGGTGACGTCGACTTCGACCGGCTCGCCCAGTCCGGCGACGGGCGGCTGCTCGTCGGCGGCAGCGCCCGGGTGAAGGCGGTGACCGTGGCCGATTCGGTGACCGGTGGTGTCCTGCTGACCGTGCCGGACGCGACCGGGCCTGCGGCGCTGGACCACACCGGCCGGCGCCTGGCGTACGCCCGGCCGGGCGGCCGGGTCTCGGTGCAAGAGACGACACCCGGTGCTGCCCTGTCCACCTGGGACACCGGCCTTCCGGCGATACACGCGCTGGCATTCTCCCCGGATGGCGCCGAGCTCGTCGCAGCCGGTGGAGAACGTCCGACCGCTTGTCTGTTCGCAGCGGATGGGGATCGAACGGATGTGAGGGTGGCCGATCCCGCGCTCACGATCGATGCCACGTTGCCTTGGACGGCCCTGTCGACGCGAGCCTGCTGGACCAGCCGCGGCCCGGCTGTGTTCACCGCAGATGACTACCTTGCCGTGCTGTTCGACGCCACCAATGGCCGCGTTCTTTGGACCGGTTCCGATCAGACCGTCGCCTCGTTCACCCCGGATGGCCGAGTATTCGTTGCCTCGGGCTGTGATGGCATCACCGCCTGGTTCCTCGACGCACTTCCCTGATCACCCGTCAGGGGAGTGTGTATCAAGCAGCGTTCGCCCTGTCGATGATCTTGCGGAGGCGTTCGTCGGCCGCGTGGTTGTTCCGCCAGATGATGCAGCGGCGAATCATGCTGCCCTGTTCTTTGTGGCTGGTGTGGTCGGTGCCGTCCAGCGCGAAGTAGCGCAGGGCGGTGAACTGCGCCTCGATGCGGTTCGGCCAGGAGCTGTTGGTCGGCGTGTAGGCGAACTCGGCGTTGTTCGCCGCGGCCCAGTCGCCGACCCTGGCGTCCTTCTTCGTGGTCAGGTGCGGGGAGAAGTTGTCCAGCACGATCGCGATCCAGATCTCGGAGGGGTAGAGGCTGCGCAGGTAGCGACAGAACTCCAGGAACTTCGTCCGGTTCTTCTTCGGCTTGACGTGGCCGTAGAGCTTGTCCTTGCCCAGGTCGTAGGCGGCGAGCAGGTGCCTGACGCCGTGCGGGCGGGTGTAAGTCGCCCGTCTGCGGGGCCGGGGCTTGCGGTCGGGGTCCTTGCGCCGCCCGCCCCGCTCGGCCCACTGCCGCCCAGGGTGGGGCATCAGGTTGAGCGGCCCGAACTCGTCCAGGCAGAAGATGACGTCAGGTTCGCCGTCCTCGGGTATGACCTCGCCGTCGGCGATCGCGTAGAGGTGCTCCACCCGGGCCTTCTTGGCGGCGTGGTCGCGGTCGCGGGAGGTCTTCCAGGTCTTCATGCGTTGAAACGACACGCCCTCCTGGCGGAGCAGGACCCGAAGGCCCTCGTGGCTGATGTCGTCGACCACCCCCTCAGCGACCAGGAAGTCGGCGAGTTTGGCCAGGCTCCAGGTCGAAAACGGCAAGCTGTGCTCGGCCGGCTTGGACTTGGCCATCTTCTTGATCTCGCGGCGCTCGGGCAGGGTGAACGTCCTCGGCCGTCCGCCCTGGTACTTCGGATACAGCGAGTTGAAGCCGTCTGCGTTGAAGTTGTGGATCACATCCCGAACGCGGTCCGTGCTGGTGAACGTCACATCCGCAATCTTCGCCACCGGCATGCCCTGCGCGGACAGCAGCACCATCTGCGCTCGCCGCCAGGTCACCACCGACCCGGTACCTCTGCGAACGATCCGCAGCAGGCGCTGGCCTTCGTCATCATCAATCTCGCGAACGCGTACTCGTTCTGCCACCCGGACAGCCTGGCGGTACCGCGTCGCCGGAACCAGCCTCCGACCGGCGCGTCACCTCACGACAGGGCAAAGGTTCTCTGACGCGGCACTAGTGTGCGCCGCCCAGGAGGGTGCGGATGTGGGCGGCCAGGGTCTCGAACTCCGGGGCGGACATGACCTTTCCGTACTCGCGCGCCGCCGAGCAACGCCGTCAGCTCGACGCCGAGCCCTTGCGACAGCGCATGCAGGGTCGGCAGCCGCGCGCTGTGCTTGCGGTGCTGTTCAAGCTTTCGGACCACGTCCACGGACACCCCGGAGCGCGCTGCCAGCCCCTCCCGCGTCAAGTCGGCCAGGCGACGCAGCCGCGCCACCCGGTCGCCAAGGTGCTCGCCCATAGGGCAAAGGCTACGCTTCGGACCTGCACACTCCTTGAGATCTGAGGACAGCCGCGCATGGCGCCGCAGACACGCGGACCAGATCGCAGGAACGGGTTCGTCAACGCTCGACACGCTGAGCGTCGTTTCGGGCGCAGGACGAGCAATGCTGACGCCGTCCGCCGCCGCGACCAGCCCCGCAGCACCCGGCGGACTCGGCATCCACCCACCCCTTCAACCACCCAGATGCTTCCAACTCACAGCATTAAAACGTCTGCTGGTGGTCCTCCAGCATGACGTCGAGACGTTCACGGAACAGAGGACGGTCGAGATCATCGTAAGCGCGGGCCCACAAGGGGTGGAGTTCCGGGAGGCGATGTATGTCCTCGTGATAGGCGGCGGTGAGTCCCAGAAGAGCGCTCGCCGGGTGGCCCGCGTCCAGCATCCGGGAGGCGTCGGTCAGGATGGTGGCTGTCTCTCCGGTGAAGGAGGGGTACTCGTCGCCGAAGGCGTCGTTCGGTGCGAGAACGCCGATACCGATGCCGGTCGGGTCGGGTTCGTGGTGCCAGTCGGCCGATGGCGCGAGATCGAGGGGGATCTCCACGTCCATGCCGTCGGGGTTCACCCCGTACTCCGGGGTGGGTCGGATGCCGAGTTCGGCCGACAGGCGTGCTACCTGGGTGCGGCGGCGCTCTCCTCCGCTGCGCAGGGCGAGGGAGAGCAGAAAGGTGAGGCCGTCCAGGGTGTTCCGGCCGATGACGCCCGGCTCCTTGTGGCCGAAGGAAGCAACGGGATGGTCGGTGCGCCCGAGTTCCGGCGCGGGGACCACCCATCCGACGCAGGTGCCGGTGCCGAGGTCCGCGAAGGGCAAGAGTTCCGGTACGGACATGAACGGTACGAGGTGTCGGCGGAACACCTCCCCTGCGTAGCAGTACTCCCACCCCTGAGGCGCGAGGGGTACCTCACACAGGTCGAAAGGCAAGGCAAAGCTGTGGCGCGAGGGGACCTGACGGACCGGCAGTGGGCTCGACTGGAGTCGCTGCTGCCAGCGGGGAAGAAGTCGGGGCGGCCACGGACGTGGGCGCGTCGGCAGTTGATCGACGGGATACGGTGGCGGACCCGGGCTGGCACGCCCTGGCGGGACGTCCCCGGGCGGTACGGCCCATGGGACCGGGTCTACGACCTGTTCCGCCGCTGGCAGCGCGACGGCACATGGAAGCGGATCCTGGAACAACTGCAGGTCCTAGCCGATGTACAGGGCCTGATCACCTGGGACGTGAGTGTGGACTCGACCGTCTGCCGTGCCCACCAGCACGCCGCCGGCGCGCGCAAAAGGGGATTTGCAGCGTGAGCCGCCCGGTGGGGTCGACACCGAGCCGGACGATCACCGGCTCGGACGTTCCCGTGGTGGCCTGACGACGAAGATCCACCTTGTGACCGAGCAGGGGCAGAAGCCGCTGTCCCTGCTGATCACTGCGGGCCACCGTCACGACAGCCCGCAGTTCCAGCCCGTCCTCGAACGCATCCGCGTGCCTCGCACCGGTCCCGGACGCGCGCGCACCACGCCGGACAGGGTCCGTGCCGACAAAGCCTACGGATCCCGCGCGAACCGCTCCTACCCGCGCAGGCGCAGGATCGGGTGCACCATCCCGGAGAAGGCCGACCAGGTCCGCAACCGCGAGAGGCTCGGGTCCCGGGGCGGTCGGCCACCGGCCTTCGACAAGGACGACTACGACTACAAGGAACGCCACGCGGTGGAGTGCAGGATCAACCGGCTGAAACGGCACCGCGCAGTGGCCACGGGATACGACAAACTCGCCGTCCGATACGAGGCGACCGTGCTGGTTGCAGTCCTCAACGAGTGGCTGTGACCGGCGCTTTCGCGACCGGCTCTAGATGTGGAAGGTGGTGGTTGCCTCCAGAGCCGCCCGGCCGATCGCGACCCGGTTTACCGGCGCGTTCTCGTCGGCGTAGCCGAAAGAGACCCCCACGAGCAGCTTCCCCTCGTCCACTCCGAGTTGGTCGCGGACGGCGTCGGCGTAGAAGCTGAGCAGGCCCTGCGGGCAACTGGCCACGCCGTAGGCGGCCATGGCCAGCAGCAGCGTCTGCATGTAGGCGCCAGCGTCGGCGGCCAGCCGCGGCCCGCCGTCGCCGGTGACGAACAGGAACGCGGCATGGGGCGCCCCGTAGAAGCCCAGGCTCTCCGCGTCGTAGGCCGCGCGGGCCGTGTGGTCCTCGGGGCCGATGCCCAGCGCTCCGTACACCTCGGCGCCGAAGGCGGCCTGCCGTTCCTGGTGGACGGGGTCGTACATGTCCTCGGAGTACGGGTAGTCGGCCGTGACGCGTCCCTCGGCGTGGGCCGTTCGCAGGGCGTCGGCCAGACGGTCTCGCCGTGCGCCGCCGACCACCTCGACCCGCCACGGCTGCGCGTTGGAGTTGGACGGCGCGGCGCCGGCCAGGGAGAAGACCCCGCGCAGAGTGTCCTGGGGCACCGGGTCGGGACGGAAGGCGCGGGTCGCGTGGCGCCCGCGGATCAGCTGCTCGGCGTACTCCCATGTTCGTGTCCCGCCCGTCCGTGTTCCGCCGGTGGGCGCCTCGCTCGTGCGTGTCCGGGTGAAGACCGGTCCGCTCATGGAACTCTCCTTAGGTTCATCGAAGTAAACGGAGGCGTTTACCTAGAAGGGCACTATAGCCAGCCACCCCTCCGAAGTAAACGAGAACGTATACTTACGCCATGACCACGGTGCCGACGGCGTCTCGACGGCAGGGACGCGGAGGACGGGAGCGCATCCTGGCTGCCGCAGCCGGACTGTTCGCAGCCCAGGGGATCAACGCGACCGGCATGGAGCAGATCGCGGAGCGGGCGCCGGTGTCCAAGCGCACCCTCTACGCGCACTTCAGGACCAAGGACGAGCTGGTCCTCGCCCACCTCAAGGACCTCTCCTCGACGGGACGCACCCTGGAGGGCGTGCTGGCACGTGAGGACATCCCCGCCAAGGAGCGAATCCTCGCACTGTTCGACCCGCCCCCGACCGGCACGGATCCCGTGCGCGGATGCCCCTTCATCGACGCCGCCGCGGAGTTCCCCGACCCCCAGAACGCGGTCCACTCCTACGCCCGCGAACAGAAACTGCTGATGGCGCGGCTGGTGACCGACCTGGTAGCGGAACTGGGCTGCCGAGAGCCCGCCGTCCTCGCCGAGCAACTCGTGACCCTCGCGGACGGCGCCGCCAGCCGCGCCATGGTGCTGGGCGAGTCGAACTACGGCCGGCACGCGCGGACAGCGGCGGAGACCCTCCTGGAAAACGCGCTGCCGACCACGATCTGACAGGTTCCACCGGGTTGCTCGGTACGCCTAGCGCCTGATGCAAAGATCCCGCCGCTCGACCGAGAGGAAGGCGGGACTTTCACAACAGACGCTAGAGATCATGCCCCGCGCCCCGCGACATCGCGACATCGCGACATCGCGACATCGCGAGCGGGTCCAGGACCAGGTGAAGCCCGTCCGACCTGCACTGATGCCCTGCCTTCGCCGGGCGGTCCGTAGACCACCTGAGGCCAGCCGCGCAGCACGCAGCCGGAGGCCGCGGGAACGTGTTCCGCAATACCGAACGCGCCGCCGGCCGTCGAGCACGGCTGCCGCGCGCCCGGGGGCCCGCGCGTCGCGCGGGCCCCCGGGCGGCCGGCGTACCGGGAACGGCGCTAGTGTGCGCCGCCCAGGAGGGTGCGGATGTGGGCGGCCAGGGTCTCGAACTCCGGGGCGGACATGACCTTTCCGTACTCGCGCGCCGCCGGCAGGTCCACCGGCATCGTCTCGATGATCCGGCCCGGGCGCGCGCTCATCACCTCTACCCGGGTGCCGAGGTAGACGGCCTCCGAGATGGAATGGGTGACCAGCACGATGGTCGTGCCCGTCTCGCGCCAGATGCGGTTCAGCTCGACGTTCAGGTGCTCCCGCGTCAGCGCGTCCAGCGCGCCGAACGGCTCGTCGAGCAGCAGCACCGGCGGCTCGTGCAGCAGCGCGCGGCACAGGGCCACGCGCTGCTGCATGCCGCCTGACAGCTCGTGCGGCAGGGCGTCCTCGAAACCCTGCAGGCCCGTCAGCTCGATGAGTTCGTCGGCTCGGCGGGCCGCGGTCTGCTTGTCCATGCCGCGCATCTCGGCCTGCAGCAGGATGTTCTTCCGCGCGCCCCGCCACTGCAGCAGCGAGGCCCGCTGGAACGCGAAGCCGATGTTGCGCTGCGGGCGGGTCACCTGCTGGCCCAGCAGGCTGACCTGGCCCGTCGTGGGCAGCACCAGGCCGGCGATCATCTTCAGCAGGGTCGACTTGCCGCAGCCCGACGGGCCGAGGATGGAGACGAACTCACCGGGCTCGATCCGCATCGAGACCCCGTCGACCGCCGTGGTGCGACTGCGCTTCGTCGTGAACGTGCACGTCACATCGCGGATGTCGATGCTTGCGGACGCCGCCGCGTCGGTCGCGGCGGCCTTCTTCTTTTCGAGCTGCGGCACTGCTCACCCCTTAGCGGCGTACGACGCGTCCCAGTAGGCGGCGGGCTCCTTGGCCTCCTTCAGCATCCCGCCGTCCGCCAGCAGATCGATAGTCTCCTGCCACGACTCCTCGGAGTTGACGCCGACTCCGCCGTCGCCCGCCAGCAGCGGCAGCGTGTCCTTGAGCTGGTTGGCGAGCACGTTGTCCGGCGGCGGCTCGGTCGCGGCCTCCGACATGATCTGCACGGCCTCGTCCTGGTTGGCCTCGACCTCCTGCCACGACTTGGCGGTGGCCCGGACGAACGCCTTGGCCAGCTCGGGGTCGTCGGCCAGCAGCTTGTCGGAGGCGACGATGCCGGTGCCGAGGACGTTCATGCCGAAGTCGGAGAAGAGGATGTAGTCGACCGTCTCACCGGTGGTGTTCTCGATGGTGGGGCCCTGGTCGTGGAAGAAGCCCATGATGGCGTCGACCTTGCCGGCGGCCAGCTGCGAGATCTTGTCCGCGGGCTGGACGTTGACGACCTTCACCTTCGAGGGGTCCACGTCGTTGGCTTCGAGCCAGCCGGGGAAGGTGGCGTACATCGCGTCGCCGGGCGTGCCCGCGACGGTCTTGCCCTCCAGGTCGGCCGGCTCCTTGATCTCCTGGTCGGACATGAACTGCACGGAGGACGGGCCCTTCTGGAGGTACACCCCGAGGCTCTTGACCCCCATGCCCTCGCCGATGCCCGCCATCAGCGGCGGGGTGTCGGCCCAGCCGAAGTCGGTCTGGTTCTGCGCGACCTGCTGGATGGTGGCGGCGGAGCCGTTGCCGGGCTTGATCTCCAGGTTGATGCCCTCGTCGGCGTAGAAGCCCTTCTCCACGCCGTAGTAGAAGGGGGCGTGCTCCCCGTACGGCACCCAGTTGAGGGTCAGCGTGACGTTCTTGCCCTTGTCGTCGCCCCCCGCGTCGCCGCCGCCGTCGTCGTCCGACGTGTCGGGGGCGCAGGCGGTGGCGGCGAGCAGCGCGCTCAGCAGGGTGAGTGTCGCCGCGGTGCGTTTCATGTCTTTAGCCTTCCTGGGTGGTCCGTTACTGCGGGATACGGGCTGCGGCGCCGGGTCGGCGAGCCGGGCGGGCCATGCGGGCCATGGCCCCGGGGGGCTCACGTCGTCGCCATGGTCACGCTGGAGCCCTCGCGGCGGCTGGCGTGCCACGGGATGAGCAGGGACTCGGCGACCTCGATGACGACGAACAGCACCACGCCGATCGCCGACATGAGGATCAGGTCCGCGAAGAGCAGCGCGGAGTTCAGGTTGCCGCTGGCGAGCAGCAGGATGTAGCCCAGCCCTTCGCTGGCCCCGACGAACTCGCCGACGACGGCGCCGACCACGGCGAGGGTCACCGCGACCTTCAGCCCGGCCATCAGCTGCGGCAGCGCGCCGGGGAAGCGCACCTTGACGAAGACGCTCCACCGGCTGGCGCCCATCGTCGCGGAGAGGTCCAGCAGTTCGGGGTCGGTGTCGCGCAGCCCGGCGACGCCGGAGACGACGACGGGGAAGAAGGCGATCAGCACGGCCAGGATGATCTTCGGGGAGAGCCCGGTGCCGAACCACACGATGAGGATCGGCGCGATGGCGATCTTCGGGATGACCTGGGCGAAGAGGATGATCGGGTACAGGGAGCGCTCGGCCGTCTTGGAGTAGACGATGAGCACGGCGGCGGCGATGCCGATGAGGGCGGCCAGCAGGAAGCCGATGACCGTCTCGTACAGCGTCACGTAGGTGTGCTCGGCCAGCATCGACCGTTCTTCCCACATGACCTCGAAGACGGAGCCGGGGGTGGGGACGAGGTAGCGCTCGACCATCTCCCGCGCGGTGACGAACCACCAGACGAGGCCGATCACGGCGAGCACGATGAGGGGCCGCCACACGGCGGAGCCGAAGGCGGCGAGCTGGTTGCCGAGGCGCGCTCCGCGCCGCCCCGTCCGCTCGGGAGCGGTCGGGACGGCGGCGGGCGCCTTGAGGTCGTCCTGTGCCGTTGTCACTCGGGATGCATCCAATCGAGGTTGAACAGGTGGCCGTCGCCGGGGCAGTTCCGAGGTGGTTCCTGGTGGTGCCTGGTGCGGTGCTACGGCAGTGGCCAAGGCCACAGAAAGCGCTTGCCATAAGCTACGGGCGGCGCCCACCCGCGGGCAAGGGGTCGTGACGCAGATTCCTGCACCGCTCCCGGGTCGGCAAGGCACCGTGCGCCATGGTCTGATTCCTTCATGGAGAGCACCGCACTCACCACCTGGTCGCTGGAGCAGACCGCCGCGGACGATCTCAGCGCGGCGGCCGAGCCGGCGGCCGTCGCGGCCGGCGAGCTGACCGTCGTACGCGCCGGGATCCCCTCCCCCGGGTTCAACCGCTATCTGTACGAGGCCGTCGGCGCCGATGTGTCGTGGACGGACCGGCTGGTGTGGAACGAGGCGCGGTGGCGCGCCTTCGTCGAGGAGCCGGGCACCGAGACCTGGGTGGCGTACGAGCGCGGCACGCCGGCCGGCTATCTGGAACTGCAGGGCCGGCCGGACGGGGTGGTGGAGATCACCTACTTCGGGCTGCTGCCCGCGTTCCGCGGCCGGCGCATCGGCGGGCACCTGCTCTCCGTCGGCACGGCGCGCGCCTGGGACCTGGCGGAGCGCTGGCCACAGCAGTCGCGGACGCGCCGGGTGTGGGTGCACACCTGCAGCGACGACGGCCCGTACGCCCTGGACAACTACCGGCGCCGCGGCTTCCGGATCTTCGACGTACGCACCGGGGACGCCCCGGCCGGCGACCCCCGGACGTAGGACCCGAAGCCCGGCTCCCACCCCGGCCCCCACCCCTGTCCATATAGCGAGACCGGACTGTCCGCATGGCGGAATACTGTGGACGATCCGCGGCACCCCATGCCACGCTCTCTTCATGGATCGAGCTGGAGTCGCCCTGGTGAGTCGGCGTCACGTCGATCTCGGCCGCATGTCCAGCGCCATCTGTCCGGCGGGCTGAAAGTCACAGCACCGCCGACCTCCCGCCGCCACCCAGCCGTCCCCACCGTCGCGGACGCTCGCGTGCGGCCCTGCCGAGCCGCCCTGCTGAAGAACCGTTTACGCAGGTCACACAGGGTCATGCGCAACCCTGGCCGGCTCCTTCGCTCGCCTTAAGGACACCCCTGTCATGGCTAACTCCTCCACGCGCCCGACCGGGGCCGGACGCCGCAAGGCCGGCCGCCACCGCGGCGAAGGCCAGTGGGCCGCCGGCCACTTCACGCCGCTCAACGCCAACGAGCAGTTCAAGAAGGACGACGACGGTCTCAATGTGCGGACGCGCATTGAGACGATCTACTCCAAGCGTGGCTTCGACTCCATCGACCCCGCCGACCTGCGCGGCCGGATGCGGTGGTGGGGGCTGTACACGCAGCGCAAGCCCGGCATCGACGGCGGCAAGACCGCGATCCTGGAGCCGCACGAGCTGGACGACGAGTACTTCATGCTCCGCGTCCGCGTCGACGGCGGCCGGCTGACGGTCACGCAGCTGCGCACGATCGGCGAGATCTCGCAGGAGTTCGCCCGGGGCACCGCGGACCTCACCGACCGGCAGAACATCCAGCTGCACTGGATCCGGATCGAGGACGTCCCGGAGATCTGGCGCCGGCTGGAGGCCGTGGGGCTGTCCACCACCGAGGCGTGCGGCGACACCCCGCGCGTCATCCTCGGCTCCCCGGTCGCCGGCATCGCCGCGGACGAGATCATCGACGGCACCCCGGCGATCGAGGAGATCCAGCGGCGGGTCGTCGGCAACCCGGCGTACTCGAACCTCCCCCGGAAGTTCAAGTCCGCGGTCTCCGGCTCCCCGGTGCTCGACATCGTGCACGAGATCAACGACGTCGCCTTCGTGGGCGTCGAGCACCCGGAGCTGGGCCCGGGCTTCGACGTCTGGGTCGGCGGCGGGCTGTCCACCAACCCCAGGCTGGGGGTACGGATCGGCGCCTGGGCGTCGCTGGCGGACGTGCCGGACGTCTTCGAGGGCGTCGTGTCGATCTTCCGCGACTACGGCTACCGCCGGCTGCGCAACCGGGCCCGGCTGAAGTACCTGCTCGCGGACTGGGGCCCGGAGAAGTTCCGCCAGGTGCTGCAGGACGAGTACCTGCTGCGCACCCTCGCCGACGGCCCCGCGCCCGCCGTGCCGGCCCAGCGCTGGCGCGACCACATCGGGGTGCACCGGCAGCGGGACGGCCGCTACTACGTGGGCTTCGCCGCCCGCGTCGGCCGCATCGACGGCGGCACGCTGACGAAGATCGCCGAGCTGGCGGCGGAGCACGGCTCCGACCGGCTCCGTACCACCGTCGAGCAGAAGATGCTCATCCTCGACGTCGAGGAGGACCGGGTCGAGCCGCTGCGCGAGGCGCTGGCGGCGCTGGACCTCCAGGTCGCGCCGTCGTCGTTCCGGCGCGGCACGATGGCCTGTACCGGCATCGAGTTCTGCAAGCTGGCGATCGTCGAGACGAAGGCCCGCGGCGCGACACTCGTCGACGAGCTGGAGCGGCGGCTGCCCGCCTTCGACGAGCCGATCACCATCAACCTCAACGGCTGCCCGAACTCCTGCGCCCGTATCCAGGTGGCGGACATCGGTCTCAAGGGGCAGCTGGTCACCGACGAGAACGGCGAGCAGGTCGAGGGCTACCAGGTCCACCTCGGCGGCGCCCTCGGCCTCGACCCGGGCTTCGGCCGCAAGGTCCGCGGCCTGAAGGTCACCGCGGCCCAGCTCCCCGACTATGTCGAGCGCGTGCTCACCCGCTACACCGCCGGGCGCGAGGAGGGCGAGCGGTTCGCCCAGTGGGCGGCGCGCGCCGGCGAGGAGGACCTCACGTGAGCGGGCGGGCGGCGCCGTTCTACTGCCCGTACTGCGGCGACGAGGACCTGCGTCCTTCCGAAGAGGGGCACGGCACATGGGAGTGCCGGTCCTGCAATCGCGCATTCAAGCTCTCGTTCCTCGGGCTGCTGGCCGAAGGGCTGCGTTCCGACAGCGATGGAGGGAACCACCACCGATGACCGTCATCGAAGACGCGGAGACAGATACCGCGGCGCTTGCCGAGCGGGCCGGCCGCGAACTGGAGGACGCCCCGGCGCTGACGATCCTGCGCTGGGCCGCGGACACCTTCGGCAAGCGCTTCTGTGTCACCTCGTCCATGCAGGACATGGTCGTCGCGCATCTGGCGTCCCGCGTCATGCCGGGCGTGGACGTGCTGTTCCTCGACACCGGCTACCACTTCCCCGAGACCATAGGCACCCGCGACGCGGTCGCCGCCGTGATGGACGTGAACGTCGTCTCGCTCACCCCCAGGCTGACGGTCGCGGAGCAGGGCGCCGAGTACGGCCCCCGGCTGTACGAGCGCAACCCCGACCTGTGCTGCGCGATGCGCAAGATGCAGCCGCTGGAGGACGGCCTCGCCGCGTACGACTCCTGGGCCACCGGCCTGCGCCGCGACGAGTCGCCGACGCGCGCGGACACCCCGGTCGTCGGCTGGGACGCCAAGCGGCGCAAGGTGAAGGTCTCGCCGATCGCCCGCTGGACCGAGGCGGACGTGCAGAACTACGTCGCCGAGCACGGCGTGCTCACGAACCCGCTGCTGGCCGACGGCTACCCCTCCATCGGCTGCGCGCCCTGCACCCGCCGGGTCGCCCCCGGCGAGGACGCCCGTGCGGGCCGCTGGGCGGGCTTCGCCAAGACCGAGTGCGGCATCAACGTCTGAGCCCTCCCCCGCCCGCCGCCGCGGCCCGGCGCGGCGCGCGCCCAACCGTTCCCCAACCGCACCGTCCTAGCTTTGCGAGCCATGCATCCCGTACTGCTGATCGTCGCCCACGGCAGCCGCGACCCGCGGCACGCCGCCACCGTCGCCGCGCTCGCGGCGCGGGTGGCGGCGGCGCGGCCGCACGCGCGGGTGGAGACCTGCTATCTGGACCACTGCGCCCCGCGCGTGCCGCGGGCGCTGCGGCGGCTGTACGACGAGGGCGTACGGGACGTCGTCGCGCTGCCGCTGCTGCTGGCCCGCGCCTTCCACGCCAAGTCCGACATCCCCGCCGTGCTGGACGAGGTACGGGCCGTCCTGCCGCGGCTGCGCGTGGTGCAGGGCGGCGTGCTGGGCCCCGACGCGCTGCTGACGGCGGCGCTGGACCGCCGGATGGCGGAGGCCGGGCTGCACCTGCCCGCCGAACGGGCCCGCACGGGCGTCGTGCTGGCGGCGGCGGGCTCCTCCGACCCGGAGGCGCTCGCGAGCGTCGCCGGGACCGCGCGGGAGTGGCGGCGCACCGCGGGATGGTGCGCCGTGCGGCCCGCGTTCGCCTCCGCGGCCCCGCCCCGTACCGCGGACGCCGTCCGCGCGCTGCGCGCGGACGGCGCCGAGCGGGTGGCGGTCGCGCCGTACGTCATCGCCCCGGGATTCCTGCCGGACCGCATCGTGCACGGTGCGGCCGAGGCCCGGGCGGACGTGCTCGCGCCCGTGCTGGGCGCGGCGCCGGAGCTGGCGGAGCTGCTCGCGCGGCGGTACGACGAGGCACGCGCCGGCGAGCAGCTCCCGCTCACTGCTTAGCCGCTTCGCTCACTGATAGGTGATGTCCGACTCCTCGTAGAGGCAGTTGGTGCCGTCGGGGCCGGAGCCGATCTCGTCGGGCTCGTCGCCGGAGTCGTTGCCCTCGTACTTCACGCAGGGCTCGATCTCGCGGCCGTCGTCGCCGATGATCGTGATGTTGTTGAACTCCGCGGTGTCGCCGTAGTTGACGTTGATGCCGGCCAGCCGGTCGCCGGGCGCGGTCACCTCGACGTCGTTGAAGACCACGTGCCGTTCGTACTGGCTGGAGCAGTTGCCGCAGGAGCGGTACAGCGCGCCGAAGTCCTCGACCGCGAAGCCGCTGACGGTCAGCGTGCCGCCGCCGTTGTGCTGCAGCACCTTGTCCTCGGCCTGGCGGGCGCCGCCGCCGTTGACGGTGAACTGGGAGCCGTCGCCGCCGCGGAAGGTGGCGGCGTCCTCGCCGACGTCCTCCCACCACACGTTCTCCAGGGTGCAGCTGCCCTCGCAGTGCACGCCGTCGGCTGCCGGAGAGCCGAGGATGACGTTCTTGAGCGTGGCGCCGTCCTCCAGCTCGAAGATGGCATCCTGGCCCTCGCCCTGCCCGCCGCCGCCGAGGTCGCCCTCGCCGTAGAAGCGCGTCAGGCCGCCGTCGAACTCGCCGCTGATGACCCGCGTCTCGCTGACACCCTCCTCGCCGCTGGGCGTGGGCCACTCGGCGGCCGACGCCGGCGAGGCCAGCGAGGTGGCGAGTGCTCCGGCGCCGAGGGCGACGGCGCTCACCGCGCCGATGAGCGCACGCTTCACCGTGAAGCGCTTCCCGTGCTTCCGTGCCATGGAACCTTCCCTTTCTGTGGGGGGCGTTCGCTGGAAGGTCGCCACCGGCGCCCGGGAGGTTGCCGGTCGTACGCGATCCCGTCGGCGCACCGCGTGGATTTCACCCCGGTCGCGGATTTAACAAACGCTTCACGTTGTTTCGGAATTTTGTCGTCAATTCCCGTCGCGGGTACGGGAATTGAATGTGGCGGGGAATTCTGCGATCGTCCGGTCATGCCCATCGACCAGCGCTTCTTCGCACGCCACCACGTGGATCTGGTGCGCGTGGCGAGCGCGCTGTGTCTCCGCGGCCGTCCGTAGACGGCCGCGCCCGGGCGTACGCCGCGGGTGCCTTCCGCACGGGTGCTTCGCCACCCGTTGATTCCACCCGCCCGTACGACCGACCCCGAATGAGGTTCCATGTCCACCCCGCCGACCCTCTCCCCCGCCCCGCCCGCCGGGGCCCCCGCAGCCCTGTCCCCCGCCGCGCTCGGCGAGGTCGTACGCGGCCTCGCCCGCCGTCCCCACCGCTGGCGCCCGGCCGTCCGCTTCGACGCCGCGGCCCGCTTCCACACCCGGCTGGAGGTGTCCGGCGGGTACGAGGTCTGGCTGCTGACCTGGCTGCCGGGCCAGGGCACCGAGATCCACGACCACGGCGGCGCCGCGGGCGCGTTCACGGTCGTGGCGGGGGCGCTCACCGAGCGCACCTTCCCCGGGCTGCGGGGCGACGCGCCGCGGGCACGGAAGCTGGCCGTCGGCGGGCTGCGCGCGTTCGGACCGCGGCACGTCCACGAGGTGGTCAACGCCGGCGCGGAGCCGGCCGTCAGCCTCCACGCCTACGCGCCGGCGCTGTCGGCCATGTCGTACTACGCCGAGGTGCCCGACGGCGGCCTGCGCCCGGTCCGTACCGACCCGGTGGACTGACCGATGACCACCGGCAACGGCTCCGGCATCGACGGCATCGACGGCATGCTCGCCGCCGTACGCGCCACGCTGGACCGCCTCACCCCGCAGCAGGCGTACGCCGCCCTCGCCGAAGGCGCCGTGCTCGTGGACACCCGGCCCGAGTTCCAGCGGCGCGCGTCCGGCACCGTGCCGGGGGCGCTGCTGGTGGAGCGCAACCACCTGGAGTGGCGCTGCGACCCGTCCAGCGGCGCGACCGTGGCCGAGGCCACCGGCACGGATGTGCACTGGATCGTCATGTGTGACGAGGGATACGCCTCGTCGCTCGCCGCCGCCTCCCTCCGGGCGCTCGGGCTGTCCCGCGCGACGGATCTGACCGGCGGTTTTCAGGCGTGGCGGCGGGCCGGCCTACCGGTCACACTCCCGTAACACCCCTCCCCCACAAAGGCAAGCAAAAGCACACGAATGAGCTACCCGAATCTCGGGCCGTTCGTCCACGCCTCAAGAACCCCCTTGACCGATCTACCCCGGGGGGATTATCCCTACTAAGTCAATAGGGATAATCGGAAAGACGATGTTGATTCCCGGAACAACCCCGAGAGGATGACCCTCCCGTGTCTGCACCACGCCGCCGCCGCGCGGCCATACGTCTGCTCGCCGGCACCGCCGCCCTCCCCCTCCTCGCCCTGACCGCCTGCGGCTACGGCTCCGACAGCGACGACGAGGGCGGCGACGCGGCCCCCGCCGCGCAGGGCGAGAAGATCGGCGGCCTCGACGAGATCAACATCGGCTTCTTCGGCAACGTGACCCACGCGACCCCCCTGGTCGGCCTCGGCGACGACGGCCTGATCACCAAGGAGCTGGGCGGCACCGCCGTCAAGCCGCAGATCTTCAACGCCGGCCCGTCCGCCATCGAGGCGCTCAACGCCGGCTCCGTCGACATGACCTGGATCGGCCCCTCCCCCGCCATCAACGGCTACACCCAGGCGGACGGCCGCAACCTGCGCATCGTCGCGGGCGCCACCTCCGGCGGCGCCTCGCTCGTCGTCAACCCCGACAAGGTCAAGACCCTGGACGACCTGGAGGGCAAGCGGATCGCCACGCCCCAGATCGGCAACACCCAGGACGTGGCGCTGCTCAACTACCTCGCCGGCGAGGACCTGGAGGTCGACCCGCAGTCCGGCAAGGGCGACGTCTCGGTGATCCGCCAGGACAACAAGGAGATCCCGACCACCTTCCAGCAGGGCGGCCTCGACGGCGCCTGGGTGCCGGAGCCGACCGCGTCCAATCTCGTCGCCAAGGGCGGCGAGGTGCTGCTGAACGAGAAGGATCTGTGGGAGGACGGCAAGTTCGTCACCACCCACCTGATCGTCTCGCAGACGTTCCTCAAGGACCACCCCGACGTGGTCGAGGCCGTCATCCGCGGCTCGGTGAAGACCAACGCCTGGATCAAGGACAACCCGGACGAGACCAAGACCCTGATCAACGCCAGCCTCAAGGAGTACGGGGGCAAGCCGCTGCCGGACGAGGTGCTGAACCGCGCGTTCGGCGAGATCGAGGTCACCGACGACCCCCTCGCCACCACCCTCGGCGAACAGGCCGACCACAGCGTCACGTCGGGGCTGCTCGACGAGGCGAAGACCGACGGCATCTACGACCTGTCCATCCTCAACGAGGTGCTCAAGAGCGAGGGCCGGCCCGCCGTCGACGACGCCGGCCTCGGCGTCGAGTAGTTCTGCCCGCCTCACCTCCGGGAGGTGCAAGAGATGTCCACCGCCATCACCGACGACGCCCCGGCCGGCTCCGCGCAGGCCGGGGCCGGGCCCGCGGCCCGCATCACGCACGTGTCCAAGTCCTTCGGCCGCCCCGGCGAACGGCTGCTGGTCCTCGACGACATCAGCGTCGACGTCGCGCCGGGCGAGTTCGTCACGCTGCTCGGCGCGTCCGGGTGCGGCAAGTCCACCCTGCTCAACCTGGTCGCCGGCCTCGACGCCCCGTCCGCCGGGACCATCGAGATACCCGGCGCGCAGCGCCCGGCGCTGATGTTCCAGGAGCACGCGCTGTTCCCGTGGCTGACCGCGGGCAAGAACATCGAGCTGGCGCTGAAGATGCGCGGCCTGCCCAAGGCCGAGCGCCGCGGCGAGGCGGAGCGCCTGCTCGAACTCGTCCGGCTGGCCGGCGCGTACGGCAAGCGGGTGCACGAGCTGTCCGGCGGCATGCGCCAGCGCGTCGCGCTGGCCCGCTCGCTCGCCCAGGACAGCAGGG
The DNA here is from genome assembly GCF_059570575.1 of Streptomyces sp. CNX435. Taxonomy (NCBI): domain Bacteria; kingdom Bacillati; phylum Actinomycetota; class Actinomycetes; order Kitasatosporales; family Streptomycetaceae; genus Streptomyces; species Streptomyces sp. CNX435. Next base: position 427,963 of record NZ_JCANTA010000001.1, on the reverse strand, counting down.
TGCTGCTGATGGACGAGCCGTTCGCCGCGCTCGACGCCATCACCCGCGACGTGCTGCACGACGAGCTGACCCGCATTTGGACGGAGACGAAGGTCTCCGTGCTCTTCGTCACCCACAACGTGCGCGAGGCCGTCAAGCTCGCCGAGCGCGTCATCCTCATGTCCTCGCGCCCCGGGCGCATCGCCCGGGAGTGGGCCATCGACATCCCGCAGCCGCGCCGGATCGAGGACACCGAAGTGGCCAACCTGTCGCTGGAGATCACCGAAGAGCTGCGAGAGGAGATCCGCCGCCATGGCAAGCACTGAGACCAAGAGCGGCGAGGACTCCGCCCCCGGCCTCGCCGGGCTCGAAGCCGGCCTCGACGCCCTCGACACCCACACCGCGTCGCGCACCCCGCTGCGGCAGGTGCTGCTGCAGAAGGTGCTGCCGCCGATCATCGCGATCGCGCTGGTGCTGGCCGTCTGGCAGCTGCTGTACGTGCTGGAGGTCAAGCCCGACTACCAGCTCCCGGGCCCCGGCCAGGTCTGGGACGCGTTCGCCGACCAGTGGTACGAGGGCACGCTCTTCGAGACCATCTGGACGAGCCTGTCCCGCGGCGTGCTCGGCTTCCTCATCGCCATCGCCATCGGCACCCCGCTCGGACTGATCGTCGCCAAGGTGCCGTTCGTGCGCGCCGCGATCGGCCCGATCCTCACCGGGCTGCAGTCGCTGCCGTCGGTGGCCTGGGTGCCGGCCGCGATCATCTGGTTCGGCCTCACCCCGTCGATGATCTACGCGGTGGTGCTGCTCGGCGCCGTCCCGTCGATCGCCAACGGGCTGGTCTCCGGCATCGGCCAGATCCCGCCCCTGTACCTACGCGCCGGCCAGGTCATCGGCGCCACCGGCCTGCACGGCGTACGGCACGTGCTGCTGCCGGCGGCGCTGCCCGGCTACCTCGCCGGGCTCAAGCAGGGCTGGGCGTTCTCCTGGCGGTCCCTGATGGCCGCGGAGATCATCGCCACCTCCCCCGATCTCGGGGTGGGCCTGGGCCAGTTGCTGGAGACCGGCCGCGGCTACCAGGACATGGCGATCGTGCTCAACGCGATCCTGCTGATCCTCATCGTCGGCGTCGCCATCGAACTACTGGTCTTCGGCCCGATGGAACGCCGCGTACTGCGCAACCGGGGACTGCTCGTCACGCGCTGAGCACGAGCTGTTCCCCGCGCGCACCGGGGGCCGTTCCGGGCCGCAGAACAGGTCCCGGAACTGCCCCCGGTGATGTGCGTGTAAGGGACATGACTCCTCCGGGGTGGGGTTATCCCCCGTACTTTCGGTGGAGCTGAGCGCCACCGGGTTCACCAGCCAGCACGATGGGGACCTCAGCCGCGCTTCTCTAGCGTCGTATCGGCAGGTGGGGGCAGTGTGCCGCCGCCGCGCGACGAGGGAGAGCGACGATGGGGGCACCGAGGACGCCAGGGCATACGAGGCGGCGGCAGGGCGTCGCCGCGGCCGTCGGCGGCTGGAGCGTCACCCACCGCTGGGCCGCGGTGGGTGTCTGGGTGTTGTTCGTGGTATTGGCGACCGTCGCCGGCTCGGCGGCGGGGCGGGCGGAGGTCAGCGACAGCGAGGAGGTCCCGGGCGAGACCGGGCGGTCCGCGAAGATCCTTGAGGACGCGGGGGTGGACGAGCCGGTCGGGGAGAGCGTGCTCGTCCAGTCGCCGGACGGCGCGCTGAAGGCGTCGGCCGGCGAGTTCCGTACGGCCGTCGAGGACGTCGTACGGGCCGTGCAGGGCACCGGCGAGGTGGCGGACGTCGTCTCGCCGTACGACAGCGACACGATCTCCGAGGACGGGCGCTCCGCGCTGGTGCAGTTCCGGATGAAGGGCGACCCGGAGACCGCGGCCGACCGGGTGGAGCCGGTGACCGACGCCGTCGCGAAGGTCCAGGAGGAACACAGGTCGCAGGGGCTGCTGGTCGAGGAGATCGGCGGCGCCAGCATGGAGAAGACCTTCGACGACGCGTTCGGCGAGGACTTCAAGAAGGCGGAGTACTCGGCGGTGCCGATCGCCTTCGGCATCCTGCTGATCGTCTTCGGCGCGTTCGTGGCCGCGCTGCTGCCGGTGGTGCTGGCGCTGACCGCGATCGTGGCCACGATGGGCCTCATGGGCGTGGTCAGCCACGTCCAGCCGATGAGCGACGTCGCGGACTCGGTGATGCTGCTGGTGGGGCTGGCCGTCGGCGTCGACTACTGCCTGTTCTACCTGCGCCGCGAACGCGAGGAGCGGGCCAAGGGCCGGGACGCGCGTACCGCGCTGGAGATCGCCGCCGCCACCTCCGGGCGCGCGGTGCTGGTCTCCGGGATCACGGTCATCGTCGCGATGTGCGGCATGCTCTTCACCGGCCTCGCCGACTTCGAGGCGATGGGCGTGGCGTCGCTGATGGTGGTCGCGGTGGCCATGGTCGGCTCGGTCACCGTGCTGCCGGCGATGCTGTCGCTGCTCGGCGAGCGGGTCGAGAAGGGCCGGGTGCCGTTCCTGGCCCGGCTGAAGCGGGGCCGGTCCAACGCCGGCGGCGAGAGCCGGGTGTGGCGGGCCGTGCTGACGCGGGTGCTGCGCCGCCCGAAGGTGGCGGTGGTGGTGGCCACGGGCGCGCTGGCGGCGATCGCCCTGCCGGCGCTCGGGATGAACACGGCGAACCTCACGCTGGACCAGGAGTTCGGCGACTCGTTGCCGATCGTGCAGACCTACGACCGGGTCAACGAGGCGTTCCCCGGCGGCTCCGACCCCGCCGAGGTGGTGGTCAGGGCCGACGACATCAACGCGCCCGAGGTCCGCAAGGCCATCGTCGACTTCGAGGAGCAGGCGCTCGACACCGGCGCGTCGAAGGGCCCGATCGACATCCAGGTCCACGACGACAAGAACGTGGCCATCATCGAGGTGCCCCTGGTCGGCGGCTCCGACCAGGACAAGGCCGAGAAGAGCCTCAGCCTGCTCCGCGACGAGATCCGGCCGGTGACGCTGGAGGCGGTGGACGGCGTCGAGGCGCCGGTCGGCGGCCAGGTGGCCGGGAGCAAGGACTTCAACGACCAGCTGGTCGGCGCGGTGGTGCCGGTCTTCATCTTCGTGGTGGCCTTCGCCTTCCTGCTGATGCTGATGGCCTTCCGGTCGCTGACGATCGCGATCACCTCGATCCTGCTCAACCTGCTGTCGGTGGGCGCGGCGTACGGCGTGCTGACCATGGTCTTCCAGCACGGCTGGGGCGCGGGCCTGGTGGGCGCCGAGGGCGTCGGGGCGATCGTCGCCTGGCTGCCGCTGTTCCTCTTCGTCATCCTCTTCGGGCTGAGCATGGACTACCACGTGTTCGTGGTCTCCCGGATCAAGGAGGCGCGGGCCCAGGGCCGCGGCACCGCGGACGCCATCTCGCACGGTGTGATCACCACCGCGGGCGTGGTGACCAGCGCGGCCGTCATCATGGTCGCGGTGTTCTCGATCTTCGGCACGCTGTCGATGCAGTCCATGAAGCAGATGGGCGTGGGCCTCGCGACGGCGGTCCTGATCGACGCGACGATCATCCGCGGCGTGCTGCTTCCCGCGGTGATGTCGCTGCTCGGCGAGCGCAACTGGCACTTCCCGAAGGCGCTGCGCTGGCTGCCCGACCTGGAGCACGACGAGCCGCGGCCGGCACCGACGGGTAGCGTCGTGCCGCCGGTTCCCGCACACTCTCCGTTGGTCGAAGGGAGCCGCCGATGAACCTGCCGTTCGGCAACTACCAGAGCGAGATCTACCTGAACGGCCTGGCCGACAAGGTGCCGCCGTTCACCACCGACCTCACCGCGCTGGAGCAGTCCGCGCGCGAGCGGCTGGCGGACGGTCCGTTCTGGTACGTCGCGGGCGCGGCCGGCTCGGGCGCCACCGCCCGGGCCAACCGGGAGGCGTTCGACCGGGTCCGCCTCGTCCCGCGCATGCTGAGCGGCGCCACCGAGCGGAGCCTGGCCACCACCGTGCTGGGCTCCGCGCTCCCCGCGCCCGTCCTGCTGGCGCCCGTCGGGGTGCAGTCGATCCTGCACCCCGACGGCGAGCGGGCCACGGCCCGCGCCGCCGCCGCCCTCGGGGTCCCGATGGTGATGTCCACGGCCTCCTCGTACTCCATCGAGGAGGTCGCGGAGGCGAGCGGCGCGGGCCCGCGCTGGTACCAGCTGTACTGGCCGAACGACGACGAGGTGTGCGCCAGCATCCTGGCGCGCGCCCGCGCCGCGGGCTTCACCGCCCTCGTCGTCACCCTCGACACCTGGACGCTGGCCTGGCGCCCGCACGACCTCGACGCCGCGTACCTGCCGTTCATCCGCGGCGTCGGCACCGCGGTTGCCTTCTCCGACCCGGCCTTCCGCGCGGGCCTGGCGAAGCCGCCGGAGGAGGACCTGGGGGCGGCGGTGCTGCGCTGGGTGCCGATGTTCACGGGCACGGACCGGACGTGGGACCGGCTGCCGTTCCTGCGGGCGCACTGGGACGGGCCGATCCTGCTCAAGGGCATCCAGCACGTGGCCGACGCCCGCCGGGCCGCGGACGCCGGCATGGACGGCGTCGTCGTCTCCAACCACGGCGGCCGGCAGGTCGACGGCGCCGTCGCCGCACTCGACGTGCTGCCGGAGATCGCGGCGGCGGTCGGCGACCGGGTCGAGGTGCTCTTCGACTCGGGGGTACGCACCGGGGCCGACGTGCTCAAGGCCCTCGCGCTGGGCGCGCGTGCGGTGCTGTACGGCAGGCCGTACGCCTACGGGCTCGCCCACGGCGGCGAGGAGGGCGTGGCGCACGTGCTCCGCAGCCTGCTCGCCGACCTCGACCTCACCCTGGGACTGTCGGGTCACCGCTCGACGGGCGAACTGGGGCCGGACGACGTGCCCCGCCCTCCGGGCTGATCGCCCGCAGCGCGTACCCCGCGGCGGTGGCGGCGACGTAGCTGAGGACGGCGTACACCGCGCCGGGCATGGCCATCTCGGTGCTGTCCAGCAGCGTGGGGCTGATCGCGATGGTCATGGCCAGCCCCACGTTGTGCATCCCGATCTCGAAGCAGCACGCCACGGCCTGCGGATGCGCCGCGCGCACCAGCCGGGTGGCGCCGTAGCCGACGGCCAGCGAGACCAGGGTGAACAGGAACGTGATCGGCCCGAGGTCCACGAACGAGTCGGTGATCCGGTCCCGCTCGACCACGGCCACGCCGACGATCACCAGGAAGAGGCCGAACAGGGACGCCACCCGGACCGGCCGGTCGATGCGCTCCCGGACCCGCGGGGCGCGGGCCCGGGTCAGCATGCCGAGCCCGACGGGGATCAGCACGATGGCGAAGACCTGGAGGATCTTGTCGTAGTTCAGGCCCAGGTTGTCGCGGCCGACGTCGAAGTACTCCAGCGAGAAGTTGACGATCAGCGGCAGGGAGAACAGCGACAGAGCGGAGTTGACGGCGGTGAGCGTGATGTTGAGGGCGACGTCGCCGCCGAAGAGCCGGCTGTAGTAGTTGGCGATGGCGCCGCCCGGCGAGGCGGCCAGCAGCATCATCCCCACCGCGTACACGGGCGCCAGGTCGAAGGCCAGCACCAGCCCGAAGCAGGCGGCGGGCAGCAGCAGCACCTGGCACACCAGCGCCGCGGCGACGGCGCGGGGGTGGTGCCGTACGCGCCGGAAGTCGGCGAGCGTGAGGCCCAGGCCGAGGCCGTACATGATGACGGCGAGGACGACGGGCATCAGCACGGTCGTTACCGGGGAGTTCACGCGCACCAGACTGCTGGGTGGCGCCGCACGCTGTCCAGGCCGGAAGGGGTGCGTTAATCCGATGGCGCCTCCGTTTCGCCCGGGCCATGATGGCGCGCATGCTCGCGACTCTCCTCGCCTTCCTGGGGGCCTGCACGCTGATCGCCGCCACGCCCGGCCCCAGCACGGTCCTGATCATCCGCAACTCCATGCGCGGCCGCCGCGCGGGGATGATGACCGTCCTCGGCAACGAGACGGGCGTCTTCCTGTGGGGCGCCGTCGCCGCGTTCGGCCTCACGGCGCTGCTGGCGGCCTCGCAGCTGGCGTACGACGTGATGCGCTGGGTCGGCGCGGCGGTGCTGGTCTGGTTCGGGGTGCAGGCGCTGCGCGCGGCGCGGCGGGGGACGGCGGCGGAGTTCGCGGACCGGGCGGCGGAGGAGGTCACGTCGTGGCGCGCGTACCGCGCGGGGCTGCTGCTGAACCTGGCCAACCCGAAAGTGGGCGTCTTCGCGATGTCTTTCCTGCCGCAGTTCGTGCCGGCGTCGGCGCCGCAGCCGACGACGACGGTGGCGTTCGCCGCGCTTTGGGCGGTGTACGAGGTGGGTTGGTACGCGATGTACGTGTGGTTCGTGGGGCGGCTGAAGGGTGTGCTGTCGCGGGCGGGCGTGCGCAAGCGGCTGGAGCAGGTGTCCGGCACGGTGCTGGTGGCGCTGGGGATCCGGCTGGCGGTGGAGCACTGAGCGGGGCGCGGGCCCGGGCCGTACGGGCTGGAACGGGACCCTGACCGCACCGTTATGCGCCCGTGCGCTGCACGCCGCAGACTCGTGCGCCATGTACCTCACCGCATCGGGACGGATACTCGCGGCCGTCGTGCTCCCGGCCGCCCTGCTGGCCGCCGGCTGCGGCGGCGACGACGGAGGCGATGACGGCGGCGGCGGGGGCGATGCCCGCAGGCCGGCCGCGTGCACGTACGCCTCCGGCCAGGGCGGCGGCGCCTCCGAACGGGCCGGCGGGCCCGTTGAAGACGACGTGGACGGCGACGGGCACGCCGACGCGGTCCTCAACGGCTGGTACAAGAGCGGCACGTCGTGGCGCAGCAACCGCTTCGTGCTCCGCGCCGCGGACGGCGGCCCGGACCCGTCGGCCGCCTTCCCCCTCTCCGGGTGCTATCCGCCGCACGGCCCGCTGCCGCAGTTCCCCGTGGGCCACGACTACTCCGCGCAGCTCACCGGGGACCTCGACGACGACGGCTACGCCGACGTCCTCGTCCGCGGGGTACGGGGCCCGGACGGCTCCGACTCCGGGAAGCAGCGCATCGTGTGGGGCGGCCCCGAAGGACCCGTGGCCGCCACCGACCTGCCCCGGGACGCCGACCCGGCCACCGCCGTGGCCGACTTCGACGGCGACGGCACCCTCGACCTGCTGACCCTCGCCGGCCACGAGGGCGCCGAATACAACCGCCGCGCCCAGCCCGCCACCGTGCTACGCGGCCCCCTCTCCCGCGCCGGCGCGAAGCCGCGCTCGACGGCGGACATCGACGTGGGCTCCGACGGCTGGGCGTCGATCAACGAGGTGGTCACCGGCGACTTCGACGGCGACGGCCGCGACGACCTGGTCGCCAGGGCCAACTACGGCGAGGAGGACGTGCGCTTCGAGGAGGACATGCCGGACGGCGTCCTCGACGTGGCGTACTACCGCGGCACGCCCGAAGGGCTGCGGCTCGCCGGCGCTGTGCCGGGCGCCCTCTCCGGGTCCCCCGCACTGAGCGACGCCGCCGTTCCGCTCGTGTCCGGCGACTTCGACGACGACGGGACGGACGACATCGTCGCCCGGCAGGAGGAGGACCGCGCCGTCGTCACCTACGGCAGCCCGGCGGGCCCGGGGGGCGGCCGCGGCGACGCCGAGCTGGACCGGCAGGTCGACCTGGGGTACGTCGTCGGCGACGTGAACGGCGACGGGACGGACGACCTCGCCACGTCCCACTCCGCGAGCGGCGGGGAGGGCAAGGTCACGGTCGCCCTGGGCGGCGCCGACGGCCTCGACGCGGACGGCGCGCAGGTCGTCGTGCCGCAGGATCTGGGGGCGGAGCGCCGCGGGCGCCCGAACGCGGACCACTTCTTCGGCTGGCAGCTGGACCTCGCCGACCTCGACACGGACGGGTACGACGACCTCGTGGTCGGCACGTTCCGCGCGGGCGAGCCGCCCGAGGAGTCCGGCTACTGGATTCTGCGCGGCACGCCGGACGGGACGTCGGTGCGGGAGCGCGACTTCGTCCTCACCCGGGACGCCGGATAGCGGGTATCCGCCGCTACGCGCGGTGCGAGGGGGCGACGGGCAGGTAGCCGAGGTCCACCGGCCCGCCGCCGCGACCGGCGAGGAGGCGGGCCAGCGGCGGGGGCCACAGCGGCTCGTACGGCTCCGCCACCTCCTCCGGCGGCCACCAGCGCCAGCCGAGGATCCGGTCCGCCGGATGCCGGGCGACCGCCTCGGGGGTCGGCTCGCGGCGCGGCCCGGCGGCCAGGTAGATGTGCTCGTGCTGGCGCACCGGGACGCCCTGCCGGGTGAAGTCGTGGACCCAGGTGCACAGTAGCTCCCCGGCCTCGACGTCCGTCCAGCCGGTCTCCTCGTGCAGCTCCCGCACCGCACCCGCGCGGGGGCTCTCGTCGGGGTCCAGGCCGCCGCCGGGCGTGGCCCAGTGGATGCCGGCCTCCACGTCGTCGTAGCGGAACATGAAGATCGCGCCGGTGGAGTCGAGGAGGGCGAGCCGGGCCGCGCGGCGGGGTGTGCGCATGACCCGACCCTAGGCCCTGTCCGACGGGGCGCGGCGGCGTGTCGATCATTTGTCACGGGTCCGTACGGGAACGGAAGCGTACTGGACACCCGCAGCCGCCCAGCCCGACAATTCGAAGGTGTCCGGCTCCGACCACCCCACGTCTTCCGCCTTCCCCGTGTACCCGGCGGGGACCCCTCGCGTGTCCGACGAAGAACGGGACAGGGCCATCGAGTTGCTGCGCGACGGCGCGGCGGAGGGCCGGCTGTCGCAGGACACGTTCCTGGCCCGGATGGAGCTGGCCTTCGCCGCCCACTCGCACGAGCAGCTGGTGGCGCTGACGGCCGATCTGCCGCCGCGGGAGGGGCGGTTGACGCGGGCGATCCTCGGCACGGTCGCCAAGGCGTCGTCGCTCGGCGTGCGGGTGAAGCAGGCGTGGCAGGCGGAGCGGCTACCGCCGCTGATGCTGCCGGCGCCGGGCGCGTTCCCGCTGCGTATAGGGCGGGATCCGCGCAACGGGCTGCGGCTGATGGAGGAGACCGTCTCGCGGATGCACGCGGAGCTGCGCTGCGCGAGCGGGGTGTGGCTGCTGCGGGACCTCGGCTCGACGAACGGGACGTTCATCAACGGCCGCCGGCTGACGGGCGAGGCGCCGGTCCGGCCGGGCGACCAGCTGGGCTTCGGACACACCCGCTATCTGCTGACGGCCCGCTGACCCCGCCGGCGCGGCCACGTCTGAGCGCTTGATCCGGGCCGGGACAGTCGGTCGGGGCGGTTGCCGCAGCGGTGACTCGGTGACCTGAGCGATGTGTTCCCGGGATCCCGTGCCTGCCGCGTAGCCACGGCTACGGCGCAACCGCGGCGCTACCGGTGTCCTGTACTCCTGGCGTGCGCCCGCACGTGAGAACACGGAGATCCGCACAAGGCAGCGCCCGAAACCCACAACCGTCTGGAGACGACATGTCGTACCGACCATCCCGTCGTGGCTTCCTGGGAATAGCCGCGGCTACCGCGGCCGCCGCACCGGTGATCTGCTCCGGTCACGCCTTCGCCGCGGACCCGCGCGAGCTGCCGATCGTGAACCGCCCCGACCACCCCGGCGCGGTCCACCCCTCCGGCGGCCTACGCCACGCACAGACGGAGCCCCTCAACGCCACCGTCGACTGCGCGCTGTCCGGACGGAGGGCCCGATGACCACGTTCGTCACCCGGTCCGCGTGGGGCGCGCGCCCGCCGCGGAGCACCAGCGGCAGCATCACCCCGCAGCACGGCGGGGTCACCGTCCACCACGTCGACGGCGTCCGCGTCGCCCGCGGGAACCACGCCGACTGCGCGGCACAGGTGCGCGGGATCCAGAACCACCACATGGACGGCAACGGCTGGGACGACATCGCGTACAGCCACCTGGTGTGCGTCCACGACTACGTGTTCCAGGGCCGCGGCGAGAACCGCCGCACAGCGGCAAACGGCACCACCCCGGGCAACCAGAACTGGTACGCCGTCTGCGGCCTCGTCGGCGGGACCGCGAGCAACTACGACACCATCACCACCGGCCTGATCAGCGCCTTCCGCTACGCTGTCAACCGCCTGCGCACACAAGGCGGCGCGGCCCGGGCCATCTGCGGCCACCGTGACCACCTGAGCACCGGCTGCCCGGGGAACCTGTACGCGAACGGCGTGCTCAACGGCGCGACGAACCCGGGCGGCGGCCCGCTGCCGCACCCCGGCGTCAACTTCCGCCAGCCGCCGACCTTCAACCACGCGAGTGTGGCCACCTGGCAGAACCAGATGAACATCGCCCACGGCTACAGCCTCACCGCGGACGGCGCCTACGGCCCCAACTCCGACGCCGCATGCCGGAACTTCCAGTCGAAGCACGGCCTCGACGTCGACGGCATCGTCGGACCCGCCACCTGGGGCGCCACCTTCTCCCGCTGACGGACCGCCCTCGCGGATTCTCTACGACGCCCCATCGGCACCCGGCACCCGGGACCGGCCGACACGATCAGCCCTTGACGGCGGAGCTGGCGACTCCCTGGACGAACCAGCGTTGGAAGAAGGCGAAGACCACCAGGACGGGCAGGACCAGGAGGACGCCGAAGGCGAGGATCTGGCCCCATTCCGGGGGCTGCTGGCCCTGGAAGACACTCATTTCCAGCGGCAGGGGGCGGACCGACGGATCGGAGACCATCAGCACCGGCCACAGGAACGAGCCCCACTGGATGAGGAAGGTCAGGATCGCCACGGAGGCGAAGGCCGGCTTCGACATGGGGACGATGATCGCGAAGAAGGTACGCCAGGGGCCGGCGCCGTCCATGCGGGCGGCTTCGTCGATGCTCAGCGGGATCGAGCGGAAGAACGTGTGGAACTGGTAGACCGAGAAGGCGTTGGCGATGAACGGGAGAGCCAGGATGTAGAGGGTGTTGCGCTGGTCGTTGAACATGTAGAAGAGCGGCACGGCCACCGACTCGAACGGGACCAGCATCAGCAGCAGGATGAGGGTGAAGACGCCTTCCCGGCCGCGCCACTTCAGCCGTGACAGCCCGTACGCGGCCATCGAGTTGACGAACAGGCCCCCCGTCACCACCACGAACGCGAGCAGCAGGGAGACGCCCATGAAGCGCCAGAAGTAGCCGGTGCTGTCGGAGTTGAGGCTGCTGAGGACGGCGGAGTAGTTGTCAAGGGACAAGTTGGTCGGGAGGAAACCCGAGAGGCCGCCGAGGACCTCGTCGGACGGCTTGAGGCTGCCCAGGAACAGGTAGATCACGGGCAGAACGAAGATGAAGGCAAGCACACTGAGTACGGCGTAGTCCATGAAGCGGCGCAGGGGCGTAGGGAACGTGCCCATGGGTCAGTCCTCGTTTCCGGGCCGGATGACGCGGCGCTGGATGAGCGTCAGGACGACGACGATCAGGAAGAAGACGACGGTCATCGCAGATGCCTGGCCGATGTTGTTCTGGTCGAAGGCGGTGGTGACGGTCTGGTACATCACGGTGCGGGTGGCCTCCTCGTCGAGGCCGCCACCGCGGACGAGGACGTAGACCTGGTCGAAGACCCGGAAGGAGAGCACCGACGTGAGCATGGCGACGAAGACGAGGGTGCCGCGGATGCCGGGCAGGGTGACGTGGCGGAACTGCTGCCAGCGACCGGCGCGGTCGAGCCGGGCGGCTTCGTAGAGTTCGCCCGGGATCTGCTGGAGGCCGGCCAGGAGGATGACCATCTGGAAGCCGACGCCCTGCCAGATGGACAGCACGATGATCGAGGCCATCGCGGTGGCACCGTCACCGAGCCAGTCGAAGGCGCCCCAGTTGCCGAAACTCACCGCGTCCAGTGCGGAGTTGAGCATGCCCTGGTCGCTGCGGGCGAGGATGAGCCGCCAGATCACGGCGACCAGCGCCATCGGGAAGACCACCGGCATGAAGAACAGGGACCGGAACAGACCGATCGCCTTCAGCTTGCGGTTGAGCAGGATCGCCAGACCGAGCGCCAGGGCCGTCTGCACCGGTACGACGACCGCGGCGAAGGTCAGGTTGTTCAGCAGCGCCCGCAGGAACGGGCCGGACATGTCCGGGTCGGTGAACAGGCGCCGGTACTGCTCCATGCCGAAGAAGGACGGTGCGAGAGGGGAGCCGAGGCGGACGTTGTAGAAGGAGAGCACCACGGCGTAGCCGAACGGCACACCGACGAAGACGATGAGCCCGACGACGGCCGGGGCGGACATGAGCAGTCCGTGCAGCCAGTCGCGGTTCTTGCGGCCCCGCCGCGCTGACCGCGTCGACCGCTCGGGTTTCACGGATGTCGCGGAGAGGGCCTGCTCCGGGCCGGGCGGCGCGGCGTGCGCGGGTTCCACGGATTTCACGGGAGGGTCCTGTTCTCGGCGGGCGGGCGCTGCTGCCGCGCCCGCCCGGGCCGACGGGTTCTACGGGATCTGGTATCCGGCGTTGTCGGAGAAGTCCTGGTCGATGGCGCGGGCGGCTTCTTCCAAGGCGTTCTTGGGGTCGGCACCGCCGTAGATGGAGTTCAGGGCTTCGCTGAACTTTGCGGTGATGACGGGGTAGCCGGCGGTCACCGGGCGGGTGACGGCGACGCAGGATGTGGTGATGTCGCTGGCGCCGCAGGGCTTGGCGAGCTGGTCGGCGAAGAGCTGGAGCGGGCCGCCCTGCTTGTAGAGGGTGCTCTTGGCGAGCGCGGTACTGGTGCCGGGCACGGCCCCGTTGGCGGTGGTCATGGCGGTGACGCTGGCATCGTCCAGGAGGGTGTCCAGGAACGCGCCGGCGGCCTTGGCGTTCTTGGTGCCGGCACCTATGCCCCAGGCCCAGGAGCCCTGGCCGGTCTTGGGGCCGTTGCCGAAGTCGGGCAGGGGAAGGACGACGAGGTCGTCGCCGAGGGCCTCGCTGTATGCGGGGTACATCCAGTGGCCGACCCAGCTCAGGGCGACGCGGCCCTTGGCGAAGGCGTTGCCGTCGGTGTTGGGGTCGACGTAGGTCTTCCAGGACTGGAAGGTCTTCAGGGCCGAGACCACGGCCGGGGTGTCGAGGGCGCCTTCTGCCTTGCCGTCCTTGAGGAGGGAGCCGCCGGCGGACCAGACGATCGGGGCGAAGCCGTAGGTACCCCACTCGCTGGCCAGGCCGCTGGCCTCCTGGAGGTCGAGGGTCTTACCGTCGGAGTCCTCGACCTTCAGTGCCTTGAGCGCCGCGGTGAACTCGGCTGCCGTCCAGTCGTCGGACTCGCCCTCGGGGTACTTCACCCCGGCCGCGTCGAGCAGCTTCTTGTTGCCGTAGATCCCGAGCCCAGAGTCGAACATGCCCAGCCCGTAGTGCTTGCCGTCGATCTCGCCCTGGGCCTTGTTCGCGTCGGTGGCGTTGTCCATGGTCGCGGCGGAGACGTACGTGTCGATCGGGGCGAGCTTTCCGTTGTAGACGAAGTTCGCCATGGTCGGACCGTCGAACTCCAGTACGTCCGGCAGCTCGGCGGCGTCGGTGGCCGTGATGGTCTTGGTGTAGTCAAGGTCGGGTATCAGTTTCAGGTCGACCTTGATCTTGCTCTGCGAGGAGTTGAAGGACTTCACCGCGTCCTGCAGCGCATCGGCCTCGCTCTGCTGCCCCTGGTGCGCCCAGACGCTGATGGTGCCCTTGCCGCTCCCGGACTCGGCGGAGGCATCGGTACCCCCGCCCGAGCCGCAGGCGGCCAACCCCACCAAGGGGGCCAGGGCCAGGCCCGCCCGGACGGTGTGGTGGTGCGTTCTGCTGCGTGGGTTCATGGCTGTGCCTCCGCGGCGAGGGTTCCAGGGGCTGACGTGCTTTCCAGGCGTGGGGCTGTCGGGCTCGGGGTGTCAGTGCGGGCCGCGCGGGCGCGGCGGAGCGGTGGTCTCGCGCAGTACGAGGCGGATGGGCATCTGTACCTGCTCCGCGGGGGCTTCGGCGTCGGGCTCGTTCAACTGCCGCAACAGCAGCCGGGCGGCCTCAGCGCCCTGGTCGGCGACCGGCTGGGCGACGGTGGTCAGGCCGACCACGTCGGCGAGGTCGTGGTCGTCGAAGCCGACGACGGACACGTCGTCCGGCACCGTCAGCCGATGGCGGCGCAGGGCGCGCAGCGCGCCCATCGCCATCTCGTCGGACTGCGCGAACACGGCGGTCGGCGGGCGCGAGACGGCCAGCAGTTCGGTCATGGCCCGCTCGCCGCCCTCGACGGTGTAGTCGCCGTCCGCCTCCAGAGCCGCATCGTGCTCTATCCCGGCGTCGGTCAGTACGTCCAGGTAGGCGCCGCGCCGCTCGACAGGGGTGGTCCAGTGCAGCGGACCGCTGGTCCCGCTGATCATGCCGATCCGGCGGTGGCCGAGGTTCACCAGATGCCGTACGGCGCTCTCGGCGCCGGCCCGGTCGTCGATGCCGACCACGGTGAAACCGGGCCGGGCGCCGCCGACGGTGGTGGCCAGCGGCACCCCCAGTGACCGCAGTGCGGCCGACTCCTCGTCGTCGGGGATGAGAAGCGTCAGCACCGCGTCCACTCGCTTGCGTACCGGGAGCCTGCTGAAGAAGCGCTTGCGGGACTCCGCGGAGCCCAGGTTGTACAGGAGGACGTCGTACCCGTCGGCGCTGAAGACGTGCTCGGCGGCGTCCACCACTGTGCCGAAGAACCAGCGGCCGACGTACGGCACCAGCACACCGATGGTGTAAGTGCGGCCACTGGCCAGGCTGGAGGCGGAACGGGAAGCGGTGTAGCCGAGTTCGGCGGCGACGGCCGCGATCTGTGCCCGCACCTCCTCCGACACCCCCGGTCGGCCGCGCAGCGCGCGGGACACGGTCGACGCCGAGACTCCGGCGGCACGGGCGACGTCGGTGATGCTGGCGGTCACGGCGGGTTCCTCCCGTTGGTTTCACGTCGGTGTGAGTGACGTGACCGTAGACCCGGCGACCCTGTTGCGCAAGCGTTTGAGTTCATATTTACTTGGGCGGATTCTCGACGGTCTCGATCGGCAGTCACATGTCAGCGCACACGTTTGGGCGCTGTAGAGCGACAGGAACTGTGCATGCGATACGCCCCGCCCGGCCTCTGCGTGAACGACTTCGCCCTCCTGCGCGACGAGGACGGCATGTACGTGGTTCTGCACCTGCAGGGACCCTGGACACCGGAGTTCGACCATCTGTGGATGGAGACCTCCTACGGGCGGGCCACCTCCACCGACCTGGTCGGCTGGCAGCCGCAGGGCACCGCTTTCGGGGTCGGTCTGCCCGGCCGCTTCGACCAGCAGGCGGTGTGGACCATGCACCCCGTTCGGCACGGCGCCGGGATGGCGATGTTCTACACCGGCGTGAGCGGCCTGACCCGCGGCGGCTGGCCCCTGCAGACCGTCGGGCTGGCGTACTCCGACCGCACCGACGGCACCGGCTGGCGCCGGCACGGCACCGGACCGGTCGCCGAGGCGGACCCGCGCTGGTACCGCACCGGCGAACACATGGGCTGGCGCGACCCGTTCGTCGTACGCGATGACGAATCAGACGGCTGGGTCATGGTCATCTGCGCCAACGACGCGTCCCTCCCGGCAGAAGCCGGCGGCTGCGTCGGCTGGGCCACCTCTGACGACCTGGAGCACTGGACCGTCCACCCGCCACTCATCTCCCCCGGCGGCATCGACGAGCTGGAGTGCCCGGTCCTGGAACGCCTCGACGACGGCAGCTGGCTGCTGCTCGGCTCCGTCGCCGCCACCCGCGGCATCGAATCGTGGACCGCTCCGGCCCTGCGCGGCCCCTGGACAAGGCGCGGTCCTCTCGGGCCGACCGACGCCTACGCCCCGCGTGTCATCGGCATGCCCGACGGCTCCCGCGTCGTGCTGCACACCACCCCCCGCCGCGTCGGTCTCAGCGACACCGGCGCCCGCTGCCGCGGCATGCTCGCCCAGCCGAAGTCCCTTGTGGTGGAGAATGATTCGGCTCCCCGCCTGGAATGGTGGCCCGGCCTGGACGACTGGCTCGGCGAGGAAACCGACCGCCCCACCCTGCACGCCGTCGGCGACGTCGGCATCACAGGGCCGGTGGAGATCACCCTGCGCACCGACACACCGGACAGCGACCGCCCCGCCCTCGCCGTCGGCTGCGACGGCAAGAACCTCTGGGTCACCGGCCCCGACGGGACCCCGCTTCGCGTGACCGTCCTGACCAGCCCGGCCGCCACCCTGCGCATCCTCACCATCGGCGAGTACGTCGAGGTCTACGCCGACGGCGTGTTCGCCCTGACGACCCTGTGCTACTCCGGGCACCCCACCTCGTGGACGGCCACGACGGAAGGACACGAGCGCGTGATTCCGGTCCGCCCGATCCGGCTGCCCGGCCCGCACCGCGACGACGCCTCAGCCGTCTGGCCCGGCCCCGCAACGCGCTGAGGTAGCGGGGAACACTCGGCCGGACGGTGGCGGGTTCCGGGCGGGGTGCCGGGCGGGGTGTGCGGGCGGACGTTACCGCGGGCAAGGGCGGTGCCCATCTGTGTAGCCTCGCCCCGGGCCGCCCACAATCCACCCCCGGGCCCCGACAGTCCGCGGTTGCGCTGAACCATGGTTCACGTTCTAGCTTTACGGTGCGGGCCGTCGCACCCGGCCGCGCACCACGAGACGGGAGAACCCGATGGACATGCAGGCCACCGCCTGGCAGTCGCTCCACAGCACGGTGACCGCGCAGCGCGACAAGCGTCCGCTGTCGCGGGCCGGGCTCGGGCGGATCTGGCGGTTCGCCCAGCCGCACCGGCGGCTGTTGAGATGGTTTCTGCTGCTCAGCGTGATCACCTCGGCCCTGGCCGTGGCCACGCCGCTGCTCGCCGGCCGGGTCGTGGACGCGATCGTCGGCGGCGACGGCGAGGGCCGGGTGGTCAGGCTGGCGCTGCTGATCGCCGGCATCGCCGTCGCCGAGGCCGGGTTCGGGCTGCTGGCACGCTGGCTGTCGGCCCGTATCGGCGAGGGGCTCATCCTCCAGCTCCGTACCGCCGTCTACGACCACGTGCAGCGCATGCCCGTCGCGTTCTTCACCCGCACCCGCACCGGCGCCCTGGTCAGCCGGCTCAACAACGACGTGCTCGGCGCCCAGCGGGCGTTCAGCAACACCCTGTCCGGCGTCGTCGGCAACCTGGTGACACTGCTGCTCACGCTCGCCGTCATGCTGCGGCTCTCCTGGCAGATCACCCTCCTCGCGCTCGTGCTGCTCCCCGTCTTCGTGCTGCCCGCCCGCCGCATGGGCGCCCGGCTCGCCCGGCTGCAGCGGGAGGCCGCCGGCCACAACGCCGCGATGGGCACCCAGATGACCGAGCGGTTCTCGGCGGCCGGCGCCACGCTCGTCAAGCTGTACGGGCGGCCGGAGCGGGAGTCGGCGGAGTTCCGGGAGCGGGCGGCGCGCGTACGGGACATCGGGATCCGTACGGCGATGACGCAGACGCTCTTCATCACCGCCCTCACCCTCGTCTCCGCGCTCGCCCTCGCCCTCGTCTACGGCCTCGGCGGCTTCTTCGCCCTCCGCGGCAGCCTCGACGCCGGTGCCGTCGTCGCCCTCGCCCTGCTCATCACCCGCCTGTACGCGCCGCTGACCTCGCTGGCGGGGGCGCGGGTGGAGGTGATGAGCGCGCTCGTCAGCTTCGAGCGGGTCTTCGAGGTGCTGGACCTGAAGCCGCTGGTCGCCGAGAAGCCGGACGCGCGGGAGGTGCCGGCGGGGCCGGTGGCGGTGGAGTTCGACGGCGTCGACTTCGGCTACCCGGCCGCCGACAAGGTGTCGCTGGCCTCCCTGGAGGAGGTCGCGGTGCTGGACGGCAAGGCCGGCGCGCAGGTGCTGCACGGGGTGTCGTTCCGCGCGGAGCCAGGCCGGATGGTCGCCCTCGTCGGCTCCTCGGGCGCGGGGAAGTCGACCATCGCGCAGCTCATTCCGCGGCTGTACGACACGGACGGCGGCACGGTGCGCCTCGGCGGCATGGACGTGCGCGAGCTGTCCGCCGCCTCGGTGCGGGCGACGCTCGGCATGGTCACCCAGGACGGGCACCTCTTCCACGAGTCGGTGCGCGAGAACCTGCTGTTGGCGCGGCCGGACGCGAGCGACGCGGACCTCTGGGACGCGCTGCGCAAGGCGCGGCTGGCCGAGCTGATCGCGGCGCTGCCGGAGGGCCTGGACACCGTCGTCGGCGAGCGCGGCTACCGGCTGTCGGGCGGCGAGCGGCAGCGGCTAACGATCGCCCGGCTGCTGCTGGCGGAGCCGCGCGTGGTGGTGCTCGACGAGGCCACCGCGCACCTGGACTCCACCTCGGAGGCGGCGGTGCAGGAGGCGCTGGCGGAGGCGCTGGCCGGGCGCACGGCGGTGGTCATCGCGCACCGGCTGTCCACGGTGCGGGCCGCGGACCAGATCCTGGTGGTGGAGGAGGGCCGGATCGTGGAGCGGGGCACGCACCCGGAGCTGCTGGCGGCCGGCGGGCGGTACGAGGAGCTGTACCGGACGCAGTTCGCGGAGGAGGGCGGAGGGAACGGGGCCGGCGGTGCGGCGGCGGACACCGTGTGCGTCGCAGGGGGCGGCGAAGGGTGCGGTGGAGGGAAGGATTTGGTGCCGCAGGAGGCGTAGGACGGGGGCGTTACGGGACGGGGAGGCTCGGGGACGGGCGTTCGGGCACGGGAGCGCACGGGGACGGGAACGCACGGCTCGCCCGCCCGGGGCGTACGGGGCACGGGCCCCGGGCGGGCGCGTCAGGCGACCGGGTCCGGCTCGGGGACGGGGGCGCCCGGGAGGTGGCGGCGGGCGCGTACCGGCGAGAAGTACAGCGGCAGCGCCGCCACCACGAGGATCACCGCCCCCGTCCACAGCGCCGCGCGCACGCCCGCGAACTCGCCGATCACGCCGGACAGTGCAGAGCCCAGCGCGACCGACCCCATGAGCAGGAACCGGAAGGTGGCGTTCATCCGGCCCAGCAGCGCGTCCGGGGTCAGCCCCTGCCGCAGGCTCAGCCCCAGCACGTTGTCGACGCCGATCTTCACCGACACCAGCGCCATCCCCGCGGCCCCGGCCGCACACAGCAGCGGCGGCCGGCTCAGCAGCGGTACGAGCAGCGCCGCCGGCGCCACGCACAGCCCCGCGGTGGCGAGCGTCCACCCGCACCCCCACCGGGCGGCGAGCGGCCGGGCGAGCCGGGCGCCGACGAATATGGCGGCGCCGCAGCACACCCAGTAGCCGCCCAGCAGCCAGGCAGGCAGCCCGAGTTGGCGGACGAAGAGCACCGGGACCATCGTGTTGACGGTCTGCGCCCCGAGGTTGGCGCAGGCGGCGCCGAGCGCGAGTGAGCGCAGCTCGCGGCTGCGCAGCACGTGCCGCAGCCCGTCGAGCATCTCGGCGGCCAGCCGGCGGGACGCGGCCGGCGCCGCCCGGTTGCGGCGTGCGGCGCCGCCCCGGATGCCGGTGAGCGACACCGCCGCGGCCAGGTGGCTCACCCCCTGCGCCGCGACCGCGACCGGCGCGGTCAGCACCTCCACCAGCAGCCCGCCCGCCCCGCGCCCGGCGATGCTGCCGACCGCGTACAGGCTCACGACACCCGCGTTCGCCCGCACCAGCGCCTCCCGCCCCACCACCGCGGGCAGGCAGCTGTGTGAGGCGACGTCGAAGAACACGGTCGCGCAGCCGACCAGCAGCACGGCCGCGTACAGGTACGGGAGCGTGAGCGTGCCGAACCACCAGGCCAGCGGTACGGCGGTGAGCAGCACGACCCGCGCCAGTGCGGCGGCCACCAGCACCGGCACACAGCCGAGCCGGTCCACCCACACTCCGGAGGGCAGACCGATCAGCAGGTACGCCGAGGTGCCGAGCGCGGCCAGCAGGCCGATCTGACCGGGGCTCGCACCGAGGCCGAGTGCCGCCAGCGGTATGGCCAGATGGCCGACCTGGATGCCGATCTGGTCGGCGGCGGTGGCGGCGTACAGCCGTCGGAAGGCGGGCACGCGCCAGGGGGATGCGTATGCCATGGAGGGGAGCTTGCCGTGCCGCCCGGGCGTGGCGAAACCGGAGCGCCCACGTCCCGCTCGGGTGGGGCCGCTACCGGTATGCTCCGCCCTTCGCACCCGGCGGCGGCTGCGCGGTCTGAGGCGCGGCCAGCAGCGGCAGGACGTCCTCCACCAGCGCCAGTTGCAGCCGGAGCGCGTCCCGCGGGGCCGCGCGCAGCACGGCGCGCAGGAGATCGGTGGCGCCCGCGGGGACCTTGAGGTCGTCCAGGTGGCGCTGGCAGGTGCCGAGGTCGAGGGAGGGGTTGGGCAGGTCGTTGGCCGCCCAGAGGGTGCGGATCAGCTCGTTGGTCATGACGGCCGCCGCCCACCCCGTCTCCACGGGGTCGCCGCGCCGGCGCACGGCCTGCATCTTGGGTACGACGTGCGCCCAGAGCGTGGCGTAGTGCGCCTTGACGGGTGCGGGGGTGCGGTAGCCGGCGTGGATGGTCTCGGCGTCTGCCGTGAGGCGGGCGACGGCGCCGTCGGGGTCGTGCAGGGCGACGCCGTCGAGGAAGGCGTAGCCCCAGGACTCGTCGCCGACGCGGTTCGGGGCGAAGTGCGAGCGCCACTGCTCGGCGGTGCGGGGGATCAGGTCGACGGGCAGCGGGCGGCGCCGGGAGCGCCAGGGGGCCGGCCGCACGGGGTCGAGGGCGGTGACCACGAGCACGTCGAGGTCGGAGTCGGGGCGGCCGGTGCCGCGGGCGAGGGATCCGGACAGCAGGATGCCGCGGACGTCGGGGTCCGCGCGCAGTTCGGTCAGCACCACCTCGAGCACCGTGCGGTGCAGGGGGGTGGGAAAGGCAGCGGTGGTCATCTCGCTCCCGGGTACGGCCCAGCGGGAGCGTAGCAGCACCGGCACCGAGCGTGGGGGCCCGGGGTACGGGTCGGTGCCGGCGGGGGCGGTACGGGGCGGGGACGGGGGCGGGAAAACCGAGGTGCGCGGGCGGTGGGCGGGCGGCTATGGTGGCCGCGGAACTGCATCCGAGGCAATCCGAGGCAAGGAGACGCCGTGGCAGGCTGCTGCTCGTGCGCGGGCATCGGCGGGATGACCCGTCTGTGCACCGGTGGCCACGCAGGTCTGCGGTATGCGGCCTTCTCCCTCGTGCCCTATCGCCCCCGCGTGGTCCCGGCGCCCTGACCGGCAGCCCGGGACGGCATTTCCGCTGAGCGACCCCGTCGCAGCCCCCGCGATCCGCGCGCCCTGAGCGCGCCCGCCGGGCATTTCCCGTCACGTCCGCGTGCCCCGCCGAGGGCCGACGTCTCGCTGCCCGGCCAGGGCCATCCGCCAGTCCAGGAACGCACTTCTTTCCGGAAGGACGGCCGGCTGTGGCCCGCTCTCACCGACGCGCGCACGCGCGCGCGGACTCCGATACGAACCGTCGTGCCGACGACGCCCGTACGAACACGGGCGGCAACGCCCGCACGAACCGCCGCCGCGGGTCCCCCGCGGTGGGCGGCGAGACCCGGGGCGACGCCCGGGATGACGCCCGGCAGGAGGGCCGGGGCGACCCCCGCGGGAGCGCTCGGGGCGGCGCTGGGCGCAACTCCCCCGGAAGCTCGCCCGGTTCCGCCGGCGCCGGCGACCGCGACGGCGCCCGCGCCGAGCCCGGGCGCGGCACCCGCCGCGGCTCCCGATCCCCCTCCCGCTCCCTCTCCCAGAACTTCCTGGCCAGCCGGACCGTCGCCGAGCGCGTGGTGCGCATCGCGGCGCCGGAGCCGGACGGCCGGCTCGTCATCGAGGTGGGCGCGGGCACCGGGGCGCTGACCGAGGTGCTGGCACCGCACTGCCGGGAGCTGATCGCCTACGAGATCGACCGCCGGCTCCTCGCCGGGCTCCGCGCCCGCCTCGCGGCCCACGCCCATGTCAGCGTCGTGGGGCAGGACTTCCTCACCGCCCGGCCGCCGCGGGAGCCGTTCGCGGTGGTGGGCAACGTGCCCTATGCCCGGACCTCCGAGATCGTGGACTGGTGCCTGCGCGCGCCGCGGCTCGACTCGGCGACGTTCGTCACCCAGCTCGAGTACGCCCGCAAGCGGACCGGGGACTTCGGCCGTTGGAGCCTGCTGACCGTGCGGACGTGGCCGTGGCACGAGTGGCGGCTGTGCGGGCGGGTGCCGCGGGAGTGCTTCCGGCCGGTGCCGCGGGTGGACTCGGCGGTGCTGCGGATCGAGCGCCGCCGGCGCCCGCTGCTGCCGCGGGGCGAGGAGGCGGCGTACCGCCGCATGGTCGAGGCGGGCTTCGGCGGCGCGGGCGGCACGCTCTTCGCCTCGCTGCGCCGCGCGGGCTACCCGCCGGCCCGCCTGATGGCCGCCTTCCGCGCGGCGGGCCTCCCCCGTGACACGGTCGTGGCGTTCGCCACGCCCGCGCAGTGGCTGACGCTCCACGAGACGCTGCGCTGAGGCCTGCGGCTGGCGGGGCGGGGACGCGCCCCGGGCCGCGAGGCGGTGCAACCCGCCTCGCGGCCCGACAAGCGCGACGGCCCCCGGCCGCGCCGAAGCGCGCTCCGGCACCGGTTCCGTCGCCGGGGCGGCGGGTCTGGTGCAGGAGCCACTGGCGTTGACGTCCTCATCCGCCTGAAGGCGAACGATTCTGGTCGGCACCGCTCCGCGGTGCCACCTCGGGTTCCTGCTTCACCGACCGCTGCTGCCCCGAGAGGGGAAGTCTGACGTGGTCTCCACAGGCTTCACGTCCCGCCCGTCCGGCGGTAGGTCCGACAACTCCGTTGCCGGACAAGGCGATAGTAGCCATGCCCTGAACCCCTCCGAGGCGCTACCGCCGGTATGCCCTACACCTCCACCCCGAAGGGTGGAACCCCGGGCAAGCGTTCGGTAGCCCTCCGCCCGCTCCGCGTGCCAGCCCGCCTGGCCGCGGTGCAGTTCCCAGGCGCCGGTCGACGCCACGTCCCCGTACCGCTCGGCTATCGCCACCGCCAGCCGGACCGCCGCGAGCGCGTCCTCCGCGGCGTCGTGCGCGCGGCCGAGCACCACCCCGTATTCCACACAGACCGCCTCCAGCGTCCTCTTGCCCTCCCGGAACGGGTCCACCGTCCTGTCCATCGCGTACGGATCGATCACCGGGCCCTCCTCCCCGCCGCCCAGCCGCTCGCGCATCGACGCGAGCCCGTGGCGGCGCAACTCCGCGGCCAGCAGCGTGAGATCGAACGCGGCGTTGTACGCCACGACGGGGACGCCGCGCGACCAGTGGGCCGCCAGCACCTCCGCCACCTCGTCCGCGACCTCCGCCGCCGGCCGGCCGTGGGTCGTCGCCCGCTCGTCGGTGATCCCGTGGATCGCGGTCGTCTCCGGCGGCACCGGAACACCGGGGTCGGCCAGCCACTCCCGCCTGCGCGTCGGCACGCCGCGGACGGCCTCCACGACCGCGGCGGAGACGATCCGCGCCTCCCCCGGGTCCGTCCCGGTCGTTTCCAGGTCGAAGCCGACCAGCAGCTCCCCGTACCACCCCATGGGCGCCCTCCCTGCTTTGTGGCCAGTGACTCCACACTCTCACCCGCCACTGACATACCGGACCGGGAGATTCCGGTTATTGCGGGCCCGCCAAGAGCGTACGAAGGGGGCGTACGAAGAGGGCGTGCGGCGGCCGTCAGGAGACCGGCCGCGCGTCCGTCCAGAAGCTCTCGAACTCCTCGCGGTACACCTCGAAGAGCCCCGGCTCGCCGCCGCCCTCCCCGTGCACCAGCTCCCGCCGCGCCGCCCGCAGCACCAGCGCCGGCGCCTCCGCCCCGCGCGCCCGCCGCAGGTAGGTCTGCACGACCCCGAGGCCGTCCGGCCGGTCGCCGTTGATCAGGTAAGCCGTGAACCGCGGCGTCTCGTCGAAGACCCGGATCTCGAACGCCCCCGCCAGGTCGCCGCCGGACGGCCGCACGCGGGAGCGCACCCGGCGCATGTGGATGATGTTCGTCTCCACCGCCCGCGCCAGCTCGCCCCGCTTCATGCCCAGTTCGCGCTCGCGCCGGCGCACCGTGCTGCTCGCCGGGTTGAGGAACAGCAGCCGGATCCGGCAGCCGGCCTCCGCGAGCCGGCCGAGGCGGCGGCCGGAGTAGTTCTGCACCAGCAGGTTGAGCCCGATGCCGATCGCGTCCAGCCGCCGGGCGCCGCCGAAGAGGTCCTCCACGGGCAGCGCCCGCTGCAGCCCCACCCGGTCCGGGTGGACGCCGACCACGTCCGCGTAGCGGTCGCCGACCAGGTCCTCCACCGCGTCCACCGGCAGCCGGTCCGCCGACGGCGGCCGGTCGTCGGCGCCGAGGAGGCGCAGCAGCCGGGTCGCCGCGCGCTCGGCCTGTGCCAGCACGGTGCCGGACAGGGCGCGGTTGCGGGAGACGACGTTGCGGGCGACCTCCAGCTCGTCGAGCGCCAGTTCGAGGTCGCGCCGGTCGTCGAGGTACGGCTCGAAGCACGGCCAGTGCTGCACCATCAGCTCGCGCAGCTGCGGCAGCGTCAGGAAGCTGATGACGTTGTCGTCGGCCGGGTCGAGCAGATAGCCCTTGCGCCGGCTGACCTCCCGCACCGCGACGGCCCGCTGCACCCACTCCTGGCCCGCGGGCCCCGCCGCGGCGACGACCCACTCCTCGCCGTGCACCGGCTCGTAGACGGGGCGCAGCACCGAGGCGACGACGGAGCGCAGCCGCTGCTCGACGACGTTCAGCCAGATGTACGCCCGGCCCGCGCGCGACGCGCGGGTGCGTACCTCGTCCCAGTCGTCCTCGCCCCAGCCGATCTCCGCACCGATCTCCATCGGCCGGGCCAGCGACACCGTCCCGGGCGGCGGCGCGCCCGGCGGCGGCTCGGTCGAGCCGGCACCCCCGCGGCCCTCGTCCTCGGGACCGCCTGCCGGGGGCAGCTCAAGACCGCCCGCACCCACGCCCGTACCGCCTTCCGCGCCCAGCTCCACGATCACGGCAGCGTACTGCCACGATCCCCCCGGGCGCATCCTCATCGAGCCAGGGGCGACCCAACTGCCGTGCCCGGTTTCGCGGTTGCCGGCGGGGCGGCCCGCGAACGGCCCTCAGCCGGTCCGCGGACGGCCCCGCAGGACCTCCGCCAGCAGCCCGGCGATGTTCCACGCGTCGTCGACGCCGCGGTGGTGGGTGCCCTCCAACTCCCGCCCGGCGTGCGCCAGTGCCTCGGCCATCCCCAGTTCGCGCCCGAGCCCGTGGGCGAGCGAGTAGAGCGTCTTGGCGTTCACGTGCCGGCTGCCGAAGGGGTACGACACGCCGCCGGCCGCGCACTGCCGCTCGAACTGCCGCCGGTCGTAGTCCCCCCAGCTCGCCCACACCCGTTGGCGCGCGCCGTACTCGCGCCGCAGCAGCCCGCACGCCTCGGCGAACGGCACGCCGGCGGCGGCCTGTTCGGGGGTGATGGTGGTCAGCCGGGTGCAGAAGTCGCTGACGGCGGAGTGCTCGGGCCGCACCATCACCGAGCGCCGGGAGACCCGTTCGCCCGTCGGCACGTCCAGCTCGCAGAGCCCGACCTCGATGATCTCCGGGCTCATGCCGGCGGGCGGCGCGCCCTGCCAGCAGGTGGCTTCGACGTCGACGACGAGGACGCGGTCGAGGAGCAGCTTGGTCATGCGCACCAGCCAAGCACGCGGCGACCGTGCGCCGCGCGGCGTTTTCCGCCGGCCGGGGCATCCCTCGCCGCGCGTTATAGGAAGTTGTGATTGCCGCGAACTCCAGGTTTCCGGAATCCTGACGACCGGTACTTCCCCGGCCCTCCACGCGCGGGCTCCACCCGATCCCGCGTGCCTTCGGAAACGAGGAACCTTGCGAATAACCAGATCGCTCCCCACACTCGTCGCCGTCCTGCTGGCCGCCCTCACCATCGGTGGCACAGCGGTCGCCGCGGACCACACGTCCGCCGGCGGCGCCACCGACGTCCGCGCGGCGGCGCAGGTCCGTACACCCGACGGCCCGCCCTCCACGAAGATCATCGGTGGCGGTCACGCCCAGAGCGGCCCCTGGGCCGCGCGGCTGTTCTCCGACGGGCGGCAGACCTGCAGCGCGTCGATCATCGCGCCCACCTGGATCCTCACCGCCAAGCACTGCGTCGGCGGGGGTGGGCTGACCTTCCGCATCGGCAGCCTCGACCAGACCACGGGCGGCACCATGGCCAACGGTGTGCAGACCTACACCCACTCCTCCGACCTGGCGCTGGTCCGGCTCGACCGGTCCGTCTCCACCACGTACGCCACGCTCGGCCAGCCCGGCTCGGTGACGGTCGGCCAGAACGTGCAGGTCTACGGCTGGGGCGCCACCTCGCAGTGCGGCTCCGAGATCAACTGCCAGTCCCAGCACCTGAAGGTCGCCAACGTCACCGTCACCGGCGGCTGCGGCGACGCCTACGGCGGCGACGCCATCTGCGCCCGGCGCGGCGACGGCATCACGGCCGGCGGCGACTCCGGCGGTCCGATGATGGCGAACGGCGTCCAGGTCGGCGTCGCGTCCACCAGCGACCGGCAGACCACCACCGCGTACACGAACGTCACGCGGTACCGCTCCTGGATCCAGTCCGTCGCCGGTGTCTGAGCCGAGCCCGCCGCGCCCGCCGCAGCCGCGGCGCCGCGGCGACTGAAGCCGGACGGATGCACCCGGTTCGTGCGCCGGCACGCCCGACCGGGTGCATCCGTCCACTCTCCGCCCGCCCGCGGGGCGGGTGGGCGGACTTCCGGCGCCGCGCCGGCGCCCCGCGGCGGACTGCCGGTATGGCCAAGGGGCGTTCCCTTGCCCCGCTCCGGTCACCGACGAAAGACTGCGGGGCATGACCGCATGGAATGACCGGTTCGACCTGAGTGATGCCCGGTGGCGCAAGACCAGTTACAGCGACTCCCTGGCGACCGCCTGCCTTGAGGTGGCGGACGGATTCCACGCCACCCTGGTCCCGGTACGCGACAGCAAGGACCCGCGCGGCCCCGCCCTGGTCTTCACCGCCGACGCCTGGGAGTCGTTCGTCGACGGCGTCAAGTCCGGGGACTTCGAGGCGTAGGTTCCGGGTCGTCCCGCGCCGTTCCCTCGCCTTACGGTCCCGCCCTCTACACTCCCGCCGCGTCCGCCAGGAGCCGTGCCTCCGCCATGACGCCGGCACCGCCCTCCGCCCGGTCGTGTTCCGCGGACCACAGGGCCGTCTCCACCCGGCGCGCCACCGCCCACGCCGCAAGCCGGCCCGCGTCCTCGCCCAACTCGTCGGCGAGGAGCGCGAGGCGGGTCGCGAGCGTGCGGTGCGGGTCGGCGGTCGCGAACGGGTCGTCGATCTGCTCCAGCAGGGGAAACGGGTCGTAGCCCGGGTCGCCGGTCATCGGCTTGGCGTCGATGGCCAGCCACGGGCGACGCCCGGCGGCGAGGACGTTGCCGGGGTTGAAGTCGCCGTGGACGACGACCTGCCGGGCGGCGGTCCCGGGAAGCTCGCGGAGCAGCCGGGCGCCGTGGGCGACCAGCCCGGGGTCGTAGCCGGGGCGCAGCCGGGCCATGCGCTCCTCGACCAGGTCCGCCCACTCGGCGCAGACGTCGGCGACCCGCTCCAGACCGCAGTCCCGCGGCACGGGGACGCTCCACAGGTCGCGCAGCACGCCGGCGCCGAGCCGCAGCCGGTGCTCGGCGCCGAGCCCGCCGGCCGCACCGAGTTCGGTGCCGGGCGCGCAGCGTTCGAGCAGCAGCGCCTGGTGCGCGGGGTCGTGGTCGAGGAGGCGTACGGCGCCGTGGCCGTCCCAGATGCGCAGGCCCTCGGCCTCCCCCGCCGCCTCGCGGTGCGGCCAGGTGACCTTGAACACGGCGTCGGTGCCGTCCGGCAGCCGCGCCGGCGCCACCCAGGAGCAGCTGCCGCCCTGGAACGGGGCGCCGAAGCGCAGCGACCAGCGGGAGCGGAGCTTCTCCACCAGGGCGGGCAGCTCCGCCAGCCAGGAGCGGCCGGAGGCGTGCAGGCGCATCTCGGTGAGGACGGGCAGGCCGGGCGGGAAGAGGTCGGGGTCGCTCACCGTCCGCACGGTACCTGCGCGGGGCCGTACGCCGCCCCCCCATTTCCGCACCGCCGCACGCCCCGGCCCCGGCCGGGTGTCACAGATCCGGGTGCTGCCCTGTCTCCAGGGGTTGTCACCACGGAAGGGAAGATCATCATGCGAGTCTTCGTCACCGGGGCCACCGGCGCGCTGGGCCGGCACCTCGTACCCGGGCTGATCGCGTCGGGCCACGAGGTCACCGCCACCACGCGGTCGCCCGGCAAGGCCGCCCAGCTGCGCGCGGCGGGCGCGGAGCCGGTGGTGCTCGACGGGCTGGACCGCGAGGCGGTGCTCGCGGCGGTGGCCGCCGCGGCGCCGGAGGTCGTCGTGCACCAGATGACCGCGCTGGCCGACATGCGGAGCCTCCGCAACGTCGACAAGGCGTTCGCCGCCACCAACGAACTCCGCACCCGGGGCACCGACAACCTGCTGGCCGCCGCGGAGCGGGCCGGCACCCGCCGCGTCGTCGCGCAGGGCCACAGCTTCGTCTACGAGCACTCCGGCGGCCCGGTGAAGTCCGAGGACGACGCGACCGTCACGCGGCCGGCCGTCGCGTCGGCGGCACGTACGCTGGCGGCGGTCAGGCACGTGGACGAGACCGTGCCGCTCAGGGCACCGGAGGGCATCGTGCTGCGCTACGGCACGTTCTACGGGCAGGGCGCCTCGGAGCCCATGGTGGAAGCCGTACAGAAGCGGCAGCTGCCGGTGATCGGCGGCGGCACCGGGATCTGGTCGTTCATCGAGATCGCCGACGCCGCGGCCGCGACCCTCGCCGCGGTCGAGACCGGCGCCCCCGGCGCGTACAACGTCGTCGACGACGAGCCGGCGCCGGTCGCGGAGTGGCTGCCGTACCTCGCCGAGGTCGCGGGCGCGAAGCCGCCGATGCGGCTGTCCGCCCGGCTCGGGCGGCTGCTGGCCGGCGAGTTCGTCCTCGGGCAGATGACCGAGGCGCGCGGGTCGTCGAACGAGAAGGCGCGCAAGGAGCTGGGCTGGGCGCCGCGGTACGCGAGCTGGCGGGAGGGGTTCCGTGCCTGGGTCGGCTGACGGGGACGAGGCGGGCCCGGCGACCGCCGGCTATCGGCCGCTGCTGTTCTCCATCGCCTACGGGATGACCGGCTCGGTGGGCGACTCCGAGGACATCGTGCAGGACGCGTTCCTCGGCCTGACCCGGGCGCTCCGGGCGGGCACCGAGATCGCCGATCCCAAGGCGTACCTGACGACTGCCGTGACGCGGCTCGGCATCAACTACCTGGGCTCGGCCCGGGTGCGGCGGGAGCGGTACGTGGGCGACTGGCTGCCCGAGCCGGTCGTGGTGCCCGCCGACCGGCCGGGGCCCGCCGAGTACGCGGAGCTGTCGGACTCGCTGTCCATGGCGTTCCTCGTGCTGCTGGAATCCCTCTCGCCGGTGGAGCGTGCGGTGTTCATGCTGCGCGAGGTCTTCGGCTACGGCTATCCGGAGGTGGCGAGGATAACCGGCAAGTCCGAGGTCAACTGCCGGAAGATCTTCGCCCGCGCCCGGGGGCACCTCGCCGCGGGGGCCCGGGTGGACGCCGCCCCGCCGCCGGCGCGGCAGGCGGAGGGCGAGGAGCTGGCCCGCCGGTTCTTCGAGGCCGCCGCGGGCGGCGACATGGACGAGCTGTTCGACCTGCTCGCGCCCGACGTGGTGCTGCACGCGGACGGCGGCGGCAAGACACAGGTGGTCGAGCACCCGCCGACCGGGCGGGAGCCCGTCCTGCGGCTGGTCCTCGGCCTGTTCCGCCGGACCCGGCGGCTGGGCGTCTCCCTCCGCCTGGCCTGGGTCAACGGCCGGCCGGGCGCGGTGATGTACGACGTGGAGGGGCGCGTGGCCAGCGTGTTCGAACTCGACGTGGCAGACGGCGCGGTGCTGGCGATCCGCTCCGTGGTCAACCCCGACAAGCTCCGCCACCTGGGGCCGGTGTCGGACATCGCGCGACTGCCGCCGAGGGGGTGACGCCGGCCCGGAGGTCGGCGGGGCGGAAGTCGGCGGGTCGGAAGTCCGTTACGCCAGCGGGGCGTTCGGGCCGTCGGGGCGGCTGCGGCGGCCCTCCAGCACGGCGAGCGACAGCTCCGACACCCGGGCCTCCGGCAGCCGCCGGCAGCCCTCCTCGGTGACGGTGTAGACCAGCGGGTAGATACGGCGCGTGGCGTCGGGGCCGCCGGTGGCGCTGTCGTCCTCGGCCGCGTCGTAGAGCGCCTGCACGGCCATCGTCACGGTGTCGTCCTCGCCCATCCCCTCGTGGTACAGCTTCTTCAGCGCCCCGCGCGCGTACACCGACCCCGAGCCGGTGCCGGCGAAGCCCTGCTCCTCGGCCCGGCCGCCGGTGATGTCGTACGAGTAGATCCGCGCGGCCCCGCTGCGCGGGTCGTACCCGGCGAAGAGCGGCACGACGGCGAGGCCCTGCATGGCGGGGCCGAGGTTGTCGCGGATGAGGGTTCCGAGCCGGTTGGCCTTGCCCTCCAGGGAGAGCGGGACGGTCTCGATCTTCTCGTAGTGCTCCAGCTCCAGGCGCAGCAGGCGGACCATCTCCTCGGCCATGCCGGTGGAGCCGGCGATGCCGACGGCGGAGAACTCGTCGGCCGGGAAGAGCTTCTCGAAGTCCCGGTGCGCGATCATGCCGTTGCCCAGGGTGACGCGGCGGTCGGCGGCGAGGAGGACGCCGTCGGCGTAGGCGGCGGCGACGATGGTGGTGCCGTGCGGGAAGTCGGTCGCCGCGGAGCCGGTGCCGGGCAGCCGGCGGTTGGCGGGGAGCTGGTCGGGGGCGTAGGAGGCGAGGAAGTCCGCGAACGACGACGAGCCGGGGGTGAGGAATTCGGGCGGCAGCTGCTCCACGGCGGTTCCCTTCGTCGACTCTTCGATCCGTCCGGCCGTTCGCCTCCCGGCCACGCGGCGCTCCGGCCGCGTACCGGCCGGGCACCCGTCCGACCCTACCCGCAGGCCCGCCGGGCCTACCCTGCCGCCGTCCACCGCGCCCGCGACCTGACCTTCGCGCAGTGTTCATCTCACGTCTGCCACGTGGCCGATTCCGGCGTCCGCGGCTGCGGAACAGTCGCACCCTGTCGCACGACACCGGGAGCACGATGAAGACTCCGCGATCCAGACCGTCCCGCCGGGCCAGGGCAGCACAGGACCTCGCGCTCGCGGAGTGCGCCCGCGTGTGCACCGGATACCTGGCCGGGCTGACGGCCGGCGAGGACGCAGACGGGCCGCCGCCCAGCGTGGGCCCGGGCCCCGCCCGTACGGCCCTGGTGGCGGCGCTCGGCGAGCTGCTCGGCACCGCCCCGCCGCCGCGCCGCGAGGCGGTGGGCACGGAGCTGTTCGACACGCTGCTGCGGGTCGGCGAGCGGGCGGTGGAGACGGGCGGCGAGCGGGAGCTGCTGCTCGCGGTGGAGCTGGCGGACAAGGCGCTGGCGCTGCGCGCGAAGTCCCGCGCCGCGTGGCGGCTGCGCGCCCACGCCCTGGACGCGCTGGGCCGCGCGGGGGCGGCCACGGAGGCGTACGAACGGCAGCTGGCGCTGGGCAGCACGCACCCGGAGACGCCGGTGCTGCTGGCGGCGGTGCGCGAGAAGCGGGAGTGCCTGGTGGCGGCGGTGCGGTTGTTCCCGCAGGACACCGCGGCCGGGAGCCCGGCGGGCGGCGGGGCGGGCACCGAGCCCGGCAGGGCGGGGGCCGGCGCGGGGGCCGCGGACGGCGGACACGCGCGAGGCGCGGCAGCGCCGGCCTCGGGCACGGCGACGACCACGGCCGTCGCGGGCGCAACGGCCACGCCTACCGACGACACCGAGCCCGCCGCCCCGCGCGAGCCCTCCGCCGCCGGGCGGGAGTTCGCCGAGGCGGTCGGTGCGGAGGCGATGCCCGACGCCGTGCGGGAGGCGTTCACCGCCTACGTCGGCGAGCAGGTGAGCCGCTACGGGGCCGGGGACCCGCGGGTGCGTGAACTCGCCGGGCGGTACGGGGCGTACTGCCGCATCCTCGACCAGGGCCGCATGGCCGACCCGCTCCTCGCCGGCGCCCGCCCCGTCGGCGTCGCCGACTTCCGCGCGCACGTGGCCGGGAAGACCGCCTGCGTCGTCGTCGGGCCCGGCCGGTTCGAGGAGGCCGGCGACTACGAACTCGTCGTCCGCTGCGACGACTTCCGCGGCGGCGAGCGCGCCGACGTGCACGCCGTCGCCGAGCTGGCCTCCGAGTCGTGGCACCGGCCCGCCGGCGTCCGGCTGGTGTTCGCCGACCCCGGCGAGACGTGGCGGGAGGCGACCCGCCGCGCGGTGCCCGGCGCGCAGGACGGGCTCGGCGACGTGTCGCTGCGCCGCCCGCTGCAGGACCCGGCGCTGCTCGGCGACGGCGGCTGGGGGCCGGAGACCAGCGCGGCGTTCACGGTGCTGCGGCTGCTGGACCACCTCGACGTCAGCCCGCGGCTCGACGTCCACGGCGTCGGCCGGCTGCGGCCGGAGGAGCGCCGCTGGATCGTGTCCCGGGCGAAGGACCGTACGAAGACGAGGACCGCCCTGCGATGACCCGTTCCGCGCCCCGCTCCCCCGCCGACGCTCCCGACGCCCCGGCCGCGGCGGCCACCGCCGCCCCGGCGCCGGCGGCCCCGACGGCCCCGGCGGCCACCGCTCCCGCGACGGCCGCGATCCCTCCCCGGTCCCCCGGCGCCGCCGGCCCGGCACCGGCACCGGCCGCACCCGCCCGCCGCCGGGCGCCCCGCGTCGCCTTCGCCTGCCGGATCGACGGGCCGGACCGGACGGACGCGACCGGCACCACGCGCGCCGCCGACGGGGCCGACCCCGCCGACGCCGCCGGGCTGCCCGCCCTGCTCCGCAGTCTCGCTCTCGCCAACCCCGGCGTCTGCGCGGACTTCCTCCTCCGCCACGACGGCCTCCCGGACGACGTCCTCGCCGCCGCCCGCCGGCTCCACCCCCGGATCGTCGAACTCCCCACCGGCGACGGCGCCGTGCAGGACACGTACGACGAGGTCATAGAACTGCACCCGCGCTGGCTCGTGGCCGCCGACCTCGCCGTCATACGCGACCCCTCCGACGCGGCCCGCGCCCGCCACGACCTGACCGACGAGCAGTTCTGGCGCGCGTACTGCACCCTCCCCGCCCACCGCCAGCACCCCGAGCTGCTCCTCCACTACGCCCCGCCGCTCCTCCGGCTGCGCCCCACCCCCGACCTGGCCCGCCGCACCGCCCTCGCGCTGCGCGCGATCGGCGCGTACGAGGAGGCCGTCGAGGCCCTCTCCGCCGCCCGCCCGCGGGCCGACCAGCCGCGCTTCCACGACGCGATGGGCGCCGCGCTCATGGCCGTCTCCCGCTACGACGAGGCCGAGACCCACCTCCTGCTCGCCGCCGCCACCCCCGAGCTGGCGCCGAAGGCGTTCAGCCAGCTCGCCCGGCTGGCCTGGCTGCGCGGCGACGAGCGGCGGGCGAAGGAGTACGCGCGCGAGGGCCTGGACGCCGAACCGACCAACCGCACCTGCAAGGCCCTGCTCCAGGGCGGCTACGGGCTGCCGGAGTTCGCGGCGCACGACGGCGCGGCGTCCGTGGTCTCCACGCAGCTCGCGCACGCCGCCGCGTACGCCACCGGCCAGGAGAACGCCGGCGACAAGGTCCTCCCCGAGGCCGTCCGGCTCTGCTTCGGCCCGGACCCCTCCGCGCGCCGGTGGCACCCGGTCCCCGTGCACCGGCTCTTCGACGAGGAGGCGCTGGCGGAGGTCAACGCGCGCCGCGGCCTCGTCGTCGGCGGCGGCGGCCTGTTCCTGCCCGACACCTGGCCGAACGGCAACAGCGCCTGGCAGTGGAACGTCCCGGACGAGCTGCTGGCCCGTATCGACGTGCCGCTCGCCGTCTTCGCCGTCGGCTACAACGTCTTCCCCGGCCAGTCCTACCGCCGCAGCCGCTTCCGCGAGAGCCTCGCGGCGCTGGTGGAGCGGTCCGCGTTTTTCGGGCTGCGCAACCGCGGCTCGGTGGAGCGGGTGCGCGAGCTGCTGCCGGAGCGGCTGCGCGACCGGGTCGCGTACCAGCCGTGCCCGACCACCCTGACGCGGCTGCTCCAGCCGGGCTGGGACGACGACGCGGTGGAGCGCGCCGACACGGTGCTGGTCAACTGCGCGTACGACCGGGCGGGGATGCGCTTCGGCGACGGCTATCCGCGGTTCCTGGACGCGATGGCACGGACGGTGCGCGCGCTGCGCGAGCGGGTGGACGTGCGGGTGGCGGCGCACATGACGGCGGACGAGCAGTTCGCGCACGACCTGCGCCGGGAGCACGGGATAGCGCTGCCCGTGGAGGCGCTGTACGAGCGTACGAACGACGAGATACGCGCCGCGTACCGGCGCACGCGGCTGGTGATCGGGATGCGCGGGCACGCGGGCATGATCCCGTTCGGCTGCGGGACGCCGGTGCTGAGCCTGGTCTCGCACCCGAAGCTGGCGTACTTCCTGGCGGACATCGACCGCCCGGAGTGGGGGGTGCGGGTGGACGACGAGCGGCTGGCGGAGGTGCTGGTGGAGCGGGCGGGGGCGGTGCTGGACGACCACGGGGCGGCGGTGGCGGACGTGCGGGACCGGCAGCGGGTGCTGTGGAAGGTGACGCGGGACAACCTGGCGGAGCTGCGGACGGTGTTCGGCCTGGAGCGGCGGCCGGGGGAGGTCCCCGGTTAGATTCCCGGGATGAAGATACGCACAGGAGGCCCCGCCGACGTCCCCGCCGTCCTCGCCCTGCTCGACGGGGCGGTGGCCTGGCTGACGGAGCGGGGGCGCACCGGGCAGTGGGGCACGGAGCCGTTCTCCCGCATCCCCGAGCGCGTCGCGCACATCGAGGAGTACGCCGGCGAGCACCTGGTGCGGATCGCGGAGACCCCGGAGGGCCGGGCCGCGGGCGTCTGCGTGCTCGCGGAGGAGCCGGCGCCGTACGTCCCGCCGGTCGCGGAGCGGGAGTTGTACGTGCGGCTGCTTGTCACCGACCGGGCGCTGCGCGGCGGGGGCGTGGGCGCCGCGCTCGTCGCGGACGCACGTGCCGAGGCGGAGCGGCGGGGCATCGCCCTGCTGCGGGTGGACTGCTACGGGGGCGGGGACGGGGCGCTGGCGGCGCAGTACGAGCGGCTGGGGTTCACGCCGTGCGAGACGTTCACGGTGGAGCGGCCCGGGCGGCCGGCGTGGCCGGGGCGCGTGCTCCAGATGCGGCTGTGAGGGCATCGATTCGGTAGCGACTTGGGAAACTTGTTCGAGGCCGTGTTGAACAAGTGACCCGGGGGTCAGTACCGTCGGTGTGCGTGGATGCAAACGAGCGAATCCGGGCGAGCTTTGCCCGAGTTGAACGCAGGGCTGATCATGTTGCCAAGTACTTCTATTCGCATCTGTTTGCCCGCAATCCGGGTGTCCGCGAACTCTTCCCCGCGGACATGTCCGAGCAGCGCGACCGTCTCTTCGCCGCCCTCACCCTCGTCGTCCAGCGCCTCGACGACCCGGACCTGCCCCGCTACCTGACGTCGCTGGGGCGCGACCACCGCAAGTTCGACGCCCGCCCCGAGCACTACGCGGCGGTCGGCGAGAGCCTGATCGCCGCGCTCCGCTTCGGCCTGCCGCGCACCTGGGACGAGGAGACCGAGCAGGCGTGGCTCGGCGCGTACAAGATCCTCTCGGACGCGATGATCAGCGGCAGCGAGGAGGCCGACAGACAGCAGGCGCCGCGCTGGTGGGACTGCCGCGTCGTGTCCCGCCACCAGGCCGCCCCGGGCGTCACGGTCCTGACCCTCCTCCCCGACCGCACCCTGCCGTACGCCGCGGGGCAGTTCGTGAGCGTCTCAGCCCCGCAGGTGCCGCGGGTGTGGCGGCCGTACTCGGTCGGCTGCGCCCCGCGCGCGGACGGCACCATCGACCTGCACGTCAGCCGCGTCGAAGGCGGCCTGCTCAGCCCGGTGTTAGTCGACGAGATCGCGCCGGACGACACGCTCCGCCTGGGTGCCCCGGCCGGCACGGCCGTACTCCCGAACCAGGCCGGACAGCCCGTGACCTTCATCGCCGGGGGCACCGGCTGGGCGCCCGTGCGGGCGCTGCTGGAGGACATGGTCCGGCGCTGGACACCGACGACCGCCCGGCTCTTCCTCGTGGCCCGCAGCCCCGCCCACGTCTACGACCCGGAGTCCGTCGAGGCGCTGCGGAAGCACCACTCGTGGGTGGACGTCACGGTGATCACGCCGGAGCGCGGCGAACGCCAGGGCGCGACGGCACGGCGCCTGGAGGCGGCACTGGCGAAGCACTCGGACTGGGCGAGGCACCGGGTGTACCTGTCGGGCCCGGCGCAGTTCATCACGGACCTGCGGGAGGTGCTGCAGGGGTACGGAACGCCGCCGGAGCAGATCGCATACGATCACGTGCCGGTCCCGGAGCGGCAGGCGCGGGAGCCGGGGCACAAGTCGTGGTTCCTGCACCCGTCGCAGCCGCAATGGATCAACCCGGCGAACCGCTGAGGGCGCCGCGGGCACCGGCACGGGCCGGCGGCACATGCCACTTCGCGACTGCCAACGATCGGCCCGGGGCCGCACGGGGGCCCCGGGGCCGCACGGGGAGCCCCCGGGGCCGGAGCCCCCGCCCCTGGTGGGTCAGCGTTCGGGCGGCATCGTGTGGCGCGGTTCGTCCAGCCGGACGGCGGGACCCCACGCCGCGGTGGCAGCGGCCTCCGGCCGAAACGGACGGTCGGTCCGGCTTCCACGAGGCGTTCGGCAGCCCGTCGAAGCGCGCCCTGCCTCGGGGCGCACACATGGGCCCGTTTTCTTCACCTTCGACCTTTATGAACCCCCTCATTTCGTCCTTCTCACCGGAGCGGTCCGACGGGATCCCCGCGCCCCGGCCGAGCCCGAAACCGGCCCCCGGCCCCCGCCGCACCGGCCCCCGCGCCACCCGATCGGGCCGCCCCGGGTGTCCGGGGCCCGGGCGGGCGCCGAGTATGACCCCAGCGGGGAACATCTCCACGGGAGGCGCGTGTGACGGGCGGCGACGGCGAGGATGGCAGCGCTGCGGGTGACGAGGTCTACCAGCCCTACGCCTCCGGGGCGCCCGGCGACGGATCCCAGGACGACGAAGGGCTGCTACCGCCCGAGGACACCCTCGACGGGACCGTCGACCCCCTGGACGAGGGCTACTCTCCCCCCGAGAAGCCCCGCGGCGTCGAGCACACCGGCGTCACCGCAGCGGAGCAGCGCCGCGGCGAGTCCCTGGACGAGCGCCTCGCCGAGGAGATCCCCGACCTACCCGTGCTCCCCGACGACGACGGCCTCGGCGACGCCGCCGACACCGACGGCGAGCTGATCGACGACGAGGTCGGCGACCGCCGCGCCGGCCGCCTCGTCGCCCCGGACGAGGGCGCGCACGAGGACGAGGAGAAGGACATGATCGCCTCCGACGCGGGCATCAACGGCGCCGCCGCCTCGGCGGAGGAAGCGGCGGTCCACATCGTCGACGAGGACGCGGACCGCTCCCCCGAAGCCGGGCCCTGAATCGCGTCAACCCACCCCAAGCGTGACCACCGCTCGTTCCGGCCCGCCGGTGCACGCGGCCCGAACAGCGACGACCCGTCGACCGCCTTTGCGCGTCAGCTCCCTGCCGCCCCACGGCCTCGTAAGATTGCGCCCTGATTCGGTGTTGCGTTCTGACCCAGGGGGAGTATGGCCGCCGCCCTCAGGCCGGGAGCCGGTCGTCCCGCAGCCCTGTCCTCACGGCTCGGGCTCTGGACCGCCGCTATGTCCGTTGCCGTGGCGGTGCCCCTGGCCGTCGCCGCACCCGTGAACAGCGACCGCGTCATCGGCTCGGCGCAGTTCAGCGTCGCCTTCTTCGCCACCGTACTCACGGGCGAGGCCGTCATCTTCGCCCTGGCCTTCTCCGCCTCCAGTTCGTGGCCCTCCCTGCGGGAGATCGACGGGCACATCGGCTTCCGGATCTGGGTGGTCCTCGGCTGGGTCGGCTCAATGGTGCTCGGCGTCGGGATGCTCACGGACAACGACACGGCGTCCACCTTCGGTGCCGTCGTCTTCCTGCTCGCGGATGCGCTCGGCATCTTCTCCTTCGTGCGGCTCTTCGGCCTCGCCAGCGCCGGCGGCAGGAAACGGCTGCTCAGCAGAACACTGCAGCGCCGGCTCGCGGACATGCACGTCTCCGTGGCTGAAACCGCCGGCAAGGTCGCCGACGACGACGTGCTGGCCGCGTACATCCGCGAACTCGACGCCGCCGTGGTCGCCGGTGACGGCAATGCGGTGCGTGACCGCGTGGAGGAGTTGACGGCCGCGCCGGCCGTCGGTGCCGGCGGGGAGGCTCGTGCGGGCCTGCATCTGGAGGTGCTGCACCGGCTCGCCAGGGCCGCGCTGGCGGGTCGTCTCGACACCACCGTCACCACCGCGTGCGGGGGGCGACTTGTCGACTCGCTCCTCGACCAGATCACATCGGCACCCACCACCGCGGCCATCCCGTCGGCTCACGCCCACCCCCGCCCCGGCGAGCTGGACAGCGACCGCGCCGCCGCCCTCGCCGGTCATCTCGGCCGCTACTGCGCCTGGCTGGCCAGTACGGCGTGGTCGATGTCGACCCGACAGGTGACCTCGCCCGCAGCCGCGCGCGAGCTGGTGGCGTTCGCGGTCACGACCCGCGACGCCATCATCTTCACGCTGGACCCGGATCCACCGCATGCGGCCACCGACGCGGATCTGACCAGCGTGATCACCAGCCCCCTGGGGCTGTTCGCCTGGATCCGCCAATTCGTCGAGTTCCACGGCTCCGCCCAGGCGGCGGCGTTCTATCCGGTCTACGAGCTGCTGACCGGCACCAAGTTCCAGGGCAACTACTGGGACGGCGCGTCCATCCTCACGGAGCTGCGCGAGGCGCTGTTCGGCGAGGGCGAGGTGCGGGTGACGACTCCGCAGGCGGACCGGGCCCGGGCCGCGTTCGGGACGCCCGGGGAGTTCGACCGCATCTGGGTTCTGGTCTCGATCGGCGCGCTCGCCACCCTCCGGGACCCCGCCGCGGCGCACCCGGCGGAACTCGTCCGTCCCGAGTTCACTCCCGACCGGCAACTCCTCGCCGCGTATCTGCGCACGTACGCCTCCCACAAGTACCTGGCCACGGGCAAGCAGACCCACACCGCTCTGTTGCGCCTTCTCGCCCACGCCGAGCGGCCGGACTCGCTGTGGTCCCGCTCTACCGCCCTCGTGCGCGCGTGCGGCTCCCGGTTGCCGGTGCCGCACGTCGAGCCGCACGAGCGGCTCGCCGCCGGTGTCCTCGCACTGGCCTGCCGGCTGGCCCCGATCGCTCCGCGCGACGGTGACGAGGAGTTGCGCGCGTTCCTGGCCCGCCTGCCTGACCGGGTGGTCGCCTCGGCGCACCGGCTGGCATCGCGCACCCTGCCCGCGGCCGAACCCGAAGAGGCCGGCGCGGTGTCCGGGGCGGACCCCGCCGACGATCTCGTACGCCGACTGGCGATCCTGCGGCTACCGGCTCCGGCTCCCGCGGAGGCCATGTGAGTTCGTACGCCGTGGACTCCGCAGCCTGGCTCGACGCGCTTCCGCGGCTGCCGCGCGAAGACATCGACCGGCTGCTGGTCGTGCAATGTTCCCTCGACTGGTTACGCCCCAGCCACCTCGCACTCCGCGAGGAGATCGACAACCTCGTCGTCGACTGCGCCGCCGACCATCCCGGGGTACGTGTCGACCGTCTCGTGCTGCACAGTGTCCCGGCGGCCCAGAGCACCCGCGGCGGCGACCTCGCCCGCCTGAACGCGGCGCACGCGGAGTGGACGTACCGGCTGTCGGCGACGGCCGCGCTGCTGCGCCACCCCAACCTGCACATCCACCGTCTCATCGTCGGCGGTGACCAGCAGAACACGGACGTCTACGATCTCGTGGACGTCCACGCCGGTGGCGGCTGGCTCAACCCGCCACGGTCCCACGCCGCCGTCGGGATCATCACCGGGGCGCAGCGCACCACCCCACTGACCGGATACGACCTCGACTGGGGCGGGCCCTTCGGCGACATCGACCCGTCCGTGCACATGTAGGAGGCACGACCTTGCCGGCGAACCAGCTCAACGACACGGACCTCGGGTTCCTCCAGCGGGCCATCGACATCTCCAGGCGCGCTCTGGAGGATGAGGACAACACCCCCTTCGGTGCGCTGGTCGTCGTCGGCGGCAAGGTCGTGGGGGAGGGCACCAGTTCGGTGGTCAAGCGCCGCGACCCGACGGCCCACGCCGAGGTCATGGCGCTCCGGGCGGCCGGCGCGGCGCTCGACCGGCACCTGTTCGAGGACGGCGTGATGTACGCCAGCAGCGAGCCCTGCCCCATGTGCCTGGTCGCGTGCTACTGGGCCCGTGTCCCCCGCCTCGTCTACGGCGCGACCAGCTACGACGTGGCGACCCACGGCTTCGAGGACCTTCGGCTCTATCGTGAGCTGACCCTGCCAGCCGACCGGCGCACCCTCCCCGGCCAGGCCGCCGATGGGCAGGTGAAGTCGGACGCGGTCGCCGTCCTCAAGGACTGGGCGGACGCCTTCCCCGGGCCCGTGACGCCCAAGTACTGATCAAGCACTGACCAGCGTTCGGCCCCGCCTCACTCCGGGTGGGCCACCAGTACCTCCACCCCGTCCGCCTGCAGCGCGTCGAGATCCGCCGGCGGAATACCCGCATCGACGATCACCAGGTCGAACGCCGTCACGGGCGCCAGCTGATACAGCCCCCGGCGGCGGAACTTCGTGTGGTCGACCAGGAGGATCTTGCGGGCGCACGCCTCCATCAGGGCCCGCTTGACCGCCACCGTCTCCTGCGACTGGTGGTAGCAGTGCCCACGCGTGATCGCCGTCGTGGAGGCGAAGAGCGTGTCGGCGTACAGGCTCGTGACCGCGTCCACCGTGCGCAGGCCGAGGAAGGCGTCGTACGCCGGGTAGTACGTACCCCCCAGGGAGATCAGCTCGATGCCCGGGCTGCCGGCCAGGACCTGGGTCACCGGGACGAAGTTCGTGATGACGGTCAGCGGCGCCCGCTGCGCGAGCAGGGGGGTCAGCGCCAGGGCCGTCGTGCTGTCGTCGACGATGACCGACTGGCCGGACTTGACCAGCGGCAGCGCGGCCCGTGCCAGGGCGCTCTTCTCGGCCGTCATCGCCTGCGTGCGGTGGCGTACGTCGCCGTGGAACGCGGTCGAGGGCTGGGCGGTGGCGCCGCCGCGGACCTTGCGGAGCCAGCCCCTGCTCTGCAGGTGGTCGAGGTCGCGGCGGATGGTCATGGGGGTGACGCCGAGTTCGTCGGCCAACTGCTCGATGCGCACGAAGCCTTCGTCCACGACGCGGCCTTTGATGCGATCTCTCCGCTCCCGCGGCTTTCGTCCGCTCATGTCGGCCGGCTGCCGGGTCTCTGCCGCCTCCGCCGCCTCTGCCCCCATAAAAAACTCCTGTTCTCTTTCTGTGAAGTGAACATTCCCGTATCCGGACCCTGCGCACCGCCCAGAGCGGCCTGCGAAACGGATGGCGACGCGACTGCCTGTGCTGTCATAGCCCTCCATCGTGTCGGCCATCGGGTCGATGTTAGCCGCCCCTGATCGAGCGAACACTCAAAGGGGGGCATTACCGGGGCTCACTGTTCATTTTCTGAGGCCCGTTGACACGAATGAAACATCCGAGTTTCGTGTGCGTCGCCTTCCCTGCGCCCACGAGCAAGGACGACACGAGCA
This sequence comes from Streptomyces sp. CNX435, assembly GCF_059570575.1. NCBI lineage: Bacteria > Bacillati > Actinomycetota > Actinomycetes > Kitasatosporales > Streptomycetaceae > Streptomyces > Streptomyces sp. CNX435. Next base: position 386,255 of record NZ_JCANTA010000001.1, on the reverse strand, counting down.
AGGAGTGGAACATGAGACGACTGGCCAGTTTTGCTCTCGCCGGCATCCTCGCCGTCGGCGCACTGACGGCCTGCGCCGAGGAGCCCGGCGGTTCGGGTGACGACGGCGAAGGCGGCGGCACCGGGGCCGGCAAGGTCGCGTTCCTCATGCCCGACCTCGCCTCCACGCGCTACGAGCAGTACGACGCCCCGCTGTTCAAGAAGCGGATGCGCGAGCTGTGCGAGGAGTGCAAGGTCATCTACCAGAACGCGGACAGCGACGCCGCGCTCCAGCAGCAGCAGGCCAACTCCGCCCTGGCGCAGGGCGCCAAGGTGATCGTCCTGGACCCGGTGGACTCCGAGTCGGCGGCGACCATCGTGCAGACCGCGCAGTCGCAGGGCGTCAAGGTGATCGCGTACGACCGGCCGATCCCCACGAAGCCCGCCGACTTCTACGTCTCGTTCGACAACGAGGCGATCGGCGAGTCCATCGGCCAGTCGCTCGTCGACCACCTCGACGAGGAGTCCGCCGAGGGCGGCATCCTCCAGGTCAACGGCTCGCCGACGGACGCCGCTGCCGGGCTGATCAAGAAGGGCATCCACAACGCCGTCGACGACAGCGGCTACAAGCTGCTCGCCGAGTACGACACACCGGACTGGTCGCCGGAGAAGGCCCAGCAGTGGGTGAGCGGCCAGATCTCGCAGTACTCCGGCCGCATCGCCGGCGTGGTCGCCGCCAACGACGGCACCGGCGGCGGCTCGATCGCCGCGTTCAAGGCCGCCGAGGCCGAGGTCCCGCCGATCACCGGCAACGACGCCGAACTGGCGGCCGTTCAGCGGATCATCGCGGGCGACCAGTTCAACACCATCTCCAAGCCGATCGCCACCGTGGCGGAGGCCGCCGCCGAGGTCACGTACGACCTGATGCAGGGCGAGAAGCCCAAGGCGGACACCCGGCTCTTCGACACGCCGTCCCAGCTCTTCCAGCCGACGGTCGTGACGCAGGAGAACCTCAAGGAGGTCATCTTCGGCCCCGACGGGGTGCTGAAGGCCGAGGACGTGTGCACCCGGGAGTACGCCGACGACTGCAAGAGCCTCGGCATCAGCTGACGGTACGCAGGCCGCACCCCCCGCCACCCACCCGGCGAAACGAAAGGACGAAGGGTCACGATGACAGCTCCCGCAGCGCCGGCGGCCCCGGCCGCGCCCACCGTGCTGTCCCTGCGCGGCGTCAGCAAGCAGTTCGGCGCCGTCGCCGCGCTCACCGGCATCGACCTCGACGTGGCCGCCGGCGAGGTGGTGGCCGTCGTCGGGGACAACGGCGCCGGCAAGTCCACGCTGGTGAAGATCCTGTCCGGCGTGTACACCCCCGACGCGGGGAGCATCTCCTTCCACGACCGGGACGTCTCGCTCGGCTCCCCGGCCGACGCGCAGGCCATCGGCATCGCCACCGTCTTCCAGGACCTGGCGCTGTGCGAGAACCTCGACGTCAAGGCGAACCTCTTCCTCGGCCAGGAGCTACGCCCCTGGATGCTGGACGACGTCGCCATGGAGACCCGCTCCTGGGAGCTGCTGCGGGAGCTGTCGGCCCGTATCCCCACCCTCGACGTGCCGGTGGCCGCGCTCTCCGGCGGCCAGCGGCAGACGGTGGCGATCACCCGGGCGCTACTCGGCAAGCCCGAGGTGATCCTCCTCGACGAGCCGACCGCCGCGCTCGGCGTCGCGCAGACGGCCGAGGTGCTGAACCTGATCGAGCGGCTGAAGGGCAACGGCCTCGGCGTCGTCATGATCAGTCACAACATGGACGACGTGCGCGCCGTCGCCGACCGGGTGGCGGTGCTCCGCCTCGGCCGCAACAACGGCGTGTTCGACGCCCGCACCGTCACCTCGGAGCAGGTCGTCGCCGCGATCACCGGCGCGGTGGACAACGTGGTCGCGCAGCGCGCCGCGCGCCGGGCTGCCGCCGCGCAGGGGCCGGACACCGCCCCGCGGAAAGAGAAGGAACTGCCGTGACATCCCTGGACACTCCGCTGGGCAAGTCCGCCGATCTGCAGGACGAGCGGCTGTCGACGCCCCAGGGCATCGGCGACAGCGTCCGCGCCGCCGTCCGCCGCACCCGCGACGGCGACCTCGGCATGCTGCCCGTCGTCGCCGGCATCGTGGTCATCTGGACGATCTTCCAGTCGCTGAACCAGACGTTCCTGTCCAGCACCAACCTGGTGAACCTGACCTTCGAGATGGTGCCCCTCGGCGTGATCGCGCTGGGCATCGTATGCGTGCTGCTGGTCGGCCAGATCGACCTGTCGGTCGGTTCGGTCAGCGGCGTGTCGGCCGCGGCCACCGCCGTCGTCATGGTCAAGCACGAGCAGCCGATGGTGCTGGCGATCGCCGTCGCGATCGGCGGCGGCTGCGCGATCGGCTGGCTCTACGGCCAGATACTGAACCGCTTCGGCGTGCCCAGCTTCGTCGTCACCCTCGGCGGGCTGCTGGCGTTCCTGGGCACCCAGCTGTGGCTGCTGCGCGACCAGAACGCCATCAACCTCCCGTACGACTCGCCGCTGGTGAAGTTCGCGCAGGTGTGGTTCGTCCCCGAGGCCCTCGCCTATGTCTTCGCGATCGCGGCGGCCGGCGGCTTCCTCGCCGTGGGCTGGGTACGGGTCCGCAGCCGGCGCCGCGCCGGGCTGTCGTCGGCGTCGATGCAGTGGGTCGGGCTGCAGGCGGGGCTGCTGGCCGCGGCGCTGCTGTTCACGGTCTACTACCTGAACCGCACCCGCGGCGTCCCCTGGATGTTCATGCTCTTCGTCAGCCTGGTGCTGATGGTGCACTACGTCCTCACCAAGACGAAGTTCGGCCGGTCCCTGTACGCGGTGGGCGGCAACGCGGAGGCCGCCCGCCGGGCCGGCCTCAACGTCCGCGCCGTCTACACCTCCGCGTTCGTCATGTGCTCCGCGCTGGCCGCGACCGGCGGCGTGCTGGCCGCCGCCCGGCTGGCGGCGGCGAACCAGTCCACCGGCACCGCGGACGTCAACCTCAATGCCATCGCCGCCGCGGTCATCGGCGGCACCAGCCTCTTCGGCGGGCGCGGCTCGGCGTTCGCCGCACTGCTGGGCGTGCTGGTCATCCAGTCGATCTCCAGCGGGCTGACGCTGCTCAACCTCGACTCCTCGTACCGCTTCATCATCACGGGCCTGGTGCTGCTCGTCGCCGTGGCCCTGGACTCCGCGGCCCGCCGGTCGCGGCAGGCACACGGAAGGGGCTGAGGACATGAGGGCTGGGGACATGAGGGCTGGGGACATGACCGCGATCGCGATCGACGCCGGCACCACCGTCGTCAAGGTCGTCGGCTACGGCCCGGACGGCGCGGAGCTGACGGTCGGCCGGCGCCCGACCCGGGTGACGCGGCCCCGGCCGGGCTGGGCCGAACAGGACATGGCCGACGTGTGGGACGCGGTGGCCTCCGCCGTACGGGAGGTGGTCGCGGCGCTGCCCGCGCCGCCGGAGTTCGTCGCGGTGACCGGGCAGGGCGACGGCGCCTGGCTGGTCGACGGCGAGGGCCGGCCCACCGGGCCCGCGGTGCTGTGGAACGACGGCCGCGCCGCCGGCATCGTCGGCGACTGGGAGCGGGACGGGACCGTGGACGAGGCGTTCCGCGTCTGCGGCTCGCGGCTGTCCACGGGCATGCCGAACGCCGTGCTGGCGTGGCTGCGCGCGCACGACCCGGACCGTATCGCCCGCTCCCGGCACCTGCTGACCTGCGGCGGCTGGCTGTACTACAAGCTCACCGGACAGCCGGCCGTGGACGAGTCGGAGGCCGCGGCGCCGTTCCTGGACATCGCCGCGCGGACCTGGTCGGACCGGCTGTTCGAGCTGTACGGGGTGGAGTGGGCCCGCGACCTGCTGCCGCCGCTGCGCGACGACGACCACCGCGTCACCGCGCTCGACCCCGCCGCCATCGCCGAGACCGGGCTGCCCCCCGGCGTCCCCGTGGTGCTGGCGCCGTACGACATCTGCGCCACCGCGATCGGCTCCGGCGCGGTCAGCGCGGGCCGCGCGTGCACCATCCTCGGCACCACGCTCTCCACCGAGATCGTCACCGACGCGCCCCCGGTCGCGGGCCCGCCGGACGGCGCCGGCGGCGAAGCCGTGGGCATCACCGTCCCGCTCGGCGTCCCCGGCCACTACCTGCGCGCCTTCCCCACGATGAGCGGCGGCGACATGCTCGACTGGGGCGCGAAGCTGCTCGGGCTGTCCTCCGCCGCCGAGCTGATGGAGCTGGCCGAGCGGGGCGCCGAGGACACCGCGGGGGTGCGCTTCCTGCCGTACCTCTCCCCCGCCGGCGAGCGCGCCCCGTTCTTCGACCCGGCCGCGCGCGGCTCGCTGACCGGCCTGTCGCTGGACAGCGGCCGGGAGGACGTGGCCCGCGCGGTGGTGGAGGGGGTCACCCTGGCCATCCGCGACTGCCTCGCCGCCTCCCCCGCCGCGCCGGACCTGCTGACCCTCAGCGGCGGCGGCACCCGCAGCGGGTTCTGGATGCGGCTGATCTCCGACGTCACGGGCGTGCCGGTGGCGATCCCCGCGGACACCGAGATCGGCGCCCGCGGCGCGTGGCTGACCGGCGTGGTCGCCACCGGCCGGGAGCCGGACTTCGCGACCGCGGCGGCCCGGCAGGTGCGGATCGCCGCGTCGTACGAACCGGACCCCGCCCGCGCCGCGGACGCGAGCTACGCCGCGTTTCTGCGGCTGCGGGAGCTGCACCGGCCGGTGTGGGCGCTGGGCCGGGAGCGTTCGGCCGGTGACGGCGGGCCCGCGAGCGGGGCGGGCGCATGACCGACCCGGCACCGGACGCCTGGCTCGGCATCGACCTGGGCACCCAGGGCGTCCGCGCGGTGGCCGCCGACTCCGCCGGGCGGCTGCTCGGCACCGGGGCGGCCCCGCTCACCAGCGACCGCCGCGGCGAGCGCCACGAGCAGGACCCGGACGAGTGGTGGCGCGCGGTCTGCGCCGCGGTCGGGCAGGCCGTCGGGCGGGTCCGCGCCGCGGGCGCCGGCCCGCGCCGCATCCGGGCCGTGGCCGTCGACGCCACCTCCGGCACCGTCACGCTGACCGACCGGAGCGGGCTCGCCGTCACGCCCGCGCTCATGTACGACGACGGGCGCGCGGCCGGCGAGGCCGAGAAGGTCAACGAGGCCGGCGAGGCGCGGTGGACCAGGGCCGGCTACCGGCGGATGCAGCGTTCCTGGGGGCTGCCCAAGCTCTGCTGGCTGCTCGACCACCACCCGCGGGCAGCCGCGGACGGCTGGCGGCTGGCGCACCAGAGCGACGTGGTCAACCGCCGGCTCGTCGGCCACGACGTACCCACCGACACCAGCAACGCACTCAAGACCGGCGCGGACGCGGCGACCGCGACCTGGCCCGAGGAGGTCTTCGCGGACCTCGGGATCCCCGCCGGGCTGCTGCCCGGCCTGGTGCCGCCCGGCACGGTGCTCGGGGAGGTCTCGGCCGCCGCGGCCGAGGAGACGGGACTCTCCGCGGGCACCGCCGTGGTGGCCGGGATGACCGACGGCTGCGCCGCCCAACTGGGCTCCGGCGCCACGGCGGTGGGCAGCTGGAACTCCGTCATGGGCACCACGCTGGTGCTCAAGGGCGTGACCGCCGAGCTGGTCCACGACCCGGCCGGCGTCATGTACTCGCACCGGTCGCCCGCGGGCACCTGGCTGCCCGGCGGCGCGTCCAGCGTCGGGGCGGGGCTGGTGGCGCGGGAGTTCGCCGGCGCCGACCTGGACCGGCTGACGGCCGGGGCGGCGGCGCTGCTGCCCACCGGGCTGCTGCGGTATCCGCTGGTCTCGCCCGGGGAGCGGTTCCCGTTCGTCGCCCCGGACGCGACGGCGTTCCGCAGCCGGGCGGCGGCGGACCGCGCCGAGGACTTCGCGGCGCTGCTGCAGGGGGCCGCGTACGTGGAGCGGCTGTGCTTCGACTACGCCGACCTGCTCGGCGCCCCCGCCACCGGGGCCGTCGTCCTCACCGGCGGCGCGACCCGCAACCCGGTGTGGAACCAGCTCCGCGCCGACGTGCTGCGCCGCCCGGTGACGCTGCCGCGCCACGCGCAGCCGGCGCTCGGCATGGCCGTACTGGCCGCCGCCGCCCTCGACGGGAGCGGCGGCGCCCTGGACCGTGCCGCCGCCGCGATGGTCCGGGCCGACCGCACCGTCGAGCCCCGCGACACGTACCGATCAGCCCACGACGAGGGCTACGTCCGGCTCGTCGGCCTGCTGGCCCGGCGCGGCTGGCTGCCCGAGGTCGTCGCGGCCCACGCACGAGAGAGGACCGCGGCATGAGCCTCAACGTCATCTTCGTCCGGCACGGGGAGAGCGTCTGGCACGGCGAGAACCGCTACGCCGGCGCCACCGACATCGACCTCACCGACCACGGTCACGACCAGGCCGCCGCCCTCGCCGACTGGGCGGAGCAGGCGCGGCTGACGGCGGTGTGGTCCTCCCCGATGCTCCGCTGCCGGCAGACGGCGGCGGACAGCGCGGCCCGCTCCGGGCTGCCGCTGCACCTCGACGAGCGGCTGCGCGAGCTGGACTTCGGCGTCGCCGAGGGGCTGACCCGCGCCGAGATGCGCGAGCGCATGCCCGACGCGGTGACGTCCTTCGAGACCGACCCCGTGGCCCACCACTTCCCCGGCGGGGAGGACCCGGCCGCGGTCGTCGAGCGCTACGTCGCCTTCCTCACCGAGCTGCGCGCCGGACACGGCGCCGGCGACGAGGGCGGGAGAGAGAAGGACGGGGGAGAGAACGACGACGGCCGGATACTCGTCGTCGCGCACTCGACCGCCATCCGGCTCACCCTCTGCCGGCTCCTCGGTCTGCCGCTGCGCGACTACCGCCGCGTCTTCCCGTACCTGGCCAACTGCGCCCTGAACGAGCTGGTCCTCCGCGACGGCACCCCCTCGCTGCTGGCGCTGAACCGTCCCGTGACCCCCGGAGTCCCCGCGTGACCGTGATCCTCGCCGCCGGCGACCACTTCGTACGCAACGACCTGCTCCGCGACCGCCTCCGCCCGGTCGCGCCCGGCGCCGCGTTCCGCGAGCTGACGCTGCCCTGGCCCGTCGAGCCGTTCGGCCCGGTCGCCGAGGTCCGCGAGGCGTCGGGGACGGAGGACCAGCTCATCGAGGCCCTCGACGGGGTCGACGTCTGCGTCACGCAGATGGCGCCGCTGACCGAGCGGATCCTCGCCGCCAGCCCCGCACTGCGGCTGTTCTGCGTCAGCCGTGGCGGCCCGGTCAACGCCAACCTCGACGCCGCCACCCGGCACGGCGTCGCCGTCACCTACGCCCCCGGCCGCAACGCCACCGCCACCGCCGAGCACACCGTGGCCCTGATGCTGGCCGCCGCCCGCCGGGTCCCCGCCACCCAGGCGGACCTGGCCGCCGGCACCTGGCGCGGCGACTACTACCGCTACGAGAGCGTCGGCCCGGAGCTGGCGGACAGCACCGTCGGCGTCGTCGGCTACGGCGCCATCGGCTCCCGGGTGGCCCGCATCGTCCGCGGCTTCGGCGCGCGCGTGCTCGTCGCCGACCCGTTCGCCGACGCGGGCACCGTCGCGCCGGACGAACTGGTCGGGCTGCCCGAGCTGATGAATCGTTCCGCCTTCGTCACCGTGCACGCCCGCGCCACCCCCGGGACCGCAGGGCTGATCTCCCGCGAGCTGATCGGCCTCATGCCCGCCGGCGGCGTCCTCGTCAACTGTGCCCGCGGCTCCCTCGTCGACTACGACGCGGTCTGCGACGCCCTCGACGAAGGCCGGCTCTTCGGCGCCGCGTTCGACGTGTTCCCCGTCGAACCGCTGCCCGCTGACTCGCGACTGCCCCGTACCCCGGGCGTCGTGATGACCCCCCACCTGGCCGGCGCCAGCCGCCAGACCGCTCACCACGCGGCCGACATGGTGGCCGCCGAAGTCGGCCGCCACCTGGCCGGCCGTCCCCTGCTCCACTGCGCGAATCCGGACGTTCGTCACCGATGAAATCAGCCCACCAACAACGTAAGGAACCCGCATGCGCGGCAAGCACCGTACGGCCAGAGCGGCCGTCGTCGCCGGCATAGCCGTCCCCGCCCTCCTCCTCACCGCCGCCCCGGCAGGCTTCGCAGCCGCCGACGCCGCTCCCGCAGCAAAGCCGCGCCCGGCCGAACTGCCCACCCACATCGAGGGCGGGGCGTGGCCGACGAGCCACGTCCAGGGCGTGACCGTCGACACCGAACGCGGCTACGTCTACTGGTCGTTCACGCAGATGCTGGTCAAGACCGACCTCGACGGCAACGTGATCGGCACCGTCGAGGGCCTCACCGGTCACCTCGGCGACATCGACCTCAACAACCGCGACGGCCGGGTCTACGGTTCTCTTGAATACAAGGCCGAAGAGGCGTTCTACATCGCCGTCTTCGACGTGAACAAGATCGACCGGGTCGGCATGAACGCCGAGACCGACGGCGTGATGACCGCCGTCCACCTCGACGAGGTGGTCGAGGACTTCACCGCCGACATGAACGGCGACGGCGTCTTCGACGGCGACACCGCGGACACCCCCGACCACCGCTACGGCTGCAGCGGCATCGACGGCGTCTCCTTCGGCCCGGAGTTCGGCGAGCGCGGCGGGGAGCAGAAGCTCATGGTCGCGTACGGCGTCTACTCCCATACCGAGCGCACGGACAACGACCACCAGGTGATCCTGGAGTACGACGTGCGCGACTGGCGCCGCTACGAGCGCCCGCTGTCGCAGGCCGACCCGCACCGCAGCGGCCCCGACCGGGTCGGCGGCAAGTACTTCGCGTACACCGGCAACACCACCTACGGCGTGCAGAACCTCCAGTACGACCCGTACACCCGCAACTGGCTCATGGCGGTCTACGACGGCGTCAAGGAGGGCTTCCCGAACTACTCGTTCTTCACCGTCGACGGCTCGAAGGAGCCGGTGCGCGGCGAGATCAAGGGCCAGGCGCAGCCGGAGAAGGGCGAGCTGCTGACGCTGCGCGACGCGGGCCTCAACGACCCGGCGACGGGCGTGCGCGGCTGGGAGTTCCACGGCAACTACGGCATCGACGCGCTGGGCGACGGCCGGTACTACGTCGCCGAAGGCCGGGCCGTCGACGACGGCGGCGTGCGCAAGCAGGAGGGCGAGGTCTACCTCTACCGCTGGACGGGCGAGACCCCGACCCCGTTCGAGCGCGTCGAGGGCTGACGCGGGGACGCTCAAACGCCTCCCGGGCCCGGCACACATATCGGGGGTGGGCCCGGGAGGCTCCCGGCGCTCCGCTCGGCGGCATCCCCGCGCCGGGCGGGCCATGGCCGTGACGTCGTCGAAGCAGATCACGCCGGTGGCTCTGCGCGCGGTGTTGACGAGTGATGGTGACGTTGCCATTCTCCTATCACGCGCGCCCTGGGAGCGCTCCCATAGCGGAGTGCTCACGCCCCCCCCACACCTGGAGACCCCATGCCCCGACCCCCACGCAGACGGCGCCGGCCGGCGCTGCTGCTCGCCGTGCCGGCAGCAGTCCTCGCCGGTCTGCTCTCCGTGTCCGCCCTCCCGTCCCACGCCGGTGCCCAGCAGGCCGCGGAAGCCGGCGGGACCGCACGGCAGGCCGCCGCCCCGACCGTCTACGAGGCCGAGGACGGCGAACTCAGCGGCGTCGTCGTCGAGTCCACCGCACCCGGTTACTCCGGCACCGGCTACGTCGCCGGCTTCGACGCGGCGTCGGACCAGCTCACCATCACCGTCCCCGACAGTCCCGGCGGCCTGCACGACCTGACGATCCACTACCGCGCGCCCTACGGCCAGAAGACCGCCACGCTGCAGCTCAACGGCGAGGGCGCGGGAGATGTCACCTTCGCCCCCACCGACACCTTCAGTACCGTCCCCGCCGGCAAGGTGCTCCTGCGGGAGGGCGCCAACACGGTGACGATCGTGAACAACTGGGGCTGGTACGAGATCGACGCCATCAGCCTCGCCCCCAGTGAGCCCCGGCCTCCGCACCAGGTCTCCGGCGTTCCCGTCGACCCCGACGCCACGCCCGAGGCCCGCGAGCTGCTGGCCGACCTCACCGCGAACTACGGCGAGAACATCCTCAGCGGCCAGCAGGACATGGCCTCCATCCAGTGGCTGGAGGACAACGTCGGCAAGACCCCGGCCGTCGCCGGGCTCGACATGATGGACTACTCCCCCAGCCGCGTCGAGCGCGGCACCACCTCCACCGAGGTCGAGAACGCCCTGGCCTGGGACGAACGCGGCGGCATCACCACCTTCACCTGGCACTGGAACGCCCCGACCGGGCTGATCGACGAGCCCGGCAAGGAGTGGTGGCGCGGCTTCTACACCGACGCCACGACGTTCGACGTGGCGCAGGCGCTGGCCGACCCCGACTCCGAGGAGTACGCGCTGCTGCTGCGCGACATCGACGCCATCGCCAAGGAACTCCAGCGACTGCAGGACGCGGACGTCCCCGTGCTGTGGCGCCCGCTGCACGAGGCCGAGGGCGGCTGGTTCTGGTGGGGCGCCAAGGGCCCCGGGCCCGCCACGGACCTGTGGAACCTGATGTACGACCGGATGGTCAACCACCACGGGCTGCACAACCTGATCTGGGTGTGGAACTCCGTCGACCCCGCGTGGTACCCGGGCGACGAGACCGTGGACATCGTCAGCGCCGACACCTACCCGCCCGTCGGCGACCACGGACCCGTCAGCGCCACGTACGAGAAGCTCATCGAACTCGGCGGCGACCAGAAGCTCATCGCCCTCACCGAGACCGGGTCGATCCCGGACCCGGAGCTGCTGCGGGCGTACGAGGCCGACTGGAGCTGGTTCACCACCTGGAGCGGCGACTACATCCAGGACGGACAGCACAACCCGCCGGACTTCCTGGACCGGGTGTACAACGACCCGGGCGTCATCACCCTGGACGAACTCGCGGAGTGGCGTTCCCCGGGGTCGTCCTGACGGACCGGCGGCGCGTGCGGGCACCCGCCTGCACGCGCCGCCGGGGTGGTACGGACCTCACTCCCCGTCCGTCACCAGCCGCAGCGACACGGAGTTGATGCAGTAGCGCTGGTCGGTCGGCGTCGGGTAGCCCTCGCCGCTGAAGACGTGCCCCAGGTGGGAGCCGCAGCGGGCGCAGCGCACCTCGGTACGGACCATGCCCAGCGAGCGGTCCTCGATCAGCTCCACGGCCTCGCTCCGCGCGGGGTCGTAGAAGCTCGGCCAGCCGCAGTGGCTCTCGAACTTCTCGGTGGAGCGGAACAGCTCCGCGCGGCAGGCGCGGCACTCGTAGACACCTTCGGTCCTGGTGTCGGTGTACTCGCCGGTGAATGCGGGCTCGGTGCCGGCCTGCCGCAGGACGCGGAACTCCTCGGGCGACAGCTCCGCGCGCCACTGCTCGTCCGGCTTGTCGACCTCGTACGTCATGTCAGCCCTCCAGTCGGGACAGGATCCTCGGTCCCAGCTCGGTGACGTCCCCTGCCCCCATGGTGAGAACGAGATCGCCGGGCTTCGCCATTCCGGCGACGAGGCCGGGGACGGCGTCGGGGTCGGGCGCCGGGGTGACGTCGGCGCCCCGGGCACGGGCGGCGTCGATGATGATGTCGCTGGTCACGCCCGGGATGGGGTCCTCGCGGGCGGGGTAGATGCCGAGCACGACACAGGCGTCGGCGAGCGCGAGGGCGTGACCCATCTCGGCGCCCAGCTCGCGGGTGCGCGAGTACAGGTGCGGCTGGAAGACCACGAGGATGCGGCCGGAGCGCCCGCCGTGGCCGTCGTCCGCGGCGGCCCGTACGGCTTCCAGGTCGGCGCTCATCTCGGTGGGATGGTGCGCGTACGTGTCCACGACCCGTACGCCCGCGGCCGTGCCCTTCGTCTGGAGCCGCCGGCCGACGCCGGTGAAGGACGCCAGCGCCGGCGCCAGCTCCGCGGCGGGCACGCCGGCCGCGGCGCCGGCGGCGAGGGCGGCGACGGCGTTGTGGGCGTAGTGGCGGCCGGGGACGGAGACGCCGAAGGTGAGCTTCGCGCCGTCGAGCAGCACGGTGACCTCGCTGGCCAGGCCGCGGGGGGTGACACCGAGCACGCGCGCGTCCGCGTCGGGTGACTCGCCGTAGGTGACGGTACGCACGCCGCCGCCGGCCAGCCGCCGGGTCAGCTCGCGGGCGCCGGGGTGGTCGGCGGAGACGACGAGGGTGCCGCCGGGGACGATGCGGGCGGCGAAGGTCTCGAAGGAGGCGTAGATCTCCTCCAGCGAGGCGTAGTTGGCGTGGTGGTCCAGCTCGACGTTGAGGACGATGGCGACCTCGGGCGCGTACTTGTGGAAGCTGCGGTCGCTTTCGTCGGCCTCGGCGACGAAGAGGTCGCCGGTGCCGTGGTGCGCGTTGGAGCCGGGGGCGTCGATGTCGCCGCCGATGGCGTACGAGGGGTCGCGGCCGACGGTGCGCAGGGCGACGGCGAGCATGGAGGTGGTCGTCGTCTTGCCGTGGGTGCCGGCGACGGCGACGGGGCGCAGCCCGTCCATGACGGCGGCGAGGGCGTCGGAGCGGTGCACGACGGGCAGGCCGCGCGCGCGGGCGGCAGCCAGCTCGGGATTGTCCTCGCGGATGGCGGAGGAGACGACGACGGCGCTCGCGCCCGAGTCGAGGTGCCCGGCGGCGTGCCCGAGGTGCACGACGGCGCCCAGCTCGCGGAGCGCGGCGACGGTGCCGGACTCGCGGGCGTCGCTGCCGGCGACCGCGGCGCCGCGCTGGGCGAGGATCTTCGCGATGCCCGACATACCGGCGCCGCCGATGCCGACGAAGTGCGGACTCTCCAGCGTGGGCGGGATCCCCGGGGTCATGTGGTGCGCTCCTTGGGCTCGGTCGGGACGCCACGATTCTCGCACCCCCCGCCGACATTCCGGGGCCGGGCTACGGCGGTGACCACCCCGGGCCGGGCGGGTCAGCTTTCGTGCGCGAACAGCTTCAGCACCGGCACGCCGACCTTGTGCCGGGCCCGGGAGGCCCAGTCGCGGTGGAAGAACTCCTCCACCAGGTGCGGCGCGGTGAGCACGATCACCTCGTCGGCCCGGGTCTGCTCCACGACAGACTTCAGCAGGTCCAGCGGGTGCCGGTCGACGATCTCCCCGACCGCCTCGGCGCCCTTCTCGCGCAGCGCCTGGAGGGAGTGCTCCAGCGCCAGCCGGGCGGTGGGCAGCGCCTCGTGCCCCTCCGGCTCGTCCGTCTCGCGGACCGCGTCCTCCAGTTCGCCGAGCGCCACATCGTCGAGGGCCCGCAGCAGCACCCCCTGGTCTCCGCGGGGTTGCAGGAGCACGACGAAGCTGACGGTCTCTTGGCCGTGGAGGGTGGTGACCATCTCCGCATCCACGGGTGCGAGCGGCTTCTCGATCATCAGGACGGTGGTGAACACGATGAACGCCCTTCTTCCGCACAGGCACAAAGACCACGTCAGAAACGATCCTGCCGACTTAGTCTGCCCCAGCACGACTAAGCGGAACGTAATATTCCGCAGATTGTCAGAACCGACGGTAACGCGTGAACAGAAAGCCGGCCTCCTCCATGACCGACTCCAGGCTGAGGCCGAGCGGCTCCACCCGCGGAGCGGCGCCGCGCGTGATCCGCGGCGCGTCCCCCAGCGCCACCCGGGGTGCCAGGGTCAGGCACAGCTCGTCGAGTACCCCCGCCCGAGCGAAGGCCCCCAGCACGGCGGGCCCGCCCTCCATGAGCAGCCGCCGGTGGCCGCGCCCGGCGAGCGCCGCGAGGGCCGCCGCCGGGTCGGCGCCCCGGCCCTCCCCGGCGACCACGACGTCCACCCCCGCCGCCCGGGCCGCGGCCAGCCGCTCCACGGGCGCCCGCGCACCCGTCAGCAGCAGCGTGGGGGCGGCCGGCGCGGTGAACAGCGGCAGCGAGAAGTCCAGGTCGAGGGAGGCGGAGAGCACCGCGACGGGCGGCGCGGGGGTCTGGCCCGCCGCGGCCCGGCGGGCGGCGAAGGCGGCCCTGGCGCGGGCCGGCCGGTACCCCTCCAGGCGTACCGTTTCTGCACCCACGACCACCGCGTCTGCCAGCCCGCGCAGCACCCCGAAGACGCGCATGTCGGCGTCGGACGACAGCGGCTGGGAGCGTCCGCCGAAGGCTGCGGCGCCGTCGGCGGTGCTGACCATGTTGGCCCGCAGCCACACGCCGTCCCGCGCGGGATAGGCGTAGGCGTCCGCCAGTTCGTCCAGGGACCACTCGCGGTCGGCGAGCAGGGACGGGTCGGCGGGCACGGGCAGCAGGCGGCGCATACGCGGCAGTGTGGCATGGCGCACTGGTGTGCGGCTCGCCGACGCGGCGACCGTACAGTGAGGACGTGCCCCCTCCCGTCTCCTCCACCGCCGACACGCCCGGCGCCGGCACCTCCCCCGGCGCGCTCACCGGCCGCGAGCCACACGTCCCCGCCGAGCGGCTGGTCGCCGAGCTGGTGCCGCCGCCGCGCTTCGACTCGGTGCGCTTTTCGACGTACGTCCCGGACCCGGCCCGCCCCGGTCAGGCCGAGGCCGTACGCGCCCTCACCGCCTTCGCCGCCGGGCTGCGCGGCGGCGCCACCGCCGTCGGTGGGGGTACCCGGCGGCCGTGGTGGCGGCGGGCGCCGAAGGAGCCGGCCGGGCCGCGCGGGGTGTATCTGGACGGCGGCTTCGGCGTCGGCAAGACCCATCTGCTGGCCTCGCTCTGGCACGCCACCGAGGCCGTCGCCGAGCGCAAGGGCTTCTGCACCTTCGTCGAGCTGACGAACCTGGTGGGGGCGCTGGGCTTCCAGCAGACGGTACGCACCCTCGGCAGCCACCGACTGCTGTGCATCGACGAGTTCGAGCTGGACGACCCCGGCGACACCGTGCTGGTCTCCACCCTCCTCGGCAAGCTCGTGGAGTCCGGCGTCGCGCTGGCCGCCACCTCCAACACCCTGCCCGGCAGGCTGGGCGAGGGCCGGTTCGCCGCGGCCGACTTCCTGCGCGAGATACAGGGCCTGGCCGCCCGCTTCCGCCCGCTGCGCATCGACGGCGACGACTACCGCCACCGCGGCCTTCCCTCCCCCACCGGCTACGCCCTCACTGGCGGGGGTACCCCCACCCCCGCCCCGCTGACCGACGAGGCCGTCGCCCGCGCCGCCCGCACCGTCCCCGGCGCCACGCTCGACGCCTTCACCGACCTCCTCGGCCACCTCGCGCGCGTCCACCCCAGCCGCTACGGCGCGCTGACCGACGGCGTACGGACCGTCTGCCTGACCGGCGTGCGGCCGATGGCCGACGAGGCGACCGCGCTGCGCCTCGTGGTGCTGGCGGACCGGCTGTACGACCGGGAGATACCCGTGCTCGCCTCCGGCGTGCCGTTCGACCGGCTCTTCGGTGAGGAGATGCTCGCCGGCGGCTACCGCAAGAAGTACTTCCGCGCGATATCCCGGCTGACCGCTCTCACCCGCGACGCACACGCCGCCACCGGCGACGCGCCCCAGGCAGCGGAATAGACCCTTCACACACCCTCTCACCTGGTTCACTTTCGCTTCACCGGGTGGTACACACGGTCGGGTCACCGTTTTTCCTGTCCGCCAGCAGGGGGTTGGTCTTACCGCATGTCTGCAACACGACGTCAGGTCCTCGCCCGCACCGGTGCCCTCGGCGCCGGCATCGCCTTCACCGGCGCCGTCGCCGAGCTGTACGCCGGCACCGCCGCCGCGCAGGCCCCGAGCGGCGCCGGCTACGGCCCGCTCGTCCCCGACCCCGACGGTCTGCTCGACCTCCCCCAGGGCTTCCGCTACCGGGTGCTGTCCCGCGAGGGCGACCAGTTGCTCTCCGGCGAGGGCACCGTGCCCAGCAACCACGACGGCATGGCCGCCTTCCGGGCCCGCGGCGGCGGTGCCGGCGTCAAACTCGTCCGCAACCACGAGAACCGCCACAACGCCACGTACCGCGTCCCGGCCATCGACGGCCTGACGTACGACCCGATGGGCATGGGCGGCTGCACCGTGCTGGAGACCGGCGGGAACGGCGAGCCGAAGAGCGAGCGCGTCGGCATCGCCGGCACCGCGGTCAACTGCGCCGGCGGGCCCAGCCTCTGGAACACCTGGCTGACCTGCGAGGAGACCGAGGACAAGGCCGGCACCAACGGGTACACCAAGGACCACGGCTTCGTCTTCGAGGTCGACCCCGCCGACCCGCAGGCGAGCGGCGCCGTCCCGCTCACCGCGATGGGCCGCTTCCAGCACGAGGCCGTCGCCTTCGACCCGTCCAACGGCGTGGTGTACGAGACCGAGGACGCCTTCGAGCACCCCTTCGGGCTCTTCTACCGCTTCCTGCCGAAGAAGCCCAGGGGCGGCCTCGGCTCCCTGCAGGCCGGCGGCGAACTGCAGGCCATGCGGGTGCCGGACGTGCCCGACCTGTCGGTGGTCGAGGAGATCGGCACCACGTTCGACGACGTCGAGTGGATCGAGGTGCCCGACCCGCTGGCGGCCGGGACCCCGATCCGCCACCAGGACTTCGGGCGCGCGATGACGTACGCGCAGAAGCTGG
Organism: Streptomyces sp. CNX435; assembly: GCF_059570575.1. Taxonomy (NCBI): domain Bacteria; kingdom Bacillati; phylum Actinomycetota; class Actinomycetes; order Kitasatosporales; family Streptomycetaceae; genus Streptomyces; species Streptomyces sp. CNX435. Next base: position 369,709 of record NZ_JCANTA010000001.1, on the reverse strand, counting down.
AGGGCTGTTACTGGGGCGGCGGGTCGGTGTACTTCGTCTCCAGCTTCGCCAGGACCGACGAGGGCTCCGGCGGCGACCACTTCGGCCAGGTGTGGCGCTACACCCCGAAGACGAACGAGCTGAAGCTCGTCATCCGCTTCGGCCCGGACCACGGCGTCGACACCCCCGGCGAGTCCCCGGACAACATCGCGCTGTCTCCCACCGGCGGCCTCTTCGTGTGCGAGGACGGCGGCGGCGAGCAGCACGTCTACGGTGTCTCGCGGCGCGGCGAGGTCTTCGCGGTGGCGCGCAACCGGCAGAACACGGGCAGCGCGGAGGAGCCGGAGTACGGCGAGTTCGCGGGCGTCACGTTCTCGCCGGACGGCCGGACGATGTACGTGAACTGCTACGCGCCCGGCACCACGTTCGCGATCACCGGCCCCTGGCGGTAGCGCCCAGCCCGGCCCGTACGGTACGCGCCGTACGCGGCGGCATCGGCACGGCGCCCGGCGCCGGCCCGGCGGAGACCGGATCTGCACCCGGTCCGCCGCCCGGGCCGGCGCCGCGGCGCGCCGTCCCCCGTTCACCCGGGCGCTCGCTCCGGCGTGCGCGCCCCCGAGGAGCGCTCTTACGCTCCCCGCATGATCCACTTCCGGCGGCCGCACCGTGCCCGCGCGGCCCTCGCCGCGCTGCTCGCCCTCTTCCTCCCGGCGTGCGCCGAGTCGTCCGCGCCCGCGCCGCCGACCGGCCCGCCCGCCGCCCGGAAGCACGGCGACGGCCCGGTGGCGTACGGAAAGGCGCGCGGAAAGGCGTACGGGAAGGCGGGCGCGGAGGCGCATGGCGCGGCCGGGGCGCCGCGGCCGGCCCGGGCCCGCGCGGGGCCCGCGCCGGTGTGGCGGCACGGCGCCCGCCGGGCCGCGGGCGGCAAGCTCGTGGCGCTCACCTTCGACGCCGACATGATGGCGGACCAGCACGACCGGGCCGACGCCGGCGAGCAGTTCGACAACCCCGGGCTGATCGCCGCGCTCCGGCAGCTGAAGGTACCCGCCACCGTCTTCATGACCGGCACCTGGGCCGCCCGCTACCCCGACCAGGCCCGCGCCATCGGCCGCGACCCCCTGTTCGAGGTGGCCAACCACTCCTACAGCCACCACGCCTTCGCCACCCCCTGCTACGGGCTCCCCGAGGTCGCCCCCGGCACCATGCGCGCCGAGGTCGAGCGCACCTTCGCCGAGCTGCGCCGCGCCGGCGTACCCGCGCCCGTCCCGTACTTCCGCTTCCCCGGCGGCTGTTACGACGACACCGCGCTGCGCGCCCTCGCCCCGACCGGCGTGACCGCCGTGCAGTGGGACGTCTCCAGCGGCGACGCCTTCGCCACCGACCCGGGCGCGGTGGCGCAGGAGGTGCTGACGCGGGTACGGCCGGGGTCGGTGGTCGTCCTGCACGTCACCCGCAGCGCGGCGCCGGTCACGGAGCGGGCGGTGCGCGAGATCGTGCCGGAGCTGCGCCGGCGGGGCTATCGCCTCGCCACGGTCTCGGAGCTGATGGCGGCAGGCTCACCAATCGGATGAGCCAACCGTAGCAGTCCTGTGGCAGAGTGTGACACGCACGCCGGCGCCCAGGCGACGTCGGGCACCCTCCCCGGTCAGCACCTGGGTGTCTGGTCGGTCAGCGCCCGGAGGGACGTGCCACGCGGGCCGACGGACTCGTCCATCGGCACCAGGGCACGAAGGCGATTGGGCTACATCTCTGAGCAACACTGGGGATCACTAGGCCAATCAGAGACGCTGAGGCCCGTACCGGAGACGACGCCGCGGTCGCGGAGGGAGGACGCGGCGGTCGCCGCCCCCGCCCGCCGCGGCGGCCCCGGTCACCCGGCGGGCGCCCCCGGGCCCATCTCGCTCGGCCGCACCACGACGAACCCCTCGCCGTCCAGCCGCAGCTGCATGACCTCGCCGGAGCCGCCGCGGATCATGGAGCCGAAGCTCTGCGAACGGTGCAGCCCCGTCTGGAGCTGTGTGCTCCAGCCCACGACCGCGTCGGTGTCGACGAAGACCGGGTAGCCGGGGGAGACCGGGATGACGATCGGGGTGCCGTCGCAGACCACGCCCAGCCGGCCCTGGCCGGTGAACACGCTGTTGAACAGCCCGCCGCCCGCCATGCCGGCGCCCTTGACCACCTTGATGTCGTAGGACAGCGTCGAGTCGAAACACAGCACGTTGCGCCCGTTGAGGGTGAGGCTGTCGCCGGGGTGGTCGAAGTCGAGGATGAAGCAGTTGGCCGCGCTGAGCGCGAACCAGCACTCGCCCTGCCCCCTGACCGACATCAGTGCCAGCCCCTCGCCCGTGACCGCGCGCTTGAGGAACTGCCCCGCCCCCTGGCCCTTCTTCTCGAACTGCAGATTGCCCCGATAAGCGATCATCGCGCCCTGGCGGGCCAGGCACTCGCCGTTGACGGCGTACTTGATCGACTTCGAGTTCTGCAGAGTCATGCCGGCCTGCGTCGCGGGCTCGGCCATGTTTTCCTTCGCGAACAAATCACTGCGCATACGGCATGATCCGCCGGAACCCCTCCCTCCGCCAAGCAGGCGGCGCCCCTGGCACACTTGATCGTGTGACCGGCGCCGAGACCAGCCCCTTCCAGCACGAGGCGGTGAGCCGCGACGCACTGCCGCAGTTCGTCCTCCCCCTCGTCGTACGCATCGAACGCGGCAGCCCTCCGACGCGCACCGACGCGCTCCAGACGGCGGCGCGCGCGGTGCTGGTCCTGCTGGCGGACGAGCGCGCCGCGGGCGAGGGCGAGTGGGCCCGGGCGGTACGGGACTGGCAGGACGCCCGGATCCGCAAGGTGGTCAGGCGGGCGCGGGGCACGGAGTGGCGCCGGGCGGCGGCGCTGCCGGGGATCACGGTGACGTCGGCGGGCGGCGGGGCGGCAGCGGGCGCCGGAGCCGCGGCGGCCGACCCGGGGAGCACGGCCGGAGACGCCGGGGCACCCGTGGGCGCCGAGGCCGCCGCGGGCGCCGCAGAGGTGCGGGTCTTCCCGCCCGTGCCGCTGGACGGCTGGCCCAGGGACCTCGCCCGGCTGCAGGTCTCCGGCACCGACCTGGACGACCCTGCACCCCCTCCCCCGGCCCTGCCGGGGGTTCCGGTGCTGTGGCTGGCGCCCGGGCTCGGCATGTCCGCGGGCAAGGCGATGGCCCAGGCGGGCCACGGTGCCCAACTCGCCTGGTGGGAGCTGTCCGACGCGGACCGCGCGGCCTGGCGCGCCGCCGGCTTCCCCCTCGCCGTACGCACGCCGGGGCCGGAGCGCTGGGCGGAGCTGACCGCGAGCGGGCTGCCGGTCGTCAGGGACGCCGGGTACACGGAGATCGCCGCGGGCAGCTGCACGGTCGTCGCCGACCACCCGGCGCTGCGCCGCGGCTGACCCGCGGACGCACCGGACACGCGCGCGTGAGGCGGGGGCCGCGGGACACACGTGTCCCACGCACGCGTACGTCCACGGCGCCGGCGCGGCGCGTAGGCGCTCCGCGGCCTGCTCATGCGGACGGAGCAGCGCCGGCCCGGAGGTCCCTCCGGCGCCGCCGCACGCGGCCCGTCCTTCGGCCGCGACCGCACAGGTCGAGCCCGTCGACGGAACCGGTGCTCATACCCGCCATCGTAGGAGCCCGGCTGGCGGGATCCTGGTGGGAGTCGTCACCGGTGTCACTGGTCGGGCCGGGCCCTTCGCTGCGAGTCTCGGGTGCAGGTGATCAACCTCCCAAGGAGAACTCTTATGACGTCTGGCCCGCCGCCGGTGACCGTCCTCGGGCTGGGGAACATGGGTTCCGCGCTGGCCGCCGCCCTGCTGGACCGGGGGCACCCGGTGACCGTGTGGAACCGCTCGCCCCAGAAGGCCGCGCCCCTGACCTACCGGGGCGCGCGGCTCGCCGCGACACCCGCGGAGGCGATCGCGGCGAGCCCTCTCGTCGTCCCCTGCGTCCTCGATTACGACGCGCTGTACGCGCTGCTCGGGCCGGCCACCGGCGCCCTCGACGGCCGTACGGTCGTCAACCTGACCTCCGGCAGCCCCGAGCAGGCGCACGAGGCGGCAGCGTGGTTCCGCTCGTACGGTGCCGACTACCTCGACGGCGCGATCATGACGACCCCGCCGGGCGTCGGGCAGGCCGAGGTGATGTTCCTGTACAGCGGCCCGCGCAAGGTGTTCGACGCCCACCGCGCCACCCTGGCGGCCCTGGGCGACCCCCTGCACCTCGGCACCGACCCCGGCCTGGCCTCCCTCTACGACGCCGCGCTGCTCGGCCTGATGTGGGCCGCCATGACCGGCTGGCTGCACGGCACCGCGCTGGTCGGCACCGAGAAGGGCACGGCCGCGGCGTTCACCCCCGTCGCGATCCGCTGGCTGGGCACGGTGAACGGCTTCCTCAGCCGGTACGCCGACCAGGTGGACGCCGGCCGCTACCCGGGGGACGACGCCACCGTGGACGTGCAGATCACGGCCATCGACCACCTGATCCACGCGGCCGCCGCCCGCGGCGTGGACACGGCGCTGCCCGCACTGCTGAAGTCCATGATGGAACGGGCCAAGGCCGCCGGTCACGGCTCGGACAGCTTCGCGAGCGTCATCGAGGTGCTGGCCGGTTCAGAGGGGTAGTGAACACCGGCGGTACGGGTCGCGGGGCCACCGCTGCCGTGGGCTGCCGACGGTGGGCGGAGTCGGCGGTGGGCGGGTCCGTACCACCGCGGCGGACGCCACCGCCCTCCCGTCAGCCGCCGTCGGTCTCCCGCGCGTCCTCCGCGACCGCCCCCGCCGCCTTGCGCGCCGCGACCAGCACCGGGTCCCACACCGGTGAGAACGGCGGCGCGTACCCCAGGTCCAGGGCCGTCATCTGCTCCACCGTCATGCCCGCCGTCAGCGCCACCGCCGCGACGTCCACGCGCTTGCCCGCGCCCTCGCGGCCGACGATCTGCACGCCGAGCAGCCGCCCCGTGCGCCGCTCCGCGAGCATCTTCACGTGCATCGGCGCGGCCCGCGGGTAGTAGCCGGCGCGGCTGGTCGACCGGATGGTCACCGTCACGTACTGCAGCCCCACCTCGCGCGCCTGCGCCTCCAGCAGACCAGTACGGGCGATCTCCAGGTCGCACACCTTGCTGACGGCCGTGCCCACCACGCCGGGGAAGGTGGCGAAGCCGCCGCCGACGTTGCGGCCGATGACCTGCCCGTGCTTGTTGGCGTGCGTGCCCAGCGGGATGTACCGCTCGCGGCCCGACACCAGGTCGAGCACCTCGACGCAGTCGCCGCCGGCCCACACGTTCTCCTGTCCCCGCACCCGCATCGCCAGGTCGGTCAGCAGCCCGCCGGACTCGCCCAGCGGCAGCCCCGCGTCCCGCGCGAGCCCGGTCTCCGGGCGTACGCCGAGGCCGAGCACGACGACGTCCGCCGGGTACTCGCCCTTCGCCGTGGCCACGCCGCGCACCGCGCCGTCCGAGCCGGTGAGGATCTCGGTGACCTCGGCGCCGGTGACGGTCTCGATGCCGTTGCCGTTCATCGCCTCGTGCACCAGCGCGCCCATGTCGGGGTCGAGGGTGTTCATGGGCTGCTCGGCGCGCTCCAGCACGGTGACGTGGATGCCGCGGTGGCAGAACGCCTCCGCCATCTCCACCCCGATGTACCCGGCGCCGACCACGACCGCGTGCCGCACCTGCTGCTTCTGCAGCCGGTCCAGCAGCTCCTGGCCGTCGTCGAGGCTCTGCACGCCGTGCACTCCCGCCGCGTCGATGCCGGGCAGCGGCGGGCGCAGCGGGCGGGCGCCGGTGGCGATCACCAGGTGGTCGAAGCCGTGCCAGCGCTCCTGCGCGCCGTCGTCGTCGTCGAGGTCACGGGTGCGTACGCACTGCCGGTCGAGGTCGATCTCGGTGACCTCGGTGCGCATCCGCAGGTCGATGCCGCGCCGCCGGTGCTCCTCCGGGGTACGGGCGATGAGCTGGTCCCGCTCGGCGACGTCGCCGCCGACCCAGTACGGGATGCCGCAGGCGGAGTACGACGTGAACCGGCCGCGCTCGAACGCGGTGATCTCCAACTCGTCCGGCGCCCGCATCCGGCGCGCCCGCGACGCGGCGGACATGCCCGCCGCGTCGCCGCCGATGACCACCATCCGCTGCTTGGCCCCCATGACGCTCCCTTTCGTCGCCGTGCGGGACACGCTACGTCTGGTCACGCCGCACCGCTTGCCTGGGGTGCCGGGTGCGGGGGCACGGACGGGAGCGCCGGGGGCGTACCCGCCTGTCGGTGCGCGATCTCCACCGGGCTCGTACGGGGGTGTCGGCGGGGTCTGAGACAGTGGCCGCATGAGCAGCGCACAGCCCGCGGAACCCGCGGATCTCACGGATCCCGCGCCCAGGGTCGTCGTCATCGGCGGCGGCATCGCCGGACTCGCCGCCGCGCACCGGCTGCTGGCCGGCGGCGCCCGGGTCACGCTGCTGGAGGCCGGGACCCGGCTCGGCGGCAAGCTGCACGCGGGCGAGCTGGCCGGCGTGCCGGCCGACCTCGGCGCGGAGGCGCTGCTCGCCCGCCGCCCCGAGGCGGTGGACCTGGCGCGCGCGGTGGGGCTCGGCGAGGCGCTGCAGCCGGTGGCGGCGGGGGGTGCGGCGGTGTGGACCCGGGGGCGGCTGCGCCCGCTGCCGGGCGGCCAGGTGATGGGCGTCCCCGGTGATCTGGAGCGGCTGGCGGCGGCGGAGGTGCTGTCGCCGGAGGGCCTGGCGCGGGTCGGCCGGGAGGCGGAGCTGCCCCCGGCGGAGCCGGGCGAGGACGTGGCGATCGGCGCGTTCGTCGCGGAGCGGCTCGGCGCGGAGGTCACGGACCGGCTGGTGGAGCCGCTGCTGGGCGGGGTGTACGCGGGGGACGCGTACCGGCTGTCGATGCGCGCCGCGGTGCCGCAGCTGTTCGCGGCGCTGCGGGCGGAGGGGACGCTGCTGGGCGCGGCGCGGGCGGTGCAGTCCCGGGGAGCGGCGGCGGCTGCGCCGGGCGCGGCGCCGGCGCCGGTGTTCATGGGGATCGAGGGCGGTGTCGGCCGGCTGCCGTCGGCGGTGGCCGATGCGGTACGGGCCGCGGGCGGCGAGATCGTGCTCGGCGCGGAGGTCGCGTCGCTGGAGCCGCGGGCGGGTTTCCCCGACCCCGCCCCGCCCCGGGCCCCCGCGCCAGCCGCCGCGCCCGGCGCCGAGGCCCGCGCCGAGGCCGCCGCACCGAAGCCGGGCGACGGTCACCCCGGCCCCGCTCCGACCGGAGGCGCGGGGCTCCGCCCCGCGTTCCCCGCCGGGGCTGCGCCCCCGGACCCCGCCGCGGCCGCGTCGGCATCCGCCGCCTCCGGCACTCCCGCGGACCACCCGGAAGTCACCGCCTCCGCCCCGAGCACGTCCGCGCCCCCGCGCTGGCGGGTCGTCGCCGGGGGGCGTGCCTACGACGCCGACGCCGTCGTGCTCGCCGTGCCCGCGACGGCCGCCGCCCGGCTGTTGCGGAGTCTCGCGCCGCGCGCCGCCGCCGAGTTCGACGGCGTGCGGTACGCGTCCATGGCCCTCGTCACCCTCGCCCTCCCCCGCCGGGAGGCGGAGGCGCAGCTGCCCGCCGGCACCGGCTTCCTCGTACCCCCGGTCGACGGGCGGACCATCAAGGCATCGACGTTCTCCTCCGCCAAGTGGCGCTGGGCCGGCGACGACGGCCTCTTCCTGCTCCGCACCTCCGTGGGCCGTATCGACGACGAGAAGACCCTCGAACGCGACGACGCCGACCTCGTCGCCGCCTCCCTCGACGACCTCCGCGCCGCCACCGGACTCGCCGCCCGCCCCGTCGCGAGCCGCGTCAGCCGGTGGCGGGGCGCCCTCCCGCAGTACGAGGTCGGGCACGACGCCCGCGTCGCGCGGATCCGCGGCGCCCTGCCCGCGGGGCTCGCGGTGTGCGGCGCGCTGTACGACGGCGTGGGCATCCCCGCCTGTATCGCCAGCGCGCACCGGGCCGCCGACGCGCTGCTGGGGCGCCCTGGGACAATGGCCGCATGAGTGACGCAACCCCTCCGGCGGCCTCTCCGACGGCCCCTCCGACGGCGCCGTCGCGCTCCGCGAACGCCGGCAAGAAGGCCAAGGATCTCAACGAGGTCATCCGCTACACCCTCTGGTCGGTGTTCCGGCTCCGCGACAACCTCCCCGAGGACCGCGCCGGCTACGCGGACGAGGTGACCGAGCTGTTCGAGCAGCTGGCCGCGAAGGACGTCGTCGTGCGCGGCACGTACGACGTGTCGGGCCTGCGCGCCGACGCGGACGTCATGATCTGGTGGCACGCGGAGACCGCGGAGGCGCTGCAGGAGGCGTACAACCTCTTCCGCCGCACCCGGCTTGGCCGCGCCCTCGCGCCGGTCTGGTCGAACATGGCGCTGCACCGCCCCGCCGAGTTCAACAAGTCGCACATCCCGGCGTTCCTGGCGGACGAGACCCCGCGCGCGTACGTCAGCGTGTACCCGTTCGTCCGCTCCTACGACTGGTATCTGCTGCCCGACGAGGACCGCCGCCGCATGCTCGCCGACCACGGCAAGATGGCCCGCGGCTTCCCCGACGTGCGCGCGAACACGGTGCCGGCGTTCTCCCTCGGCGACTATGAGTGGATCCTCGCCTTCGAGGCCGACGAGCTGCACCGCATCGTGGACCTGATGCGGCATCTGCGCGGGTCCGAGGCGCGGCTGCACGTCCGCGAGGAGGTGCCGTTCTACACCGGCCGCCGCAAGCCCGTCGCGGAGTTGGTGGCCTCGCTGGCCTGAGATCCAGAGCCGGGCCCCCGCCGCGGCGGGGGCCACCGGCCCGTGCCGCGGCGGCCTCCCGCTCAGCCGTCCGCCGGGCCGCCCGCCCCCGGTGCCACGGACCGCTTCCCGCCCCGCACCGCCTTCGGCTCCGGGTGCGGCGCGCAGGTCACGTCGCCGGGTGCGCGGCCGGTGCGCAGATACCTGTCGACGTGCTTGTTGACGCAGTCGTTCGCGCCGCCGGCGAGCCCGTGCGACCCGGCGTCCTTCTCCGTCACCAGGTCCGCCGAGCCGCCCAGCCGGCGCGCGAGTTCCCGCGCGCCGTCGTACGGCGTGGCCGCGTCGCGCTCGGCGGCGAGGAGGAGGACCGGCGGCAGTTCGCCGGCGTCGGTACGCACGTCGAGGGGCCGCTGCCGCGGCGCGGACCAGAACGCGCACGGCAGGTTCATCCAGGCGTTCTCCCACGTCTCGAACGGCGCGACGCGCGCGAGCCGGCTGTTGTCGCGGTCCCAGGTCTTCCAGTTGGTGGGCCAGGGCGCGTCGTTGCACTCGACGGCGGTGTAGACGGCGTTGCCGTTCTCCTCCGCGGCGTTGTCCGCCGGGTCGTCGGCGGCGAACTCCACGAGCGCCCCCGGCTTGCCCGCCAGGTAGTCCGCGAGCGCGGTGGCCGCCGGCGCCCAGTAGGCGTCGGCGTACGCCGCCTGCAGGAAGCCGGCCTGCAGCTGGGCGGTGCCGACCCGGCCGCCGGCGGGCTTCTTCTCGATCATCCTGCGGGCCTGCTCGTACGCCGCCGCCACCTCCCGCCGGCTGCCGCCGAGGTGGTAGACGTCGTCGTGCCGGGCGACCCACCGCTGCCAGTCGGCCCAGCGCTCCTCGAAGGCGGCGGACTGGCGCAGGTTGTTGCCGTACCAGATCTGCCGGGGATCGGGGTCGACCGGGCTGTCGAAGACCATGCGGCGCACGTGGCCGGGGAAGAGCGCGGCGTACAGGCTGCCGAAGTAGGTGCCGTAGGAGGCGCCGAGGTAGGTGAGCCTGCGCTCGCCGAGCGCGGCGCGCAGCACGTCGAGGTCGCGGGCGTTGTTGAGGGACGTGTAGTGCCGCAGCCCGGCGTTCTCGGCGCAGCCGTCGGCGTACGCGCGCGCTTGGGCGATACGGGCCCTCTTCTCCCGCTCCGAGGGGCGCTCGGAGGTGTTCGACGGCGCCTTCATGAACTTGTCGGGGTGCTGGCAGGACAGCGCTCCGGAGCGGTCGACGCCGCGCGGGGCGTAGCCGACGAAGTCGTACACCTCGGCCAGCCGCCGCCACTCCGGGGACCGGCTCAGCAGCGGGAAGTAATTGCCGGAGGTGCCGGGGCCGCCGGGGTTGAAGACGAGCTTGCCCTGCCGCTCGGCGCGCGGGCCGGTGGCGCCGACGTGGCTGACGGTGAGCTTGAGCTGCCGGCCCCCGGGGCGGGCGTAGTCCAGCGGCACGGTGACGGTGCCGCACTCGACGGGCGCCGGCAGCCCCTCCGCGGCCGGGCACGCGCCGAAGTCGACGCCGGCCCTGGCGGCGCGGGCGGCGGCGACGGCGACGCCGCGAGCCTCGGGGCCCTCGGCGGCCCGGGACACGGAGACGGGGGCGGGGGTTCTCGTCCCCGTGTCCCGGGCGGCGTCGGCGGCGGGGGCCGTGGCGAGACCGGTGAGAGCGAGCGAACCGAGGATTCCGTACAGCACTGCAGCTCTCACGAAGGACCCTTCTGGCGCGACGAAAAGCCGCTCGATGACGGCGCGGGCAACGAGGGAGAAAAGAGGGTAAAAGTGATAATTCTCGGCCGAGTTGCTGATGTAAAGGACCCCGGCGGGGGTGTCGCGGCGCGTCGGCAGCGGCCTACCGCGCGAGCGCGGCGCGCATCTCCGGGTCGGGGAGCGCGGCGGGGCCGCGCACGGCGAGCCCGGTCAGCAGCGAGTCCGCGGCGTCGAGGGTGGCCAGCAGCCCGCGGCCGTCGGGGGTGGCCCAGCGGGTGTACTCGCCGACCTCCAGCCGCGCTATCGCCAGACAGCCGCAGACCAGTATCAGCGGCAGGACGAACCAGCCCGCGATCGGCTCCTGCTCCGGCGCCCGCAGCGCCAGCGCGGCGGTGCCGGCGCCGAGCACCACCAGCCCCGCGACCCGCACGTGCCGCACCGCGGCGCGGACGGCGGACCGGATCGGCTCGGGCACCGCGAGCCCGGCCGCGGCGAGGCCGTCATCCAGGTCCCGCAGCGCGTCGGCGGAGCAGGCGGCGGCCCGGATGGCCGGAATCGTGCCCTGGCCCCCGGGCCCGGCGGCGGCGATCACCGCACGCTCGACGGGGTCGCGCCCCTCGGGGTCGACGACGGTGGCCCAGCCGGTGTGCGCGAGCAGCAGCCGCCGCTCCCGCGCCAGCGACACGAGGGTGACGTCGACGACCCGGCCCGGACCGCCGGCGAGGAAGGCCGCCTCGTACAGGGTCAGCTCACGCGCCCCGCGGACCTGCGCCGGCGCGGCCTCGGGCTGCGCCGCGGCGACGGAACCGACGAGGACCAGACGTCCGCACGTCAGCAGCGCGGCCGCCCAGGCGACGAGCGCGAAGCACACCCACATGGCGGTGTTCTACGCGATCGGGGGCACACGGCGCCAGCCCTATCTTTCCGAACGCCGCCGTGATAGCGGGGTGTTGCGCGCCACCACTGCCGGGCCGCCTGCGCCGGCCCCGGTGGACGCGGCCGGCGCGGGCGGCCCGGATGCCGCATCCCGGGCGGGAGCGGCACGCCAGCCTCAACCGGCTCGATCTACCGCCCGGCGGCCAGGCGAAGGCCACGGCCGGCGGCAGCGCAACCGGGGCGCCGGCCGCGACCCGGCGTGCCCCGGACCTCTTCCCGGCCTGCCGCCGTCGGCGGCAGGCTCAGCGGGCCGAGGACTCGTGCACGTACTCCACGAGCCGCGTCAGCGCGTCCGGGTCGGTCGTCGGCAGCACGCCGTGCCCGAGGTTGAACACGTGGCCCGCGAGCCCCGCCGCCGCCTGCAGCACCTCGCCGGCCCTGGCCTCCATCGCCGCGCGCGGCGCGAACAGCGCCGCCGGGTCGAGGTTGCCCTGCAGCGCCTTGCCGGGGCCGACGCGCCGCGCCGCCTCGTCCAGCGGCACACGCCAGTCGACGCCCACGACGTCGGCGCCCGCCTCGCCCATCGCGGTCAGCAGCTCGCCGGTGCCGACGCCGAAGTGGATACGCGGCACGCCGTACTCCGCGACCGCGGCGAAGACCTCCGCCGAGGCGGGCAGGACCGCGCGCCGGTAGTCGGCGGGGGCGAGCGCGCCCGCCCAGGAGTCGAAGAGCTGCACGGCGGAGGCGCCGGCCTCGATCTGCACCCGCAGGAACGCGGCCGTGATGCCGGCGAGCCGGCCGACCAGCTCGGCCCACAGCTCCGGCGCGCCGTACATCATCGCCTTGGTGTGCTCGTGGTTGCGCGACGGGCCGCCCTCGACCAGATAGCTGGCCAGCGTGAACGGCGCCCCGGCGAAGCCGATCAGCGGCGTCGCGCCCAGCTCCGCCGTCAGCCGGCCCACGGCCTCGGTCACGTACGGCACGTCGTCGGGCTCCAGCGGACGCAGCTGCGCGAGGTCCGCGCGGCTGCGGACCGGCTGGGCGACGACGGGCCCGACGCCCGGCTTGATGTCCAGGTCGATCCCGATGGCCTTGAGAGGGACGACGATGTCGCTGAAGAGGATGGCGGCGTCCACCCCGTGCCGGCGTACGGGCTGCAGCGTGATCTCGGTGACGAGGTCGGGCCGCCGGCACGAGTCCAGCATGCCGATGCCCTCGCGCAGCCGCCGGTACTCGGGCAGCGAGCGGCCCGCCTGGCGCATGAACCACACGGGGGTGTGCGGCACGGGCTCGCGCCGGCACGCGCGCAGGAACGCGGAGTCGGCGGCCGGTCCGGCAGAGGCGGTCACCGCAGGTGCAGTCGCCGCGGGGGCTGTCATCGAAGGGGCGGTCGCCGCAGGGGCTGTCGCCGCGGGAGCGGCGCCGGCGTCGGGCGTTGCGGCGGGGCGGGGGGCACTGTCGGCACTCACCCCCGCATCTTCGCACGCGCGTGGGAGTCGAGATCCGGCCAGCCGGGTGTCCCGCAACGCTTCCGCGCGCCGCGCCCCCTAGTCTTCCGGCATGGTTGCGGCTCCTGGACACCTCGTCGACGAACCCGATGGACGCCCGGACGGCCAGGAGGCGGGCGGCGCCCTGCCACCCCCCTTCCGGCGGGCCGTCGAGGCGCTGGAGTCGGCGGCGGTGCGCCCCGAGGTGGCGCTGCAGGCGACGCGGGCGCCGCGGGGCATCGCCCCGTTCGCGTACGCGCTGGAGGCGGAGATCGAGCAGGGGGCGGCGGAGGACGTCGAGCCCGCCGACGGCCGGCTGGTGCTGCTGCACGACCCGGACGGGCAGGACACCTGGCGCGGTACGTTCCGCTTCGTCACCCTGCTGCGCGCGGAGCTGGAGCCGGAGATGGCCGCGGACCCGCTGCTGCCGGAGGTGTGCTGGTCCTGGCTGACCGGCGCGCTGGACACCCGCGGCCTCGGCTACGGCGAGCCCGGCGGCACGGTCACGCGCGCCTCCTCGCACTACTTCGGCGGGCTCGCGGAGCGCGGCACGACGACGAAGATCGAGATCCGGGCGTCCTGGACGCCGCGGCCCTCGCGCGCGGCCGGGGACGGCGCCCCGGACGCGGCCGGGCACCTGGCGGCGTGGGTGGAGATGCTGTGCCAGTGCGCCGGCCTGCCGCCGTCGGCGGCGCCGCCGGCGGCCGAGGAGCCGGACACCGCGCCGATCGTGCCGCTGCCACAGCGCCGCGGCCCGCACAAGCGCTGAGCGCAGTCGATCGCCCATCCGAATTGTCCGTTTTTTCCTCACTCGTCCGTGATCATTGTCTAAAGCCCCTCCGGGCTCCTGCCGAAGACGTGAGAGACCTTCCGTACGCGACACGGAACGTCCCGGCTCCCCCAAGGCCGGCCCCGTCCCCGCACCACCGTCTGGAGGGACCTGGTGTCTGTTCTCCTTGAGCAACCCACAAGCCTGGTCGCCTACCGCCCCAACAAGCCGACGGCCATGGTCGTCGTGGCCGACCCCCGCGTACGCTCGACCGTCACCCGCCACCTGTGGGCGCTGGGCGTGCGCGACGTGATCGAGGCGTCGTCCATCGCGGAGGCCCGTCCCCGGATCGCCAACCCCCGCGACATCTGCGTCGCCGACGTCCACCTGCCCGACGGCTCCGGACTCACGCTGCTCTCCGAGGCGCGCTCCGCGGGCTGGCCCAACGGCCTCGCGCTCTCCGCCGCCGACGACATCGGGGCCGTACGCAACGCCCTCGCGGGCGGCGTCCGCGGTTACGTCGTGACCGGCACCCGCACCGGCATGGGCCTGCCGACCCGCCCGAACGCCGCGCACATCGGCGCCGCCGCCGGCCGGCTGCACCACCGCCGCCCGCCGGGCTCCCCCGGCGCTGGCGGCAACTCCGGCCCGCCCGGACACCCCGGCGGGTACCGCGAGCTGTCCGGCCGCGAGGTCGAGGTACTGCGGCTGGTGGCGGAGGGCCAGTCGAACAAGGCCATCGGCGTCTCGATGGGGCTGTCCGCGCTGACCGTCAAGAGCCACCTCGCCCGCATCGCACGCAAGCTCGGCACGGGCGACCGGGCCGGCATGGTGGCGGTCGCGCTGCGCACCGGCATCATCCACTGACCCGGGCCCGGGTCAGGCCCGCCCCGGCAGCCGCGCGGCGCCCGTCGACGGAACGTTCCGTCGACGGGCGCTGTCGTGCACGACTCACAGATACCCTTGTCACGTGACCGACGCCCAAGAAACCGCAGCAGAGGACAGACTCCCCGCACCCGGAGCACCGACCTCCGGATCGGCGCCGGTCCCCCTTCTCGAGCCCCGCGAGGGCATCCCGCCCGTCACCGCGGACGCCGGGGCGCTCGACGCGGTCGTCCGCGCCTTCGCCGCGGGCAGCGGCCCGGTCGCGATCGACGCCGAGCGCGCCAGCGGCTACCGCTACGGGCAGCGGGCCTACCTCGTACAGCTGCGCCGCCAGGGCGCGGGCACCGCGCTGATCGACCCGGTGGCCTGCCCGGACCTCTCCGGCCTCGCGGCGGCGATCGGCGATGCGGAATGGGTTCTGCACGCGGCCACCCAGGATCTGCCGTGCCTCGGCGAGATAGGCATGCACCCGGGCGCGCTGTTCGACACGGAGCTGGCCGGCCGGCTCGCCGGCTTCCCCCGGGTCGGGCTCGGCGCGATGGTCGAGAACGTCCTCGGGTACGCGCTGGAGAAGGGCCACTCCGCCGTCGACTGGTCGACCCGGCCGCTGCCCGAGCCGTGGCTGCGCTACGCCGCGCTCGACGTCGAGCTGCTCGTGGACCTGCGGGACGCGCTGGCCGAGGAGCTGACGGCGCAGGGAAAGCTGCACTGGGCGGAGGAGGAGTTCGCGGCGATCGCCGCGGCGCCGCCGCCGGAACCGCGCCGGGACCCCTGGCGGCGTACGTCGGGGATGCACAAGGTACGGCGCAGGCGCCAGCTCGGCACCGTACGGGAGCTGTGGACGGCCCGGGACCGCATCGCGCAGCGGCGCGACATCTCGCCGGGCAAGGTCCTCGCGGACACCGCCATCGTGGAGGCGGCGCTCGCCATGCCGACGTCCACCCGGGCGCTGGCCGCGCTGCCCGGCTTCGGGCACCGCATGGGCCGGCGGCAGCTGGAGCAGTGGCTCGCCGCGGTGGAGCGCGCCCGCGCGCTGCCGGAGTCGGAGCTGCCGCAGCCGGGGCTGCCGCTGAACGGCCCGCCGCCGCCGCGCGCGTGGGCGGACAAGGACCCGGCCGCGGCGGCGCGGCTGTCGGCGGCACGGGCGGCGGTGACGGCGCGCGCGGAGGAGCTGGGCCTGCCGCAGGAGAACCTGATCGCGCCGGACACGGTGCGGCGGATCTGCTGGGAGCCGCCGAAGGAGCCCACCGCTCAGTCGGTGGCGGCGGACCTGACCCGCCTGGGCGCCCGCCCCTGGCAGATCGAACAGGTCACCCCACTCCTGACCGCAGCGGTCCAGGACTGAGAGGGGCGCCCGGCGAGGCCTGACGCCCGGGCCGAGACCACGGGTCGGCGCAGCCCGGGAGACCGGCCGAGACCACGGACCGGCGCCCGGCGCAGCCGCGGCGCACGACCCCGCCCGGCGCGCCGGCCACCCCCGGCAACCGCGAGTCGTCGGCATGCCCACACGTGCCGCGCCCGGCGCAGCCGTGGCGCGCCCGGTGTCCAGCCCCTTCCCTTCGTCCCCGCCCCCGGCGCCGGACGGTCCCGCCGCCCCACCAACGCCCCCGCACCCTCACCCGGCGCAGCCGTAGTGCAGCGTTCGCTCGACGCGCGCCGACCGCTTCCCGGCCGCAGGACGCCGGCACACCCCGCGCGGCACGCCGGCCCGGCACAGCCGTGGCGTGGCGTGGCAGTCCGGCGCACCACCCCCCCTCCGTCCCCGCCCCGGTGCCGCACGGCTCCCGGCTCCCCCACCCCCCGCACCCGGTAGGGCCCGCCCGGGGAGGGCACTGTGAGGCACACCTCCGGGCGGGCCCCTGGGCGCCTGCTGTTACCCACGAGTAGGATGACCCCAGAGCAGCGCCGCTCCGGCGACGCCGGCACCACGAGAACCCGCACCCCCTCCGGAGGAGAGCCCGTGCCTCGTACCGCAAGGGACGTCGTCTTCGTCGACGGCGTCCGGACCCCGTTCGGCAAGGCGGGCCCGAAGGGCATCTACCACGAGACCCGCGCCGACGACCTCGTCGTCAAGTGCATCCGCGAGCTGCTGCGCCGCAACCCCGCCCTCGACCGCGCCGCCGTCGACGAGGTCGCCGTCGCCGCCACCACCCAGATCGGCGACCAGGGCCTGACCATCGGCCGCACCGCCGGCATCCTCGCCGGCCTGCCGGCCACCGTGCCCGGGTACTCCATCGACCGGATGTGCGCCGGCGCCATGACCGCCGTGACGACGACCGCCGCCTCCACCGCCTTCGGCGCGTACGACATCGCCGTCGCCGGCGGCGTCGAGCACATGGGCCGGCACCCGATGGGCGAGGCCGTGGACCCCAACCCGCGGTTCGTCTCGGAGAAGCTCGTCGACGAGTCCGCGCTGTTCATGGGGATGACCGCGGAGAACCTGCACGACCGCTTCCCGCACCTGACCAAGGCGCGCGCCGACGAGTACGCGGTGCATTCGCAGGAGAAGGCCGCCAAGGCGTACGCGAACGGGCGCATCCAGGCCGACCTGGTGCCCATCTCCGTCCGCCGCACAAACGAAGAAGCCGGCGAGACCGGCTGGGGCCTCGCCACCCAGGACGAGCCGATGCGTCCCGGCACCACCCTGGCGAACCTCGCGACGCTCAAGACTCCCTTCCGTGCCCACGGCCGGGTCACCGCCGGCAACGCCGCCGGGCTCAACGACGGCGCCACCGCCTCCCTCATCGCCGCCGAGGACGTGGCGCGGGAGGCCGGGCTGCCGGTGAAGATGCGGCTCGTGTCGTTCGCCTTCGCCGGCGTGGAGCCCGAGGTGATGGGCATCGGCCCGGTGCCGTCCACCGAGAAGGCGCTCGCCAAGGCGGGCCTCGGCATCTCCGACATCGGTCTGTTCGAGATCAACGAGGCGTTCGCCGTGCAGGTGCTGGCGTTCCTCGACCACTTCGGCATCGCCGACGACGACGCCCGCGTCAACCAGTACGGGGGCGCCATCGCCTTCGGCCACCCGCTCGCCTCCTCCGGGGTGCGGCTGATGACGCAGCTGGCGCGGCAGTTCGAGGAGCAGCCGCAGGTGCGGTACGGCATCACCACCATGTGCGTCGGCTTCGGCATGGGCGGCACGGTCATCTGGGAGAACCCGCACTTCGAGGGGGCAGGCAAGTGAGCAGCAGCACCGCGGAACTTCTCAGGGGCGCCGCCGAACTCTTCCCGGACGAGGTCGTCACGCAGGCGCACGTACGCCACCTCGACCTGCCCGGCGGCGCGGGCCGGTTCGCGCTGATCACCCTCGACAACGGCTTCGACCACACCAAGCCGACCACCTTCGGCCCGCAGTCGCTCGCGCACCTCGACGCGGCTCTCGACCAGGTCGAGAAGGAGGCCGCGGACGGCGACATCGTGGGCGTCGGGGTCACCGGCAAGCCGTTCATCTTCGCCGTCGGCGCGGACTTGAAGGGCGTCGAGCTGCTGAAGCGGCGCGACGAGGCGCTGGCCATCGGCCGGGGCGGGCACGACGTGTTCAAGCGGCTGGCCGGCCTCGCCGTGCCGACGTTCGCCTACTACAACGGCGCCGCGATGGGCGGCGGCGTCGAGGTCGGCCTGCACTGCACGTACCGCACGGTCTCCCGCGCGCTGCCCGCGTTCTCGCTGCCGGAGGTCTTCCTCGGGCTGGTGCCGGGCTGGGGCGGCTGCACGCTGCTGCCGAACCTGATCGGTGCGGACCGCGCGGTCACCGTCGTGATCGAGAACTCCCTCAACCAGAACCGCCAGCTCAAGGGCAAGCAGGTCTACGACCTGGGCATCGCCGACGCGATCTTCGAGGGCGCCGACTTCCTGGAGCAGTCCCTCGCCTGGACCGCCGCCGTCCTCGGCGGCGAACTGGAGGTCGTACGCCCCGACATCGACCGCAGCGAGACCTGGGACGCCGCCATCGAGCGCGGCCGGGCCATCGCCGACGACAAGGTGCACGGCGCCGCCCCCGCGGCGTACCGGGCGCTGGACATCATGGCCGCGGCCAAGAACGGCGACCTGCGGCAGGGCTTCGCGGCCGAGGACGAGGCGCTGGCCGACCTGATCATGGGCGGCGAGCTGCGGGCCGGCATCTACGCCTTCAACCTCGTGCAGCGGCGCGCCAAGCGGCCCGCCGGGGCGCCGGACAAGAGCCTCGCCCGGCCGGTCACGAAGGTCGGCGTGGTCGGCGCCGGGCTGATGGCGTCGCAGCTGGCGCTGCTTTTCGTCCGCCGCCTCGAAGTGCCAGTCGTGCTCACGGACATCGACCAGGAGCGCATCGACAAGGGCGTCGCCTACGTCCACGAGCAGATCGACATGCTGCTGCTGAAGGGCCGGGTGAACCAGGACGCGGCCAACCGGCTCAAGGCGCTGGTCACCGGTTCGCTGGACAAGGCCGCGGCGTTCGCCGACGCCGACTTCGTCATCGAGGCCGTCTTCGAGGAACTCTCCCTCAAGCAGCGGATCTTCGCCGAACTGGAGGAGGTCGTCCCGGCGGAGGCGATCCTCGCGACGAACACCTCGTCCCTGTCGGTGACCGAGATGGCCGCCGGGCTCAAGCACCCCGAGCGGGTCGTGGGCTTCCACTTCTTCAACCCGGTCGCGGTCCTGCCGCTGCTGGAGATCGTACGGGCCGAGCGCACCGACGACGCCTCGCTGGCCACGGCGTTCGCCGTCGCCAAGAAGCTGAAGAAATCGGCCGTGCTGGTCAAGGACGCTCCGGCGTTCGTCGTCAACCGCATCCTGACCCGCTTCATGGGCGAGGTGCTGGGCGCCGTGGACGAGGGCACGCCGGTGGAGGTCGCGGACCGGGCGCTGGCGCCGCTGGGGCTGCCGATGTCGCCGATCGTGCTGCTGGACCTGGTCGGCCCCGCGGTCGCCCACCACGTCGCGGGCACCCTCGCCGCGGCGTTCCCGGACCGCTTCACGCCGTCGGCGAACCTGGGCCGGGTCGTCGAGGCGGGCAAGCGGACGCTGTACGTCCATGACTCCGGCAAGCCGGAGCTGGACCCGGAGGTGGCGGCGCTGTTCGAGGTCGGCGACACGGTGCTGACGGAGGAGCAGGTACGCGACCGGGCGCTGGACGCCATCGCGCAGGAGATCCGGCTGATGCTGGACGAGGGTGTGGTGGCCGAGGCCGAGGACGTCGACCTGTGCCTGATCACCGGCGCGGGCTGGCCGTTCCACCTGGGCGGCATCACGCCGTATCTGGACCGGGCGGGCGTGAGCGAGCGCGTGACGGGCCGCCGGTTCCTGTCGCCGGGTGCCGCCAGCGTCCCGGAGTAGCGGCTGGTACGTCCCCCCGTGCCCCGGCCGCAGCGGCGGCCGGGGCACGGGTGTGTCGTACGGGCATGGGAGGCTGGGCGGCATGAACGCACCGCTCCCCCTGCTCGTCGTGGACGCCGCCAACGTCGTCGGATCGGTGCCGGACGGCTGGTGGCGCGACCGGCACGGGGCGGCGGAGCGGCTGCGCGACGGGCTCGTGCCGTACGGCGAGACGGGCGTGGCGGGGTTGCCGGGGCCGGTGGAGGTGGTGCTCGTCGTGGAGGGCGCGGCGCGCGGCGTGGCGGAGGTGCCGGGGGTACGGGTCGTCGCGGCGGACGGCAGCGGGGACGACCGGATCGTGGCGGTCGTCGCGGAGGCCGCGGAGCGGGACCCGGGGCGCCAGATGCTCGTGGTCACGGCGGACCGCGCCTTGCGCGACCGAGTACACCGCCACGGCGCGGCCACGGCGGGCCCGCGCACGGTGCGGCCGTGACGGCGCTTACGCGCCGTCTTCCTCATCCGGATCGAGTGACGTGAGGTCGATGTCGACGGGGAACGGGGCCGACACCTTCAGGCGGTCGCGGAAGACACACGCCGTGGCGTATGCGCCGATGGTCGGCTCCAGCTCGAAGGCATGCACCACGGCGCGCCCCCCGTCGTTCTCGACCCGCCAGTAGTGGGGGATACCGGCCCGCGCGTACTTAGTGGGCTTCGTCTCGCGGTCGCGCGTCACCGACTCCGCGCACATCACCTCGACGGCGAGCACCACGGCTTCCGCTGGAACACGCGTCAGCGCCAGGTCACTGGCCGCATCTCGGCGGACCGCGAGGACATCTGGCTCGGGGCGGTTCTGGCGATCGACGTCGATGGTGAACTCCCGCATCACCCGGAGATCGCGAGGAGCGGCCGCGGCCAGCCGGCTCCTGAAGAGATCCACCACGAGCATGTGGAAGAAGGTCTGCGGACTCACGAAGACGAGGCTCCCGTCGATCAGCTCCGTGTGCGGAGGCAGATTCGGGAGCCGGTCCAGGTCGTCAGCGGTGTATCCGCCCACGGGCGGCGTCGGCCAGCTCGGGGCGGGCTCGTCGGCCTTCTCGGGCTGCACGGTCATCGGTACTCCCATGGACGCGAGTCTCGCCGGTCCGTCCAGCGTATCGGCCGGGAACCGGAGCGCACCGCACGTACGGGTGAGCGAGCCGTCCGCGTTGACGCGCGCGTCAGTCCCTGGCGACCTCGGGCACCGTGCCGTCCCCGGGGCCCCCGGCCGTGATGTCCTCGCCCGCGCGCCGGTCGAGCCCGGCGACCAGGCCGGTGACCTGGCGGGCGATGTCCGGCGCCGTCAGTCCGATCTCCGCCAGCACCTCCTTGCGGGAGGCGTGGTCGAGGAACCGCTCGGGGATGCCGAAGTCGCGCAGCGGGATGTCGACGTCCGCGTCGCGCAGCGCCTGCGCGACGGCGGAGCCGACGCCGCCGCTGCGGATGTTGTCCTCGACGGTGACGACCACGCGGTGCCGCGCGGCGAGCGGCGGCAGTTGCTCGTCGACGGGCTTGACCCAGCGCGGGTCGACGACCGTCGTCGTGATGCCCTGCTTGTCGAGCAGGTCGGCGGCCTCCAGGCACATCGGCGCCAGCGCACCGACGGAGACCAGGAGTACGTCGGGGCGCTCCGCGCCCTCGGTGCCGCCGGCCGGCTCGCGGAGCACGTCCATGCCGCCGACCCGGCCCACCGCGGGGACGGCGGGGCCGACGGCGCCCTTGGAGTAGCGCACGACGGTCGGCGCGTCGTCGACGGCGACGGCCTCGCGCAGCTGGGCGCGTACCTGGTCGGCGTCGCGCGGGGCCGCGATGCGCAGCCCGGGGACGACCTGGAGGATCGACATGTCCCACATGCCGTTGTGGGACGCGCCGTCGCTGCCGGTGACGCCGGCCCGGTCCAGGACGAACGTCACCCCGCAGCGGTGCAGCGCGACGTCCATCAGCACCTGGTCGAAGGCGCGGTTGAGGAACGTGGCGTAGACGGCGAAGACCGGGTGCAGCCCGCCGGTGGCCAGGCCGGCGGCGGAGACCGCGGCGTGCTGCTCGGCGATGCCCACGTCGTAGACCCGGTCGGGGAAGGCGTCGGCGAACTTCTGCAGGCCCACCGGGCGCATCATCGCGGCCGTGATCCCCACGACGTCGTCGCGCTCGTGGCCGATCCGTACCATCTCGTCGGCGAAGACGGAGGTCCAGTCGGCGCCGCCGGCGGCCACCGGCAGCCCGGTGTCCGGGTGGATGACGCCGACCTGGTGGAACTGGTCGGCCTCGTCCCGGCGGGCGGGCAGGTAGCCGCGGCCCTTCTCGGTCAGGCAGTGCACGATGACGGGGCCGCCGAAGCGGCGGGCGCGCTGCAGCGCGGACTCGACGGAGGCGATGTCGTGGCCGTCGATGGGGCCGACGTATTTCAGCCCCAGGTCCTCGAACATGCCCTGCGGCGCGATGAAGTCCTTCAGGCCCTTCTTGGCGCCGTGCAGCGTCTCGTACAGCGGCTTGCCCACCACGGGCGTACGGTCCAGCAGTTCCTTGCCGCGGGCGAGGAAGCGCTCGTAGCCCTCGGTGGTGCGCAGGGTGGCGAGGTGGTCGGCGAGGCCGCCGATGGTGGGGGCGTACGAGCGCTCGTTGTCGTTGACGACGATGACCAGCGGGCGGTCCTTGGCGGCGGCGATGTTGTTGAGCGCCTCCCAGGCCATGCCGCCGGTGAGCGCACCGTCGCCGATGACGGCGACCACGGCCCGGTCCGCGTGCTCGCCACCGCGGACCTCGTTCGCCTTGGCGAGGCCGTCCGCCCAGCCCAGCACGGTGGAGGCGTGACTGTTCTCGATCACGTCGTGCTCGGACTCCGCCCGCGAGGGGTAGCCGGACAGGCCGCCCTTCTGCTTGAGCGCGGCGAAGTCCCGGCGGCCGGTGAGCAGCTTGTGGACGTAGCTCTGGTGTCCGGTGTCCCACAGCACCCGGTCGCGGGGCGAGTCGAAGACCCGGTGCAGCGCGATGCTCAGCTCCACCACGCCGAGGTTGGGGCCGAGGTGGCCGCCGGTGCGGGCGACGGACTCGACGAGGAAGGTGCGGATCTCCGCGGCCAGCCGCTCCAGCTGCTCGGGACCGAGCCGGTCCAGATCGCGCGGTCCGTTGATACGGGTCAGAAGTGCCACCCGTGCCTCCTTGCTGTCGCAGCCTGCCTTCGGGCCGTACGGCCACGGGCCCGACGGCCACGCGGAGGTGCCCGGCCCGAAGCGTCCGGTCGAGTCTAATGTTCCCGATGTCCGGCCGCTGATCCGACAGTGCGATGTATGCCACACGTCCGCACCAACGCGCCCCCGTGCCGGGGTCGGCACGGGGGCGCGGCGGCGGGTGGCGGGCGGGGCGTCGGTCAGGCGCGTCCGGCCGTCTTCTGGGTGCGGCGGGAGACGGAGTCGATGACGACCGCCGCCAGCAGCACCGAGCCGGTGATCATGTACTGCACCGGCGCGTCGATGCCCTTGAGCGCCAGGCCCGACTGGATGGACATGATGACCAGCACGCCGAGCAGCGCGGACCAGCTGCTGCCGCGGCCACCGTAGAGGCTGGTGCCGCCGATGACGGCCGCCGCGATGGCGTTCATCAGCAGCGTGCCGCCGCCCGCGCCCTGGTTGGCCGCGGCGATGGTGGAGGCCATGAAGAGGCCGCCGACCGCGGCGAGCGTACCGGAGACGGAGAAGACCGCGATCCGCATCAGGTCGACGTTGATGCCCGCCCGGCGGCTGGCCTCGACGCTGCCGCCGAGGGCGAAGATCCGCCGGCCGAAGCCGGTGCGGCGCAGCACGAAGTCCGCGCCGACGACCACGACGAGGAAGATGAGCAGTGCCAGCGGCAGGCCCTTGTACTGGTTCAGCACGTACGCCGGGACGAACGCGAGCACGGCCAGGACGGCCGTACGCATGATGATCTCGCTCATCGGCCGCGACGGCACGCCGGCCGCCTCGCGCCGCTTAGCCCCGAAGTACGCGGCGGCGAAGTAGCCGCCGACGGAGATCGCCGCGAGCCCGTAGGCGGCGGCGACGTCGGTGAAGTAGTACGTGGTGAGCTTGGCGACCACACCGTCGGAGTCGAGGTTGATGGTGCCGGTGCTGCCGAGGATGTAGAGCATCAGGCCCTGCCAGCCGAGCAGGCCGGCGAGGGTGACGACGAGCGGCGGGACGCCGATCCGGGCGAAGAAGAAGCCGTGGAAGGCGCCGGTCGCGGTGCCGACGAGGATGGCGAGGATGATCGCCGGGACTTCCGGCATCCCCTCCTGGACGGCCAGCACGGCGAACACCGCGCCGGCCAGGCCGCTGACCGAGCCGATCGACAGGTCGATCTCGCCGAGCAGCAGCACGAAGATGATGCCGACGGCTATCAGCCCGGGCCCGGCGATGTCGATGGAGATGTTCGACAGGTTCTGCGCGGACAGGAAGGCGTCGTCCAGGCCCTGGAAGGTCGCCATGATGATGATCAGGCCGACGATGACCGGGACGGAGCCCAGCTCGCCCCCGCGCATGCGGCGCTTGAACTCGGTCAGATAGCCGGCGAAGCCCTGCTCGCGTACGAGCAGCCGGGGGTCGACGGCGGTGACCCCGTCCTTGGCGACCTCCGGTGCGGAGTCGGCGGGGGCGCTGGACTTCCTGAGGTCGGGCTTCCCCGAGTCGGAGCCCTCGATCTGCTCGGTGCTCACTTCTCTGCCTCCGCGCTGCTGCGCGCCGAGCGGCGCGTCACGGCGTTGTCCGTGGCGCCCGTGATGGCGGCGACGATCTCTTCCTGCGTCGTGCTCGCGACGTCGAAGACGCCGTTGTTACGGCCGAGCCGCAGCACCGCGACCCGGTCGGCGACGGCCCTGACGTCCTCCATGTTGTGGCTGATCAGCAGCACGGCGTGGCCGCGCTCGCGCAGCCGCTCGACGAGGTCGAGCACCTGGGCGGTCTGCTCGACGCCGAGGGCGGCGGTGGGCTCGTCGAGGATGACGAGCTTGGGGTCGCCGAGGAGCGAGCGGGCGATGGCGACGGTCTGCCGCTGGCCGCCGGAGAGGGAGGCGGTGGGGATGCGGACGCTGGGGATGCGGATGGACAGGGTGGTGAGCAGCTCGCGGGAGCGGCGCTCCATCTCGACCTCGTCCAGGACGCCGACAGTGCGGATCTCCTGGCCGAGGAAGAGGTTGCCGACGACGTCGAGGTTGTCGCAGAGCGAGAGGTCCTGGTAGACGGTCGCGATGCCCAGGTTCTGGGCGTCGTGCGGCTTGTGGATGCGAACGGGGCGGCCGCCCCACTCGATGCGGCCGTCGTCGATGGCGTGGACGCCGGCGACGGTCTTGACGAGCGTGGACTTTCCGGCGCCGTTGTCGCCGACAAGGGCGACCACCTCACCGGCGCGGACTTCGAGATCGACGTCGGTGAGTGCCTGGACGGCACCGAACCGCTTCGAGATCCCGCGCAACGCCAGCACGGGCGTAGCGGACACGTGAACCATCTCCTACAGGGGGATAGGCGTGGGCAAGATGAGGCCCGGGTGCCCGGGGCTCCGCCGGCAGCGGGAGTTGAGATGGCGGGACCCCGGGCACGCGGGTGGCTTTTCACCGGCGTGAGCGGCTCACTGCAGGCCGATGTCCTTGCAGGCGGCGGCGAACTTGCCCGAGCAGATCTGCTCCATCTTCCACAGGCCGTCCTTGACGACCGTCTCCTTGATGTTGTCCTTGGTCAGCGGGATCGGGTCGATGAGCACGGCGGGCACGCCCTGCTCGGACCCACTGTCCACGGTGCCGGTCGCGACGGAGTCGACCTTCTCGCCGCGGGCCAGCTTGACCGCCATCTCGGCGGCGGCGTCGGCCTCCGGCTTGTACGGCTTGTAAACGCTCATGTACTGCTCGCCGCTGACGATGCGCTGCACGGCCGCCAGCTCCGCGTCCTGGCCGGTGACCGGCGGCAGCGGGTCGAAGTCGGCGGCCTTCAGGGCGGTGATGGCGCCGCCCGCCATGCCGTCGTTGGCGGAGTAGACACCGATGATGTTGTCCTTGCCGACCGAGGAGATGGCGCCCTTCATGTCGGAGTTGGCGTTCTCCGGCTTCCACTCCTTGACGTCGTACTCCTTGCCGACGTTGACCTTGCCGTCGAGGACGGACTGCGCACCCTCCTTGAACATCGCGGCGTTCGGGTCGGTGACGGAGCCGTTGAGCATGATCACCTCGCCGTCCTTGGCCCCGTCGCCGAGCGCCTCCAGCAGGGACTCGGCCTGGACCTGGCCGACCTTGTGGTTGTCGAAGGAGGAGTAGCCGCTGATCGGGCCCTCGGCGAGGCGGTCGTACGCGACGACGGGGATGCCGGCCTCGTCCGCGGCCTTGACGCCCGTGGCGATCGACTTGTAGTCGACGGCGTCCAGGATCAGGGCGTCGACGTCCTGCGTGATCATGGTGTCGACCTGCTGCTGCTGCGTGTTCGCGTCCTGCTTGGCGTTGTTGTAGATGACGTCGGTGCCGGGGGCCAGCTCCTCGATCTTCTTCTCGATCAGCGGCCGGTCGAAGTCCTCGTAGCGCGCTGTCTGGTCCTCCGGCAGGAGGAGACCTATCGTCAACGGCCCGTCGTTCTTCTTGTCTCCGCTGTCGGAGTCGCTGTCGGCCTCCTCAGCGCTGCCACAGGCCGCGATGCCGACGGTCATGGTTACGGCGGCCAGTGCGACTGCCGCACGGCGCAGATAGGTGTGCACGGTCGAACCTCCCTGACGTGGCCGCGCCGTCGCGGCCGAGGTGTCAGGTAGTCAACTCGCCCGTAACCATGTCGTCAAGAAGTAAATGCTTAACGAGACGGAAACGATCCGGTGGTTTCTCTATGTGAACTCAGCGCTACGTGAGAACGGGGGTGGGAGCCGGCGCGGCGCCGTCAAGGATCGAACGGTCCCCCATCTCGCTCAGCACCAGCGCCAGCGCCCCGAGCACCTCCGCCCGGCTGCCGAGCGCCCCGGAGGCCAGGTCCAGCTGGCGGGCGGCGCTGGGGATGGCGTAGCGCGCGACGGACTCCCCTATGGGCGCGAGGATCAGCTCCCCCGCCTCGGCGAGATCGCCGCCGAGCACCACCCGGCTGGGGTTGAGCAGGTTGCACAGGCTGGCCACGCCGCTGCCGATGTTCCGGCCGACGTCGGCGATCACCCGCCGGCAGCCCGGGTCGCCGTCCCGGGCCAGCTGCACCATGCGCTCCACGGTCAGCCCGGGGCCGTGGCTGGCCTCCAGCAGGCCGAGGACGTAGCGGCCGGCGGTGAAGGTCTCCAGGCAGCCGCGGTTGCCGCAGCGGCAGACGGGGCCGGACTCGTCCAGCGTGATGTGCCCTATCTCGCCGGCCGTGCCGCCGGGTCCGCGGTAGAGCTGCCCGTTGATCACCAGCCCGGCGCCGACGCCGCTGGCGACCTTGATGTACGCCACGTCCTTGGCACCCCGGCCGCTGCCCCAGACCAGCTCGCCGAGCGCCCCGAGGTTCGCGTCGTTGTCGACGTACACCGGCACGGCGAGGCGGGACTGCAGGTCGTCGCGCGGGTTGGTGCCGGTCCAGCCCGGCAGTATGGCGGTGGAGCCCAGCACGCCGGTCTCGGTGTCTATCGGCCCGGGCACCCCGAGCCCCACGCCGACGACCTTGTCCGCGGGCACGTCCGTGGCCCCCACGAGCCGGGTCACCAGCGCCTCCGCCCGGTCCAGGCCCTGGGTGGCGGAGGCGTCCACGTCGATCGGCTCGGACTCCTCGGCGAGCACCTGGTGCGCCAGGTTCCCCACGGCCACCCGCAGGTGCGTGTGCCCGAAGTCCACCCCGACGACGATCCCGGCGTCCCCGCTCAGCGACACGGCCCGGGCCCGCCGCCCGCCGGCGGAGGTCGGCGTGACGCTGACGGTCCCGCTCTCCTGCAGCTCGCGGACGATGTTGGAGACCGTGGCGGCGGACAGCCCGGTGCTCCGCGCGATCTGCGCCTGCGTGAGCGAACCGGACAGTCGCACGGCGCGCACGACGCGCTCGAGGTTTGCCCGGTGCAGCGAGGACTGCGAGCCCGGAGTCTCCACCACGGCCATCCACTCCTGGTTCGGTGGGAGACACGACGGCCCCCTACCTCCCGGGTCACGCCGACGGGACCCGGATCGCCTACAACTTGTGAAGTCTAGGCTCGACGGCCATGGTTACCGCCGTCAAGACCTTGACGGCGTGACTATTCCGTAACCCGCAAACGTCCACGGTACCGAGCCCGTCCGACCGGGCGCCGAAGTGCCCCCGGGCCAGGGGGGATTACTTCACCGCGCCGGCGGTGAGGCCCGCCTGGACCTGGCGCTGGAAGATGGCGTAGACGATCAGGATCGGCAGCGCCGCCATCATCAGGCCCGCGAACAGGCGGCCGTAGTCGGAGCGGTAGCCCGCCTGGGCGAAGAGGAAGCCGACGCCCTGGGTGAGGACGTAGTCGTCCTCGTCGCCCTGGTTGAGCGCGAAGGGCAGGACGTACTGGTTCCAGTGGCCGAGGAAGTTGAAGATGCCGACGCTGACCAGGCCCGGCCTGGCCATGGGCAGCATCACCTGGAAGAAGATCCGCGAGTGCGAGGCGCCGTCGATCTCGGCGGCCTCGGCGACCGACGAGGGCAGCGTCCGGAAGAACGTGGTCATGAAGAAGATCGTGAAGGGCATCGAGTAGGCGATGTAGACCATGATCAGGCCGTGCCGGGTGTCCAGCAGCGACAGGTTCTTCATGACGAAGAACAGCGGCACGAGCGCCATCACCACGGGGAAGGCCATGCCGCCGACGAAGGTGAAGTAGATGGCGCGGTTGCCGCGGAAGTCGAAGCGGGCCAGCACGTACGCCGCCATCGAGCCGAACAGCATCGTGAGCGGCACGGAGAAGATCACGATGACGAACGAGTTCAGCGTGTAGCGGCCGATGTTCGCCTTCGACCAGGCGTTGGACCAGTTCTCCCAGTGCAGGCCGTCCGGCAGCCCCCACGGACTCGCCAAGATGTCGGCAGACGGCTTGAAGGCCGTCATCAGCGCCCAGATCAGCGGCCCGGCGGCCAGCACCGCCCACAGGACGAGGAAGCCGTGCGAGAAGACGTTGAGCACGGCCCCCTCGATGCTCCGCTCCGGCTTGAGCAGGGACGAGCTCGACTTCTTCGCCTTCGGGTCCTCGTCCGAGGGTGCCCCGGCGGCCCGCGGGGTGTCCGTGGGATCGGCAGTGGTCATGGAGTGCTCTCCCGGGTCGCGCTCAGTATTCGATGCGGTCGCGGCGGCGGCCGACGGACAGGGCGGCCACGGCGAGGAGCATGGTGAGGATGAAGAGGCAGACGCCCATCGCGGCGCCGCGGCCCGCCTGAGCCTGGGTGAAGCCGGTCTGCCAGAGGTAGACGCCGAGGACCTGGGTGGAGTCGTCGGGGCCGCCGGGTCCGATGGTGATGATGTTGACCACGGCGAAGGACTCCGCGCCCAGCGCCATGATGCCCATGTAGACCCAGCCGGTCTGCACCGTGTCCCGGATCAGCGGCAGGGTGATGCTGAAGAACGTCCTGGCCCGGCCCGCGCCGTCCAGCAGCGCCGACTCGTTGATCTCCTTGGGAATCTGCCCGATGGCGGCCGAGAAGAGCACGACGAAGAAGCCGACCATCGCCCAGCACATGACGATCATCACGGCGAACAGCGCGAAGCGCCGCTCCCCCAGCCAGCCGTTCTCCGGCGACAGCGAGGCCGGAAGGATGGCTTCGAGCACGCCGATGCCGGGCGTGAAGATGTAGCCCCAGAGCGCGGCGATGACCGCGATGGAGAGCGCCTGCGGGAAGAAGTAGAGGATCTTGTACGCCTTGGCGCCCACGACCCCCGACACCGCCTCGCCCCGCCGGCCGCGGCCACCGAGGTTGATCATGAAGGCGAAGAACAGGCCCAGGCTCAGCGTGACCAACGGCACGGCGAGGGCCAGGATGAGGTTGTTCCGGACGGCGGCCCAGAACCGCTCGTCGTCCATGAGCCGGGTGAAGTTCTCGAACCCGACCATGTTGAAGTCGCTGCTGAGGCCGGACCAGTCGGTGAACGAGTAGAAGAAGGTCTGGACGAACGGCGAGATGACGAACACCGCGTACAGGCCGAACGGGATCACCAGGAACCCGAAGACGAACCGGTACTTGACGTAGGTCCGGTAGCGCGGTGAGGACCGGAAGCCCCCCGCGCCCGCCTTCGGCGATCCGGCGGATCGCCGTACTGTCCTGGTCACGGCAGGGTCGTCGACCGTCATCCCGCCAGCTCCGTCTCGCTCGCTCACCGACTGGACTCGCCGCTCAGTGCTTGTACTTCTTGATGCTGTCGTCCTTGGCGGCGTCGTCGGCGATCTGCTGGATCTTGTTGACCGCCTCGCCCGGGCTCGCGTCGCCCTTCATCATGTCGCCGAGGACGAAGACGACGTGCTCGCGCCAGGTCGTCGGGTACCAGTCGGGGAACCGGGGGTTGAGGAAGTTCTCGCCGGCGGCGTCCATGAGCCCGATCGCGCTCGTCAGACCGGTGCCGAACTGGAGTCCCTCCTCCGAGCCCTCGACGCTCGCCAGCGAGGAGACCAGCTTGGAGAAGCCCGCGGCGGACTTCTTGGTGAGCATGTTCCGCAGGAACTCGAGCCCGCCGTTGACGTTCTTCGCCTTCGCCGGAACGATGTACGGCTCGCCGGCCTGAGCCCAGATCGTCTCGAACGGCATCGCGTCCGAGCTGTCCAGGTTGGGCGACGGGGACACGGTCATCTGGAAGTCCTCGGGGGTGGTGTCCTTGGACTCGTTCTCCACCCAGGAGCCGTTGGGGATGAACACGGCCTTGCCCTCGGTCCACTTGGTCTGCGACTCGGTGTGCTTCCAGCCGCCGGAGCCCTCAAGGATGTACCCCTTGGCGTGGAGTTCGTAGTGCGCCTCCAGGACGCTCTTGACCGAGTCGTGCTTCCAGGCGTTGGGCTCGAAGTTGTCGATCGCGTCGAGCACCTCGACGCCGCCGACCTTGCCGATCATCGGCAGCATGCTGAAGCCGAGGTACTGGGGGTAGACACCGGTGTACGTCCAGCCGGCGATGCCCTCCTTCTTCGCCTCGGCGCAGACCGCGAGCATGTCGTCCCAGGTCTTGGGATATTCCCAGCCGTGGTCGTCGAGCATCTTCTGCGAGTACCAGATGCCGAACACCGAGTACGCGATGTTCATCCGGTAGCACTTGTCGTCCCCGTACTGACCCATCTCGACCGTGCCGGGGCGCAACGTGTCCGCGACGGTCTTCGACGGGTCTTCGATGGACGGTGCCTTCAGCAGCGGCGTCATGTCCGCGAGTTGCCCCTGGGCGATCAGCGCGGGCACGTCCATCGCCTCGTCGCCCGAGTTGTTGATCACGTCGGGCGGATCACCCGCGGCCATCCGGCCCTGCACCTTGGACTGGATCTTGACCGTCGAGCCAATCGTGACCTTGGCGTACGCCTTCTCGTAGGCCGCGGCGTCGTCCTCGACGTACTTCGTGCCGAAGCCGCCGTCGAAGATCAGTAGTTCCAGCGGGGCGTTCTTGTCGACAGCCAGCGGGTTCTTCTCCGTCTTGTCACCCTTGGCGCCTCCGTCGTTGCCGTCGTCACCGCCACTCGCACACGCCGACAGAGCGCCGACGGTGGGTACGGAGATCAAGCCGAGCGCCATGGCCTGCTTGACGAGATCGCGGCGACCGACTTCCGAGGTAGATCCCATGCTCAAGTCCTCACTTTCCAGGACTCAGGCGGTGTACCGGGTCCCCGACGCCACACGCCGGTAGTTGAAGGGGGCCGATTACCGCGGTCGGTGATACGTGAGTGGTTCTGGGTCATGCTCCGGAGGGCAGGGGGAGCCGCCGGGTCCGGACAGGTATAGTCCACTCGCCACCGTCCGAGCAAGATCAAATACAAGGTTCGCCGTCAGTCTTTCCCGAGTTGAGACCTGGGTCAACCGGTATCGAGAAGGGCCGCGCCACCTGCATCCCCACGGTGACGCGGCCCTCAGTGGTATACCCAGAGGTCTACTCCAATGGTCTCCTAGCGGACCACGGTCTGGATCTCCTTCACGGTCACCGGAATGTCGTTGGTCGACTGCCCGTCCGGCAGCGCCGTCGTCGGGGTGCCGGCCGGGTCCGCCGACGCGTTCCAGGCGACCTCCCACGTGAGCGACGCCTGGAGGTCGTACGTGCCCTCGCCGCTCGACTTCCGGTACGTGACGTTGCAGGCGGCGTCCTCGGTGTCCACCGTGTAGCCGCCGCCGCTGGCCACCAGGTCGTACGAGCACTCCGCCGGGTCGGCGTGGGCCGAATCCGCCGACAGCGTGAGCCGGCTCGGGGTGGCCACCGTGGTCGCGGCGAGCTGCACCCCCACCCGGTCGATGCTCGCGGTCACCCACGCCGGCTCCAGGTCCTGGCCGAAGGTCGCGAGCGTCTCCAGGTTCACGATCTGCCGGTCGGCGCCGGGCTTCAGGTCGACCGGCGGCGCCGGCAGCTTGATCCGCTCGTAGGCGAGCATGGCGAGCAGCTCGGGGTCGAGGACCTCGACGTCCGGCGGCGGCGGGAAGTCCGGGCCGATGAACTCGTACGCGTCGTATTCCTGCGCGCAGCTGAGGTCGTCCTGGGTGAGGTCGACGGTCAGCTCCCACCAGGCGCCGTCGTCCCCCTTGTGGAATTTCCCGTCCGTCTCGTCGTAGTACTGGCCGTGCAGGTCGGTGCCCGCGCTGCCGCCCCCGTAGTCGTGCGAGGCCAGGTAATCCTGGAACTCCGCCGGCTTGTAAGCCGGCTCGTACCAGCACGTCGGCGGCGACCAGTTGACGTCGCTGGAGGTCATGGACGTACCCGAGGAGCCGGGGTTGCTGTACTCGAAGCTGACGTACGCGCTGGCCCCGCCGTCCTCGCTGCCGCCGCCGTAGTCCGCCGCCGCCGGCGCGGCGCCGAGACCCGTCGCCACCACGAGTCCGGCGGCGATCACACCTGCTCTCCGCAGGTTCAGAGCTGACACTCGGCAGCCCCCCTCTCGGACTGGTCGAAGGTCATCTGCCAGACTCCCTCCTCCGTCTTCTCCATCAGCGCCGTGTAGCGCACGAAGCTCTCGTCGCTGGGCTCGGTCCGGTCGACCTCGCCGCTGTCGACGTCCTTGTTGAACGCCTTGCGCTGGTCCTCGCAGTACGTCACCGAGGCCAGGCCCTTGTTCCGCAGCTCGACCTCGCGGTCGTAGAAGTGGGTCGCGCCCGTCACGGTCCGGCCGTCGGCCTTGAAGGACTCGACGTTGTCGGCGGAGTTGATGAACGCGTCGCCGGTGACGTAGTCGGACAGCACCGGCAGCTCGGGGTCGAGCTTGGCGAGGGCCAGCATGGTGGCCCGTACCGCGTAGCCGTGGTCGCGCAGGACCGCGTCCTTGGTCTCGTCCCCGGTGGTGTCGGCGTCGACCTCGACCTTCAAGTCGGCGGGGAAGTCGAACTCCGGTGCGTCCACGGCCGGTTCCGCACCGCCCGGCTTCGACGGCTGTTCCGTGGGGTCCTGGTCCGCACCCACGATCTTGTCCGGGTCGTCGCCCCCCGAGTCCCCGCAGGCCGTCAGCAGCAGTGCCGCGCCCAGCACCGCGGCGGCGCCCCCGCGCCAGCGTGAGGTGGTCATCGTGCGGGTACCCCCTATGTCGTGCACACAACGCAGTCAAGTGCCTGGAGCGTAGCCAGACATGATGGCCGGAAGAAAGCGGTCCCGCGGCATTCTCACGGGCCTGTTACGTGGCGGTGGCGCCGGCCGGCGCGGGCGCCGTCCGCGCTGCCCGGGATGTCCTGATCAACGCCAGGGCCGTACGTCCGTGAGCGTGCCCGCTGCGAGGTCGACCCGGCCCCAGACGTCGCCCACCTGAGTGGCCACCACCACGACCGGGCCTCCGTCGTCGAGGTAGGCGGTGTAGTAGCCGATCACCCAGTGGGGCTCGCCGCCGGTCCGCGGCGGCGTGAGCCTCACCCGTTCGGTCCCGTCCGCGTCGAAGACGACCGCGTTGTCCTTGCTCGCCTCCGGCGGCGGCATCGCCTCGACCACCAGGACGCGGCCGTCCCAGGCCACGACCGACTGCGGGGGCTCCGCGAAGCGCTTCTCCACCGTCGCGGAGCCGTGCGTCCAGCGGACGAGGCGGTCGCCCTCCGTCCACCGGACCTCGATCTTCTCGGGCTGTCGGGTCATGTGGGCAACGCCACCGGGTCACCTACCGGGATGAGTCTCGCGCGGTCGCCGAAGTCCAGGATTTCGAGCTGGGTCCCCCCGCCCGGCAGATGCCCGAGCACGGGGTCGGTCTGCGGCCCGACGATACTCTCCTGAATCCGGATCGGATCGCCGTCGGGGATGCGGTAGCGCTGCACCATCGACACGTCCGGCTTCCAGTCGCTGCGGATCGCCAGCTGCTCCCGCGCGTACTGCTGGTTGGGAATATCGTCGAACGTGCCGAAGCCGCCCGGGCGCGACGGCGGCTGGCCGCGGGAGAGCACCATGTTGAACTCCTCGCCGGGCCGGGCCAGCCGGGAGACGATGTTCGTCCCCGCCAGGTTGGGCGGCTCGCGGCCCGCGGGCGGCAGCGCGGCCCTGCTGCCGGCCGAGGTGCACGGGCTGAGCCCGAGCGGGTCGCTCCAGGTGAACGGGTTGCGGACGTACGTCCCGGGGTTGGGCGCCGGGGTCAGCCCCAGCGGGTCCGGGGAGGCGTAGCGGGCGGTCTCCGGGTCGTAGTAGCGGTGCACGTTGTAGTGCAGCCCGCTCTCCGCGTCGAAGTACTGGCCGGGGAAGCGCAGCGGCGTGTACGCGGTGGCGTCCGCGGACCACGCCGTGCAGCCCCACACGGTGCGCCGCGTGCGCCACGCGATGTCGCCGTCCGGGTCCACCAGCTCGGTCGGCGTGCCGACCAGGTCGGTGACGATCGCGAAGAACCGCCGGTCGACCTCCTCCTGCGGCAGGTCCGCCGAGCCGAGCCGCTCGCTCTGCGCCACGGGGTGCAGCCCGTCGTGGTCCCACGTCAGCGTGACCGGCCGGGTCCCGCCGGGCCCGTAGGCGGTCTGCTCGACCAGCGTGAAGCCGTCCCAGCAGAACTCCACCCGCTCCACGGGCTCCCCGTCGCCACCGAGCCGGTGCTTGGCGATGCGCCGGCCCAGCGGGTCGTACAGATAGCGCCACACGACCCCGTCCGGGGTGGTCACGCGCGTCAGCCGGTCCTCGGCGTCCCACTCGTAGTGCCAGGTGTCCGGCTTGCGGGAGAGCCGGACCTTCTGCCGCTCGACGGTGCGGCCCGCGGCGTCGTGGCGGTAGCGGACGGCGCCGGCGAGGATGAGCGAGGTCCCCGAGAAGGCCCGCGCGCCGGTGGCGTCCGTGTCGTGGGGGCCCGCCGGCCAGTGCGCCTCGGTCTGGTTGCCGGCCGGGTCGTAGGCGTACGACTCCGTCCAGCCGGCCGCGGTGACGGCGGTGACGCGGCCGGCGCCGTCCAGCTCGAAGGTGCGCGGGCCGT
Source organism: Streptomyces sp. CNX435 (assembly GCF_059570575.1). NCBI lineage: Bacteria > Bacillati > Actinomycetota > Actinomycetes > Kitasatosporales > Streptomycetaceae > Streptomyces > Streptomyces sp. CNX435. Next base: position 334,405 of record NZ_JCANTA010000001.1, on the reverse strand, counting down.
CGACGAGGTCGTCGATCCCGGTGAGCTGCCCGTCCGCGCGGTAGTGGTAGCCGTGCTCCTGCAGCCGCCGGCCGTGCCCGGTGAGGGTCTGCCCGGCCAGCCGCCCGGTCGGCTCCCACACCCGGTCCAGGACGAGGGAGTCGCCGATGCTGCGAGCGGTCTCGTGGCCGGCGGCGTCGTAGGCGGAGCCCAGCTCGACGCCCGCGGTGGTGAGCAGGGTGCGGCGGCCGGTGGCGTCGTAGGCGTACGTGGTCTCGGAGCCGGCCGGCGTCGTGCGGCGGGTGCGCCGGCCGCGCTCGTCGTAGGCGGCGGTGAGGGTGCGGCCGTTGCAGGTCTCGGCCGTGACCCGGCCGACGGCGTCGCGCTCCCAGCCGAGCACGGCGTCCGGCCCGACCGCCGCGATCAGCTCGTCGTCCGGGCCGTACGCGAACGTCGACTCGGCCCCGGCGGCGTTCTGGGCGACGACGCGGCCGAGGGCGTCGTACCGGTAGGCGATCTCCTGGCCCAGGCCGTTGGTGCGGGAGACCAGCCGGCCGGCGGCGTCGTGCGCGTAGTCCAGCCGGCGCCGGTCGAAGTCCGTCTCGGCGACCAGCCGGCCCGCGGGGTCGTAGGCGTACGTCCAGGTCAGCCGGTGCGGCCCGGTGACCCCGGTGAGCCGCAGCTCGGTGTCGTGCGCGAACTCGTAGCGGGTGCCGTCGGGCTCCGTGCGGGCGACGAGCACGTCGAAGGCGCCGTAGTCGTAGCGCACGGTGTTCCCGGCGGCGTCCACGTGCGCGGTGCAGTTGCCCTCCGCGTCGTACGTCCACCGCTGCTCGCCGCCGTCCGGCGCGCGGTGCCGGGACGGCTTGCCCTCGGTCGTCCACTCCAGCTCGGTGCGGGCGCCGAGCGCGTCGACGGCGGCGGAGATGCGCCCGAAGGCGTCCCGCTCCCAGCGCGCGGTCGCCCCCGCGGGGTCGGTCACCGCCAGCGGAAGCCCGGCGGTGTTGGTCACGACGTCGTGGCCGTGCCCGAGGGGGTCGGTGACGCGCAGCGGGTGGCCGGCCGCGGTGTAGTCGTACGTCGTGGTGGCGCCGGACGGGTCCGTGACCGAGGTGCGGTTGCCGCGGGCGTCGAAGGTCTGCCGCCAGGTCCGGCCGCCGGCCGGCGTGATGGCCTCGGCGAGCCCGGGGGCGGCGTACGTGGCGGTGACGGCGGTGCCGTCCGGGCGGGTCGCGCGGACCAGGTTGCCGTCGTCGTCGTACTCGTAGCGGGTGGTGCGGTCGGTGGGGTCGGTGATCGAGGTGAGGCGGTCGTAGCGGTCCCAGGTGCGGCGGGTGGTGTGGCCTAGCGGGTCGGTCTCGGCGACGAGCTGGTAGGCGTCGTCGAAGTGGTAGCGGGTGGTGTGGCCGAGGGAGTCGGTGGCCGAGGTGGTGCGGGTCTCGTCGTCGTAGGCGTACGTGTACGCCAGCGTGCCCTCGGCGCCGCCGGCCCGGACGCAGCGGCCGGCGGCGTCGTACTCGTAGCGGTACGAGGCGCCGATGCGGTCCGCCCAGCCGGTGACGCGGTGCTCGTCGTCGTAGTCGAACCGCTGCGGCAGGCCGGAGGAGTTGTAGACCTCGGCGAGGTTGCCGTGCTCGTCGTAGGCGAAGCGGCGCAGCTCGTGCCGGGCGTCGCCGTCGTGGAGGTGGAGGGCGACGACGCGCCCGAGGGCGGTCGTGACGGCAACGCGGTAGCCGGCGTCGTGGACGACCTCGGCGGGCATGCCCTCCGCGTCGTACTCGACCGAGATCGAGTTGCCGTTGCGGTCGGTGAGCGCCACGAGCCGCGCCGCGCCCGCCCCGGGCGCGGGCATCTGGAAGTACAGGGTCAGGCCCTCGTCGGGGCGGTGCACGCCGAGGACGCCGTTGTCGTCGGCGGGGTGCAGCGGCCAGCGCGGGCCCTCGACGGGCATGACGGGCGTCGCGGGCTCGGGCAGGGGGTAGCGCAGCACCATGCCGTCGGCGGTGACGAGGCGGTATCCGTACTCGTCGGCGATGAGCCGCTGGTCGAGGAGGGAGGACCAGGAGGTGCCGAAGAGCCGGCCGGAGGTGAAGCCGGTGCGGTGGTGGCGGTCGAGGACAAGGGGCAGGACGCCGGGGAGGCTGACGTCGTACGCCGACATCACCATCTCGCCGGTGGCCATGTCGATGGGGTCGCCGCAGGTGAAGAGCTTCTTCATGGACCGGGCGCCGGAGCGCGCGGACTTGGCGAGGCCCTTGGCCGCGAGTGTCATGCCCTTCAGGCCGGTCTTGGCCATGCTCAGCCCGCCCTTGAGGCCCTTGGCGAGCTTGCCGAGCGAGGTGATGCCCTTCATGCCGGGGATGCAGTCGAGGGCGGCGAAGGCGACATCCCACAGAGATGCCTGGCCGTTCATGTATTTCATGAGGGTGTCGGCGAGGACGACCAGGGCGGCGGCCAGCACCACCCAGGCCAGCGGCCCGCCGATGATCAGGACGACGATGCCGAGCACCGCGACGATGACCTTGCAGACACTGACGATGGTGTCCCAGTTGTCCTTGACCCAGTCGACCGCGTTCTCCCACCAACTACGGTTCTGGATCCCCGCGTCGGACGCGTCCTCCAGCTTGTCCTTCGCCTCGGAGGCGGCGTCCTCACGCATCTGCTTCGCGTCCGCCGCCATCTTCTTCGCCGCTTCGAGGCCGGCTTCGGCGTTGTCCACCGCCGTCTGCGCCGAGGACTGCGCGGACTTGGCGTCGGTCGCGTTGCGGGTGGCGGCCCGTACCTCGGACTCGTCGGGCTTCTCCTTGCCCTCCTTCTCGTCGTACTCCTCGGTCTTCTCCGTCGCCCGGTCGACCCAGGAATTCGCGGAGTCCAGGCGGCCGTTGGCGGCGGTCAGGTCGCTCTGCGCCTCCCGGCCCTTGGCCAGCGCCTTGTCCGCCAGCGACTGCGCACGCTCCAGTTTCGGCCAGTACGCCGCCAGCGCATCACCCGCCAGGTCGTACGAACGCTGCAGCTTCTTCAGGTTCTTGGGGACTTCCTCGAACTCGTCCTGGAACGCCTTCGCCGTCTTCCCCGCCCAGCGAAGCAGCGCGTCCTCACCGGCCATCCCCTTGATCTGCCGCAGCGCGTCCGCCACATCGTCGGCGAAGTCGTGCAGCTCACGGGCCAGTTGCTTCACCCGCTCCGGATCACCCGGTGTCGGGTCGTCATCCAGGTCCAGCACATGCCAGTCCGTCGGTCTGTTGCCCACCGGTCCCCCGATCCCACCGGTACCTGCAGCGGTCGCACAGCACCGTAGCGTCCGGACGGTCCCCGCGGGAGGGTGACGGAAAAACCGCGCCCCCTCCCGGTGGGAGGGGGCGGGGATCGGAACGGGACCGTCCGGCCTGCCGGTCTGCCGGTCAGTCGCGGATCAGGGAGCGCAGGACGTACTGCAGGATGCCGCCGTTGCGGTAGTAGTCGGCCTCGCCCGGGGTGTCGATGCGGACCACCGCGTCGAACTCGACGCCGGTGTCCGTGGTCACCTTGACCGTCTCAGGGACGCCGCCGTCGTTCAGGGCGGTGATGCCGGTGAGGGTGAAGGTCTCCTCGCCCGTCAGGCCCAGCGACTGCGCCGAGGCGCCCGCGGGGAACTGCAGCGGCAGCACGCCCATGCCGATGAGGTTGGACCGGTGGATGCGCTCGTACGACTCGGCGACCACCGCACGGACGCCGAGCAGCGCGGTGCCCTTGGCCGCCCAGTCGCGGGACGAGCCGGAGCCGTACTCCTTGCCCGCCAGCACGACGAGCGGGGTGCCGGCGGCGGCGTAGTTCTGCGCGGCGTCGTAGATGAAGGAGACCGGGGCGTCCGAGCGGGTGAAGTCGCGGGTGTAGCCACCCTCGGTACCGGGGGCGATCTGGTTGCGCAGCCGGATGTTGGCGAAGGTGCCGCGGATCATGACCTCGTGGTTGCCGCGGCGGGAGCCGTAGCTGTTGAAGTCACGGCGGGTCACGCCGTGCTCGGTGAGGTACTGGCCGGCCGGGGTGTCGGCCTTGATGGCGCCGGCCGGGGAGATGTGGTCGGTGGTGACCGAGTCGCCGAGGAGGGCCAGCACGCGGGCGCCCGCGATGTCCTCGACCGGGGCCGGGTCCATGCGCATGCCGTCGAAGTACGGGGGCTTGCGCACGTAGGTGGAGTCGGTGTCCCAGGCGAAGGTGTCGCCCGTCGGGATCGGCAGCGCCTGCCACTGCGCGTCGCCGGCGAAGACGTCCTCGTACGACTCGGTGAACATCTCCTCGCCGATCGCGGCGGCCACGACCTGCTCGACCTCCTGCTCGCTCGGCCAGATGTCCTTCAGGTAGACCGGCTTGCCCTCCTTGTCCGTGCCCAGCGGCTCGCGGGTGATGTCCGTCTTCATGGAGCCGGCGAGCGCGTACGCGACGACCAGCGGCGGCGACGCCAGGTAGTTCATCTTGACGTCGGGGTTGATGCGGCCCTCGAAGTTGCGGTTGCCGGAGAGCACCGAGGTCACCGCCAGGTCGTGCTGGTTGACGGCCTGGGAGATCTCCTCCGGCAGCGGGCCGGAGTTGCCGATGCAGGTGGTGCAGCCGTAGCCGACGAGGTTGAAGCCGAGCTTGTCGAGGTACGGGGTGAGGCCGGCCCGGTCGTAGTAGTCCATGACGACCTTGGAGCCCGGCGCCAGCGTGGTCTTCACCCACGGCTTCCGGCTGAGGCCCTTCTCCACCGCCTTCTTCGCCAGCAGCGCCGCGCCGACCATGACGGACGGGTTGGAGGTGTTGGTGCAGGAGGTGATGGCGGCCACCGTCACGGCGCCGTGGTCGATCTCGTACGTCGTGCCGTCGGGCGCGGTCACCGGCGTGAGGCGGGTCGGCACTCCGTTGGAGGCGGCGGGGGCGTCGGAGGCGGGGAAGGACTCCTTGCCGGCCTCGTCGGCGTCGTCGACGTAGTTGCGCACGTCGAGACGGAACTGCTCGGCGGCCTTCGACAGCTCGATGCGGTCCTGCGGGCGCTTCGGCCCGGCGAGCGACGGCACGACCGTGGCGAGGTCCAGCTCCAGGTACTCGGAGTACTCCGGCTCGTGCGCCCCCCCTTCCTCGTTCGAGGCGGAGTGCCACAGGCCCTGGGCCTTGGCGTACGCCTCGACCAGCGCGAGCTGCTGCGCGTCGCGGCCGGTGAGCTTCAGGTACGTGAGGGTCTCGGCGTCGATCGGGAAGATCGCGGCGGTGGAGCCGAACTCCGGCGACATGTTGCCGATGGTCGCCCGGTTGGCCAGCGGGATCTGGGCGACGCCCGCGCCGTAGAACTCGACGAACTTGCCGACGACGCCGTGCTTGCGCAGCATCTCGGTGATGGTCAGCACCAGGTCGGTGGCGGTGGTGCCGGTGGGCAGCTCGCCGGTGAGCTTGAAGCCGACGACGCGCGGGATGAGCATCGAGACGGGCTGGCCGAGCATCGCCGCCTCGGCCTCGATGCCGCCGACGCCCCAGCCGAGCACGCCGAGGCCGTTGACCATGGTGGTGTGGCTGTCGGTGCCGACGAGGGTGTCGGGGTACGCCCTGCCGTCGCGGACCATGACGACGCGGGCCAGGTGCTCGATGTTCACCTGGTGCACGATGCCGGTGCCGGGCGGGACGACCTTGAACTCGTCGAACGCGGTCTGGCCCCAGCGCAGGAACTGGTAGCGCTCGCGGTTGCGGCCGTACTCCAGCTCCACGTTGACCTGGAAGGAGTCCGGGGTGCCGAACTTGTCGGCGATCACGGAGTGGTCGATGACCAGCTCGGCCGGGGCCAGCGGGTTGATGCGGGCGGGGTCGCCGCCCAGCTCCTTGACGGCCTCGCGCATGGTGGCGAGGTCGACGACGCAGGGGACGCCGGTGAAGTCCTGCATGATCACGCGGGCCGGCGTGAACTGGATCTCCCGGCTCGGCTGGGCCTGGGAGTCCCAGCCGCCCAGGGCCCGGATGTGGTCGGCGGTGATGTTCGCGCCGTCCTCGGTGCGGAGCAGGTTCTCCAGCAGCACCTTCAGGCTGTACGGCAAACGGGCGGCCCCGTCGACCTGGTCCAGCCGGAAGATCTCGTACGACTCGCCGCCCACCTGCAGCGTGCTGCGGGCGTCGAAGCTGTTCGCCGACACGACAGTCTCCTTCGTCATCTTCGCGTTCCACCGCAATCCTGCCGCTACGTCCGGAGCGGGGCGACTTGAGGGTGGCACCTTCGGCAGATATCTCGATGTCGAGATAAACCTTACTCCATGGCTCCGCCGGGGCGCCCACCCGTGTCGCGCACGGCGTGGGCAGCCGGCCGCCGTGTCCGGCGCGGACGCGGCGGCGCCGCTTACGCGGGTACGGACCGGGCAGTCCGGCCGCGCCGCCGCGGTCAGGCCGGCTTGCGGGCCACACCTCCGTACATGGCGATGTGCGAGTCCGGAACCGACTCACCGATGCCGTCCTGACGCCAGTGGTGCACCAGCGTCACGCCCGGGTCGATCAGCTCCAGCCCGGTGAAGAACCGCTCCGCCTCGGCACGGTCCCGGATCTGCAGCGGGATGCCGCGCTCGTTGTACTCGCGGCCGACGCCCGCGACGCGCTCCGGGTCGGTGTCGCCGGTGAAGACGGTCAGCGCCAGGAAGCTGCCCGGGGCCAGGGCACGCATGAGCCGCGCGACGATGCCCTGCGGGTCGTCCTCGTCGAGGATGAAGTGGACGATGGCGACGAGGGACAGCGCGACGGGGCGGTCGAGGTCGAGCACCTCGCGCAGTTGGGGGTCGCCGAGGATGGACTCGGGGTCGCGCAGGTCGGCCTGGATGTAGCCGGTCCGGCCCTCCTCGGTGCTCTGCAGCAGGGCACGGGCGTGGGCGAGGACGATGGGGTCGTTGTCGACGTACACCACCCGGCACTCCGGGGCGACCTCCTGGGCCACCTCGTGGAGGTTCGGGGGTGTCGGTATGCCGGTGCCGATGTCCAGGAACTGCCGTACGCCGTACTCGCGGGCCAGCGTCCTGGTGACCCGGTGCATGAAGACTCGGGTCTGCTTCATGGAGGTCGGCAGGCTGGGCCAGGCGCGCACCGAGGCGTCGCCCGCGGCGCGGTCGGGGGTGTAGTTGTCCTTGCCGCCGATGAGGTAGTCGTAGACCCGCGCGGAGTGCGGGCGGTCGGTGTGCAGGTCGAGTTCGGGCCGTTCCTCGTCCGGTAGTGCGTTCATGCGGTGCTGTCGCCTTTCTCGGGGTCCGGCGTTGTCACGCCGGGCAGGTGCCGTCCGGGCCCTGGAACGTCCGGTACAGCCGGGGTCGGTCCGCGCCCTCCGAGCGCGGGTACTCGATGATGGGGACCGGCTTGCACACCGGCCAGTTGTCTTTCTCCACGTCGAAGCCGAACTGCCCGCTGGCGCCGTGCACGCAATCCTGGCAGGGGCTCTCACCGCCCGCGACCATCTTCATGTTGGTGATGGTGTTGTAGACGTCCAGCTTGGAGGGCAGCCGGTCGGAGTTACCGCCGGTGGCCTGCGCGTCCAGGTCGGTCAGCGCCGCGTCCACGGCCTCGGCCAGCACGACGAAGGCGTCGTGGTGCATGACCGCGTAGCCGTCATCGAGCGCCTCCTCCGGCAGCCCGCTGACCTTGGCGAACTTCTCGGCGAAGGTGGTGAACCGCTCGCCGGCCCCCTCCCCCGCCCGCCACGAGGGCGCGTCGGTGGCCGCGCCGCCGACCGTGACGACCCGGGCCTCGGCCATGTCCTCACGCACCTGCCGCTCGGTGAGCCCGGTGGGCAGGCCGGTCGCGACGCGCAGGATGCGGATCGTGGCGTCGTAGTCGTCGCACTCCGGCTCGTCCGACAACTGGGTGATCAGATAGGGCAGGTCGGAGTCGCGGCCAGCGTAGAACACGGTATCCGCCTCCAGCCGGCAAATGCCCTCTGCGGCGGGGGAGAAGCGGCGCGGCGCGCCCGCGTAACCCTCGCCGGCTCCTATGCCGACGAAGGAGCTGTTGCGGTTCTCCAGCCGGTACTCCTCGCCGAAGACATCGCGCATGTTGTCCCGGGTGTTGGTGACGTAGTTGTCTTCCTTGCGCGAGTCCCAGACGAGGTAGCCGGAGCGCTTGCCGGGCGCCTCGCCCGGGTGCTCCTCCAGGTAAGCGGCGAGCGCGGCGACGGACTCGGTGTTGGACGGCGCCGCCTTGAACAGGCTGGCGGAGCCGATCTCCGGTGAGCTGAGCACGCCGCTGACCGCCGGGATGTCGACTGCCGCAAGCGCCTCGGCGGCGTCCTCGGTGTCCTGCTCGCTGTTGGGCAGGCCGACCACACCGACGAGCGGGGAGTCCTTCTCGGCCGGCGCCCTGTCGCCGGTCAGCGTGGCCAGCTCGTCGACGGCCGGCTTCCACTGCGAGAGGTCCCGGCCGACGTTGGCGAGCAGCAGCTGGTAGTTGGCGCCGCCGGCCTCGTTGGCGGCGAGCTGCGCCGCGAGCACGCCGGCGAGGCTGTTCTCCAGCACCTCGGGGGTCATCGCGCTCGACTTCGAGGAGTTGAACGGCAGCATGAGCGCGACGCGGACGTACGGCTCGCGTTCGGAGCCCTCCCGCTCCTCCCAGCGCGCGCGGACCCGCTCGTTCTCCTCGCCGATCTGCCGCACGAGGTCCGCTATCCGCTCGTCCGGCCCGCCCGCGCCCGGCTCGAAGGCCGGGGACTCGGCGGTGGCGTCGGCGACCCCGACGCACTCCTCGCCGTTCGCCGACTCCACCAGCCCGTCGCCGCAGGGGTCGCCGCCGCTCAGGCGCAGCCCCAGCCACACCACGCCCGCGGTGACCGCCGCGGCGGCGAGCACCGCCAGGATCACCTTCTCCGCCCGGCCCAGCGGCCGGCTAAGGAACGGCATGGCCCCTCCCCTCCTCGCCGCCCTCGCGGCGTCCCACGGCCAAGTCCGGAGTGCGCAGTTCCTTGAGCGCCGCCGGCCACTCCTGTGACGCGGCGTACAGCGCCCTGCCGCCCGTCGGGTGCTCGAACGACAGGAAGTCCAGCTCCCTCCCGACCAGGCCGCGCAGGTGCGCGTCGGGTACGGACAGCGGGTCGGCGGCGAACCACACGGCGTGCAGCAGCCGGTTGACCGAGCGCTGGACGGAGTCGCCGGCGAACGTCGCGTCCCGCTCCCCCGTCGCCGTCGCCCGGCATACGTCGGCCCAGGCGGGGTCGGGCGGGTGCGGGGCGGTGGCGACGTGCCACAGGTCGGCGAGCCAGCGGTCCGTGGCCGGCTCGTGGAGGGTCCGGGCGAGCCACCGTACGGGTTCGCCCGGGCTGCCCGCGGCCAGCGCGTGGTGCCGGGCGGCGGCGGGCTCGTCGCGTGCGTCGTGGTGGTCGCGCAGCAGCTCGTGCAGCTCCTGCCAGGACAGCGGCGGGTTGGTCGCGCCGGCTGGGCGGCGGCGCAGCTCGTGCACGAGCACGGCGCGCAGGAAGTCGTCGGCGACGAACGGCCGGTCGGCCTGCGGCCACTGCTCGGCCCGCAGATGGCTGCGTACCGCCGCGACGGCGCCGGCCTGGTGGTCCCCGGTCAGATACGCGCCGGCCAGCGCCCGGGCCGCGGCGTCGTCCTGCGCGACGGACAGCAGCACGAGGTACGGGCTCAGCTGCGGGTCGGGTACGAGCGCGTGGAGCATCCGCTCCGTGGCGTGCTCCCCCGTCAGCCGCAGCCGCGCCAGCTCGTGCGGCTCAACGGCCGCCGGGTCCGGAGAGGCGTCGAGGGCGTCGCAGAAGATCCGGCAGCCCAGCGGGCTGCCGCCGGTGAACCGGTGCACGGCGCGGGCCACTTCCTGGCGCACCGCCCGCTCCTCGCCGACGTGCATCATCGACAGCAGCTCGTCGGGGTCCAGGGGCGGCAGGGGCAGGGTGACGAGCCCGGCGGCCGGGTCGCCGGGCTCGCCGCGGCGACGCCACTCGGGCAGCTTGGGGACGTTCGGGGCGGTCCACCGGGTCGCGCCGGCGAACCGCTCGCCGTGCTGCTCACCCAGGGTGGCGGCGACCACGACGAGCGGGTCGGGCCGGTCACCGGCGGCGACGCGCCGGGCGAGCAGCAGGTCGAGCAGGTCCGCGCCGGCGGGGGTGTGGACGTTGTCGAGGAGGGCCAGCGGGCGGGGCGCGGCGTTGAGGTGCCGCCACCCCGTGTACGCGGCGCGCAGGTCCTCCAGCAGCGCCTCGACCAGGTGGCCCTCGATGCGGCGGCGCATGCCCTCGCCGAGGTGGAAGGCGCGGCACAGGGCGGTGAGCACGTGGTTGTTGTCCTGCTGCGAGGCGGGCACGCCGTCCAGGCCGTCGTACCACTGGCGCACCGCCCGGTTCTCCCGGAAGCCGAGATACCGGTCGGTGAAGAGATGGACGCTCGCGGCGGCGATCGGACCCAGGTCGTCCGTGCCCCACCCGCCGATGAGGCCGAGCACGTCGCCGGGCCAGTCGCGGGCCCGGCCCGGGTCCTTCTCCAGCCCGCAGTCGGTGAGCAGCGCCGCGACCCGGTCGCGGGCACACGCCTGCTCGCCGAGTTCGCCCCGGTGCCAGGCGCTGACCGCCACCAGGCCGGTGAGCAGCCGGGGCAGCCGCAGCCGGCCGAAGCCGGGGCGGTGCCCGCACAGCCCGCGGGCCAGGCCGGTCAGCAGCTCGGCGACGGGCGAGGTGTTGGAGACCGCGGCGTCGTCGCCGTTGGCGTCGGCGCAGTCCACGGCGGCGACGGGGACGCGGTCGGCGTACGCCGTGCGCAGTTCGTCCAGCACGGCCGTGCGGCCGCTGCCGTGGCCGCCGTGGAGCAGCACGGCGGGCACCTCGTCGCGCGGCTCCTGTCGCACGGCCTTCCGCTTCGTGTGGTGCAGTCCCACCATCCGCGGCACCAGGTCCTGCAGCACGGCATCACGTCCGTACAGGGTCAAGCTCCGCTTCCCTCCCGTTGCGCGACGGCGTCCCGGCTAGCTGAGCAGGTCGCCGACGTGTCGTGCCGTTTCGAGCAGCAGCTGCCGGCCGGTGGTGTCCGGGGCGCCGCCCAGCTCGTGGCTGATCCGTTCGAACAGCGCCCGCACTCGACGTGGACGGCCTTCCTCGGCCGCGCTGCGCATGTCGTCCGCGTCCCGCAGCAGCAGCCGCAGCCGTTCCTCGTCGAGGCCGAGTTCGCCGCCCCGCTCGGCAAGTTCGTCGGCCAGCGTGCCGACGACGTGGATGGTGCTGTTGTTGATGAGCGTGCCCTGGAAGTTCTCGATGTTCAGCGAGGGCCGCGGCCTGTCGCGCTCGCGGCGCAGGAACTCGTCGCGGCCGGTGCCGGCGTGCCCGCACTCCAGTCCGCGCTCGGTGAGCTTGACCTCCCCGGTGACCACGCCGCCGGCGATGCCGTCTTCGGTGAGGCCGAGCAGGCCGTCCGACCGTAACGAGCGGGCCGCGTCGAGGACTTCCTCGGCGTCGAGGGCGTCGCCGTGGAAGAAGACGTGGTCGGCCACGAAGAAGTCGCGCAGCAGCAGCACGTCGTCGCCGCGGTGCTCGAACGCCCAGCGCAGCACGGCGTCCCCGGCGTACGCGCGGCGGGCGCCGGGGTCGCGGCGCTCGCGCTCCAGGCGCAGCGCGCGCTCGTGGCCCGCGGGCCGGAGCGAGGTGTCGGCGGGGTTGTGCTCGGGCCACTCGTGGACGTGCACCAGGCCGCGGTCCGCCAGCGTGGCGATGACGGCGGAGACGCCGAGCGCCGGCTTGTTCTGCTCCAGGCCGAAGGCGGCGGTGCGCACGGGCACGTCCGAGCGATGGCCGGACTCCCGCAGCAGCCACAGCAGCAGGCGCGCTTCGTAGCGGCCGAGCTCGGGCCGGCGGTCAGGCATCGGCACGTAACCTCTGTTCTGCGTGCGGTAGTTGGGGATGCGCACAAATCTACCTACGATGGCCGCCGGTCACCAGTTCGTTGCCGTACGCGGTCACCGCACCGCGGCCACTTCGTAGCGGGACCGCGACCTGCCGGCGGCGCGCCGGCCCACGACGGCGGCCCACGACGGCGGACCTTTACGGCAGCACCGCGATCCCGTCCAGCTCGACCAGCGCCTCGGCGTCCCAGAGCCGGGTGACGCCGATCACCGCCATCGCCGGGTACGTGTCGCCGGCCCGGCGGCGCCAGATGCGGCCCAGTTCGGCGGCGTGGGCGCGGTAGTCCTCGGGGTCGGTGGCGTAGACGGTGACGCGGGTGAGGTGGGCGGGCTCCCCGGCGCTGGCGGCGAGCGCGGTGAGGAGGTTGCCGAGGGCCTGCTCGAACTGGGCGGGGAGGGTGTCGCCGACGATCCGGCCGGTGCCGTCGAGCGCGGTCTGCCCGGCGAGGAAGACGAGGGTGGAGCCGGTGGCGGTGACGGCGTGGCTGAAGCCGGAGGGCTTGGCGAGGACGGCGGGGTTGATGCGGTGGACGGACACGGCGGCGGCGGTTCCCTTCGATCGGAGGGGTGCGGGGGTGGGGGTGAGGGCGGGCGGGCGTACGCGGCCGGGGCGGTCCCGTACGCCCGTGGTCAACGGCGGTACAGCTCCCTGGCGATGATGCTCCGCTGCACCTCCGTCGCCCCCTCGTAGATGCGCGGCGCACGCACCTCGCGGTAGAGGTGCTCCAGCAGGTGCCCCGCCTGAAGCGCGCGGGCGCCGTGGATCTGCACCGCCGCGTCGACGGCCGCCTGCGCGGTCTCCGTCGCCAGCAGCTTCGCCATCGCCGCCCGCCGGGTGACGTCCGGCGCGCCCGCGTCGTACGCCGAGGCCGCCGCGTACACCAGCAGCCGGGCCGCCTCGACGCGGGTGGCCGTCTCGGCGAGGGTGTGTGCGACGGACTGCAGGTCCTTGAGCGGCCCGCCGAACGCCTCCCGCCGCTCGGCGTGCGCCAGCGCCGCGTCGAGCGCGGCCTGCGCCATGCCGACGGCGAAGGCGCCGACGGAGGGACGGAAGAGGTTGAGCGTCGCCATGGCGGTGCGGAAGCCGCCGTCGACCTCGCCGAGGACGTCGGCGGCGGTGACGGGGACGCCGTCGAAGCGGAGCGTGCCGATGGGGTGCGGGCTGAGCATGGTGAGCGGCTCGCCGGTCAGCCCGGGGCGGTCGGCGGGCACGAGGAAGGCGGTGACGCCGCGGGCGCCGGTATCCGGCGTCGTACGGGCGAAGACGGTGGCGAAGTCGGCCTCGGGCGCGTTGGAGATCCACTTCTTCTCGCCGGTCAGCCGCCAGCGCCCGGGCCCGTCCGGCTCGGCGGCCAGCCGCAGCGCCGCCGCGTCGGAGCCCGCCTCCGGCTCGGTCAGCGCGAACGCGGCGACCGCCCGCCCCGCCGTCACCTCCGGCAGCCACCGCTCCCGCTGCCCGGCCGTGCCGGCCTGCACGACGGGGTACGCGCCGAGGCCCTGCAGCGCGAGTGCCGTCTCGGCCTCGGTGCACTCGCGGGCCAGCGACTCGCGCAGCAGGCAGAGCGTGAGCGCGGAGACCGGCCCGGCGGCGGGGAACACCCGCGCTAGCAGGCCGGGTCCGCCGTCGTCACCCGGCGCCCCGAGCGCGGCGAGGAGCGGCCGGTTGACCCGGCCCGGCTCGCCGGCCTCGGCCAGCGGGCGGAGCCGCCGCGCGGCGAACGAGCGCAGCTCCCCGCACCACCGCTGCAGCCCGGGGTCGAGCGCGAAGGGCTGAGGCGTCGGCGGAGGCTGCGGCTGCGGCTGCGGCTGCGGCTGCGGCTGCGGCTGCGGCTGCGGCATGCAGGTGCTCCTCTCTCCCGGTGACGTGACAGCCGGGATATCGCGGAGTGTTGACTGTCGTCACGTCAACGCTACGCTCCTTGTGGTACCGCAGGGCAGACCTAGGGGGCGTACCGCCATGCAGCTGAAGCCTTCCGCCCACGCCGACAGCTTCGCCCGCGACCACCTCCCGCCGGCCGAGCAGTGGCCGGAGCTGGTCTTCCCACTCCCCGGCCTGCGCTACCCCGACCGGCTCAACTGCGGCGCCGAGCTGCTCGACGCCACCGTCGAGCGGTTCGGCGCCGGCCGCCCCGCCCTGCACACCGACGCCGGCGAGACCTGGTCGTACGGCGAACTGCAGCGCCACACCGACCGCATCGCGCACGTGCTCACCGACGACCTCGGCGTGCTCCCCGGCAACCGGGTGCTGCTACGCGGGCCCACCACCCCCTGGCTGGTGGCCTGCTGGCTGGCCGTCATGAAGGCCGGCGCGGTCGCCGTCACCGTGCTGGCCGCGCAGCGCGCGCACGAACTGCGCGGCATCTGCGAGATCGCGCAGGTACGGCACGCGCTGTGCGACGCGCGTGCGCTCGACGATCTGGCCAGGGCGGAGGTCGCCGACCTGACCGTCCTCACCTACGGCGGTGCGGGACCGAGCGACCTTCTACGCCTCGCGGACGCCAAACCCGACACCTACGCGCCGGTGGAAACGTCCGGCGACGACGTCGCCCTCATCGCCTTCACCTCCGGCACCACCGGCCGGCCCAAGGGCTGCGTCCACTTCCACCGCGACGTGCTGGCCATCGCCGACACCTTCTCCGAGCACGTACTGCGGCCCGTCCCCGACGACGTGTTCGCGGGCAGCCCGCCGCTGGGCTTCACCTTCGGCCTCGGCGGCCTCGTCGTCTTCCCGCTGCGCGCCGGCGCCTCGGCGCTGCTGCTGGAGCAGGCCGGGCCCGACCGGCTGCTGCCGGCGATCGCGGAGCACCGGGTGTCGGTGCTGTTCACCGCCCCGACCGCGTACCGGGCGATGCTGGAGAAGCTCGACGCGTACGACATCGGCTCGCTGCGCCGCTGCGTGTCCGCGGGCGAGAACCTGCCGGCCGCCACCTGGCAGGCGTGGCGCGAACGCACCGGGCTGCGGATCATCAACGGCATCGGCGCCACCGAGATGCTGCACATCTTCATCTCCGCCGCCGACGGCGACGCCCGCCCGGGGACGACGGGCGTGCCGGTGCCCGGCTACGAGGCGCGGGTGGTCGACGCGGACGGCGCGCCGGTGCCGGACGGGGAGCCGGGGCTGCTGGCGGTGCGCGGGCCGACGGGCTGCCGGTACCTGGCGGACGAGCGGCAGCGGGAGTACGTGCGGGGCGGCTGGAACCTCACCGGCGACACGTACGTGCGGGAGCCCGACGGGTACTTCCGGTACGTCGCCCGCGCGGACGACATGATCATCTCGGCCGGGTACAACATCGCGGGCCCCGAGGTCGAGGACGCGCTGCTGCGCCACCCCGACGTGCGCGAAGCCGCGGTCGTCGGGCGGCCGGACGCGGAGCGGGGCACGGTGGTCGTGGCGTACGCGGTGCTGCGTGAGGGCGTGCCGCGGGGGCCGGAGACGGAGGCGGCGCTGCGGGAGTTCACGAAGGGCGAGATCACGCCGTACAAGTGCCCGAAGGAGATCGTCTTCACCGACGCGCTGCCGCGGACGCCGACGGGGAAGCTGCAGCGGTACCGGCTGCGGGAGGAGCAGGCCGGGCGCCGGGCGGCCGGCCGGGAATCGCTAGAGTGATCGAGTGGCAGCAGAGCGGACCCCGCGGTCTCTGATCGTCAGCTTCTACGGCGCGTTCGGCCGCGGCGAGGGCCCGGCCGGGCCGGGCGGCTCCGCCGGCTCCGATGTCTCCGCAGGCTCCGGGCGGGTGCCCGTGGCGGCGCTCATCCGGCTGCTGGGCGCGGCGGGCGTGGACGCGCCGGCGGTGCGGTCGGCGGTGTCCCGGCTCAAGCGGCGCGGGCTGCTGGTGCCCGTACGGCACGAGGGCGAGGCGGCGTACGAGCTGTCGCCCTCCGCCCGCACCCTCCTCGACGACGGCGACCGCCGCATCTACCGCCGGGACACCCCCGCGAGCCCCGGGGACTGGCTGCTCGCGGTGTTCTCCGTACCGGAGTCCGAGCGCCGCAAGCGCCACCTGCTGCGCTCCCGCCTGGCCCGCCTCGGCTTCGGCCAGGCGGCGCCCGGGGTGTGGATCGCCCCGGCGCACGTCACGGAGGAGACCCGCCACACGTTGCGCCGGCTCGAACTCGCCCCGTACGTCGACCTCTTCCGCGGCGTGCACGAGGGCTTCACGCCGACGCCGGAGGCGGTGGCCCGGTGGTGGGACCTGCCGGCGATAGCGAAGCTGCACGAGGCGTTCCTGGACGCGCAGGAGGCGGTGCTGCGGCGGTGGTCCTCGCGGACGCCCCCCAGGGCGGACACGGACGCGTACCGCGACTACCTCCTCGCCCTCGACGCCTGGCGCCACCTCCCGTACGCCGACCCGGGCCTGCCGCCCGAGGTGCTGCCCCCGGACTGGCCGGGCGCCCGGGCGGCGGAGGTCTTCGCGGCCCTGCACGACCGGCTTCGCGGGCCCGCCGAGATGTTCGTGAACTCAAACCTTCACCGAGCGTAACCCGTCCGAACGTTGAGTCGTTGATAGCACCGGACGCTTCGCTTCGCACGGTGGGAGCGATGGAGGAGTTCTGCCGGGGTCGTGGTCTCGCCGTTGGCGAGTGGGTCAAGGAGATCGGCGGCGGGATGAACCTCCAGCGTAAGAAGTTCCTGAACCTGATGGACCAGATCGAACGCGGGGGGGGGAGACGGTGGTGATCGCGCACACCTTCTCGCGTCGTCTGTACGGCCCATGACGCTATGCGAAGACGCTGAAGGACGAGTTGTCCGGCGGTAGCCGGTGAAGGTCACCCGTATCGCCTACTCTAAGCAGCTCAACACCGGGAAGTACGGCCGGCTCGAAGAGCAGGCACGCCGCCTCGGCCGGGTCCGTTCGAAGGTGTGGCGCGAGTACGGCTCGATTGGGGGCGCCGGCGTCAAGGACCGCGCCATCCGCGACCAGTGGATGAGCAACGGAACCGACCGTACCTTCGGTGTGCTGGCGAACGCCTGGAAGGAAACCGTGCGGGACGCGGTCGCCGACATCGCCGCGAATCGGGAAGCCGCCAAGGTGCGCGTACGCCGCGCCGTCGACCGCCGCATCAAGGACGAGAAGGAGCGCAAGCGCCTGTACACGGCGCTCAAGCGCGACACGTGGACCGGCGACCCGTAGCTTTGCCATGGGGGTCTCCTTCGGATACGAGCACACCGGTCTACCGGCGGTCCTGCACCTCTGACCTCCGCGCGGCCCGGAACTCATCGGTCGGCCGCTGCCGGGGGATCGGTCCCGGCGTGTTGCTCAATACTGGGCCGATGTGGTGGAGACGCCGCGGCGCAGCTTCGGCCGCGGCGTGATCATGATCTTCGACGAGGCCGACGGCGCCCCGATCGACGTAACCGGCCCCTGACGGCCCGGCTCACTTCAGGTGCCGGTCGTAGAACCGGCACCCGTCCTCCAACTCGAACCACGGGGTGCCGAGGTGTCCGCCCAGGTTGGCGTGCAGCGTCTTCTCCTTGCTGCCGAAGGCGTCGAACAGGTCCAGGGCCCGTTGCCGGGGGTTCCCTTCGTCGTCCCACTGCAGCAGCAACAGCAGCGGAATGGCGACCTGCCGGGCCTCCTCGCGCTGGGCGTGGGGCACGTAACCCCCGGCGAAGAAACCGGCGGCGGCGATGCGCGGCTCGACCACCGCCAGCCGGATACCGACGGCGGTCCACCCCGAGTAGCCGACCGGGCCGCCGATCTCGGGCAGCGCAAGGAGGGCGTCCAGGGTGGTCTGCCAGTCCGGGACCGCCTTGTCGACCATCGGGCCGACGAGGGACTCGAAGATCTCGTCGACCGGCTGGCCGGCCTGCACCGCCCGGCGGAGGTCGGCGCGGGCCTGCTCGTGGGCGGCGGAACGGGGCCGGTCGCCGCACTCGGCGGCGTCGATGGAGGCCACCGCGTAGCCGTAGGCCGCGGTTTTCCGGGCCCGGGCCACCAGCCGGGCGTCCCCCTTGGGCAGGCCGTTGTTGTGGGCCATCAGGATCAGCGGGGAAGGTGCGGCCGATTCCGGCGTCCACAGGGTGCCGGGGATCTCGCCGAGGGTGAATTCGCGTTCGAGGACGCCGTCGTCGAGGCGCCGTTCGGAAGTGACGTGCATGGTCGTGCCTTTCGGGAGGGCTGGAACGGCGCTCCCGGACGACCTACCGCCCGACCGTGACCCCGGAGGGGAGCACCCATGTCGATACTGCGTTCACGGGTACCACCTCCTCGTTCTCTTGCACGGCCCGCGGAAGATTAGCAGTGGTCGCCACCGTCCGGCCAACAGGTTTTCGCGGAGGCTCCGTGGCCGGACGGCCGGACGGCCGGGCGCCGGCTCGCCACGACAAGCTCAGCCGCCGTCCAGCGCCAGCCTCGGCTTCGGCCCGTCCGTACGCCCCGTCGGCGGCCTCCGGCTGCCCGCGCGGTACGGCGCCGGCCACGGCGCCCCCGGGCCGGTGTAGCCCTGTTCGGCGGCGGCGTGCAGGGTCCAGTGGGGGTCGTAGAGGTGGGGGCGGGCCAGGGCGCAGAGGTCGGCGCGGCCGGCGAGGATCAGGGAGTTGACGTCGTCCCAGGAGGAGATCGCGCCGACCGCGATCACCGGGATCCCCAGCTCCGCGCGGATGCGGTCGGCGTACGGGGTCTGGTACGAGCGGCCGTACGCCGGCTGTTCGTCGGAGACGACCTGGCCCGTGGAGACGTCGATCGCGTCCGCGCCGTGGGCCGCGAACGCGCGGGCGATGGCGACCGCGTCGGCGGCGGTCGTGCCGCCCTCGGCCCAGTCGGTGGCGGAGATCCGCACGGTCATGGGGCGTTCGGCCGGCCACGCGGCGCGTACCGCGTCGAAGACCTCCAGCGGGTAGCGCAGCCGGGCGTCGAGGTCGCCGCCGTAGGCGTCGGTGCGGCGGTTGGTCAGCGGGGAGAGGAAGCCGGACAGCAGGTAGCCGTGGGCGCAGTGCAGTTCCAGCAGGTCGAACCCGGCGCGGGCGGCGCGGCGCGCGGCGGCGGCGAACTGCTCGCGGATCTCGTCCATCCCGGCGCGGTCCAGCTCGCGCGGGGTCTGGTTCAGGCCCGCGCGGTACGGCAGCGCGGAGGGGGCGACGACGGACCAGTTGCCGTCGGCGAGCGGCTCGTCGATACCCTCCCACATCAGCTTCGTGGAGCCCTTGCGGCCGGAGTGGCCGAGTTGGACGCCGAGGGCGGCGCCGGGCGCGTGGACGCGTACGAAGTCCACGACGCGGCGCCAGCCGGCCTCCTGCTCGTCCGACCACAGGCCTGTGCAGCCGGGGGTGATCCGCCCGCGCGGGCTGACGCAGACCATCTCGGTCATCACCAGCCCGGCGCCGCCGAGGGCGCGGGCGCCGAGGTGGACGAGGTGGAAGTCGCCGGGCAGGCCGTCCTCGGCGACGTACATGTCCATCGGCGAGCAAACGACCCGGTTGCGCAGGGTCAGTCCGCCGAGGGTGTACGGCGTGAACATCGGCGGCGTGCCCTCCGGCACCCCCGCCTCGCGCTCGACGGCGGCGACGAAGCCGGGGTCGCGCAGCCGCAGGTTGTCGTGGGTGATGCGGCGGCTGCGGGTCAGCAGGTCGAACGCGAACTGGCGTGGCGGGCGGCCGAGATGGCGGGCCAGGTCCTCGAACCACTCGCGGCTGGCGTGCGCGGCGCGCTGGGTGGAGGCGACGACGGGCTTGCGTTCCGCCTCGTACGCCGCGAGCGCGGCCGGCACGTCGGGCCGCTCGTCGAGACAGGCGGCGAGCGCCAGGGCGTCCTCGACGGCAAGCTTGGTGCCGGAGCCGACGGAGAAGTGCGCGGTGTGGGCGGCGTCGCCGAGGAGGGCGACGGCGCCGCCGCCCGCGGCGGGTTCGTGCCACCAGCGCTCGTTGACCACCGTCCGGAACGCCGTCCACGGCGAGCGGTTGCCCGTCAGCGGCCGGCCGCCGAGCGCGTCGGCGAAGTACTTGGCGCACCGCTGCGCCGACTCCTCCTCGTCGCAGTCGTCGAGCCCGGCCCGCCGCCACACCTCCTCGCGCATCTCCACGATGACGGTGGAGGAATCAGCCGCATAGGGGTAGCCGTGCAGCTGCATGACGCCGGCCTCGGTCTCGACGATCTCGAAGCGGAACGCGTCGAACGCGAACGGCGCGGACAGCCACACGTACCGGCAGCGGTGCTCGGCGATCCGGGGGCGGAAGAAGCCGGCGTGTGCCTCGCGGGTGGCGCTGTGCACGCCGTCGGCGCCGACGACGAGGTCGTGGGTGCGGGCGAGTTCGGCGGCGGGCGGGGCCTCGGTGCGGAAGCGCAGCGAGACGCCGAGGTCGCGGCAGCGCCGCTGCAGCACCGCCAGCAGCCGGCGGCGGCCGAGGGCGGCGAAGCCGTGGCCGCCGGAGCGCTGCACGGTGCCGCGGTGGACGATGTCGATGTCGTCCCAGCGGACGAACTCCCCCTGCAGCGCCTGGTAGACGACGGGGTCGGCGTGCTCGATGCCGCCGAGGGTCTCGTCGGAGAGCACGACGCCGAAGCCGTACGTGCTGTCCGGGGCGTTGCGCTCGAAGACGGTGACCTCGCGGGCGGGGTCGAGCCGCTTGAGGAGCGCGGCGGCGTACAGCCCGCCGGGCCCGCCGCCGATGACCGCGACCCGCACGGCGCTCAGCGCCCCTGCCACGCGGGGGGCCGCTTGGCGGTGAACGCGGCGTGGAACTCGGCGTAGTCGTCGCTGTTCATCAGCAGCGCCTGGGTGGCGGCGTCCATCTCGACGGCGGCGGCCAGCGGCATGTCCAGCTCGGCGGTGAGCAGTGCCTTGGTCTGCGCGTACGCGAGCGCGGGCCCGGCGGCGAGCCGGCGGGCGAGTGCCTGGGCGGCCTCGTCGGCGCGGCCCTCGTCGGCCAGTTCGCTGATCAGGCCGATGCGTTCGGCCTCGCCGGCGCGTACGACGTCGCCGAGCATCAGCAGCCGGGTGGCGTGGCCGAGGCCGACGACGCGGGGCAGCAGGTAGGCGGCGCCCATGTCGCCGCCGGAGAGGCCGACGCGGGTGAAGAGGAAGGCGAAGCGCGCGGAGTGGTCGGCGACGCGGAAGTCGGCGGCGAGCGCGAGGACCGCGCCGGCGCCGGCGGCGACCCCGTGGACGGCGGCGACCACCGGGAACGGGGCCTCGCGCAGGGCCCGTACGACCTGGCCGGTCATGCGGTTGAAGTCCAGCAGCAGGCCGGTGTCCATGGCGAGGGTGGCGCCGATGATCTCGTCGACGTCGCCGCCGGAGCAGAAGCCCCGGCCCGCGCCGGCGAGCACCAGCGCCCGGGTGCCGCCGGTGCGGGCCAGCTCGGCGATCAGGTCGCGGAGGTCGGCGTACGCCTCGAAGGTCAGCGCGTTGAGCTTCTCGGGGCGGTCGAGGGTGACGGTGACGACCCCGTCGTCGACGGCGACCCGGAGGTGCTCCCACTGCTCGGTGCTGCCGGCGGATCCGGTGAACGGGCTCATCGTGCGCGGCCCCTGTCTGCAGACGGTGGCGGGCGGTGGCGGTAAGCCGAAGTTATCACTCGTACGTGACTGTCGTCACGACCACGCGATACGCGAACAGGAGGGAGCAGCGAGGGCTCAGCCCAGGGTGGCGACCATGAGCGCCTTGATGGTGTGCATCCGGTTCTCCGCCTCGTCGAAGACGACGGAGTGGTCCGACTCGAAGACCTCGTCGGTGACCTCCAGCGACGTCAGCCCGTACCGCTCGTGGATCTCCCGGCCGACCGCCGTGCCGAGGTCGTGGAAGGCGGGCAGGCAGTGCAGGAACTTCACGTCCGGGTTGCCGGTGGCGCGCAGCACGTCCGCCGTCACGGCGTACGGGCGCAGCGCCGCGATCCGCTCGCCCCACACCTCCTTGGGCTCCCCCATCGAGACCCACACGTCGGTGGCGACGAAGTCGGCGCCGGCCACGCCCTCGGCGACGTCCGCGGTGAGCGTGATCCGCGCGCCGCTGGCGGCGGCGAGGCGGCGGGCCTCGGCGACGACGGCCGCGGCGGGCCGGTACGCCTCGGGGGCCACGATGCGCACGTCCATGCCGAGCAGGGCGGCGGTGACGAGGTAGGAGTTGCCCATGTTGAGGCGGGCGTCGCCGAGGTAGGCGTACGCGATCTCCGTCAGCGGCTTCGGGCTGTGCTCGGTCATCGTGAGCACGTCGGCGAGCATCTGGGTGGGGTGCCAGTCGTCGGTCAGGCCGTTGTAGACGGGCACGCCGGCGTGTGCGGCCAGCTCCTCCACGGCCGCCTGGGCGGCGCCGCGGTACTGGATGGCGTCGTACATCCGCCCCAGCACCCGCGCGGTGTCCTTCACCGACTCCTTGTGGCCGAGCTGCGAGCCGGCCGGGTCGAGGTACGTGGTCGACGCCCCCTGGTCCGCCGCCGCGACCTCGAACGCGGCGCGGGTGCGGGTGGAGGTCTTCTCGAAGACCAGCGCGACGTTCTTCCCGGCCAGCCGGCGCCGCTCGGCGCCGGCCCGCTTCGCCGCCTTCAGCTCGGCGGCCAGGGCGAGGAGGTGGCGCAGCTCCTCGGCGGTGTGGTCCAGCTCCTTGACGAAGGTGCGGCCGGTGAGGTCTGTCGCCATGGTCCCGCGCTCCCAAATTCTATGCGTTAAAACGCATTATTATACAAGCCTCTCGACCGGGCCGCGCTCGACGGGGCAGCTCATGCACCGCGGCCCGCCCCGGCCGCGGCCCAGCTCGCTGCCGCGGATCTCGATCACCTCGATGCCCTGCTTGCGCAGGAAGGTGTTGGTCGTCGAGTTCCGCTCGTACGCCACCACCACGCCCGGCTCCACCGCCAGCACGTTGCAGCCGTCGTCCCACTGCTCGCGCTCCGCGGCGTGCACGTCCTGCGTGGCCGTCAGCACCCGGATGCCGTCCAGGCCCAGGGCGGCGGCGATGGCGTTGTGCATGTGCTCCGGCGGGTGGTCGGTGACCTTCAGCTCGTCGCTGCCGGAGCCGGGCTCGATCGTGTACGAGCGCAGCATGCCCAGGCCCGCGTACTGCGTGAAGGTGTCGCCGTCGATCATCGTCATCACGGTGTCGAGGTGCATGAACGCCCGCGCCTTCGGCATGTCCAGCGCGACGATCGTGCGCGCGGAGCCGGCCGCGAACAGCCCGCGGGCCAGCAGCTCCACGGCCTGCGGCGTGGTGCGCTCGCTCATCCCGATGAGCACGGCGCCGTTGCCGATGACCAGCACGTCGCCGCCCTCGATGGTGGAGGGGTAGTCCTCCTGACCGCCGGACCAGACGTGGAACGCGCCGGACTGCGGGCCGGCGAACAGCGGGTGGTGCTTGTAGATCGCCTCGAAGTGGACCGTCTCGCGCTGCCGGGCGGGCCAGCGCATCGCGTTGATCGAGACCCCGTCGTAGACCCAGCAGGAGGTGTCGCGGGTGAACAGGTGGTTCGGCAGCGGGCGGAGGAGGAAGTCGTCCGGGTCCATGACGTGGAAGCGCACCGACGCCGGCTCGGCGAAGCCGGCCAGGTACTCCCGCTTGGTCATCCCGCCGACCAGCGCCTCGACGAGCGCGGCGGAGTCCAGGGACTCGAACGTGGAGCGGAGCTTCTCGGTGGCGAGGGGGCCGTACTCCTTCTCGTCGAAGACCCGGTCGAGAACCAGCGCCCGCGCCTCGGGGATGTCGAGGCTCTGGGTGAGCAGGTCGCCGAAGAGGTGCACCTGCACGCCCCGGTCGCGCAGCACGTCGGCGAAGCCGTCGTGCTCCTCGCGGGCGCGGCGGACCCAGAGCACGTCGTCGAAGAGCAGGGCGTCCTTGTTGCGGGGGGTGAGCCGCTTCAGCTCCATGTCCGGCCGGTGCAGTATCACGCGGCGCAGGCGGCCGGCTTCGGAGTCGACGCGGAATGAGGGCGCTGGCATGGGATCAGACTGCCACGCGGGGCGGCCCGGGGGCGGCGCAGGGGCGGCGATTCGGAGACCACGCCGGGGGCGGGGAGCGCACGGCGAGGGAGCGGCGCAAGGTGTGGCACCGCGCGCTCATGCCGCCCGCCGCGGCGAATTCAGCGCTTCGAGCCGGCCCGGTGTTTCCTCGGGCCCGTGGCCGGTGGCCGGCTTCGCAGGGCCATGTCGGCCACCTGCTGGAGGTCGCTGCGAGTGGCGCCGCTGGCGGCTTGGACGGCGATGCCGTTTGCCACGGTCATGAGGTAACGGGCGAGGAGGTCGGGATAGGTGCCCGGGGGCAGGTCGCCTTCCCCGACGGCTTGCTCTAGCCGGTCGCGGAGGAGGGAGGTGTACTCACTGCGCCAGACGATGAGGTAGTCGCGGGCGTTGCGTCCCTGGTCGCCGGCGGCGAGGGACCCTTGGACACCCAGGCACCCGGTGGGGCAGCCCGGGCGGGTGGTGGCCCGGACGGAGAGCCGTGGAGGAGCGCGGTGGCCACCCGGCGGACGGTCGGCTCCTGTAGGGCACGCGCTCCGTACGAGGCGGGGCCCTCGGTGTAGCGCTCCAGGGGCTTGCGGAACAGGTCCTCCTTGGATCTGACCGGACCGCCGGGTGGCACACAGGGAAGCAGCGGGGACGGCTGTCAGCCGAGACCCTCGGGGACGATGCGGAGTTTGTGGGCGATGCGGGCGAGGGCCTTCTGGTCGGTGGTGTTGAGCGAGTCGAGGACGGTGTGGCGTACGGCGCGCAGGTGTGTGGGCGCCGCCCGGTGCACGATGCCGAAGCCGGCGTCGGTGAGTTCGGCGAGGGTGTAACGGCCGTCGGCGGGGTCGGGTGTCCGTACGACCCAGCCGCGCTGTTCACAGCGTTTGACGACGTTGGACAGGCGGGAGAGTGACCCGCTGGCGAGGAAGGCCAGCTCTCCCATCCGCAGCGTGCGCCGCGGGGCCTCGGAGAGCTGGCTGAGCACGAGGTACTCGAACAGGGTGAGGCCGTGTTCCTGCCGCAGCGGCGGCTCCAGCTTGCCGGGCAGCAGCAGGACGAGGGAGATCAGCCCCGTCCAGGCCGCCTTCTCCTGCTCGTCGAGCCATCGCAGCTCCTCCTCGTCCTCGCGTTCGTCCGTGCCGCTCATCGGCCCGTCCGTGCTGCTCATGGATCTTCCCGCCCTTCAGACGACGTCCGTCATAACTTTACGCTTGAAGTCATCGCTTGCTACTATCACTTTATGCGTGAACTCACCGAAGAGGAAACGCGCCCCCTATGGACAAGGAAGAGCGAACATCATGAGCACCGTCACCTTCGGCATCACCCCGGGCTACGGCGAGAAGCTGCACGCGGCCTACGGCTACAGCGGGGCCGTCCGCGTCGGCGACCGGGTCGAGACCTCCGGCCAGGCCGGGGTGGATGACGACCTGGTCATCCCCGACTCGCTGGAAGACGAGATCATCCAGGCTTTCGACAACGTGGAGCGCACGCTCGCCACGGTCGGCGCGACCTGGAAGGACGTCATCCACGTCAACTCCTACCACAAGGTCGCGCTCGGGGACGACGCCATCGGCGACGACCACAACGCGGTCATGGCCGAGCAGTTCCGCCGCCGCCTCGACGGCCGCGCGCCGATCTGGACCGAGTCCGGCGTCACGGTCCTCGGCCTCGCCACCATGCGCGTGGAGATCCGCGTCACCGCCATCGTCGGCTCCGGGAAGTGAACCATCGCCTCCCGTGACCGAACCGTACTCACCACGGACTGAACAGCGCCTCTACGCGGCAGGCGGTCATCCCGGATACCGGGACGGCGGCCTGCCGCGCGCCCGTGCTGATCACTCGGCCGGGCGCGCACGGGCCGAGTCGCACGGACGGGTTGTGGCGGGCCCGCGGTGGTGGGCGCGGGCCCGCCCGTACTCGGCGCCGCGGGCTCACAGCCGCGGGTCCACCGGCTCCGACTCCAGCGCCAGCACCGCGAACACCGCCTCGTGCACCCGCCACAGCGGCTCCCCCGCCGCCAGCCGGTCCAGCGCCTCAAGACCCAGCGCGTACTCGCGCAGCGCGAGGGAGCGCTTGTGCCCCAGGAAGCGGTTGCGCAGCCGGCCCAGGTTCTCCGGGCGGGTGTACTCCGGGCCGTAGATGATGCGCAAGTACTCCCGGCCGCGGCACTTCACGCCCGGCTGTACGAGCCGGCCGTCCCCGTTCCGTACGAGCGCCTGCAACGGCTTGACGACCATGCCCTCGCCGCCCGCCGCCGTCATCTCCCGCCACCAGCGCACGCCCGCGGCCACCGACTCGTCGTCGCCGGTGTCGACGTACAGCCGCCCGGTGCGCTGCAGCAGCCCGCTCGCGTCGTTCTCCACCAGCCGGTCGAGGCGGGCGAGCTGGGTGTCGTGCGGCTCGGTGGCCAGGTTCCGGCCCTCGGCGGCGAGCAGCTGGAACGGGGCCAGGCGCACGCCGTCGAGGCCGTCGACCGGCCAGCAGTAGCGACGGTACGCGGCCGAGAACGCCTCGGCGTCGCCGGCCCGCTCGCGCTGGCGGGCGAGCAGCGCGGCGAGGGCGGCGGTCGGGTCGGTGTCGGCGGCGGCGGCGTCCGGGTGCACCCCGGGGGCCGACGCGGCGCGGGCGAGGCGCGTCTGCGTCGCCGCCAGCGCCGCCAGCGCGTCCGGGAACACCGCGCGCGACGCCGCGCCCACCGCGGCGTACTGCTGCCGCAGCAGCCCGCCCGCCTTCAGCGACCAGGGCAGCAGCTCGGCGTCGAGCAGCAGCCAGTCCGTACCCAGCTCCTCCCACAGCCCCGCGGCCGTCGCCGCGTCGCGGACGCGGGCGAGGACCTGCTCCGTGCGCTCCCCGTCGGCGAAGAACGGGCGGCCCGTGCGGGTGTGCAGCGCGCCGGTCACGCCGGCGCCCGCGGGCAGGCCGAAGCGCTTCTCCGCCACGCCCGCGTCCCGGCACACCAGCGCCACGGCGCGCGAGCCCATGTGCTTCTCCTCGCACACCACCCGCGCCACGCCGTCCGCCCGGTACGCCGCGAACGCCTCCGCCGGGTGCTCCAGGTGCCCGTCCTCCGCCGAGGTGGCGGTGGGCGCCATCGTCGGCGGCAGGTAGAGCAGCAGCCGCGGGTCGACCGCGAAGCGGCTCATGACCTCCAGCGCCGCCGCCCCGTTCTCCTCCCGTACGGCTACGCGGCCGTGCTGGCCGGTCTCCACGACGCGGCGGCCGTGCACGTCGGCGAGGTCGAGCGGGCGGTCGGCGGTGCCGTTCCGTGCGGCGCCGGCGCCGGTCCCGTTACCGGCCGCCAGCGGCTTGACCGGCTCGTACCAGACGCGCTCGGCCGGCACGTCGACCAGCTCGCGCTCCGGCCAGCGCAGCGCGGTGAGCCTGCCGCCGAAGACGCAGCCGGTGTCGAGGCAGATGGTGTTGTTGATCCAGGACGCCTCCGGCGTCGGGGTGTGGCCGTAGACGACGGCGGCGCGGCCACGGTATTCCTCGGCCCACGGGTAGCGCACCGGCAGGCCGTACTCGTCGGTCTCGCCGGTGGTGTCGCCGTAGAGCGCGAAGGAGCGCACCCGGCCGGAGGTGCGGCCGTGGTACTTCTCCGGCAGCCCGGCGTGGCTGACGACGAGCCGGCCGCCGTCGAGGACGTAGTGGCTGACGAGCCCGTCGACGAACGTCCGCACCCGCTCGCGGAACCCGGGCTCCGCCGCCTCCGCGCGCTCCAGCTGCTCGACGGTCTCGGCGAGGCCGTGCGTCACCTTGACGTTGCGGCCG
Source organism: Streptomyces sp. CNX435 (assembly GCF_059570575.1). NCBI lineage: Bacteria > Bacillati > Actinomycetota > Actinomycetes > Kitasatosporales > Streptomycetaceae > Streptomyces > Streptomyces sp. CNX435. The sequence continues at coordinate 306,923 of NZ_JCANTA010000001.1, read as the reverse complement.
TGCAGGAGGCGGCCGAGCTTGTTCTCGTGGTTGCCGGGCACGCACAGCGCGCTGCCCGCGGCGACCATGCCCATGACGCGGCGCAGCACGCCGGGGCTGTCCGGACCGCGGTCGACGAGGTCGCCGACGAACACGGCGGTACGGCCCTCGGGGTGCACCCCGTCCTCGTACCCGAGGTCCGCGAGCAGGGTCTCCAGCTCGCCGGCGCAGCCGTGCACGTCGCCGATGAGGTCGAACGGGCCGGTGAGGTGGGCCAGGTCGTTGTAGCGGCGCTCCAGGACGACCTCGGCGGCGTCGACCTCGGCGGTGCCGCGCAGGTGGTGCACGGCGCGGAAACCCTCGCGCTGCAGCCCGCGCAGGCCGCGGCGCAGCTCGCGGCGCTGCCGCGGGATGACGTGGGCGCCCATGCCGGCGCGGTCGGGGCGGGCGGCGTTGCGCTCGCGGCAGACGCTCTCGGGGACGTCGAGGACGATGGCGACGGGCAGCACGTCGTGCTCGCGGGCGAGCCGGACGAGCTGGCGGCGCGCCTCGGGCTGGACGCTGGTGGCGTCGACGACGGTGAGGCGGCCGGCGGCGAGGCGCTTGCCGGCGACGTAGTGCAGGACGTCGAAGGCGTCGCCGGAGGCGGACTGGTCGTTCTCGTCGTCGGCGACGAGGCCGCGGCAGAAGTCGGAGGAGAGGACCTCGGTGGGCTTGAAGTGCCGGCGGGCGAAGGTGGACTTGCCGGAGCCGGTGGTGCCGATGAGGACGACGAGGGAGAGGTCGGGGACGCCGAGGCGGCGCGGGGTGGTGTTCGTGGTGCTCACCGCCGGGGTGGTGTCGCTCATGACGCCTCCTTCGGGGTCTCGGTGTGGTCGCTGGTGTCGGTGGAGTTGCGGGGGTCGGTGGGGTTGCGGACGTCGGTGCGGGTGAAGACGGCGAGCTGCGTCGGCGGGCCCACCTCCGGGTCGTCCGGGCCCACGCCCTCGTACGCCACCGCATAGCCGAACCGCGCCGCCACCGGCCCGGCCCAGGCGCGGAACTCCGCCCGGGTCCACTCGAAGCGGTGGTCCGCGTGCCGGACGTGGCCGGCGGGCAGGGACTCCCAGCGCACGTTGTACTCGGAGTTGGGGGTCGTCACGATCACCGTCGCGGGCCGGGCGGAGCCGAAGACGGCGTACTCCAGCGCGGGCAGCCGCGGCGGGTCGACGTGCTCCACGACCTCGCTCAGCACTGCGGCGTCGTAGCCCGCGAGCCGGCGGTCGGTGTACGTCAGCGCGCTCTGCAGCAGCGACACGCGCGCGGCCTGCCGCTCGCCCATGCGCTCCAGCCGCAGCCGGCGGCCGGCGGCGGCGAGGGCGCGTACGGAGACGTCGACGCCGACGATCTCGGTGAAGCGCGGGTCGTTCAGCAGCTCCTTGACCAACTGGCCCTGGCCGCAGCCGAGGTCGAGCACCCGGGCCGCGCCCGCGGCGCGCAGCGCCTCGGCGATGGCGGCGCGGCGCTGCACCGCGAGCGGTACCGGCTTCTCCTCGGTGTCGGTGGTCTCGTCGACGGCGTTGTCCAGCTCCTCGGGCTCCGCGTCGTCGGACTCGGCGAGGCGGGCCAGCTCCAGCCGCTCCAGCGCCTCGCGGGCCAGCGACCAGCGGCGGGAGAGGTAGCGGCCGGTGATGAGCCGCTGCTCGGGGTGGTCCTCCAGCCAGCCCTCGCCGGCGCGCAGCAGCTTGTCGACCTCGTCGGGGGCGACGCCGTAGTGCTTGGCGTCGTCGAGCACCGGCAGCAGCACGTACAGGTGGCGCAGCGCGTCGGCGAGCCGCACCTCGCCGTCGAGGGCGAGGGAGACGTACCGCGAGTCGCCCCACTCGGGGAACGCGGGGTCGAGCGGCACGACGTCGGCGGTGACCTGCCAGCCCATGGGGGCGAAGAGGCGGCCGACCAGCTCGGCGCCGCCGCGGGCGGCGACGGCGGGGACCTCGATGCGCAGCGGGAGCGGCCGGGCGGCGCGCTCGGGGTGGCTACGGCTGGTCCCGGTCATGGCGGTCCGGAAGACGCGGCTCAGCGCGACGGCGAGGAGGGAGGAGGCGGCGTACGGGCGGTCGTTGACGTACTGCGCGAGGGCGGAGTCGGGGCTCTTGCCCTTGCCGTTCTTGCCGCCGCCCCTGGCGGCGCGCACGAGGCCGACGGGGTCGACTTCGAGGAGCAGCGCGGCGGTGCAGCGGGCGGTGGTCGCCTCGGGGTAGAAGACGTGGGCGGTGCCGCGCGCGGTGGCGAACTCCTGCGCCTTGTCGGGGTGTTTGTGCAGGAGGAAGCCGAGGTCGGTGGCGGGCGCGGCGTCGGTGCCGGTCGCGGTGATGGTCAGGAACACGTGAGCGAGTATTTCGTGCGGGGCGGGGCGCGGGCCAGCGGGTTTCGGGCGGAGAGCGGTGCTCTCGGAGTAGAGCGGCGGTCGCGCGCGAGAGCAGCGCTCTCGGAGCCACCGGGCGCGCGCCCGGGTCAGAGCGGCGCTCACCGCACGGAGCAGTGCTCTCGCCGGTGCGCCGGCCGCCGCACAGAGCGGTGCTCAACGGCCCGAGCGGCCGTCACCCTCCGGTGCCCTCCCCGTGCAGCTCCGCCGCCAACGCGGCGATGCCGTCCGGGCCCACGCGGCAGCAGCCGCCCAGGACGGCGGCGCCCGCGCGGCGCCAGGACGTCGCCGCCGCCGGGTCGAACGAGCCCGGGCCGCGCCAGCTGTGGGTGGCCGGGTGCCAGCCCTCGCCGCTGTTCGGGTACGCCACCACCGGCTTGCCGGTGACGCGCGCCGCCGTCTCCATCGCGTACGGGACGTCCGCCGGCGCACAGCAGTTGACCCCGACCGCCACCACCCGCTCGTCGTCCGCGGCGAGCGCGAAGGCGTCCGCCAGCGGCTCTCCCGCCCGTGTCGTCCGGCCCTCGATCGTGTACGTCAGCCACACCGGCACCCCCAGCCCGCCCGCCGCTCTCAGCAGCGCCGTCGCCTCCACCGCCCCCGGGACCGTCTCCAGCGCCAGCACGTCCGGCTCCGCCGCCGCCAGCACCTCCAGCCGGGGGCGGTGGAACCGCTCCAGCTCCGCGACGCCCACCCCGTCCCCGTACCGGCCGTGGTACTCCGAGCCGTCCGCCAGCATCGCCCCGTACGGCCCCGCCGACGCCGCCACCCACACCGGCCGCGGCGCCGCGTCCGCCGCCCGCCGGGCCAGCGCCACGCTGCTCGTCAGCAGCCGCGCCGCCTCGCCCCGGCCGGCGCCCCGGCGCGCGAAGCCCTCGAACGTCGCCTGGTAGCTCGCCGTCAGCAGCACCTCGGCCCCGGCCCGTACGTACGCGGCGTGTGCGGCGGCGATCTGCTCCGGGGCGTCCGCGAGCAGCCGCGCCGACCACAGCGCGTCGCGCAGGTCGCAGCCCTGCGCTTCGAGCTGGTTCGACAGGCCGCCGTCGAGGACCAGGGGCGGCCCGGCCGACGCCGCCCGCGCCACCGCCGCCGCGAAGGACAGGCCGGGTCTCACCGCCCCTCCCCCGGCCCGGCGGCCCCTGGCCGCGCCGTATCCGGAGCGCCCTCCCGCTGCGGCACCGGAAAGCGCTCCTCGTTGCGCTCGATCTTCGCCGCCAGCGCCGCCAGCGGGTCCACCCCCACGGCGGAGCAGAACTGCAGCAGGTACGCCAGCACGTCCGCGACCTCGTCCGTCACCCGGTGCGCCGCCTCCGGGTCCGCCATGATCCGCTCGGACTCCTCCGGCGTCAGCCACTGGAAGATCTCCACCAGCTCCGCGGCCTCCACGCTCAACGCCGCGGCCAGGTTCTTCGGGGTGTGGTACTGCTCCCAGTCGCGCGCCGCGGCGAACGCCACGAGCCGCTTCTGGAGTCCCTGCACGTCGTCCGTCATGCGCCCCTGTCTACCACCCGCATCTACGACACCCAGCGCCGGAAACCCGACTCCGCGTCGACCGTGTTGCCCGTGATCGTCGCCGCGTCGTCGCCCAGGAGCAGCCGTACCACCGCCGCCGCCTCGTCCGGTGTGTTCCACTGCCCGCGCGGCAGCGCCCGCCCCACCTGCGCGGCCAGCTCCGCGCCCGCCCAACCCGTGTCCGTGGGGCCGGGGTTGACGCAGTTCACGGTGATGCCGCGGTCGACGAGGGTGTCCGAGAGCGTGAGCGTCAACTGCTGCAGCGACCCCTTCGTGGCGGCGTACGGGATCTCCGGGCTCATCGGCGCCAGGTGCTGGCCGGAGGTGAACAGCACGACCCGGCCGCCGCCCCGCTCCCGCCCCGCCGCCGCGTCATACTGCGCCGCGTACGCCTGCACCAGCAGCAGCGTGGCCCGTACGTTGACCGCCCAGCACAGGTCCAGCTCGGCGGCCGTCAGCCCCTCCAGGTCGTACGTGGAGCTGCGGGCGTGGTTGACGACCAGGGTGTCCACCATCCCGTACCGCTCCCCCGCCGCGGCCAGCAGCGCGGCGGGCGCGTCCGGTTCGGCGAGGTCGGCGTGCGCGTAGGCGAGCCGGTCGCCTTCACCGCCGAGCGCGGCGGTGACGCCCGCGGTGCCGTCGCGGTCGGCGCCCCAGGGCATCTCGGCGTCGTGCGGCGTCCAGCCATGCGCGAACACGCGCGCGCCGTCGGCCAGCAGCCGGCGGGCGATGGCGAACCCGATTCCCCGCGTCCGGCTCACTCCGGTGACCAGTGCGGTCCGGCCGTCGATGGGCATGTGCACTCCGTTTCGCGTGTGTGCGCGTGTGCGCGTGTGCGCGTGTGCGCGCGTGCGTGCATTCGTTCGTTCGGTCGTAGGTCCTTCGGTCCGGCGGCTCCGTCAGCCGAGCGGCGGGCAGGGTGATCTCCCAGGTGTTCACCGCGAAGTGCACGCCCATGCCGTGGCGCTCGTAGAGCGCCGGCGCGCCGGACTCGTTCCGCGTGTCGACCCCGAGGCCGACGACGTCCCGCCCCCGCCCCGCGAAGGCCGCGAAGGCGTGCCGCAGCAGCAGTCCGCCCAGCCCGCGCCCGCGGGCGCCGGGGAGGACGCCGACGGTGGAGATCCAGCCCATCGCCTCGCGGTCGTTGCGCGCCACGAGAGCGCCCACGTCGCCGAGGCCGTCGACGTGGGCGATCCAGACGAGCGACCAGTCGAGGGCGGCGTTGGCGGGGTCGGCCAGCCAGGTTTCGTAGCTCTTGGGTTGGAAGTCGAAGTGCTCGGACATGGCGAGCTGCAGCAGCTCGTGCGCGCGGCGCCGGTCGGGCTCGGCGGTGCAGTCGCGCAGGCGCACCCCGGGCAGGACCACCACGGGGTCGGCGGCGGGCGTGAGGGTGCGGGTCAGGACGTGGTAGCGGCGCACGACGCGCCAGCCGCGGGCTTTCAGGAGCGCGGTGTCCATCGTGGGCGCGGCGTTGAGGTGCAGGTGGACGACGGCCCGGCGGACGCCGTTGGCGGCGGCCTTCGCCGCCGCGCGCGCCTCCATCCGCTCCAGCAGCCGCAGTCCGGCGTCCTGGTGGCCGGGCAGCACGTAGTGGTCGGTGTCGATGCGCTCGGCGTACGACTCGTCCCAGAGCAGCCCGTACGCGACGAGCCTGCCGTCGTCGGCCTGGGCAAGCCAGGAGTTGTGCGGGAGGTCGGCCTCGGGGTGCTTGAGGTCCGCCTCGACGGTGTGCAGGTCGGTCTCCGGGCGGCCGATCTCTAAGACGTCGACCTCGTTGAGAAGCGCACAGATGGCGGGGGCGTCGTCGAGCCGCGCCGCGCGCACGGTGAGAGGCATCCGCCCACTGTCCGGGCCCGCGCGCACAGTCCGCAACGCAATTTCGTACGAGCCGGCCGAGGACGGGTTCCGGCATCCTCGCCGGCCGCCGCTCACCCGTCGTCGGCCGTACGCCCCCGCCGCCCCGGCCCCTCCCCCGCCCGCTGCGGCAGCGTCACCGCCGTGGCGCCCGCCACCCCCGCCGCCAGCGCCGGGTCGCTGACCGAACCCACCACCCGGATGTGCCCGCGGTCGCACATCCGCCCGCACAGCGCCACCAGTTCACGCGCCTGCCGCGCGTCCAGGCTCCGGTCGATCCCGTCCGCCAGCACCGTCAGCGCCTGCCGCGCCGCCGGCACCTCCGCCGCCGGGTCCACCGCCAGCACCCCCGGCCCGGTGAGCAGCACCAGCGCCAGGGCGAGGTAGCGCAACTCGCCGTCGCCCAGCGTCTCAAGGAGGGTGCCGCGCTGCCCCGGCCGGCGCAGCAGCACGGCCCGCACCAGCTCCTTCCCGTGCGGCTCCGTCGTCACGTCGTACAGCGGGCCCGGGCAGCCGGCGCGTACGGCGTCCACGAGAGCCGCGTGCCGGGTGCCGCACTCGTCGCGTACGCGGCGCAGCACCGAGGGCAGGTTGCGGCAGTCGGGGGCGAGTTGGCCGCCGTCGCACGGGACGGCCGCGGTGGCACGCATCAGCGCGGGATGGGGGTCGCAGAGGTAGACGGAGCGGAGGGCGACGACGACCTGTTCGGCGGCGGCGAGCACCAGCTCTTCGCCTTCCGTACGGCCCCCGACCCGCAGCGGTAAGAGGGCGGTGCCGAGGCGGTCGTCGGGCAGCGGGGCGCGGGTGACGGGGGCGGGGCCGGCGGTGTACCACGACGCGTCCACCCGGTCCCGCCCGGGGTCGCGCAGCGCGGTGGTCAGCAGGGTGCGTCCGGCGCCGGTGAGGCGTTCGCCGACGATGCGCAGTTCGGGTTCGGCCTGTACGGCGACGTCGAGGTGTACGTCGCCGAAGGGGCCGCGCACCGTACAGCCGAGCCGGACGCCGCGCCGGCCGGCGGCGTCGGGCCTGGCCTTGTGCGGTACGCAGGCGGCGGCGCCGCCGGGCACGGGCGCGAACGCCTCCTTGAGGGTGGCCCCGGCACCGAGCCTGGCCAGGACCCCGTACGCCTCCAGCGCCGCGGTCTTGCCACTGCCGCTGCCGCCGGTGAGCAGGGTGAGGGCGCCGAGGCGGAGGCGGGTGCCGCGGTGCGACTTGAAGGCGGACAGCCGCAGTTCGCCGAGCGCCACGCGTTCGGCCCGGGGGTGGCGCCCGGGGTGGGCCGCGCTCAGAGCGTCGAACAGGTCCTCGCGCGGGCCCTCGCGCGGGACGTCACGCGCGGCGTGAAGCGGGTGCCCGGTGGGGGAGATCATACGACAGGACGTTATTGAGGCCGCCGTCAGCGGAACCGTTCCGGCAGCGGGACCTTCCCCCGTTCGGGCGAGCCCTCGCGGATCCGCGGGGGCTTGCCCGAACGGGCACGGTAAGGCAGTCAGCGACCGGCCAGCGGCTCGACCTCGGTGCCGACCGGGGCCAGCAGGAAGACGTTGCGGTCGACGCGGTGCATGCTGCTCTGGATCCCGAAGGTGACCCCGCTGGCGAAGTCGAGGACGCGCTTGGCGACGTCGATCTCGGCGCCGGTGAGGTCCAGCAGCACCGGAACCTGCGCTATCAGGTACTCGGCGACGCGCCGCGCGTCGGCGAAGACCTGGCAGCGGATGACGACGAACTGCCGCTGGTCGGCGTCGACTTCGGGGTCGTCGAGCGCCTCGTGCCCGGTCCAGGAGGGCCATTCGTTGCCGCGCAGCGGCACGACTTCGGCGAGCCCCTGCCACTGCTCGTCGGTGACGTCATGTCCGGTCAACGGTCCTCCTCCCAGTTCTCCGTGCTCCCAGTGTGGACATCGCGCGATTCTATCGATGGGCCGAACGGGTGACCGCGCAGGGACACGCGGGGAAACCGGCGTTCTCCTCCAAGCGACTCCTCGGGGCCGGGCAAGGAATTCCGAGGATTGACTTGGGTGTTGGCGGAGGCGGACGATCGGGGCGGGATCCCAGGCGGCAACCCGGCCGGGCCGCCCGCACGCCGTGCCGGCCGACGGCACGCGGTGACCGGCCGGGTGCCGACCGCCGTCCTCCGACCGCCGCTCGCCGGCCGCCGACTGCCGGACGGGGCACGTTAGTCGCGGCGGTACTGGGCCGGGGGGCTTCGTCGCCTCGTCCTCGTCACCGCGCCCGGCTCCGTGTCACCAGGGCGGCGGTTCGTCCGGCTCCCGGTCGGCTCCCGGGCCGTCGCCGCGTCGTCCACGGGCAGCGGCCCTGCCCGCCAGCGCGATCGCGACCGGGGCGAGGAACACCGCGGCGAAGACACCGGCGAAGACCTCGCCGGGGATGTCCGGGAGCGCGTCGGCGTTGCCGGTGGCCAGGAAGACGACCGCGACGACGAGTACGCAGAAGACCAGCACGCGGACCGCGGTAAGGCCGCAGCCCATGGACTCGACCAGCGAGTTCTGGGTGTGCTCGGAGGCGTCGGCCTTGGCCCGCGCGGTTTCGGTGACCTCCGGCCGCGGCGTCCAGTCCGCGCCGCGGTGGCGCTCCCAGACCTCGCGAATCACCTCCACCTCGCGGTGCGCGCGCAGGCTGCGGGTGTCGATGACGTTGGGCAGGCTCACCCGGCGGCCGTCGCGGTGGTAGACGACGACGCCCATGACGGGGCGCTTGCGCTCCGCCGACGCGGGCGCGTTGTGCTCCAGTTCGACGGCGACGAGGTCGCACCAGGCCAGCCGCCGGGTGCGCAACCAGCGGAGGGTGAGGCCGGCGTCGTCGACGACGGTCACGCTGCGGACTACGCAGTAGGTGAGCAGGAACAGGGCCAGCCCGACGGCGCAGAACGGGATCGCGACGGCAGCGGGCGCGCCGGCGCCCGCGACGAGCAGCACGCCCAAGAACACGAACAGGCCGCCGAAGAGGGCGCACAGCAGCGCGAGGGTGATCATGGACCCGAGGTGTCCCCGGTACGTACGGACCTGCCCCCCGCTCCCTGCCGCGCCAGCCATCGCGCACCCCGTCCCGTACGGTCCCGAACCGTCCGGGACTCCGCAGCCCGTCCGGGCCGTCCGGGCGTAGAGGGTAGACGCCGCGCCCGGGGAGGTCACCCCGGGCGCGACGTCTTCGGCTACGGTCGCGCGGCGCGGCCGGCGCGGGCGTAGCGGGAGGCGAGCGCGTGGTACGCCTCCTTGGGCTCCCAGTGCCAGGGCGAGTCCGGGTCGCCGGGGGTGTCCTGGATCGACTTGACCAGGGCGTAGCTGACCATGTCGAGGTCGTGGACCGGGTCCCCGGGCCAGTGCCACGTCTCCGGGGTGACGAACTCGAAGGCGTGGGCGGAGTGCAGGCCCATCGACTCGATGACGTCGTACACGTCCGTGACGTATTCCGCCTGCGTGCGTTCGCTGCGCACCAGCGGCTCCTTCAGCTCCGGCGGGTACTTGTTGTAGTCGACCTTGAACCAGCCCATGTCGCTGTCCGAAGGGGCGCCCTCGTAGGTGCAGCAGCCGAATTCGGCGATCGACACCGGCTTGCCGAAGCGCTGGTAGGTGCGCAGTTCGCGGACGTAGTCCGCGGGGCGCGGGTGGTACGAGTAGTAGTCGATGCCGACGATGTCGAACAGGCCCCAGTCGACCTCGTCGTCCTGGGCGGCGGCGTAGCTGAGCTGCCCGCCGAAGACGGACCTGCCGACGGCGGCGGCGCGGGCGGTGAACTCATCGAGCTTGCGCTGCATCTCCACCGGGTCGTAGTTGCCGCTGAGGATGTTCTCGATCCGCTCCAGCGCGTTGTCGCCGGGGACGATGCCGGGGACGAAGAGGTAGAACTCGCAGCCGACGCTCAGCTCCACCCCGGCGCCCTGGCGGCGCAGTCCCTCCGCGTGCCGGCCGACCTCCGCGAGGTGGTCGAGGATCTCCCGCGGCGGGCGGTCGGCGAGGGTGGGCTCGGCGCGTACGTACAGGCCGCGTTCGGCGGCCTCCTCGGCGGTGGCCGTGAGCCGCCGCACGCCGTCGCCGGTGACCTTCACGGCGTTGGCGTGCAGCTCGCCGCCGATGGCGCGGATGTCGTGCCGCATCCGGGCGGCGCTCCACTTGGTCGCGGGGGTCTCGCCGGCGCCGATGGTGTAACACACGCTCCGATACCGCACCCCGCGCCCGCCGCCCGTCGTCCGCGCCGGCTCCGACGCCCCGCCGCTGTTGGCGGCGGCCACCGACCCGACCGCGGCGGCGGCGCCCAGCCCCGCCGCCCCGGCCAGGAACCGCTTCCGGCTCAACCCCCGTGCCTGCACTCCACGCTCCTGCACCTGCGCCTCCCGTGACACTCCGAGCACCCGGCCCGGCCGGGCCGTTCCCAGCACATTAACAGAGCATGCGCTCTATTAATGATGGAAGTCGGGCACCTCGGCAGGTCGCCGGCGGCCGGGCTCGGGTGATGCCGGTGACGGCCCTCGGCGCTCGCCCTCAACCCTCAGGTACGCATGGCCGTATGCTTCGGCGGCGACGTCGCGGTGTTCACCCGGTTCCCCGGAGGGGCACGGGGGTGAAGGGACTGCGGCCGGCCGGCTTCGGACATCGTCGGACCACACAGCAAGGACCTCGTGTTGATCTCCGATCCGTCTGTGCTCACCGAGGTGGCGGCAAGGCTCTGGCGGAACGGTCTGCCGGCCGCGGAGGAAGACCTGGCGCGCGCCGGTGGTTCTGCAGCTGATGCGTTGCGCCGTGCGCTGGCCCGGGCGGCGCACCTGCTGGCTCGTGCCGAGTCCGAAAGGGAGTTGCGCGATGCGTTGGTACTTCGGTTGACCGGCGTACCGGAGCTGCGGTTGATGGTGGAGTCCTTTCGCGCGTCGTTGCGCGGTCCTGCCGTGAGAAGCAGATGGCCGATGTCGGATCAGCCCGCCCCTGGCCTGGCCCGGGTCCTCGACGGTCGAGAAGGCGACGCCTCCTGGTGCGCCTGGTCGCCGGACGGCCACTGGCTGGTGTCGATCGGCAACGGGTTCGGCGCTGATGGGCGGCGCAATGCGGTTCGGCTTTGGCACGCCGGTACTTGGCTGCCCGGGCCGACCTTCGATCACGGTGCCGACGTGCCGAACTGGATACGCGACTGTGTCCTGCCATCGTCGGGAGCATGGCTGGCCACCTACGCGGCCGACACGGTGTGGATATGGGACGTGGACTCAGGCGACCTGTGCGGAATGTTCGAAGGGCGGTTGGTGGCGGCGGACCCGGACGGCGCCTGGCTGGCGATCGATGAATCACACACGACGGCGGGACGACGCCGGATCAAGGTCTACCGGATGCCGGATGGGCGGCTGTCCGGCGAACTGGACACGGGGCGCGGCGATGAGCCAGTGGCGATGGCCCCGGACGGAACGTGGCTGGCGATCGGCTGTCCCGCCAAGCCGATCACGACCGGGCAGCTGGCGCATGTCGGGCTCTACCGGATGCCCGATGGCCGGCGTCTCGACACCTTTCCCTGGCATCCCGTCACAGAGGCGCGGGCCGCAAGGGGACCGGCCGCCTCCCGGGTGGTCACCGTGGACGACGGGCGGCTCCGGATCCGTGAGCTGCCCGAGGGCCGGGTCGTGCACGAATTCCACGCCGACGGCTACGGCGCCGGGAGGCTGGTGCTGGCGCCGGACGCTTCGTGGCTGGCCGCCGAGATCGGCCCGCGTCAGAGCCGTACCCGGGTCTGGGACACCGCGACGGGTGAGGTTCGTGAAACCTTCGCGTGCGGGTTGGGACACGTGCACACGGTCACTCCGGACGGTTCGTGGATCGCCGCCACGCTGGAAGAGAGGCGCACGGTGCTCCTGGACACCACCGGCGGCCGGTCCCGCCCCCTCACGCTTGGCGAGCACAGTTCGATGGTGACGTCGTATGCGATCTCGCCGGACAGCGCGAGGCTGGCCGCCGGCTGCGGGGACGGCACCATCTGGCTCTGGGACCTGAACGCAGGCGTCGCCGAGCAGCGGCCCGACCCGCGCCAGGTGCCGTTGTCGTCCTGCGCGGCAGCACCCGACGGATCCTGGCTCGCGACGGCAGACGACGACTGGCGGGAGGGCCGGATCGCGATCTGGGATGTCACCACCGGTCAACAACGCTGTGCCTTTGGTTCCGGTCGATACAGCTCGTGCGTCGCGGCCCCGGACGGCACCTGGCTGGCGACCGCCCGCAGCGACGCCGTGCTGATCTGGGAAGTGGCCACCGGCCGGTTGCTGCACCACATCGAATGCCCGGTCCGCCCCGGGCACGTACTGAGAAGCGCGGCCACGAACTACGTCATCGACCTCGCCGTCGCACCCGACGGCACCTGGCTGGCCGCGGCCTGCGAAGACGGGACCGTACGCCTTCTGGACGTGGCCACCGGACAGACCCGGGACATCCTCGACCACCCCGCCATCACGGGCCGGATGCTGAGATGCGTCGTCGCCCCGGACGCGAGCTGGCTTGCCTACAGCGGCCCGGACGGAACTGTCGTCCACGATCTGCCCAGCGGCACGAACCGGAAGATCGATCGCTCCAGCCGCCTGCTCGACGTCTCCCCCGACGGGTCTCTGTTCGCCAGCGAGCAAGGGTTCGACATCCGGGTCTGGGCCGCGGCCACCGGCGAGACGCTCCACGTCCTGCGCGGCCACAGCCACTTCGTGAACGCCTGCCGGTGGTCACCCGACGGCAGTCGTCTGGCCTCGGTCGGCGACCACACGGCACGCATCTGGGCCGCCGCCGGCGGTGAGATCGAGACGACGGTCCGCTTCTACGCGGACCCGAACGAAGGCAAGAACGCGATGGACTGTTGCTGGCTGCCCGACGGGCGAACTCTGGCCGTGACCGGCAGACAGGGCCTGCACATGTTCGACCTGACGAGCCGGTAGCCCCGGGCCGTCCGCGCGGCCGGGGACGGCCGCACGGGCGCGGGTTGTGTCAGAGTTCGACGGCCTTGGCGAAGGCGACGAAGTCGGCCCAGGCCGCGGGGGTGACGGAGAGCTGACCGCCCTCCCGGTCCTTGGTGTCACGGACGTGGACAACCTGCGGAGTGACGGCGACCTCGATGCAGTTGTCGCCGTCGCTCCCGCTGTAGCTGCTCTTGAACCACTCCGGTCCGATCCTGCTCATAGGTCTCCTCGCATCTGCTCCAGCAGTTCCACCGTAGCCTCGTGGCTGAGGGCCTGGGAACTGAGCTTCCGGTAGCGCTGTTGCAGAATACCCACGTTGGCCAGATCGCTGATCAAGATGCTCGACCGCTGACCCTCGGAGTAGCCAAGCCACTTGTGGTCGACAGTCTCGGCGAGGTAAAGGGAGCCGTCTACCCCGGCGTGGTTTGCCATGCGCAGCGGCATCACCTGGATCTCGACGTTGCGCCGTTCGCCCATCGCCATGAGGTGGTCGATCAGGGCGCGTGCGACCTTTACGCCGCCCAGCTGCCGCTCCAGCAGCGCCTGTTCGATGATGAAGCCGAAGAAAGTGTACGGCCGCTGATCGAGGACCGCCTGCCGCTCCAGACGTGCCGCGACCTGACGCTCGATCTGCTCCTCGGTCAGCGGCGGCGGCACGGCCTCGAACACAGCGCGGATGTACGGCTCGGGCTGCAACAGCCCCGGAACCGTTCGGCACTCGTACGCGTACAGGGTGACCACCTCCTCCTCGATCGAAGCCCAGTGCTGGAACCTGGACGCCAGGCCCGCCTTCCTCGTCAGGCTCCTGCGCGCCGCCTTCAGCAACCTCGCGGCCAACTCCCCCAGAGCCTCCTCCGACAGCGTGACGAGCTGCTGCGACGGAAACCGCCGTCCCTGCTCCACCCCCGCGATGGTCTCCGCGGAGTACCCCAGCTGCTCCGCCAGCTGCTCCTGCGTCAGCCCCGCCTCCTCCCGCAGCACCTTCAGCACCGCCCCGAACGTCTTCAGGGAGTCCGACACCTCCGGCTCGCTCCCGTACACCCCGCCGCTGCCCGCGTTCCCCATGCCCGGCCACCTCTCTCACGCACCACTGCCGGATCTCCAATCCCGTCATGATTACGGACAGTTACCTTCTATGTCCAGTCCGTAACCAGCCCAACCGGAAGCTGGGCGGGTGGTGGGCGGGTTCGACGCGCGCCGAACTTCAGGACGACACGAGCACGTCACGCGTCGGCGGACGCGCTCCGCCCCGGCCCGGCGGCGGGGAGCCGGCTGACGGCGTGCGCACCGTGCGGCGGGTCGGTGAAGCGCAGCGTGCCGCCGTGGTGGTCCGCGATCTCGCGGGCGATGGCCAGGCCGAGACCGGCTCCGCCGGACTTGCGGGCACGCGCGTCCTCCAGCCTGCTGAACCGCTCGAAGACCCGCTCCCGGTCGGCGGCCGGTATCCCGGGGCCGTCGTCGCGTACGTCGATCCGCACCGTCTCGACGCCGTCGTGCCGCTCGGCGCGGATGGCCACCTCGACGTCCTTGTCGGCGTAGCGGCAGGCGTTGCTCAGCACGTTGCGCAGCATCCGCTCCAGCTGGAGGCCGCTGCCCGCCACCCACGCCGGCGGCCCCGGGGCGTCGAGGCGGACCTCCAGCGGGTGCACACGGCGCAGATGGCGGTGCTCCTCGACCAGGTCGTGGACGAGGTCGGTGAGGTTGACAGGGTCGCGCGGGAGGGGGGGCGGTGCCGTCGAGGCGGGCCAGCAGGAGCAGGTCCTCGGCCTCGTCGTACTCGCCGTTCTTGGCCGTCAGCATCAGGATCGGGGGGTCGATGCCGTCGGCCCGCAGCCGGGCGCACACGCGGTAGCCGTTCAGCCCGGAGAGCATGATGTCGAGCACGATCGCCTGGTACGGGTACTCCCGCGCCAGGTACAGGCCGGTGTGGCCGTCGTGGGCCACGTCCACCGCGTAACCGGCCGCCTCCAGGCCCCGTTTGAGGGACGCGGCGAGCCCTTCCTCGTCGTCGACCACCAGTAGCCGCATGCTGCTCCTCGCTCCGCTGGGCTGGGTCGCGTACCTGACCTACGTCGGGATGCGCAGGGAAGGCCCCCTCGGCTACTTCCACGTCCAGGCGGCCTGGGGCAACCACGTCGGCCGTCGCCGTGGGCGGGTGGCGGGCGGGTCCGTCCCCCGCAGCGCCACGGCGAGGGCGTCAGGCCAACGCGTAAGCTCCGACACCGTCGGAGCGAACCGGTACGCGCCCCTCATTCGGGTGATGGCGGATCCTGGAGTTTCGAAGTAGTTTGCAAGTCATGGCAAGCGAAAGCACTGCGGTGAACTTCTCCGAGCTGGTGAACAAGAACAAGCAGACGCTCGCCCGGCTCAAGGTGTCATCACGGCTGGTGCTGCACCGCAGGGACGGGGAGGATTTGGTCCTCACCACCGCGGCACGCGCTGAGCAGGATCAGACCGTCGTATCGGCTGCCACGCGGATGCTGGCGGCGATGGCACGCCGGGAGCCGGGAAGCATGGAACTGCTCCTCGACATACTTCCCGACGCCTTCCCCTGGGTTCGTTTCCTGCCTGAGCCCGATCTCCACTCCTTCGCCATCGAGTTGGTCGACACCATGCGTGCCGCCGATTCACTCGGCAACAGCGCGTCTGTCGCGCAGATGCTCGTCGCCTGGCAGCACACCGCGGAGGTCTACTCCGACCCTGCGCTGCTTGCCGCACTGACCAGGGACCACAGTGAGGACTACGGTCCGGTGGCCGACCCGCGGGACGTCGCGTGACTGGGGGCCGCGGCGACCGGGCCGCGCCTCCTGCGCCGGAGGGCCACTGGGAAGTCCGCTTCGCGGACGCGGCCTCGGCCAAGGGTTGGGAATGCTTAGCCCAACAGGCCCGAGAGAACACCTACCGGGCCTGGAGCACCATGCGCACCACCCCCGGACCGGCCACCGAGACACCCCGGCACCACCGGCTCAAGGGCGGTCTGGCGCATGGCACCTATCGCGGGCGGACCTGCGAGCAGTGGCAGATCGAAGTGACCGGCGGCGGTCGCATCTGGTATCTCCTGGATACCGCCCGAGAGACCTGCTGGATCACCTTCGCAGGCACAGGGCATCCGCGAGCCACGGACCGTAGCTGAGCCGATGACAACGGCAAGGGACCCCCGGCGGCCCGCTCCCGGCCGCCGGGGGCCCGTCAGGGGCCCGCGCGTCAGCTCACCTTCAGCGCTCCGATCAGCATCGGCAGCGAGGCGTGCAACTCCCGCTCCCAGTACTCCCAGCGGTGGGTGCCCGGGCCGTAGAGGTTGGTAATCACCTTCCTGGCGCCGACCCGCTTCAGCTCCGCGGCCAACGCCTGGTTCTGCCGGTTGAAGTCCGCCTCCAGGGCGTCCGTGGCGCCCGGCGGGTCGAGGGGCCCCGCGGTGCCGTCGCCGCAGGAGAGGTAGACCGGCGTGGACTTGAGCTGCTTCGCCAGGTAATACGGGTCGTGGGCCTGCCAGATGGCGCGCTGGTCGACCGGGTCGCCCCAGACGCGGCGGGGGTCGTCGCCCTGGCCCGCGAAGAAGCCCATGATGCGGTCGACCGACTCGTCGTTGAGCAGCGGGTGCGCGGCGCCGGAGTAGGCGGCGGCGGCCTTGAACATGCCGCGGTGGCGGGCGGCGTACATCAGCGCGCCCTGGCCGCCCATCGACAGGCCCGCGACCACGCGGTTGGTGCTGGCGCCCCAGTCGCTCTCCAGCAGCCGGCGCAGCTCGTCGGTGTGGAAGGTCTCCCATGCCGGGTCGCCGCCCTCGCCGAAGTTCCACCAGTCGCTGTACCAGCCGTTCCAGCCCGCCTCCGGCATGACGACGAGGACGTCGCGCAGGCTGTCGGTGTCCTCGACATCGGTCTCGGAGGTCCAGGAGGTGTAGTCGCCGCAGCAGCCGTGCAGCAGCCAGAAGGTCGGCCAGTCCTGCGCGGGGTCGTCCGGGTCCCAGCCGTCGGGGGTGAGCAGGCGTACGGGGACGGTGCGGCCGCCGAGGGCGGGGGAACGTACCGACAAGTCGACCAGGCGGTCTCCGACTTGCGTGACGCCGACGACCTCGGCGTCACCCCGAGGGCTGCCCGCCGCGGCCCGCTCCGGTGCCGCCGCGGCCAGCGTCGGGGCGGCGGGGACGAGGGCGAGCAACAGCGCGGAGAGGACGAGCAGCACGCGGTTTCTCACGGTCGGGACGGGTGCCATGGCGGCTCCTTGGAGGGGGACGCTGGACGTACGGGGGCATACGGGGACGTACGAGGCGGCCCCGCCGGCACCTGGGGTGCCGGCGGGGCCGGTGGACCAGCCTCAGCCACGGTGGGCGTGATCGAGACCGCCGTCAAGACGCCGGGGGCAAGTACCCCGCCGTCAGCGGGTCCGGTGGGTGCGTACGTAGTCGAACCGCGCCTCCGCTCCCTCCTTGTTCATCGACACCAGCCCGATCTGCAGCCGCTCGTCCCCGGGCAGCGTCCACACGCCGTTATGGACCCACGTCCGGCCGTCGCGGCTGGTGGCCGCGCGCACCTCGTGCTCGCCGTTGCCGCCGTCGTGGTGGTACGACAGCCGCAGCCACATCGTGTCGGCGGTGGGGCCGCCGAACATGGGCGCGTTGGCGACGGGGGTCGGCGGCGAGGTGGTGGGGCGTTCGCCCTCCTTCCCGAACTCGCTGACGTCGAGGAGCGTGCCGCCGCCGCGGTTCAGCGGCAGCGCGGAGTGAGTCATCTTGAAGTACTTGTCGTCGTTCGCGTAGAGGAGCAGCCCGGCCTGCTGGTTGGGCTGGTCGGGGTCGAAGCCGACCTTGGTGGTGACGGTGTAGTCGCCCTCGGGTGCGTCGCGCAGCAGCACGGAGGCGTTGTTGCTGTCGAGGTGCAGCTCGCCGTTCTGGGTGGGCCATACGAGGTCACCTCCGCCGCCGTCGGTGGTCACGCCGGGCGCCGGGCCGCGCAGCCACCGCCAGGGCGAGCCGGGCTCGGTGCCGGGCACGGCGGCGGAGCTGAACTCGTCGCTGTGGCCGGGCAGCGGCAGGCCCGTGGCCGGCTCGGGTACGCGCTCGGTGACCGGCTCGTAGAGCCGCGCCGCGCCCACGTTGTCGGCCGCCGCGCCGCCGCCGCGGGCGGCGGTGCCGACGGCGCCGGGGCCGGTGGCGTCAGCGGGCAGCCGCCGCTCCTGGGCGGCGACGGCGTCGCGCAGCCGGTCGCCGCTGACCTCGACGGTCATGCGTCCGCCGCGCACCTCGGCGGTGACGTTGTGCCAGGTGTCCCAGTCGTACGTCCCGGGGAGCGGCGTGACCTGCTCGCCCCGGCTGCGGCCGGCCACGACGACGTCGGTGACCAGCGCGCCGCGCTCGCGGTCGAGCCAGGCGGTGGTGTGGTTGCGCGGGTCGCGGTAGGCGACGGTCAGGCCCGCCGCCCCCTCGGCCGAGGCCACCCGCAGGTCGGCCTCGGCGCGCAGGTCGCGCGGCGCGGTCTCGTCGGTGACGAGGAACGCCGGGTCGGCGCCGCCGCCCTCGTGGGTCGCGTACGGGCCGGAGTCGGCGTCGTCCGCGAGCGACCAGCCGCCGGTGCCCGCGCCGTCGGCGCGCCAGCCGTCGAGCGAGCCGCCGGCGAAGGTGCCGCCGGCGTCCCAGTCGGTGACGGGGGCGCGCTGCGGGCCCTCGGAGGGGCCGGCGCCGGCGCGGACGACGGGCCAGCCGTCGATCCAGTCGAGCCGGTCCATGAGCATGGGGCGCCGGGTGAGCTGGCGGTCGGGCAGGTCCGGGAAGCGGTCGAGGTCGGGGTTGTCGGCGGGGATGCCGTGGTAGACGAGCCAGTCCTGGCCGGCGAGGTCGGTGGCCAGCCCGTTGTGGCCGGGGCCGATCCAGCGGTTGCCGTTGGCGCCGAGGACGATGGCGCCCTTGCTGGTGGGCGCCATGAGGTCGACGCCCTCGTCGTCGCGGAACGGGCCGGTGGGGCTGGTGGAGCGGCCGGCCTTGACCTGGTAGCCGCTGTACGCGCCGTCGCAGCAGCCGGCGTCGGAGTAGAAGAGGTAGTAGTAGCCGTCGCGGCGGACGACGAACGCGCCCTCCATGCGGCGGCCCTGGGCGACCTGCGTCACCTCGCCGGTGATGCGGGTGCGCTCCGCGTTCATCTCGGCGACGCAGAGGATGTCGTAACTGCCCCAGTACAGGTACGTCTTGCCGTCCCGGTCGGTGAACTGCGCCTGGTCGATGCCGCCGGTGGGGCAGCCGCTGGGGGTGGGCAGCACGGGGCCGGTGTCGGTCCACGGGCCGGTCGGGGTGGGCGCGGTGGCGGCGCCGACGGTGTCACGGCCGGGGACGGAGTAGGAGAGGGTGTAGTGGCCGTCGTTGTAGCGGATGTCGGGGGCCCACAGCCGCGAGCCCTCGTGCCAGTCGGGCTGGGTGGCGGGGGTGAAGACCTCGCCGGCGTACTCCCAGTTCGCCAGGTCCGCGGAGCGCAGGATCGGGAGCATCCGCTCACTCTGCTCGCCGCCGGACTGGAAGACGGGGTTCATGGTGCCGTAGGAGTACCAGTAGCCGTCCTTGCCGCGGATCGTCACGGGGTCGGGGAAGGTGTCGACGACGCCTTCGGTGACCGGGTTGGCGTACGTCCCGGGGGCGGCCTCCGCGGCATCCGGGGCCCCCGCGGCCTCCGCGGCCTTCGCGGCCTTCGCGGCCTTCGCCGCCTTCTCGACCGGCTGCGACGCCGTCGCCGACGACAGCGGCAGCAGTCCCGCGAGGAGCGCGCACAGCAGCAGCGCGGTCCGTGTCCACGTCCGTCGTCTCATGCGGTGGTTCCTTCCGGTTCGAATGCGCTGAGGGTCGGGTCGTAGTCGAGGGTGCCGACGTCGTACATCGGCGTCATCCAGTGGTAGAAGTTGTCGCCGCGCTCGCGCAGCAGGTCGTACAGCCGGCGCAGCATCCGGCGGCGTACAGGCAGCAGTTCGGGGTGCGCGTAGCGGTTGGCCAGCTCGTGCGGGTCGGCGGCCAGGTCGTACAGCTCGTTGACCGACTCGGGGTTGACGACGAGCTTGTAGCGGTCGTCGCGGATCATGCGCTGCGGGTACGGGAAGTGGTGGCCGTGGAACTCCGCGAGCAGCTCGGCCGGCCATTCGGGATGCTCGCCGCGGACCAGCGGCAGCAGGCTGCGGCTGTCGACGGCGGGCGCGGTGTCGCAGCCGGCCAGCTCCAGGATGGTGGCGGTGCAGTCGGTCAGGGTCACGAACTCGTCCCGCACCTGCGGCGGGGCGCCGGGGACGCGGACGATGCCGGGGATGCGGTAGATGTCCTCGTACATGGCCGGGCCCTTGTCGTGCAGGCGGTGGGCGCCGGTGAACTCGCCGTGGTCGGCGGTGAAGAACACCGCGGTCTCGTCGGTGAGGCCGAGCTCGTCGAGGCGGGCCAGGATGCGGCCGATCTGCCGGTCGATGAGGGTGACGTAGCCCCAGTAGACGGCGATGAGCTTGCGGGTGACCTCGACGGGGATGGTGTCGAAGGTCCAGTGGGCGCTGTAGTTGCGCTGCACGGGCGGCTTGCCCTCGAAGGTCTCGGCGATCGACGGGGGCAGGTCGACGAGGTCGGGGTCGTACATGTCGTAGTACTCGTCGGGCAGCAGGTAGGGCAGGTGCGGGCCGAAGAAGTGGGTGGCGAGGAAGAAGGGCCGGCCGGTCGCGGCGTACGTCTCCAGCTGCTCGATGGCGCGGGTGGCGAGGTAGTGCTCGAAGGTGGCCTCGGCCGGCTGGTGGAGGCGGGCGGCGAGGAGGTTGCCGGGGTTGCCGTTGGGGGTGGTGCCGCGGATCGGCGCCGAGATCCGGTACGGCGGCAGCCCCCGCTCGGCGAGGTACGCGAGGTAGTCGGGGTGGTCGACGGGGTTGTGCCAGCCGGGCAGGTCGGGGCCGTCGAAGCCGTAGGAGGCGGCGTTGCGGTGGGTGCCGCCGTGCCACTTGCCGACCAGCCCGAGCTGGTAGTCGCGTTCGGCGAGCGCGCCGGGGAAGGTGAACGCGTCGTCCCGCAGGTCTTCCAGATAGCCGACGTTGCGCTCGTAGTTGGCGAGCAGCCGGTGCCGGAACGGCGCCTGGCCGGTCAGCAGGCTGGCCCGGGCCGGGGTGCAGATGGCGGTGGGGGTGTAGCACCGGTCGAAGCGGGTGCCGGTGGCGGCCAGCCGGTCGAGGTGGGGGGTGTCGACGTGCGGGTTGCCGTAACAGCCCAGGGTGTCGACCCGGTGCTGGTCGGTCATCAGGAAGAGCAGGTTCACTTGGCGGACGCCTTCGTGTAGAGGTCGCCGAGGTAGTACTCCGCCGGGTCGGGGGCCTCGTCGAGCTGGCCGGTGCCGACGAAGAACTCGGCGAGGTCGTTCAGCCAGCCGCCGACGGTGCCGTCCTCGGTCTTGGCGACGAGGTCCTTGGTGGCCAGGACCTCCTGGTTGGCGGCGTCGGCCTTGACCTTCTCCTCGTCCAGCTTGAGCATCGCGGCGGTGTCGGCGACGGACTCCTCGGGGTTCTCGAAGCGCCAGTCGTTGGCCTCCTGGAGGACGCCGATGACCTTGCCGGACAGCTCGGGGTCGACGTCGGTGCCGGCGACGAAGGCGGTGGGGAAGTAACTGTCCGGCATGTCCCGGGTGCTGGCGACCTCTTCGAGGTCGGGGACCTTGGCCTTGATCTCGTCGATCATCGGGTACCACAGGCCGGCGCCGTCGATCTGCCCGGAGGAGAATGCGGAGACGATGGTCGCGGGGTCCATCGGCACCTTCTCCACGTCGTCGATGGACATGCCCTCCTCCTGGAGGGCGAGGTTGAGTGCCATGTCGCCGGAGGTGCCCTCGGGGACGCCGACCTTCTTGCCCTTCAGGTCGGCGAGCGAGGTGATGCCGGGCTGGGCGATGACGCGGTCGGCGTAGCCGAGGGTGTTGACGGCGATGACGTCGGCCTTGCCGGAGGCGGGCAGCCACATGGCGCCGGGGCCGATGTAGCCGAAGTCGAGGTCGCCGGCGCCGAGGGCCTGGATCTGGATGGGGCCGTTGTTGAAGACGGAGACCTCGGCGTCGAGGCCGGCCTTCTTCCACAGGCCCTGCTTCTCGGCGATGGCCAGCAGGCTGGCGCCGTTGTAGTCGTTGATGTAGCCGAAGCGGACGGTCGAGCTGTCTGACCCGCCGCCGCCGTTGTCGTCGGAGCAGGCGGCGACCGGGAGTGATATCAGAGCTACCGTGAGTGAGAGGGCGATGCTACGTCGGGTCGCACGCATGGCGGAGGGTCCTTTCCGGTGTGCTGAAGTCTCGGGATGCGTAGAGGTGTGGGGGACGGGTTACGGGGTCAGGCGGCGGCCGGGGCGGTGCTCTGGTGGTAGACGGAGTGCCAGACCTCGTTGCGTATCCGGCCGAACTCGGGGGACAGCCGGATCTCCTCGGTGCGCGGATAGGGCAGATCGACGTCGATGATCCGGTGGATGCGCCCGGGGCGGGCGGCCATCACCACCACCCGGCTGGCCAGGTAGACCGCCTCGTCGACGTCGTGCGTGATGAACATGACGGTGCGCTTGTCCTGGCTCCAGGTGTCGAGGAGCTGGTCCTGCAGCTGCACCCGGGTCAGCGCGTCCAGCGCCCCGAACGGCTCGTCCATCAGCAGCACCCGGGGGTTGACCGCGTACGCGCGGGCGATGGCGCAGCGCTGCTTCATGCCGCCGGACAGCGTCTTGGGCAGCGCGTCGGCGAAGTCGGTGAGGCCGACCAGCTCGATGGCGCGGTCGGCCCGCCGCGCGCGCTCGTCCGCCGTCAGCCGGGCGAGCCTGAGCCCGAACTCGACGTTCTTCCGCACGGTCAGCCAGGGGAAGAGGGCGTACTGCTGGAAGATCACGCCGCGCTCCGGGCCCGGCCCGGTGACGGGGCCGCCGTCGACGAGGACGTCGCCCGAGGTGGGCTCGGCGAGCCCCGCGGCCATGTTGAGCAGGGTGCTCTTGCCGCATCCCGAGGGGCCGACGACGGTGACGAACTCGCGGTCGGCGATGTCGAGGGACACCCCGTCGAGGGCGGTGAAGTCGGTGCCCTTCATCGGGAAGGTCTTCACGACGTCCCGGAAGGAGATCTTTTTTTCGGTCATCCTCTGCGCTCCTGCCAGCCGGTGAGACGACGCTCGGCGAGCAGCAGCAGTCGGTCCATGAGCAGGCCGAGCACGCCGATGGTGATGAGTCCCACGAAGATCGTGTCGAGGTCGTAGTAGGTCTGGGCGTACTGCATGCGGAAGCCCAGGCCCTCCTGGGCGGCGATCAGCTCCGCGGCCACGACGGTGGCCCAGGCGGCGCCGAGTCCGATGCGCATGCCGACGAGGATGAACGGGGTCGACGCCGGGATGACGACCTTGAGGAAGATGACGCGGTCGGAGGCGCCGAGGACCCGGGCGGCGTTGATGAGGGTGCGGTCGACGTCGACCACGCCCTGGAAGGCGGCGACGACGCAGGACAGGAACGCCGCCAGGAAGATGACGAAGACCTTCGGCGTCTCGCCGATGCCCATCAGCACGATCGCCAGCGGGATGAGCGCCAGCGGCGGGATGGTGCGGAAGAACTGGACGTACGGCTCCAGCAGCCCGCGGGCCGTGGGGTACCAGCCCATGAGGAAGCCGACGGGGATGGCCAGCGCCGTGCCGAGTGCGAAGCCGGTGAAGACGCGGCGGAGGCTGGCGAGCAGGTCGTCGGCGAGGGTGCCGTCGGCGATCAGGTCGCCGGCCTTCTCGGCCACCGCGAGCGGCCCGGGCAGGCTCTCGAAGTTCAGCGCGGCCAGCACCGCCCAGACGGCCACGCCGAACGCGAGGGCGATGACGTTCAGTACGAGGGAGCGGACCTGGCCGCGCCGCTCGGTGCGGCGCGTGCGCGGCCGGGCGGCCTTCTTCTGGGGTGTGGTGATCACGGCCATACGCACCTCGTTCGTCTCACGCGTTGCACACGTTTCACGCGTCGTCCTCGGGATCGGCTTCTGCGGGGTAGTGGGAGAGCAGCGGGGATTCGTGCAGCACCAGCGCGATGGCGCCGAGCGCGCCGCCGGTGGCGCCGAGGGTGGCGGGGCGCAGCACCACGCGGTCGCGGGAGGCGGGCATGATGTGCGCGCCGAGTGCCTTCTCGACGGGGCCGGTGAGCGCCTCGCCGGTGCGGGCGAGTTCGCCGCCGATGACGATCACGCCGGGGCCGATCGCGTTGCAGACGGCGGCGAGCACGGTGCCGATGTGGGCGCCGGCCACGGCGAGGACCGCCCGGGCCGCGGCGTCGCCGGAGGACAGCGCGGCGTTGAAGGCGGCGAGGTCGTCCGCGCGCCCGCCGGCGGCGCGGTAGGCGTCGAGTACGGCGCCGACGGAGGCCACGGTCTCTAGACAGCCGGTGCCGCCGCACTCGCAGGGGGCGCCGGACGGTACGGCGGTGACGTGGCCGAGTTCGCCGGAGAGCCCGAAGGCGCCCCGGTGCAGCGAGCCGCCGACGACCAGGCCGCCGCCGACGCCGTGGGAGACCCGGAGGTAGAGCACGTCGGCGTCGTCGGCCGCGGCGCCCCAGGTGGCCTCGGCGAGCGCGGCGAGGCGGGTGTTGTTGTCCAGCAGTACGGGCACGCCGAAGCTCTTGCGCAGCAGTTCGGACGGGACGTCGAGGTGCCGGCCGGCCGCGGTGAGGTCCCCGGGCGCGCCGACGGGGCCGACGACGCCGACGCCGATGGCGTTGAGTGCGCCGAGGCGCAGCGCGCCGCCGGTGAGGGTGCCGACGAGCCGTTCGGCGAGCCGTACCCGCTCCTCCCAGGGGAGGTCGGGGGCGTGCTGTTCGCTGGCGGAGCCGACGATCTCGTGGGCGACGTTGACGGCGGCGACGTGCACGGCTCGGCGCGCGAAGTCGATGCCGAGGGCCTGCCCGGCGTCGGGGTTGAGGGACAGCTTCTCCACCGGCCGGCCGCGCCGCCGCTCCTCCGCCAGCGGCACGGCGGCGACGACGGCGCCGTTGGCGATCAGGTCACCGACGATGTCGTAGAGGGTGGTGCGGGACAGCCCGCAGCGGGTCCCGAGTTCGCCGCGGCTGAGCGGGCCGTGCTTGCGCAGCAGCGAGAGCACGAGTTCTTCGTGCTCGCGGCGGAGGCGGGAGAGGGGGCCTGCGGAGGGGTGCATGGCCGACAGCATGGGGACGCCTCGCCTTTTTCGTCAACAGGTCGGAAAAAAGAATCACAGAGCCGCAAGACTCCCGACACAAAACTCCGCTGCCGCCTGCCGCCCGATGGAGCCTGCGTGACCTGCGGCGATGTGCCGGGGTGCGGATCCGGCGGGGCGTGGGGCCGGGGCGGATTATTTTTCCGACCTGTTGACGAAAATCGACGGGCGTTCGCATGCTGTGCGCCAGGCCGCCCGCGTGCGGCACGACGAGGGAGGACGAGAAGATGACTCACTCAGCGAGCGGTTCGTCCATCGGCCGGCGTTCCCTGCTGGCCGGCGCCGGCTCCGTGGGAGCGGCGGCGGCGCTGGCCCCCGTACCGGCGTCCGCGACGGCTCCCGGAGCGGCGGCGGACGCGGCCGGGAGCGGCACGGGAGGACTGTTGGCCAACTGGCCCGAACCCGAGCCGTACGGGCTGGCCGACACCCGCGCCGACCTGTGGCCCCGCGAGGACAACTCCTTCGTGCTGCCGCTCCAGTTGCGCCCCCGCGACGAGGACCGCGGCGTGGTCTGGATACGGGACACCTACGTCAACTGCTTCGACGTCGACGGCAGTCCGCTGTACGTCGCCACCGGCACCAGCCGCGTCCCCGGACTGGAGACCGCGAGCCCGTGGAACGACGGGATCTTCGTCTGGACGGCCCGCTCCCTGCGCGGCCCGTGGCACCTGGCCGACACCACCGGCATCCGGCCGGACGCGGAGAAGGGCAAGGTGTGGTCGCCGGAGTTCGCTGGCGAGAACCGGCCCGGGCGCACGGTCGTCGCGCCGTGGCAGGAGTTCTGGCACGACGACATGTTCGGCAAGCGCGGCAACACCTGGGCGCCGGAGGTGCACTACTTCCGCGGTACCTGGTACATCGTCGCGTGCATGGGCGACCACTCGCGCCTGGTCGGCTCGTTCATGCTGGTGAGCGAGGGCGGCGTGGAGGGCCCGTACCGGCTGGTCGAGGGCAACGCCGACAAGCCCTTCGGCGACCCGCTCACCGGCGGCCCGTCGTTCATCGAGCCCGGCGCGTACCACCACATCGACGGCAGCCTCTACTCCGAGGGCGACGACGCCTGGCTGGTACTCCACAACGACCTGTACGCGAAGTTCCGCGACGACATGGAGGACATCGTCCCGGTGACGGACCTGCCGCGGTTCGGGCAGGAGCGCTACTCCCCCGAGCCGTATCTGGAGGGCGCGTACGTCTTCAAGCACGACGGAAAGTACTTCCTGCTGCACGCGGCGTGGGACCGGGCCAGCCTCGATCCGTACGGCAGCACGCGGCACGCGTACGACCCGGCGGGCACCGGCCGCGTGCAGTACCAGTACGACGCGGTGGTGGCGGTGGCCGACCGCTTCGAGGGCCCGTACTCCAGACGCTGGACCGCGGGCGTGGGCGCCGGCCACAACAACTTCTTCGCCGACGCGGACGGCGGGCTGTGGGCGACGTTCTTCCGCAACCCCAACTTCGGCTACTGGGCCGACCCGGCCCGCATCGCGGACGCCGCCGTCCCCGGCGTCGTACGCCTGGAGTGGACCGGCGGGAACAACGGGCGCATCTACGTCCAGCGCCGCCCGGGGCGCGCGACCGGGGACTGACCCCGCTCCCGCAGCTCCCCCGCACCCCCGCTCACCTCCTCCCCCGCGGGTGATCGCCGCCCGGGCGGCCCGGCGCGCGGCGGACCGGTGGCAGACTGGCCATCGGTCCGCCGAAGGAGCCCGCCGTGTCGATGATCAAAAACCTCCGCCACGTGGTGCGCAGGGCACCCGGGCGCACCGTGGACCTGAGCCACCCCGCCCGCTCGCCGCTCGGCAGCGCCGTGGTCAACTGCGTATCGTACCTCGACGGCGCGCGGCTGCAGCAGGGCAACTGCCCGGCCGCCGAGGCGCTGCAGCAGGTGCGCAGGCGCGGCGACGGGTTCGTGTGGATCGGGCTGCACGAGCCGGGCCAGGAGGAGTTCGCCGGCCTCGCCGACCTCTTCGGGCTGCATCCGCTGGCCGTCGAGGACGCCGTCCACGCGCACCAGCGGCCCAAGGTGGAGCAGTACGACGACACGCTGTTCGCGGTCTTCAAGACCGTCCGCTACGTCGAGCACGCGGAGCTGACCGCGACCAGCGAGGTGGTCGACACCGGCGAGCTGATGGTCTTCGCCGGCCCCGACTTCGTGATCACCGTGCGGCACGGGCCGCACGGCTCGCTGGGCCCGCTGCGCGAGACGCTGGAGTCGGCGCCGGAGCGGCTGGCGCAGGGGCCGGCGGCCGTGCTGCACGCGATCGCGGACCACGTCGTCGACGACTACCTCGCCGTGACCGACGCGGTGCAGCGGGACATCGACGACGTGGAGTCCGCCGTCTTCAGCGAGCACGCCCGCGGCGCCGACGCGGGCCGGATCTACCAGCTCAAGCGCGAGCTGCTGGAGCTGCGCCGGGCCGTCGCCCCGCTGGACCGGCCGCTGCAGCGGCTCGCCACCAGCCACATGCCGCACATCGCGCCGGGGATACGGGCCTACTTCCGGGACGTGGCCGACCACCTGCAGCGGATCACCGACCAGATCACGTCGTACGACGCGCTGCTGGACTCCATCCTGCAGGCGCACCTGGCGCAGGTGACCGTGGCGCAGAACGAGGACATGCGGAAGATCACGGCGTGGGCGGCGATCATCGCGATCCCGACCATGGTGTGCGGGGTGTACGGGATGAACTTCGACCACATGCCGGAGCTGCGCTGGACGTACGGCTACCCGGCGGTCCTCGCGGTCATCGTGACGGCCTGCTTCGTCGTCCACCGGGGCTTCCGCCGTAACGGCTGGCTCTGACGCCAAAGAACCACCCGGCGGACAGGTGTCCGAAAACCGCGGATTCCCACTGGTCCGATCCGATACGAAGTTGGCGCGCTTCTTGACTTAGAATCCGTCCACCGTAGGATCGGAGTCGGCGAAAGCCACAGGAAACAGGAAGACCTCGTACGGCAGGAGACGAAGACTCCGACATGCGCGTACGCCGCCGTTTCGAACCGCAAGGCTGCCCGGAGCCCGGTTCGAGGGTCGCGTCCGGGCGGAAACCGGCCATACCACGCCGGTCGCCCACGCCTGCCCCGGCACTTCCACACCTCCCTCGCCCCGCGGCCCCCGAGCACCGCACCCTCAACCGCATGGTCCGGAAGGATATTCATGGCCGACAAGCCTGATGCACACGTCACCGACACCAACCTGGAGGGGGCGGAAGGCTGCCCCGTCGCGCACGGCCGCGCGCCGCACCCGACCCAGGGCGGCGGCAACCGTCAGTGGTGGCCCGAGCGCCTGAACGTGAAGATCCTGGCCAAGAACCCGGCCGTCTCCAACCCCCTCGGCGAGGACTTCGACTACGCCGAGGCGTTCAAGACCCTGGACCTGGCCGCGGTCAAGCGGGACATCGCCGAGGCGCTGACGACCTCGCAGGACTGGTGGCCGGCGGACTTCGGCCACTACGGCCCGTTCATCATCCGGATGGCGTGGCACAGCGCCGGTACGTACCGCATCCACGACGGCCGCGGCGGCGCCGGCTCCGGCCAGCAGCGCTTCGCGCCGCTGAACAGCTGGCCGGACAACGGCAACCTCGACAAGGCCCGCCGGCTGCTGTGGCCGGTGAAGCAGAAGTACGGCCAGAGCCTGTCCTGGGCCGACCTGATGATCCTCTCCGGCAACGTCGCGCTGGAGTCGATGGGCTTCGCCACCTTCGGCTTCGCCGGCGGCCGTGCCGACGTGTGGGAGGCCGAGGAGGACGTCTACTGGGGCCCCGAGACCGAGTGGCTCGGCGACAACCGCTACAGCGGCGACCGCAACCTGGAAAGCCCGCTCGGCGCCGTGCAGATGGGCCTCATCTACGTCAACCCCGAGGGCCCCAACGGCAGTCCCGACCCGGTCGCCGCGGCCCGCGACATCCGCGAGACGTTCCGCCGGATGGCGATGAACGACGAGGAGACCGTCGCCCTGATCGCCGGCGGCCACACCTTCGGCAAGACCCACGGCAACGGCCCCGCCGACGCCGTCGGCCCCGACCCCGAGGGCGCCCCGATCGAGGCCATGGGCCTGGGCTGGGCCAACAGCCACGGCACCGGCAAGGGCGGTGACACGATCACCAGCGGCCTGGAGGGCATCTGGACCGACACCCCCACCGCCTGGGACAACAGCTTCTTCGAGATCCTCTTCGGCTACGAGTGGGAGCTGTTCCAGAGCCCCGCGGGCGCCAACCAGTGGCGGCCGAAGGACGGCGCCGGCGCGGACACCGTGCCCGACGCCCACGACTCCTCGAAGAGGCACGCCCCGACGATGCTCACGACGGACCTGGCGCTGCGCTTCGACCCGTCGTACGAGCAGATCTCGCGGCGCTTCAAGGACGACCCCGCCGCGTTCGCGGACGCGTTCGCCCGCGCCTGGTTCAAGCTGACCCACCGCGACATGGGCCCGAAGGTGCGCTACCTCGGCCCGGAGGTCCCGGACGAGACCCTGATCTGGCAGGACCCGGTGCCGGCGGTCGACCACGAACTGGTCGACGCGGCGGACGTCGCGGCGTTGAAGACCAGCCTGCTGGAGTCCGGGCTGTCGGTCTCCGACCTGGTCTCCACGGCGTGGGCGTCGGCCTCGACGTTCCGCGGCAGCGACAAGCGCGGCGGCGCCAACGGCGCGCGCATCCGCCTGCAGCCGCAGAGCGGCTGGGAGGTCAACGACCCCGACCGGCTCGCGGGCGTACTGGGCACGCTGGAGCGCGTCCAGGAGTCGTTCAACTCGGCGCAGTCCGGCGGCAAGCGGATCTCGCTGGCCGACCTGATCGTCCTCGGCGGCGTCGCGGGCGTCGAGAAGGCGGCCAGGGACGGCGGCGTCGAGGTCGACGTCCCGTTCACCCCGGGCCGTACGGACGCCACCCGGGAGCAGACGGACGCCGAGTCGTTCGCCGCGCTGGAGCCGGCCGCGGACGGGTTCCGCAACTACCTGGGCAAGGAAAACCGGCTCCCGGCCGAGTACCTGCTGCTCGACCGCGCGAACCTGCTCACCCTGAGCGCCCCGGAGCTGACGGTCCTCGTCGGCGGCCTGCGCGTCCTGGGCGCCAACTACCAGCAGTCCCCGCACGGCGCCCTCACCGAGGCCCCGGGCACGCTGACGAACGACTTCTTCGTCAACCTGCTCGCCCTGGGCACCACGTGGTCGTCCGCCAACGGCGACGGCCAGATCTTCGAGGGCCGGGACTCGGCCACCGGCGCAGTCACGTGGACCGGCACCCGCGCGGACCTGGTCTTCGGCTCGAACTCCGAGCTGCGCGCGCTGGCGGAGGTGTACGCGAGCGACGACGCGAAGGAGAAGTTCGTGCACGACTTCGTCGCGGCGTGGGACAAGGTCATGAACCTGGACCGCTTCGAGCTGAGCTGACCCCCGCCTGACCCTGCCGGGCCGGCCCCCGCGGAGGGGGCCGGCCCGGCGGCTTGTGCACGCCCCGGCGGCTTCCAGCAGCCTGGGATGGGCTGGCCTACGATGGGCGCGAAGTCGCCCCGCCCAGGCCGCCGGAGGACCCCGATGGAGCACTCACCGAAGATCACACACCTGTCATGGGGGCGGATGGTGGTCGAGGGGATCGGCGAGGGCAAGGACTTCAAGCTGTTCCCGGGCGGCGGCCACGCGTGGGACTGGAACGAGTACGGGACCCGCCACGAGCCCGGCATCCGCCCGGAGGACACCCGCGAACTGCTGGCCCACGGCGCCACCGTGATCGTCCTCAGCGAGGGCATGGACCGCCGCCTCAAGACGATGCCGGAGACGCTGGCGCTCCTCGCGGAGGAGGGCGTCGAGGTGCACGTGGCACCCACCCCCGAGGCCGTCGAGCTGTACAACTCCCTGGCGGCGGCCGGCCCGGTGGGCGGGCTGTTCCACTCCACCTGCTGAGACCGCGCCCGCCGCGGTCGGGCCCGCGGCGCTACGCGGCCATCGTCACGGCCGCCTTGGCGAGCGCCGGCGCACGGCGGACGCGGCGGTCACGGCGGTCACGGCGGTCACGGCGGTCGTCGGCGAAGACCACCGCGCGGAGGACCACGAAGCGACCGACGCCCGCCAGGGCCGACGCGGAGAGGTAGACGGTCTGCTCGGTGACCACCGAGGGGTCCGCCCGCACCGCGTGCAGCGCCAGCAGCGCGGCGGTGGTGAAGGCGTAGCACACGGCGGCCGTCAGCGCGGACTGCAGGTGTACGCGCCACCCGCCGCGCTCGCTGCGGAACGACACCCGGCCGTGCAACTCGGTGGCCAGCAGCGTCGAGACCACGGTGATCAGGGCGTTGGCGACCATCATCGGCAGCGCGCCGTCGAGGAGCACGAGCGCGCCGCTGGAGGCGAGCCCGACGCCGCCACCGCAGACCACGAACCGGGCGAACGCCGCGACGGCCGGGCGGCTGGGAAGCTGGATCACGGGGTCCTCCGAGGTCGGTGTGCACCGCTGTTGCGATGGCACCCCCGAAGTTACGGATCACCCGGCCCCGGCACGATCCGGGTTTCCCCCGGCCTTGGTAGGGGTTACCCCCCCTCCACCCCTGAGGGCTGGCGTCACCCCGAAGTACCGCCCAGGTCCACCGCGCCCCCGGACCTCCGCTCCTACCAGCACAGTTCCCCTCCTCGTCGGTGAACGTCCCCGTCGAACCGTCCGCGCCGAGTGTCGCCGGCCGCACCACGGTCCTGCCGCTCTCCGCCGGCGAAGCGGCTATCGTGGCGTGCCGTACAAGGGAGGCCCGGCCATGGCCATCAAGCGGATGGACAACGTCCTCATCGTCGTCGACGACCTCGACGCGGTCATCGCGTTCTTCGTCGAACTCGGCATGGAACTCGAGGGCAGGGGCCCGCTCGACTGGCGCGGGGCGGAACAGGTGATCGGGCTTGACGATGTCCGGCAGGACGTGGCCATGCTCCGCGTCCCGGGCGGCCATGGGCGGGTGGAGCTGGCGAAGTTCCACCGGCCCAAGGCCATCGTCCCCGAGCCGCAGGAAGCCCCGGCGAACACCCTCGGCCTGCGGCGCGCCATGTTCGCCGTCGATGACATCGAGGACGTCGTCACCCGCCTACGCGCCCGGGGTGCCGAACTCGTCGGCGAGATCGTGCAGTACCAGAACGTCTACCGGCTCTGCTACGTCCGCGGCCCGGAGGGCATCGTGGTCGGACTCGCCGAGGAGCTCAGCTGAGGTCAGTGCTTGACGGGCCGCCCGGCAAGTCCGAAAGGTAAGGTCGGTGCGCATGACAGCAGGGTCACCGGCGCCGACCGTACAACGCTTGTTCCCGCTGCTCGCCGAGGGGAAGACCGCGGAGGCGGCGGCGCTGTTCGCCGACTCGGTGTCGTTCTCGATCCCGCACCCGCCGGGCATTCCGTGGGTACCGGAGGTGGACTCGGCGGCGGGCATGCGGACGTTCTTCGAGTTGCTGCAGACCCATGTGCAGGCCAAGGTGTTCGACGTCCGCCAGGTCATCGCCGAGGGCGACGATGTGGTGCTCCTCGGGCGCATCGTCTCCGAGGTCAAGAAGACGGGCCGGGACATCGACACCGCGTTCGCCCT
The DNA here is from genome assembly GCF_059570575.1 of Streptomyces sp. CNX435. Taxonomy (NCBI): domain Bacteria; kingdom Bacillati; phylum Actinomycetota; class Actinomycetes; order Kitasatosporales; family Streptomycetaceae; genus Streptomyces; species Streptomyces sp. CNX435. The sequence goes on along the minus strand of NZ_JCANTA010000001.1, from coordinate 274,525 downwards.
GCACGTCACGGTCCGGGAGGGGCGGATCACCCGCTACCACCTCTATGAGGACAGCTACGCCGTCGCCAGGGCGTACTTCGACATCTGATCGTGAGCACGCCCTGCGCCGCCGCATCCCGCAGGGCCAGCCCCGCCGCCGTCGGATACCGGCGCCGGTCGCCCCCGGTGTCGTCCCCGCACCGGGCGCAGCGTGCTGTACGCGCGGACCCGCCGGGCCGAGGTGCTGCTGGCCTGACGGGTCCGGGGCGTAACGCGCGTGACGACATCGATCGGGGGCAGCGCACGTCGTCAGTGGACGACGTCGAAGACGTTCTTCTGCAGGCCGTTGGCGTACACCTCGTGCTCGACCAGCTTCAGCTTCTGGGTGTCCTTGGAGGTGTCGCTGTACAGCCGCTTGCCCGCGCCCAGCAGCAGCGGGAAGACGAGCAGGTGGTAGCGGTCGATCAGGCCCGCGTCGGAGAGGCTGTGGTTCAGGCTGGCGCTGCCGTGCACGATGATCGGGCCGCCCTCGGTCTCCTTCAGCGCGGCGACGTCGTCCATCGAGCGCAGGATGGTGATGTCGCCCCAGTCGGTGACGAGGTCGTCCTCGGCGAGGGTGGTGGAGACGACGTACTTCGGCAGGACCTTGTACCGGGCGAACTCCTCCATGCCCGGCCAGACCGGGCTGAACGCCTCGTAGCTGACCCGCCCCATCATCAGCGCGTCGGACTCCTCCTGCTCCCGGCCCTTGATCTCGTACGCCTCGGGGAGGAACTCGACGTCCTTGAAGGTCCAGCCGGAGTTGCGGTAACCGGGCTCGCCGCCTGGGGCTTCCACGACGCCGTCGAGGGAGACGAAGGCGGTGCTGATCAGAGTACGCATGATCGATAGCTCCTGGTCCGGTGGTGTCGGGCGGGGCTCTGCCCCCGCCGCGTGCGGTCATCCTTTACGACGGCACGGCGCGCCGAAAGTCATCGCCGACGGTGCGAACGGATTTCGCCGCCGTTCAGTAGCGCAGCACCGCCGCGATCCGGTCGTGGTCCGCGAGGGCGTCGTCGGGGACGAAGGTGACCTCCGCGCCGGTGTCGAGTGCCTTCTCGACGATCTCGTCCACGATGTCGTGGCGCGCCCGCGGGTCGTCGTCCTCGGCGGGGATGAGGTGGTCGTCGTCCGCCGGGCGCACGGTGATGCGGTAGTTCTCCTCGACGACCAGGCGGCGGACGCGGCCGTCGGAGACCTTCGCCCACACCTCGTCCACGCCGCCCGCGAAGGCCCGGCGGCCCCTGGCGTCGTCCAGGGCCTCGATCGCCGCGCCGGTTTCGCGGCGCGCCGCCGCGTCCAGGGCGGGGGCGACGGCCCGTGCGACCGCGTCCGGAGGGCCGTGGGCCAGGCCGCCGTGGTGGATGTGCACGGCGGTCGCGGCGGCGGTGCCGGCGTCGGCGAGCAGGGCGAGGGCGGCGTCCTCGCCGGTGGTGTAGAGGGGCCGCGGGTCCTTCCGCAGCACGGCGTGCAGCGCCGCGTCGGCGTCCCGCAGGAAGTGGCGGACCTCCTCGTCGCGGAACGTGCTGGGCGTGTCCCCGATCCGCTCCTCCCGCTCCACGTCGGGGTTCTCCAGGCTTCTGGTCATCGGGAAGCCCCCGCCGGTAGCCTCGGTGACGTGCCGGCCGGAGCCGCTCCAGAGGGTGACGCGGTCGGCGGCCAGGGACAGCACCCAGTACGGGCGCTGCGCCGCGTAGGCCGCCACCAGGTTGCGGGTGAGGAACGTCTCGGAGAGTACGACCCGTTCGGGGACGGCGCGCGGGAGCGCATACACGTGGTGCTCGCCCACGGTGGCGAGGACGACGAGGCCGTCCAGCGCCCGGGAGAGGTCCGTCTCGTCGGCGGCGGCGGTGAGCTGCGTACGGATCTCGTGGCGGGCCGCGCGGGTCACGCCGGGGTCGCGTTCGAGCTGCCGGTCGGCCTCGGCGAGGACGTTGCGCAGCCGCACGGAGTCCTCGGCGTTGCGGGGCGCGCGCCGGTCCGTCGGCAGCGTGAGCGACACGGCGGGGTACGGGCGCCGCTCGCGCAGCTCCGCGAGCGCGGTGGGGGTGAGCGAGGTGTGCATGGTCCCCTTTCCGGGTCCGAGGGCCGTGGGATACGCCGGGTCAGGGGCGCGAAGCCGCCGCGCCCCCGCGCGCCGGTGACGAGGAGGCCGGCGTCCGGCTCGTCCACGCCCGGGGTCCGTATCCGAGCCTGGATCACGCCCGCCGGGCGCACCAGCGCTGCGCGCGCAGTCGGGTGAGAGTGTGAATCCTTTCGGGGCCCGCCGCTCTCTTATCCGTGTACCGCTGTCCATGCACCGGCCGAACGGGCCGGTGAAACCGGGAGGAGACATCCATGATGGTCACCGGCCTCGTGGCGATCGGAGCCTTGCTCGTGGGCGCATGCAGCTGGCACCTGGTGCGGCGCTCCAGGAGCCGGAGCCGACGAGCCCAGTGAACCGACGCTTCCCCTGGCCCGACGAGCGGCTGGTCAAGGCCGCTCAGGACGGCGACGCCGACTCGCTCGCCGACGTCGTCCTGAAGTCGCGGCCGCATGTGCGCAGGTTCGCCCTGTCGCTGTGCGCCTCGCCGCAGGACGCGGAGGACGCGGCGCAGGAGGCGCTGATCGTCCTCTACCGGAAGATCGGCACCCTGCGGGCCACCGGTGCGCTCGCCTCGTGGATGTTCCGGATCGTACGCAACGAATGCCTCCGGCAGGCGCGGCTGCTCGTCTCGCGGCGCGACGAGACACCGGCCGGGCCGGAGGCGGCCACGGAACCGTCCGCCGAGGACGCGGTGCTACACCGGCTGGAGGCGGAGCGGATCGCGGCGGCGGTCTGCGCCCTTCCCCGCGACCAGCGGCAGGTCCTGATCATGCGGGACGTGCACGGCCTGCCCGGCAAGACCGTCGCGCGTGCGCTCGGGCTGAGCGGCGCGGCGATGAAGTCCCGGCTGCACCGGGCGCGCGCGGCGCTGCGGCACTCACTGACGGCGAACACCCAAGGAGACACGTCACCGTGAAGCCCGTGAACACCGTCGAGCCCGCGAGCACTGTCGAGCCCGTGAACACCGCGGGTCCCGGGCGGCCCGCGCCGCGGGCGGACGCCGCCGTCCCGTCCGTCCGCCGCCAACTGGCGTGCGGCGCCCTCGGCTTCGGGCTGCTCGCCGGCTCGGTCGCCCTGCTGCCCGTGGTCGGCCCGGCCGCCCTGCTGGCGGCCCCGCCGGCCCTGATCGCCTTCCGCGGCTGTCCCACCTGCTGGCTGGCCGGCCTCGCGCAGAGCGTTTCCCGCGGCCGGCTGGAACGCCGCTGCGCGGACGGTGCCTGCACCCTCGCCAGGCCCCACCCGCCGGAGTAGCCCGGCCGCGCGACCGGCCGGAGGGGCCCCGCCCCTCCGGCCGGTGGCGGCCGGGCGTCAGCTGATCTTCATCGTCGCCATCATGCCCATCGCGGAGTGGTCCAGCATGTGGCAGTGGTAGACGTACGAGCCCCGGTGGGTGTCGAACGTCGCCTGGAGCTTGACCGTCTCGTTCGGGAGGAGGTTGATGGTGTCCTTCAGGCCGGCCTCGGCCGGGCCCGGGGCCTGGCCGCCCCGCTCCAGGACGCGGAACTGGACCAGGTGCATGTGGAAGTTGTGCAGGGCGACCTGGTTGAGGTTCTGCACCGTCCAGATCTCGCTGGCGCCGAACCGGATCTGCTGGTCCACCCGGTCCGGGTCGTAGAGCTTCTCGTCGATGTACGCCTGCGGGTTCGGCCGGCCGTCCTCGTCCATCCGCAGGGTGACGGTGCGCTCGGCGGTCGGCTGGGGCAGCGGGGGCAGCTCGCGCAGCACGGACGGGACGCTGCTGTCGTCCTCGGCGGTACGGACGATGTCGAAGCGCAGTACCTGGCCGACGAGTTCGGGGTCTCCGAAGCCGCCGGTGTTCTTCAGCACGACGCTGCTGCCGACGGCGTAGCGGGAGAAGTCGATGACGACGTCGGCGCGCTCGGCGGCGGACAGCGGGATGCTGGCGGTGGGGTGCGGGCGGGGCAGCAGCCCGCCGTCGGAGCCGATCTGGATCATCTCGCCGCCGTCCTCCAGGCCCAGCTCCATGAAGCGCTGGTTGGAGCAGTTGAGGAAGCGGATGCGGTACTTGCGGGCGGCGACCTCGACGTACGGGTACGCCTTGCCGTTGGCGATCATCGTGGACCGCTCCCGGTCGCCCATCGTGTAGTGCAGGCCGGTGGCGTCCACGTTGGCGTCGCGGATGGCGATCGGCAGGTCGTACTCCCCGGTGGGCAGCGGCAGCGCCGCCTCGACGTCGTCGGTGAGGAGGTACTGGCCGGACAGACCGCGGTAGACGTTCTCGGACTCGATGTGGTGGGCGTGGTCGTGGTACCAGAGCGAGGCGTGCGGCTGGGTGTTGGGGTAGTAGTACGTACGGTCCTCGCCCGGGGCGATGGTCTCCATCGGCTGGCCGTCGTGCTCCGGGTCCACCTCCCCGCCGTGCAGGTGCACCGACGCCGGCACGTCGAGCCGGTTGCGCTGCTGGATCACGACGGGCCGGCCCTGGCGCGCCTTGATCAGCGGCCCGGGGAAGTTGCCGTTGAACGTGAGCACCTGCGACTGGATGCCGGGGAGGATCTCCGCGGTCGCCGGCTGCATGGTCATCACGTAGACGTCCGTGCCGTCGCCCGTCGACACCGGCGACAGCACCGTGGGCCGCGGCATGGGCTGGGTGAAGGGCGTGACGGCAAGTGCCCCGGCCTTCGCCGCCGGCTGCGCGCCGGCCGGCTCGGCCCCGCCGGCCGGTGTCGTGGCCAGTGGTATCAACGCGGCTCCGGTAACCCCCGTGCACGCTGTGGCCATACCCGCAGCGAGTACCCTGCGCCGACTCACCATGAAAGCTGCCTCCATCGAACTGTGATTGTGTGCGCCCCGCTACGCCGCCGCCACGGCGGTGTGGCCTGCGGGATTCGGGGTGAGGTCGTGGCGAACGGAAGGTCCCGTCCCGAGGTCGTGTCACCCGGTACGTGGAAGGTCCGTGCGGTCACCGTCGCGGGCCGGGACCGGGAGCCGTTGGCCTCGGCCCGCCACGGGTTCAGCGGGATCCGTTGCGGATCGACAGGAGGTGTGAGCGACTCGCACCTCTCGCCGGAAGTATGGAGCGCGCCCCTTGGTGCTGACTTGATTTTCTGTCGTGGGGATTGGCGGGAAAGCCCGAAGCGGACTGATTTATTCTTCAACGACATGAACGCAGGCCAGGGGCGTCGCGGAGGGGTCCCGGACCCGGTTCGGCGGCCCGGTGGGCGGGCGCGGCGGTTCAGGCGCCGTCGGCGGTCCCGTCGGCCTGCCAGCCCCGGGCGGCGGCGAGGCCACGGGCCGTACGGACCAGCGCCGCGAGGGCCGGGGCGTCCGTGGCGCCGCGGTGGACCAGCCGCAGTGGTACGGGCGGCAGCGGGTCGGTGACGGTCAGCCGGGCGGCGCCGGGCAGCAGGTGCTCGGCGACGGAGCGGGGCAGCAGCATGAAGCCGTCGGTGAGGACGCCGAGATGGTTGCGCAGCCCGGGGACCGGGTTGTGCCAGACGGGGAAGTCCTCGCCGGTGCTGCGGGCGGCGGCCAGGACCGCGTCGTGGTATCCGGGCGCCAGGTCGCGGGCGAGGAAGCGGAAGGTCTCGCCGCGCAGGTCGCGCAGGGCGACCGCGCCGCGGGCGGCGTGCCGGTGGCCGGAGTGCACCACGGCCACGTACGGCTCGGTGCGCAGCGTCAGCGCCCGGCAGTCGGGCGGGGTCGGCAGGTGGCGGCCGAGCGCCGCGTCGAGGCCGCCGGTGCGCAGGCCGTCGACGAGCTCGGGGTCCCAGGCCTCGACCACCTCCACGGTCACCTCCGGGTGCGCCTCGGCGAGGGCGGCGAGGAGCCGGGGCATCTCGGCGTGCGCGGTGGTCGGCCCGTAGCCGACGCGCACGGTGCCGGTGGCGGTGCGGGCGGCGCGGCGGGTGACGGCGACGGTGCGCTCCGCGGCGGCCAGGGTCTCCCGCGCGGCGTCGACGAACGCCTGTCCGGCACCGGTGAGCCGGGTCGGCCGGCGCTCGAAGAGGGCGACCCCCAGCTCGTCCTCCAGCTGCCGGATCTGGCGGCTGAGCGGGGGCTGGGCGATGTGCAGCCGCTCGGCGGCGGCCTGGAACCCGCCGGTCTCGGCGACGGCGATGACGTAGCGCATCAGGCGTAGGTCCAGCGGCATACCTTCAGGGTATATCCGCAGACCAAACCGGTCTGTGCATTCTCCCCGGAGGCCGACTTACGCTCCGAGCGGCAAGTGCCCCGCCACCGATGGGAGTTGGCCATGACGACTGACGACAGCACGACGAACGCGGCCACCGGCGCCACCCGGCGCCGCGTGCTCAAGGTCACCGGCGGACTGGCCGCCGCCGCGGCGGCGGCCGGTGCCGCGACCGCGGTCCATGCCGGGCCCGCCGGGGCGCACGGCCGGCCCGGCGCACCCGGCCGGCGGGAGCTGATCACCCGGGAGGTGCCCGGCACCGGGGAGCGGCTGCCGGCCGTCGGGCTCGGCACGTTCACCACCTTCGACACCCTCCCGGACGCGCCCACCGGCCACCTCGCCGAGGTGGTCCGGCGGTTCTACGAGGCGGGCGGCCGGATCGTCGACACGTCCCCGCTCTACGGCGCCGCCGAGACGAACACCGGCGCCGCCCTCGCCGGCTTCCAGGACCGGGTGTTCGTGGCCGACAAGATCTGGTCGACCGGCGACTTCCTGTGGGACGAGGCGCACGCGCTGGCCAGCCTGGAGCGCTCCATGGAACGCCTCGCGCGCGGCCGGCCGCTCGACCTCGTCCAGGTGCACAGCCTGGTGAACATCGACTGCGTCCTGCCGATGCTGCACGCCTGGAAGGCCGAGGGCCGCATCCGCGCCATCGGCGTCACCCACCACGAGCCGGCGTACTTCGACGTGCTCGCCGACTGGATCGAGCGCGGCGACGTCGACTTCGTCCAGGTGCACTACTCCGTACGCACCCGTGCCGCGGAGGAGCGCGTGCTGCCGGCGGCGGCCGACAACGGCGTCGCGGTGCTGGTGAACATGCCGCTGGAGAAGGGGCGCCTGCACCACGTGGTGGGCGACCGGGAAGTGCCCGGCCTCGCGGCGGAGTTCGGGGCCGCCAACTGGGCGCAGTACTTCCTCAAGTGGGCCCTGGGCCACCCGGCCGTCACCGCCGTGCTGCCGGCCACGTCGAACCCCGACCACCTGACCGAGAACGTCGGCGCCATGCGCGGCGAGCTGCCCGACCGCGCGACGCGCTGGCGCATGGTACGGCAGATGGAGCAGGTGCCGGGCTTCGACGCCCTGCCGACCTCCCCCTGGTATCCGGGCAAGTCCTACCCGGGCCTGGTCACCCGCGCCCAGGCCGGGATCCGCGACCGCAGCCCGTGGTGGCCGGCGGCGCCGGCGACCTGACGCCGTCGCCGGCGGCCCCGCCGCCGGGCGCCTGAACGGGGACGCGGTCGGCGCCGGACGCCGACCGGGGTGCCGCGTGGCGATCAGACCGCCCTCTCTCCGATACGGGCCCGGTCGGCGGCCAGTTCGGCTTCCAGGCGTGCGGCCTCCTCGTGCTCCCCCGACGCACCGAGGTGATAGGCGTGGTGGCCGCGGACGGCCAGGGTATCGGGGTGATCGGGCCCCTGGACGCGGGCCCAGTCGGCGGCGACCCCGGTCAGCAGCCGCGCCGCCTCGGCGTGGTCACCCGCCGCACCGACGTGATGGGCATGGGAGTGGCGCGCGCTCAGGGTGCAGACGTGGTCCGCACCCATGACGCGCGCCCAGTCGGCCGCTACCCCGGCCAGCAGCCGCGCCGCCTCGGCGTGCTCCCCCGCCGCGCCCAGCTCCCACGCGCTGTGGAAGCGGGCCAGCAGGGTGTCGTAGTGGTCGGGCCCCAGGACGCGTACGCGGTCGGCGGCCAGCTCCGCGTACGCGCGTGCGGCCTCCGCATGCTCCCCGGCCGCTCCGAGGTTGCGGGCGCGGGACCCGCGGGCGTCCAGGGTCTGGAGGTGGTCGGGCCCCAGCACCCGGGCCTGGTCGGGGATGAGCGCGGCCAGCAGTCGCGCGGCCTCCGCGTGGTCCCCCGCAAGTCCCAGGAAGTGCGCGTGGAACATGCGGGCGACCAGGGTTTTGACGTGGTCGGGGCCGTGCACCCGGATCCGGTCGTCGAGGAGGACGGACAAGAGGCGCGCGGCCTGCGCGTAGTCCCCCGTCTCGGCGATGTTGAGGGCCTGGATGTGGCGGGCGAGCAGCGTGTCGGGGTGGTCGGGGCCGCACAGGCGTACGTGGTCCGGGACGACGTCGGCCAGCAGCCGCAGGGCTTCCTCCGGGAGCCCGGTGTTCCCGAGGGCCTCGGCGTACTGCCGGCGGGCCCCCAGGGTGTTGAGGTCGTCGGTGCCGCGCTGTCGTTGGAGGGCCGGGATGACGTCGGCCAGTATCTCCGCGGCCTCCGCGTACCGTTTCGTGTCCATGAGCGTCGAGGCGTGGTGCTGGCGGGTGTTGACGACGTCGGGGTGGTCGGGCCCCTGCACCCGGATGCGGTCCGCGACGAGTGCGGCGACCAGCCGCTCGGCCTCCGGATAGTCGCCCGACTTCGTGGCCCGGAGCGCGTGCCGCTGGCGGCGGTTCAGGGCGCGGGGCCGGTCGGCTCTGGGCGTGCGGCGGCGGCCGGAGGCGGGCTGCGGATCCGGCTGCGGATCCGGTCGGGCTTCCTCCTCGGCCGGCTGCGTGGGGGTGTAGGGCGGGGGCGCGGTCATGGTGGGCGCCTCGTACGGCGGCGGGGCGGTGCCGGACTCCGTCCCGCGCGCCGAGTCGCGCTCGGTGCCGCGCGCGGTGGCCGGTGTCGCGCGGGCCTGGATGAGGGCAGTCACGGCCTCGGGCCACGGCGGCGCGGCCGGGAAGTCGTCGCCCGGGTCCCACTCCGCGGCGATCAGGCCGAGGAGTTCCGCGGGGGTGGGCCGGTCGTCCGGGTTCTTGGCCAGACACGCGGCGACGAGGGTACGTACCCGCTCCGGCACCCCGTCCAGCTTCGGTTCCGCGGTGACCACCCGGTGCAGGACGCCCAGCGGCGCGCCCTGGCCGAACGGCTCGGCGCCGCCGGCGGCGTAGGCCAGCACGGCGCCGAAGGAGAAGACGTCGCCGGCCTGCCGGACGTCGCCGTCCTGGGCCTGCTCCGGGGACATGAAGCCCGGTGTGCCGATCGTCGCGCCGGTCCCGGTCAGCACGGTGCCGTCCAGGGCCCGGGAGATCCCGAAGTCGATCACGCGCGGGCCGTCGGCGGCCAGCAGCACGTTCGCCGGCGTGAGGTCGCGGTGGAGCAGCCCTTCGGCGTGGATGGCCTGCAGTGCCTCGACCAGCCCGGCCGCCAGCGGCCACACCGAGCCCTCCGGGAACCGCCCGGCCGCCGTCACGGCGTCGGCCAGGGAGGGGCCCGGGACGTACAGCGTGGCGATCCACGGCGGATCGTCCTCCGGGCCCGCCGCCATCACCGGCGCGGTGTACGCGCCGCTGACCGACCGCGCGGCGGCCACCTCCCGGCGGAACCGGCGCCGGAACTCCGGCTGCCTGGCCAGATGGGCGTGCACCACCTTCACCGCCGCCGCCCGCCCGCCGGGCGACCGGCCGAGGAACACCTCCCCCATGCCGCCCGCGCCCAGGCGGCCACGTAGCACGAAGTCACCCCCCCGCGCGGGGTCCCCAGCCGCCAGCGGCTCCACGGCGCTCCTCCCTCCGTGCCGGACCACACCCTCCGGCACTGCTCGCCCCCAACCCAACCACCAAGATGGCACCAGTGGTTGACCTCGGCGGCAGGTGCGCGCGAATCACCGTTGTGGACGGGGACCCGTCCCGGGTCGGGGGCGGTATGGTGCGGACGGATCATGGGGGCGTGGCGGGAGGAGCGGGCATCGTGGGACGTACGCGGCGCGGGGTGGCCGGGCTCGTTCTGCTCGCCGTCGCCGGACTGGCGGGGCCCGCCGCCTGCACCGGGCCCGACGGGGACGTGTACCGGCGCGGGGACGGGAGCGCGGGCGGGGACGCGAAGGCGTCGAGCCCGCCCCCCTCGCCCGATCCGCTGCCGCGCACGCCTCCGCCGGCGAGCCAGGTCGTCCGGAGCGCCGATGAGGTCTGCGACTTCGCGGAGCCGTTCGAGGCCGGCAAGGTGAAGGCGTACCTTCCCGACGGCCCGGCCTACAAGGGACCCGGGCCGCATCCGGCCGTGCTGTTCAGCGACGACATCGCCGTCGAGGAGAGCGAGCCGCCGCAGCTGCCGGACGACTGGACGGCGGACTTCGCGAACAACGACACCCAGCTGGTGGTCTGCCAGTACGACGACTGGGACTACCCGAGTCACAAGGTCGGCACCTGCACCTACCTCGGCGGCTCGAACAACTCGGGCGACGGCGTGGTCGACGTGGAGAGCGCGCGCTACATATTCCGTGTCTTCGAGGCGCGCACGGGCGCGCTGGTAACGAAGTTCGCCCTCGACGGCACGACGACCCCCGAGCAGACGTGCCCCGAGTCTGCCCTCTACCCGGCCACGGAGTTCCAGCTGGTCACGAGCGAGGCCCTCGCCGACAAGCTCCGGCCGTACGTCACAGGCCGCCGCTGACGAAGGCGACCGCCGCGCCGCCCTCCGGGGGCGTACGCGACGGCCGCCGCGCGCTCGGTCCGTACGGGACCAGGCCGTCAGGACAGCAACTGCTTCCACACCGTCGCGTCCAGCTTCCGGCCGGCCGGCGCCCGCTTGCCGCGGCCCTGCAGCGCCTCCAGGGCCTTCGCGACCTCGCCGTCCCCGGCGCGCCCGCGCGGCGTGATCAGCGGCCAGATGTCCGAGCCCAGGTAGCCGGTCTCGTCGGCGCTCTTGTGGATCTCCGCCGAGCACGAGTGCCGCTCGACGCCGCTCATCTCGGCCAGCTTCGCCACGGCCGCCTTCGTCGACGGGCCGAACATCCCGTCGGCCCGCAGCCCCGTGAACCCGCGGGCGCGCAGCAGGTGCTGCGCGGCGCGTACCGTCGGGCCGCTGTCGCCGGGCCGCAGCAGCGGCCAGACGGCGGTCCGGGCCGGGGCCGGGACGCCGAGCACCCCGGCCACCGCTTCGCGCAGCTCCGGCAGGCGCCCGTAGAGCACCTCGCCGGGGCACTCGGTGGAGTTGAAGTCGCGGTGGCCCATGATGTTCTCCACCGGCCGCCCGTACTGCCCGGCGATCCAGGCGACCATCGCGACGAGCGAGTCCCACAGCGCGGCTGGCACGTCGACTTCGGTGTAGAGGCCCTCGTTCTCGATGCCGATGACCTCGCTGTTGTGGCCGCCGACGTTGGCGCCCTGCACGTGCTGGGTGCCGCCGCGCACGACGTCCAGGCTCTCGTGCCGGCCTTCGAGGTTGTAGCCGCCGCGGCTGATGGTGAACTGCTGGCCGGTGTCGCCCCAGCCGTTGCCGTCCATGTGGAAGTTCTGGATGGACCGGCAGATTTCCATGGCGTGTTCGAGCGAGTAATCCTCGCTGTTGCCGGGTTCCGCGGTGTGGTGGACGACGATGTACGTCGGCACGTGGTCGAGGATGACGATGTCGGTTTCCGGCGGCCGGGCACCCCATTCGGCGGTGCTGTAGATGCGCGGCTCGGGGGCCGCGAGCGAACGCGCGCCGCGGAGCGGGACGGGGGCCGCGGCGGGCGCGGACGCGGTCGCTGACCTGGGCGCGGCGTTCGCGAGCCCCGCCGCGCCGAGCCCGAGCGCTCCGGCCGCGGAGGCGGTCAGTCCGCCGCGCAGCAGAGCGCGGCGGCCGAAACCCGGATGTGCTGCCATCCTGGTCTCCTTCAGGTGGGGGGTGGGTGTGGGGGATCAGGGATTGTGCGCGTTGTCCGATCGGCCATGAAAACATCCGGGGCATGCACACGACAACCCCTGGGTTAAACAACGACCCTTTATGCACGGGGAATTGGGGAAAAACTCTCCGCGCCAATGGGCCGACCAATGAAAGCGACGATACGCGAATAGTGAATACGCCCGTCGCCGCCTCGCCGGGCGCGGGGTAGCCTCTCGCGCACGTGGGCGTCGAGGAGGTCCGGTGGTACGGGAACAGGCAGGCCGGGTGCTCGGGGCCAACCTGCGGGCGCTGCGCGCCCGGGCGGGGCTCACCCTCTCCGGACTGGCGCGCGCCTCCGGCATAGCCAAGGGCACGCTGTCGCAGCTGGAGTCCGGGACCGGGAACCCCACGATCGAGACCGTGTTCAGTTTGTCGAACGCTCTCGGGGTGCCGGTGTCGTCGCTGCTCACCGAGCGCGCGGACCCGGACGTGCTGCTGGTGCGCTCGGCCGGGCTCGACGTGCTCAGCAGCGACGCGGTCGACCTGCGGATGCTGCGCCGCATGGACCTCACCGACACGGTCGTCGAGCTGTACGACCAGCGGGTGCGCCCCGGCGCGGTGCAGCACTCCGCCGGCCACCCCGGCCGTGAGCACGTCGTCGTCACGTCCGGGCGGCTCCGGGTGGGTCCGCCGGAGGCGCCGTACGAGCTGGGCCCCGGCGACTACGTCTGCTTCCCGGCGGCCGGCCCGCACGTCTACGAGACCGTCGGCGGCCCGGTGCTCTCGGTGCTGATGCTGGAGTACCCGGCCGCCGCGCACCCGGTCCCGCCCGTCGCCTCGTGCGCCGTGCCGGCGCCACGGCAGAACGCACCACACCCGCCCGACGCAGAGGCTTGACCCCCGATCAGCGCCCTCCATACGCTCGTTGTCGTTCGTTTTAATGAACAGAGGTGGTGGCAGGTGGCGTACGACGTCGTGGTCGTGGGCGCCGGCGTGATCGGCGCGGCCTGCGCCGAGGCGCTGACCGCCGCCGGGCTCTCGGTGGCGGTGCTGGACCGCGGCGCGCCCGCGAGCGGCACCACCGCCGCCGGCGAGGGCAACGTCCTGGTGTCCGACAAGGCACCCGGCCCCGAGCTGGCCCTCGCCCGGGACTCCCGCCGCCGCTGGCCCCAACTCCTCGCCGCGCTGCACGACCTGCTCGGCCCGCAGCGCGCGGAGGCGGAGTGGGAGGCCAAGGGCGGCCTGGTCGTCGCCACCACCCCCGTCGCGGCCGACGCCCTCGCGGACTTCGCCGCCGCCCAGCGCACCGCCGGCGTCCGGGCGGAGCCGGTGAGCCCCGCCGAAGCCGGCGAGCTGGAGCCGCACCTGACCGCGGACGTGACGGCGGCCGTGCACTACCCGCAGGACGGCCAGCTGCAGCCCGTGCTCGCGACGACCGCCCTGCTGGCCGCGGTACGGGCCCGCGGCGGCCGGGTGCGCCCCGGCGTCACCGCCCTCGGGGTCACCGTCGGTGCCGCGGGCGCCGTCGACGGCGTGCGCACCGACCGGGGCACGGTCCCGTGCGGCGCGGTCGTCAACGCCTGCGGCCCGTGGGCCGGCCACTTCGCCGCCGCCAGCGGCGCCCCGGTCGCGGTGCTGCCGCGGCGCGGGATGGTGCTCGTCACCGCGGCGCTGCCGGCGGGCACGGTGCGGCACAAGGTGTACGACGCCGACTACGTCGGCGCGGTGGCCGGCGGCAGCGCCGACCTGCAGACGTCGACCGTGGTGGAGGCGACGCGGGCCGGGACGGTGCTCGTCGGCTCCAGCCGGGAGCGGGTCGGGTTCGACGAGACGGTGCGGGTCGCGGTGCTGCGCGAGCTTGCGCGCAAGGCGGCCGGGCTGTTCCCCGTGCTCGCCGGAGTGCCGGTGATCCGCGCGTACGGCGGCTTCCGTCCGTACGTACCGGACCACCTGCCGGTGATCGGCGAAGACCCGCGCCGCCCGGGGCTCTGGCACGCGACGGGGCACGAGGGCGCGGGCATCGGCCTGGCGGCCGGCACCGGGCGGATGCTGGCGGACCTGCTCACGGGCGGCACGCCGGAGGTGGCCGCGGCGCCGTTCCGGGTGGACCGGCCGGGGGTCATGAGGGAGGCGGCGGATGAGCGGGAGTAGGGACAGGCGGACGAGGGCCGGCGGTACGGGAGCGCCGGGGCCGGGAGCGGAGCGCGGGGCAGGTGCCCGCGGGGGCCGCCCGGCGGATATCGGGGCGGCCGGTTCGGGTGCTGACCACGGGGGCGGTTCGGGTACGGACCACGCGGGCGGATCGGGTACGGACCACGCGGCCCGATCCGGTGCCGACCACGCGGCCCGATCCGGTACGGACCACGCGGGCGGATCCGGTGCCGACCACGCGGCCCGATCCGGTACGGACCACGCGGCCGGGGGCCCGGTGACCGTGCGGGTCGACGGGGCGGAGCTGGTCACCGAGCCCGGGCGGACCGTCGCCGGGCTGCTGCTGGCGCTCGGCCGGGTCTCCTGGCGGACCACCCGCGGCGGCGGCCGGCCCCGCGGCGTGTTCTGCGGCATCGGCGTCTGCCACGACTGCCTCGTCGTGGTCAACGGCGCACCCGACGTCCGCGCCTGCCAGCGGCTCGTCCGTGACGGCGACGACATCCGCACCCAGGACGGCGCGGAGCTGCCGTCGTGACCGGCGACGGGGAGGCCACCGGCGCGCACCGCACCGCGAACGGCACCGCGCACGGCCGGGCCGGCACAGACCGCCCGGCCGCCGGCCACACAGCCGGCCACACAGCCGGCCACACCGTCGGGAGCGGCACCGACCCTGACCGGACCGGCGCGCCCCGCACCGGCGCGCCCCGCGCCGCCCCCGCCGTCGTCATCGGCGGCGGGCCCGCCGGGATGGCCGCGGCCCGGGCCGCCGCCGGACTCGGCGTCGACGTGCTGCTCGTCGACTCCGGCGCCGCGCTGGGCGGGCAGTACCACCGGCAGGACTTCCGCACCGGCCGTGACCGGTTCCCGCTGCCGCCCGGCGTGGAGCACCTGCCGCACTCCGTGGTCTGGGCGCTGGAGCCGGTGCCCGGCGGCGGGCACCGGGTGCACCTGCGCACCGGGCCCGCCGACGGGCCGGGCCGCACCGGGCGCAGCGTCGAGACCCGCGCGCTGGTGCTGGCCACCGGGGCGTACGACCGGGCGCTGCCGTTCCCCGGCTGGGACCTGCCCGGCGTCTTCACCGCCGGCGCCGCGCAGGCGCTGGCGAAGGGGCAGGGCGTGCGCGTCGGCGAGCGCGTGCTGCTGGCCGGCACCGGGCCGTTCCTGCTGCCGGTCGCCGCGTCGCTGACGGCGGTCGGGGCCGAGGTCGCCGGGGTGCTGGAGGCCGCGGAGCCGGTCACCGCCTGGCTGCGCCGGCCCGCGGACGTCCTCGCCGGGCGCCGCAAGTTCGGCGAACTCGCCGGCTACGCCGCGCTGCTGGCCCGCCGCCGCATCCCGTACCGGCGCCGCGCCGCCGTCGTCGCCGCGCACGGCGCGGACCGCGTCGAGGAGGTCACCACGGCCCGGCTCGACGCCGGCTGGCGGGTCGTACCCGGCAGCGAGCGCCGGATGGCGGTCGACGCGGTGTGCGTCGGCTTCGGCTTCGAGCCGCAGCTGGAGACGGCGGTCGCCGTCGGCTGCGCGCTGGCCGGCGGGTTCGTCGCGGTGGACGCCGCGCAGGCGACGTCGGTGCCGGGGGTGTTCGCGGCGGGCGAGCTGACGGGCGTCGGCGGCGCGGACCTGGCAGCCGCGGAGGGCGAGGTCGCCGGCGTCGCCGCGGCCCGGCTCCTCGGCGCGCGCCCGGCGCCCCCGGTGCACGCGCTGCGGCGGGTACGGGCCGGGCGCAGGTTCGCCGCCGCGCTGGCGCGGGCGTACCCGGTGCCGGACGGGTGGCGTACGTGGCTGCGCGAGGACACCCTCGTCTGCCGGTGCGAAGAGGTCTCGTACGGCGAGCTGTGCCGCTCGGTCGAGGACCGCGAAGCGCTCGGGGTACGGGCCGTGAAGCTGGTCAGCAGGGCCGGGCTCGGGCCGTGCCAGGGCCGGGTCTGCGGCCCCAACGTCGCCTGCCTGACCGGCTCCGCGGACGCCGCGGCGTTCGCGCGCCGCCCCCTCGCGTCCCCGGTCCGGCTGGGCGAGCTGGCGGAGCCGCCGCCGCCCTCCGGCCCAGAGCCGGGAACGACACCGCCGTGACCGCCGTGACCGCCGCGGCCCCGTACCAGCCGGACCGCCACGCGAAGGAGAGACCGTCATGAGCCCCAGGCCGCACGACCCGCACGACCCGTCCGACCGAGCCGTCCGCGCCCGCCCGGCGGGGGTGTGACATGCGCGCCTCCCGCTACTTCACGGCCGTCGACTCGCACACCGAGGGCATGCCGACCCGGGTGATCACCGGCGGCGTCGGGGTGGTTCCCGGCGCCACCATGGCCGAGCGCCGCGCGTACTTCGCCGAGCACCTGGACGGCATCCGGCAGCTGCTGGTGAACGAGCCGCGCGGGCACGCCGCGATGAGCGGCGCGATCCTCCAGCCGCCGACCCGCCCGGACGCCGACTACGGCGTGCTCTACATCGAGGTCTCCGGGCTGCTGCCGATGTGCGGCCACGGCACCATCGGCGTCGCCTCGGTGCTGGTGGAGACCGGGATGGTGGCGGTCACGGAGCCGGTCACGGAGGTCCGGCTGGACACGCCCGCGGGGCTGGTGGTCGCCGAGGTGGCGGTCGCGGACGGGCGGGCGGAGTCGGTGACGTTCCGCAACGTGCCGTCGTTCGCGCTGGAGCTGGACGCCGCGGTGGAGGTGCCGGGTCTTGGCCGGGTCACGTACGACATGGCGTACGGCGGCAACTTCTACGCGATCCTGCCGATCGAGAGCCTCGGCATTCCGTTCGCGAAGGCCGAGAAGGAGCGGATGCTGGACGCGGGCATGGCGATCATGGCCGCGATCAACGACCAGAACCGGCCGGTGCATCCGGCCGAGCCCGGGATCGCGGGCTGCAAGCACGTCCAGCTGACGGCGCCGGCCGCCGGCGGCGGCGCCGACGCGCGCAACGCGATGGTCATCCACCCGGGCTGGTTCGACCGCTCCCCCTGCGGCACGGGCACGTGCGCGCGGATGGCGCAGCTGTACGCGCGCGGGGAGCTGGGGCTGGGGGCGGACTTCGTCAACGAGTCGCTGCTCGGCACGGTGTTCACCGGCCGGCTGGAGGCTGAGACCGGGGTCGGGGGGCTGCCGGCGCAGGTGCCGACGGTGACGGGCCGGGCGTGGATCACGGGCATGGGCCAGTACCTGCTCGATCCCGCGGACCCGTTCCCCGCCGGCTTCACGCTCTAGCCGTACCGGCCCGCGGAGCCCTCCCGCCGTCGCGCGGGAGGACTCCCGGGCGTTCCCGTCCCACGGAGCCCTCGCCGGGTCGGAGACGAGCGACCGGTGGCGCCGGCCGGGCTGTGCACCGTGCACAGCCCGGCCGCGCCGGCTGGGCAGCGTGCGCCTTGCCCGCCGGACACCGCCCGGCCTAGCGTCCTCTCCCGTCGCCTGCCGGCGGCGGCGGTGCAGGCCGGGAGCCGGCCACGGGGGGAAAGCCATGTTCGTGCAGGAGTTCCGCAGCGACCACCTCGACGAGGGCGATCGCCCGGGGGCCGGGCGGGAGTGCGCCACGCGGTCGCAGGAACCGGTCGAGGTGCAGGCCGACGCGGCGGAGGGCTGCGCCTCGGTGCTGCGGATGATCGACCTGGGCGTCGCGCAGGTGTGCGCGACCGAGGTGACGTCGCTGCGGATGACCGCTGCCCGGCCGGCCCCGGCCGACGACTCCGAGTCGTACCACGTCATCGTGCCGGTGCGCGGCACGGTGCGGCTGGAGCTGGGCAGGCGGCGGGTGGAGTGCCGGCCGGACTACCTGTACGTGAGCGGGTCGCAGCCGTTCGCGACCGGCCTCACCGGCCCGTTCCGCGGCGTGGTCGCCGCCGTCCCGAGGGCACTGCTGCCGCTGCCCGCGCACCGGCCCGACGTGCTGGACGGACGGCGGCTGCCCGCCGGGGAGGGGGTCGCCGGGCTGCTGGCCGGGTTCCTGGTCCGGCTCACCGAGGAACCCGGCGCGTACCGCCCGGCCGACGTGCCCCGGCTGGGGGCCGTCACCCTGGAGCTGGTCACCGCCGTGATCGGGCACCTGCTGGACGCCGAGTCGCCGCTGGAGCCGGAGACGCGGCAGCAGACGCTGCTGCTCCGCATCCGCTCGTTCATCCAGCAGCACGTGCACGACACCGAGTTGACGCCGGACGTCATCGCCGCGGCGCACCACATCTCCACCCGCTATCTGCACCGGCTCTTCCAGGCGCACGAGACCTCCGTCACCGAGACCGTCCGTCGGCAGCGCCTGGAGCGCGCCCGCCGCGACCTCGCGGAGCCGGCGCTGCGTGCCACCCCGATCCACCGGATAGCCGCCCGCTGGGGCTTCGCCGAGGCGGCGGCCTTCAGCCGGGCCTTCCGCGCGGCGTACGGGATGCCGCCCCGGGAGTACCGCGACCGCGCCCTGCGCGCGGTGGCCGGGGCGTAGCCGTGGACGCGTCCGGCCCGGCCGACCGCCCGGCGCGGTGTCGGCGGCGGGGCATAAACTCGCCCGATGAGTTCCACCGAGGCGCTTCGAGTCCTCAGCAAGGTCTTCGGCTACGAGTCGTTCCGCGAGGGTCAGCAGGAGATCATCGACCACGTGGTGGGTGGCGGCGACGCCCTCGTGCTGATGCCCACAGGCGGCGGCAAGTCCCTGTGCTACCAGATCCCGGCGCTGGTGCGCCCCGGCACGGGCGTGGTGATCTCGCCGCTGATCGCCCTCATGCAGGACCAGGTCGACGCGCTGCGCGCCCTCGGCGTACGCGCCGGCTTCCTGAACTCGACGCAGGACCCGGACGAGCGCCGGATGGTGGAGGCCGAGTTCGTCGCCGGCGAGATCGACCTGCTCTACCTGGCCCCCGAGCGGCTGCGGGTGGAGTCCACGCTGCGGCTGCTCGACCGCGGCACGATCGCGCTGTTCGCCATCGACGAGGCGCACTGCGTCTCGCAGTGGGGGCACGACTTCCGGCCCGACTACCTGGCGCTGTCCGCGCTGTCCGAGCGCTGGCCGGACGTCCCGCGCATCGCGCTGACCGCCACGGCGACCAAGGCCACGCACGCGGAGATCGCCGGCCGGCTGCAGTTGGAGCAGGCGCGGCACTTCGTGGCGAGCTTCGACCGGCCCAACATCCAGTACCGCATCGTGCCCAAGCGCGAGCCGAAGAAGCAGCTCCTGGAGCTGCTGCGCACCGAGCATGCGGGCGACGCGGGCATCGTCTACTGCCTGTCGCGCAAGTCGGTGGAGGACACCGCGGAGTTCCTCGTACGCAACGGGATCGAGGCGCTGCCGTACCACGCCGGCCTGCCGGCGGCGACACGCGCCGAGCACCAGTCGCGCTTCCTGCGCGAGGAGGGCGTGGCGATCGTCGCCACGATCGCGTTCGGCATGGGCATCGACAAGCCCGATGTGCGCTACGTCGCCCATCTCGACCTGCCGAAGTCCGTCGAGGGCTACTACCAGGAGACGGGCCGCGCCGGCCGGGACGGGCTGCCGTCCACCGCGTGGCTGGCGTACGGGCTGCAGGACGTGGTGCAGCAGCGCAAGCTCATCGACGGCTCCGAGGGCGACGACGCGCACCGGCGGCGGGCGGGCGCGCACCTCGACGCGATGCTGGCGCTCTGCGAGAGCGTCGACTGCCGGCGCTCGCAGCTCCTCGCCTACTTCGGCCAGAGCGGCTCGCCGTGCGGCAACTGCGACACGTGCCTGACGCCCCCGGAGTCGTGGGACGGCACGGTCGCCGCGCAGAAGCTGCTGTCGACGGTGGTCCGGCTGCGGCGCGAGCGGCGGCAGAAGTTCGGCGCCGGCCAGATCGTCGACATCCTGCTGGGCCGGAAGACGGCCAAGGTCATCCAGCACGACCACGACTCGCTGTCGGTCTTCGGCGTCGGCGCCGACCTCGCGGAGCACGAGTGGCGCGGCGTCGTACGGCAGTTGCTCGCCAAGGGGCTGCTCGCCGTCGAGGGCGACTACGGCACGCTCGTGCTCACCGAGGACGCCGACGACGTGCTGTACCGGGGTCGCAAGGTGCCGCTGCGCACCGAGCCCGCGCGGGCGGCGAAGGCGGCGCGGTCGAAGGGCTCCGGGGCCGGCCGGGCCGAGGCGGCCGACCTGCCGGCGGAGGCGGCCGGGCTGTTCGAGCGGCTGCGCGCGTGGCGGGGCGCGACCGCGAAAGAGCAGGGGGTGCCCGCGTACGTGATCTTCCACGACGCGACGCTGCGGCAGATCGCCACCGAGCGCCCGGGGTCGCTCGCCGCGCTGGAGTCGGTGAGCGGAGTCGGCGAGAACAAGCTCGCGAAGTACGGCGAGCAGATCCTCCAGACCGTCGCGGAGGACGACGCGGACTGAGCGCGGCCGGGCCCGGTACCCCACCCGGTCGTCCCCGCCCGGTGCGGACGTCCGGGTGGGGACGGACGGCGCGTGCTTTCCGTGTTCGCCGTCGGCGCCGGGGCTCCCCGAGCCGTCCCGCCCGGGTTGAACCCGCGGCGGCCGGCCGCTCGTCAGGTTTCGCTCAGGTCGGTGGGACACACTGAAGCGAATCGCGCGAGGTGCGGACGGAGACAGCGGGCAGATGCCGGACGAGGCAGACGTGGCCGGAGAAGGCGGGAGCCGCCGGGAGCGGCTGGGACGTGTGCTGCGGACACGCAGAAGGCTGGTCGCGGGTGGCGCGGCGGCCGTCGTGCTCGCCGGCGTGCTCACCGGCGGGCTCGGCGCCTGGGCCGCGGACGCGGGCCCCTTCGCCCCCGACCGATTCTGCTGGGGCGCCTGGCAGGAGCCCGGCG
This sequence comes from Streptomyces sp. CNX435, assembly GCF_059570575.1. Classification (NCBI taxonomy): domain Bacteria; kingdom Bacillati; phylum Actinomycetota; class Actinomycetes; order Kitasatosporales; family Streptomycetaceae; genus Streptomyces; species Streptomyces sp. CNX435. The sequence continues at coordinate 253,787 of NZ_JCANTA010000001.1, read as the reverse complement.
TGCTCGGTGACGAGGGCCGCCGCACGGGGACCGACGACGCACCGACGCCCGGGCGCCCGCACGGCAGTTGCGAGGTCACCCTCGACGACTCGCGGGGACCCAGCGGGTACCGCGGCACGGTACGGGTCGCCTACGGGCCCGCCCCGAAGGACCCGGCGGAGCGCATGTCGTGGCTCGGCGGCTTCCTCTTCCCCGACTCCGTACCGCTGCCCGACGGGCTGCCGGGGGTGGTCTCCGCCGGCGGCGGGCTGCTCGTGCTGCCCGAGCGGTGCGCCGCCGCCGACGGCCGGCCGGCCACCGTCGCGCTCGACGCGGACGCGCAGCCGAGTCTGGGCGGCGTGCGCGAGACCGCCGTGCTGCTCGTCGCCGCCGCGAACCGCGGCATGGAGCTGGCCGGCTGCGCCGCCGGGAAGCCGTTGCGCGTCACCTCGCCGGTGTTCACCCTGCCGGAGGATCCGGACGACGGCCTGGTGACGGCGGGCCGGGACACCTGCCGCGTACGGGGCCTGGACGTCGAGGGCACGGAGGAGCAACTGGAGGACCTCCAGCCCCAGGTGAGTGCGGTGACCCGGGAGCTGCAGACCTGCTCGGTGTCGGTCCCGCCCTGGGTGAGCGGCGGCGAGCTGGACGAGGAGGGGGAGTTGTCCTTCGGCCTCGCGATGATCGCCGAGCCGCGGCTCGTCTCGCTCGTCGCCGACGTGGCCGGGGAGGCGCCGCCGGACGAGGGCTGGCGGGGCACCGGCGACTTCACCGCGGACTACCTGGCCGCCCGGGCCGAGTGCGCGGGCCGGTCCACGGTGTTCGTGCTGGTGCAGGGCACCGACGATGGCGGGCCGGAGCACTTCGTGGCGTTCACCGACGCCGTCACGCAGCGGCTGGGCTGCGCACCGCTCGCCCCCGGGAGGTCCGGCCGATGACGGACGAACGACAACCGCGTGCGGACAGCGGTACGGAATCCGGTTCCGGGCTCCGGCCCCGAGACGGGGCCGGGGACGGGGACAGGGCCCGGGACGGGGCCGGGGACAGGGCCGGGGACAGGGCCGGGGAGAGGGCCGGGGAGAGGGCCGGGCCGGGCACTGACGCCGGCTCCGTGCCCGCTGCTTCCGCCGGGTCGCCGCCACGTCGCCGGTGGCACCCACGCCGCCTGCTGCGCGGGCGGTTGCGGCCCGTGCTCGCCGCCGCCCTCGCCGGTGCGCTCCTCGGCGGCACCGCCGTCGCCTGGCAGGCCGAGGCCGGCGTGTTCGCCGCCGACGAGGTGTGCTGGGGCGCCCTGGACCGGGACGCGCTCTCCCCGCTCGTCGACGACCCCGGCGCGCTCGACGCCGCCGAACTCCCGCCGGTCTCCACGACCTCGTACCCCGGCGGGCTCGAAGGAACCTGCCGGCTCTCCCGCACGGACGGCTCCGGCAGCACCGGGACGGCCCTCACCGCGCGCCTGCACAAGCTGAGCGGGAACCCGGGCGGCTCCGCCGGCGAGTGGAGTGGCACCGCCGGCGAGTGGGCCGACCGGTTCCTCGGCGGCCGCATGTCGCCGCTGGGCGGCGACATGCTCGGCATGGCCTCCGACGAACGGGCCTGGCTGGCGATCCCGGACAGCTGCAAGGGCCGGCCGGCGGAGTACGAGGGTCCGACCGTCGTGGACGTCGCCGGCCCGCCGGCGGAGGAGGGCGCGGAGGTTGCCGCGGCCGAGCGCAACGCGCTGGCCCGTATCGTCGTCGAGCTGGTCAACTCCGTAAGCGCCGACCTCGGTTGCGACGGCGCCGTCGCCGACCCCGCGGACGGCATGGCGCGGCCTCCGCGGCCCGCACCCGACGAGCCCGGCGCGTTCTGCGGCATCGACGGCCTTCGGGCGCCGGCGCGCTGGCGGGACGACCGCTGGCGGTCCCTGGTCACCCCCGTCACCGGGCCGGTACGCACCTGCGACCGGCAGTACGGCACGTCGGCTCCGTTGCTGCGACTGATGACGGTCGAGGACCCCCGGCTGGCCCAGGTCTTCATCGACGAGCTGCTGCGCCGCGGCGACCGGGTCAGGGGCGCCGCCCACGGTTACGGAAGCCTCCGCGCGGACCGGGGCCTGTACGGCGCCAGGTGCCAGACGGGCCTGGTCGTCTTCGTCGTCCAGGCCCGCGACTCCGACCACCCCGAAGACATCCGCACTCTCCTCCCCCAGTATGTGGCGGCCGAATCCGAGCGCCTGGCCTGCGGCGACCAGCGGCTGACCCTCCCCGACCCGTGAGCCGGCGCTGCCCTCCGATGTCCTTCCCCTGGTCGGGCTGGGAGCGCACCCGTACAGAAGACCCGGCCCCGGCACGCAGCCGAGGGCTGCCCGCCGGGGCCGGAGAGAGACGCGCGGGACGGGGACCGTGCGTGACGGGACCGCGCGTCTGCGGGCCGTCAGACGTTCCAGGGCATCTCCATGCCGAACTTGTACAGGTAGATGCCGAGCAGCACGCCGCAGATCACCAGGCCGACGGTGGTCAGGATGACGTTGCGCCGGCGGACCTTCGGGTCGAGCGCGCGCTGCGCGGCCTCGGTGACCTTCCGCTTGGTCCAGCGCAGGATTATCTGCGCCCACACGAACTCCGTCGCCCACACGGCCATGCCGGCGAAGATCACCAGCCAGCCGGGCCCGGGCAGCGGCAGCAGGATGATGCCGCCGATGACTATGGCCAGACCGATGATGAAGACCCCGACCTGCCAGCTCACGTGCAGCGCTCGGGAGCGCTGGATGAAGCCCGGCGCCTTCGACCCCCACGCCTGGTGCTCGGGCGCCTCCGGCTTCTCCGGCTCGTCCACCTTCGCCACCGGAGCGTCGGTGCTGGCCTTCTCCATCCTCGATTCCCCCTGCTCGCCACGCTCGACTTCCATGGCCACAGATTACGGGAGGAGGCGCCTGTGGCCGTCGCCCCGGCGGACCGTCATGCCGGGGTCGCCTCCTCCCCAGGGTGTACACCACCCGCGCGGCCGAGAGGTCGCCGGCCGGCGACGGGGCCGCCCGGGCCCCCGGAGGGCACCCCCGAGGGACCGCCGACCGCGGATCCCCCTTCGGCGATGGCGAGGGCGTGGACCAGATCGTAGACGCCGAAGCCGCTGTTGAGGAGGTCCCGGTTGAGCAGGGCCTCGGCGGTACGCAGCCGGGCCCTGACCGTGTTGCGGCTGATGCCGAGGCCGCGGGCGGTGCGCTGGGCGTCGGCGTTGGCGTCCACCCAGGCTCGTACGGTGGTGCGCAGCGTGTCGTCCAGGGGGTGGAGGAAGGCCGCGGCCCAGGCCGTGGCGGACGGCGAGCAGACGAGTGCGGCGAGGGCGGACGCGGCGTCGGCGGCCCGGGCGCGGGCGGTCCCGGGTCCGGCGGCCGGCGGGACCGAACCCCGCGGGCCGGCAGTCGGGGGGTCGGCGAGGGCCAGGGCGAGGTGAAGCAGCGCCCGGGGGACCACCTCGCCGAGGTCCAGGCCCAGCAGCTGTTCCGCACGTCTGAAGTGGGCCGCCACCGTGTTGCGGCTGATCCCCAGAAGCCGGCCGGCCCCCGAGCGCGGCGCCGTCAGCCCGACTCGCAGGACGTGCGTGGTGAGCCGGGGCACGCCGGCCAGCGGGCGCAGGAACGCGCGGGCCCACTCGACCGCGCCCGGCCGCGGCAGGAGTTGGGCCAAGGACGACTCACCGCGGTAGAACGCCACGCCGCCGGGCAGGTTCAGGGCCACGGAGAGCGCGTGCCGGGCCTGCTCGTACGCCTGCGGGGTGGCCTCCAGCGCGTGGACGGCGCTGATGCCCAGGGCGTAGCCCGCGCCGTCGCGCGCCAGCCGGCGCAGCGCCGCGCCCCGGCCGCCGGGTGCGTGGTCGTCGGGGCCCTCGGCGACGAGGCAGATGAGGTGCTCGCGGAACACCGGGCAGTGCACGATGAGGTCGCGGTCGTGGTAGCCCGAGGGGTCCTGGAGATCGAGCACGATCCGGTCGCGCTCGGCCGGGGGACAGTGCAGGAGGTAGACCCGCAGGGTGGCGGCGTCGAGGAGTTCGGGTACGTCGCCGGTGGTCATCCGCCGGGCCAGCTCGGGGTCGCCGGCCAGCAGCGCCTGGAGGACGCCGAAGCGGACCTGCCGGGCCTTGTACTCGTACTTGCGGTGCGCCACGGCGGCCTCGTGCAGGCGCAGCAGGAGCGCGGCCGAGCGGGCGGCGTCCGAGGCGAGGCGGGCGGCCTCGCGGGCGGGCGGTGCCGCGCCGGCGACCACCAGCACCGGCCGCGCGGGCCCGGCGGGCCAGGGGCCGGGTGCGTGGCCGTCGCCGGGGTTGTCGCTGTCACCGGGGTCGCCGGGGTTGTCGCCGTCGCCGGAAACAGCCGCGCGGGAGCGGGCTCCGGCGGGCTCGGGCTGCGGGGCGAGGGCTTCGACGTGCAGGTGCAGCCCGGCGGCCTCCAGCCCGGCGACCCCGCTGCGGCCGTCGCCGAGCCGGGCGAGCGCGGGCGCCAGCATGCCCAGCACAGCGCGGGGGAACCCCGCGGAGGCCGCGGCGACCGTCCCCGTACTCCAGACGAGCGCGACGTGCGCGTCGATGTGCCCGCGCAACCAGTCGACGATGCGCTGCAGGTCGGGTTCGGCGGGCCGGGCGGCCTGCCGCTGCTCTTCGCGGAGCAGTTCGTCGGAGCGCGCGACGCGCCAGTGCGGATCCCGGACCTGTGGTGTCTGCACGGCAGCTCCCCTCTGCGTTGCCAGATATCCTGCAGATTTTTCCTGAGAAGCGCATCTCGGATATGCGGAGAGCCCGCTGAGGCTGTCCGGGCAGACCGGCGGGGCAGGGCTGCCCGGGGCGACGGAGGGCGGGTGGTGCGCGCGTCCGGCGTGCTCACTCTGCAACTGGTCGCGGGCGGCGGCGCGGCCATGCGTATCAGCCCGGCCGGGCGGTGACGCGGGCGCCGCGGCGGCGCCGGCTTTCTTGACGCGCTCACGTCGCACGGATACGGTCCGCAGCGGGACGTACAGCAAGCGCTTACTAAACGCTACCGAACCATCAACGTCCTCTTCGGGCAGGGGAGATGACGCAATGCACAAGCACACAAGGGGCGTTGCCGCGCGCATGATCGCCGCCGCGGCGGCGCTGGCCCTGACCGCCCTGGCGGCCGGGCCGGTTCAGGCGGTGCAGACCGCGGACGGACCGGGGGCGGCGGAGCGGGGCGCACCGGACGTGCTCCCCGAGCTGCTGCCGAACCTCGCCGCGTACTACGACTTCACCCACCCGGTCAGCGGCAGCCCCGCCCTCGAACAGGACCGGGGCCGCTCCGGCACCGACATCGAACTCGTCAACGGCGGCGCCGCGATGCGCGTGCCCGACCGCGCGTACCCGGGCGCCGGCAGCGCGCTGCAGACCGCCCAGGTCTCCCCCGCCACCGCGGGCAACGACGACTGGAAGGCCGGCGTCTACGGCCCCGGAGGCATCCCCGGCATGGGCGCGTTCAACGGGGCGAAGGCCGCCACCGTCATGGGGTGGTTCAAGGTGGCGGGCGACAACCCCGCCCCCGACTCCACCACCCCCGACCCGGCCGACCGCTACGGCGCCGTCGGCCTGGCCGGCGTGCTCGCCGGCAACTCCGACGGCCACGGCGTACGGGCCCTGCTGGAGCTGATCGAGGTGGACGGCGAGCTGCGGCTCGTGGCGCTGGGCCGGCGGCTCGACGAGGGCGCCTCGCAGACGTTCGCCGCCGCCGCGGACTGGCGCCGACTGCTGCCGCCGGACGAGTGGGTGTTCCTGGCCGCGACGTTCGACTACACCGACGGCACCATGGCGCTGTTCCGCAACGGCGAACGCCTCGACGGTTTCTACGCCGTCCCCGGCGACCCCTGGCAGGTCGCGGAACCCGGCGAGCACCGCGCCTCGCCGACGGATCCGGCGGGCATCAAGATCGGCGGGAGCTTCCCGCAGAACACGCGGGAGCGCAATCCCTGCAACTGCCGCATGGACAGCCTGATGTTCCTCGACAGCGAGCTGTCCGACGGGCAGGTGCGGGCGCAGTACCGGCTGATGACCTCGTCGCGGCCCTGAGCCGCACGCGCCCGCGTACCCACACCCGCGCCCGTACCCCCGCGCCCGTACCCGCGCCCGTCGCGCACCCGCCGCACCCCCGCCCGTAGCGCACGGGCAACGCGCACCACCCCAGAACGGAGTCCCGGCATGCCCACACCCACCGGCCGCAAGCGCCCGCCCCGCCGCCTCGCCCCGATACTCGCCCCGATCCTCGCTGGGGCCGTCGCCGCGACCGCCTTCCTGACCGCCCCCGCCGAGGCCCGCACCGAGCCGGCCACCGCGCCGCCCGCGCCCGCCGCCGCGCCCGGCGACCCGATCCTCCCCAGGCCCGTGCCGGCGGAACTCGGGCTGGTCGTCCAGGAGTACGCGCAGTTCCCGAAGTCGGAGCCGACGCCGCCGCCGACCGACCCGCGGCTGATGCGGCACGCCCGGATCAACGCGCTCGCCGAACTCCCGGACGGTTCCGGCCGCAAGGCGGTGCCCGACCTCAACGGCACGCTGTACCTCGTCGAGGACGGCGCGCAGCCCCGCCCGTACCTCGACGTCGGCGCCACCTTCGCGCCGCAGTTCTTCTCCGGCCAGGGCCTGGGCCAGGGCCTCGGCTACGCCGCCTTCCACCCCGACTTCGCGCGCAACGGCATCTTCTACACCGTGCACACCGAGCTGGCCTCGACCACCGACAAGGAGCCGGACCTCACCCCGCAGCCGGACACGGGCTACCACGGCATCATCACCGAGTGGACCGCCGACGACCCGGCCGCCGGCGCCTTCTCCGGCACCCGCCGCGAGGTGCTGCGGCTCGGCTTCAGCGGCCGCATCCACGGCATCCAGCAGATCGCCTTCAACCCCACCGCCCGCGAGGGCGGCGCCGACTACGGCAAGCTCTACGTCGCCGTGGGCGACGGCGGCACCGGCGTCAAGACCACGGAGCCGCAGAACCTCGCGCTGCCGCACGGCAAGCTGCTGCGGATCGACCCGCGCGGCACCGACAGCGCCAACGGCGCGTACGGCATCCCCGCCGACAACCCCTTCGCCGACCGCCCTGGCGCGCTCGGCGAGATCTACGCCTACGGCTTCCGCGACCCGCACCGCTTCAGTTGGGACACCGGCGGCGGGAACCGGATGTACCTCGGCCACATCGGCCAGCACGCCGTGGAGTCCGTCTACGAGGTACGGGCCGGGGACAACTCCGGCTGGAGCGAGCGCGAAGGGCCGTTCGTCTTCGACAAGAACCCGGCCGACCCGTGCGACGCGTACAAGCCGTTGCCGCCCGACGACGACAAGTACGGCTACACCTACCCCGTGGCCGCCTACGACCACGACCCGCCGGCCGACTGGGACTGCACCTCCGACATCGGCCGGGCCGTCTCCGGCGGCTTCGTCTACCGCGGCGACGACCTGAGCAACCTGCGCGGCACGTACGTCTTCGGCGACCTCGTCGACGGCCGCGTCTTCGCCACCCGGACCGAAGACATGGACCGCGGCGCCGCGCAGATGGCCACGATCCATCAGCTCAGGCTCTACGACGCCGCCACCGGCGAGCAGGTCTCCGCGCCGGACCTGGCCGGCGACACCCGCGTCGACCTGCGTTTCGGGCAGGACGCGGCGGGCGACCTGTATCTGCTGGCGAAGGCGAACGGCAAGGTCTGGAAGGTCACCGGCACCCGCGGCCCCGCCCTGCCGTAGGCGCACGGGCGAGCTGGCCCGGGTGAAGAAGGAGTGGGCGCAGATGTGGGCCCGAATTAAGCGTTTTGAGGAAGATTTCTGGTCCCCATGTCCGCCCAGCGGGACGCAGAAGCGTCAGGTGCGCTGCTCCAGCTCGCGTGCGAACTCCAGCCAGGCCGCGGCGCACGACCGGGCCACCTCCGCCACGGCCCCGCGCCAGTGCGGCGGCACCGCGTCGACCAGCTCGTCCCGGTCGTCCGGCGCCAGCACGTGGTCGTCGGCCCAGGCCAGGAAGGCCCGGCCGCCTTCCGCGTACCGCACCGAGGGGTCCCGGCCCAGGCCGTCGCGCACCGTGCGCCACTCGGCGCCGCGCCGTCCGCCCGAAGATCCGCCCGACGTTCCGCCCGGGGGCGGGGGCGGCGGTGGCCCGGGGGTCGCGGGCCGGGGCGGGAGGGGGTCGCGGCCGGTGCGCAGGCGTTCGCGTACGTCGTGGGCCGTGCCCACCGAGATGCCCGCCGCCCGGGCGATGGCGCGCAGCGACGCGTCCGGGTGCCGGGCGATCACCCGGCTCGCCCGCAGCCGGCCGGCGGCGGCGTCCAGGGGGCGGACCCGGCCGTCCCGGCCCACCCGGCCGGCGTCACCCGCGCCGGCGTCACCCGCGCCGTCGCCGCCCCCGTCCCCGCCCGCCGGCGGGACGAAGGAGCGCCGCCGGATCGCGCCCACCGTCGTCGGGGACAGGCCGACGGCGGCGGCGACGGCGCGGTTCGACCACTGCCGGTACGCCGCGAGGATGCGGACGGCCGCCGCCTCGCGGTCGTGGAGGGAGAGCGGCAGCCCGCCGGTGAGGTTGCGCTCGACGGCGCGCAGGAATGCCGCCTTCTCGTCGCCGTCGAAGAAGGTGGCGGGGATGGTCGTATCGCCGCGCAGCAGTGCGGCGTGCAGCCGGTGCATGCCGTCGACGACGCGCATGGTGCGGCGGTGTACGAGCACCGGCGGCAGGTCCGGCACCGCGGCGAGCAGGCGTACGTGTTCGGGGTCCACTCCGGTGAGCCGGGGCGAGTCGCCGGGCAGCAGCGACGCCACCGGCACCGCGACGGCCGCGGCCGGAACCCGCGCCGGCGGGTGACGGTCCCGTTCCGCTGACTCCCCGCTGCTCCGCATGCGCGCACCCACCCGTCGACCCGTAGGAGCCAGAGCGAAACCCGTTCCCGGCGGAATCCTTCCCGGCGGCATCCGCGCGGGCAACATCCGCAAATGCTCCAGCATGGGTAGTGCGCACTACCCGATCGAGCAGTGGACCCGCTTCTGACGGCGGGACTAGCGTCCTTCAGCAGTGTGCAACCCCCTTGCGGAATAAGGCGCGCCACATCGCGGATCCACCCCACGCACGAACAAGGAGATTGTCCGGTGGCGAAATTAACACGGCTGCGGAACCGACGTCTGGGATACGCGGTGGCCATCGCCACCGCGGCGGCGCTGACGGGGACCCTGACCAGTGCGGTGCCGGCGTCGTCACAGGACGACGGCTTCGACATCAACCATGACAACGTGCTGTTGGAAGTCGTCTATCCCAAGTTCCAGCCGGTGTCGCGGGAGCAGGATTCGGGCCGTGCGGTGTCGCTGACCGTGGACCTCATCATGCTCATCGAACTTCCGTGGTTCGACGCCATCGCGCCCTATCACCCGACCGCGGAGGGCATTTTCTCGGATATGGGCCGCCGCCCGGAATCCGAGCACACGACACGCAACCAGAACATCGCGGTCACCTACGCCGCCTTCACCTCGCTGAACGCGGTGCTACCGCAGTACAAGTCGCGGTGGATCGAGATGATGAACGAGGCCGGACTCGATCCGGACAACACCGCGGAAGACCCCAGCACACCGAGCGGCATCGGCATCATCGCGGCCAAGAAGGCCATCGCGGCACGGCAGGACGACGGCAGCAACCGGTACGGCGACCTGAACGGCCGCAAATACCACAAACGGCCCTACTCCGACTACACCGGCTACCGGCCGGTCAACACCGCCTACGAGCTGCGCGACCCCTCACGCTGGCAGCCGAACACGTCCTCGGCGCGGGGCGTCTACAAGGACCAGCAGTTCGCGACCCCCCACTACGGCAGGGTGCGGCCGTTCACGTACGACAGCCCCACCGAGTTCAAGGTCCCCCCGCCGGTAAGCAGCAACCATCACAACCGCCGCGCCTACAAGCGCCAGGCGGACGAGGTGCTGAAGGCGTCGGCGAACCTGACCGACGAGCAGAAGGCGGCAGCCGAGGTGTTCGACGACAAGGTGCTCAGCCTCGGCCGGGCGGCCACCGCGGTAGTGGCGGGAGGCGACTTCAACACCGAGGAGGCTGTCCACTACGTCACCATGACCGACGTGGCGTTCGTCGACGTCACCATCGCCACCTGGTACTACAAGCGTAAGTTCGACTCGGTACGGCCGGGCAGTGCGATCGCCTACCTGTACGGCGACGAGAAGGTGACCGCCTGGGGCGGGCCCGGCCAGGGCACCGTCGACGACATCACGGGCGGCGAGTGGGAAGGCTACCTGGACTCGGTCTCCGCCGACCATCCCGAGTACCCGTCCGCCAGTTCCGCGCTCTGCCTCGCCCTCGCCGCGCAGGTACCGCAGCTCACCGGCACCGACGAGATCAAGATCACCGCCCCCTTCCCCAAGGGGTCGTCGGTGGTCGAACCGGGTGTCACCCCGTCCTCCGACATCACGCTGCAGTGGAACAGCTGGACGGAGTACGCCGACGCCTGCGGCGAAAGCCGGATCTGGGCCGGCGAGAACTTCCGGTCCTCGGTCGAGGCCGCGGAGCATTACGCGCCCGAGATCGGCGACATGAGCTACGAGTTCGTCCAGCGCAAGCTGAACGGCGGCTGACCGGGAGCGGGTACGGGAGCACGGCTGAGACCGGCGCCGGCCGCCGACGGGGTGATGTCCACCCCGTCGGCGGCCGGCGCCGCGGCGTGCGAAGAGCCGCGCCGGGAAGGACGTTCCCACCCACCCGGCGCGGCTGCGGTCAGCTGTGTGTCACGCCCGCGGCGCCCCGTACGCGCCGGACCACCGCGTCCGGGTCCGCGGGCGCGCCGTTGCCGCGCCAGGCCACGTGGTGGTCCGGCCGGAGCAGGACGAGATCGCGCTCCCACAGCTCGCGCGCGGTCGCGTCGCGCACCACCGTGTGCCGTACGGGCACGCCCTGTGCGGCGGCGGCGTTCAGCAGCGGGTCGGCGCGCCCGCCGCCGGCGAAGTCGACGAGGGTGAACGCCGCGCCGAAGAGGTCGTACAGCGGTGACCCGTCCGCCAGCAGCAGGCTGGGCGGGCGGCTGCCGGGCCAGGTCGTCGGCGTGTACGCGCGCGGGCTCCAGCCGGGCGCGGGGCCGTCCTCGGGGCAGACGACGGGCGAGTCGTCGTAGCGGTAGTCCAGTTCGACGCCGCGGTATTCGTTCTCGCCGCGCTCGTCGGTGAGGAAGTCCGCGACAGCGGCCGGCGGGACGCCTTCGCGCAGCAGGGTGCCCGCCTTCATGTGCACGCCGATGTGCCGGTGCGAGGTGCGCATGTTGCGCAGGCCGACGGGGCGGCGGTCGGTCTCGTAGCTGTCGAGCAGGGCGGGGCCGCCGGTGTGCCGGACCAGGACGGCGACCTTCCAGGCCGCGTCCATCGCGTCGCCGATGCCGGTGTTCATCCCGTACGCGCCGGTCGGGAACATGCGGTGCGCGGCGTCGCCGGCGAGCAGGACGCGGCCGGCGCGGTAGCGGTCGGCGAGCATGAAACCGGGGCGCCAGCGGGAGGTCAGCAGCACCTTCTCGATCTTCAGCCCGGTGCCCAGGGTCTCCCGCAGGAACCCGGCCGGGTCGGCGGGCGGGGTGTCGAACTCGTCCGGGTGCGCGCCGTTGACGTGCGCGGTCCAGGTGTCCACCTCGTCCTGGGCGATGATGACGTAGCGGAAGGCGAAGTAGTGCCAGAAGGGCCCGTGCCGGTGCAGGGACTCACGGTCGCGGCTCTTGAAGTGGACCATGAACGCGCCGGGCAGCCCGGGGACGCCGAAGGTGTCCTCGCCGATGCCGAGGACGGCGCGGACCCGGCTGGACGCGCCGTCGCAGCCGATCACGTACCGGGACCGCAGCCGGATCCGCTCGCCGGACATGACGTCCACCAGGTGGCTGGTCACGCCCTGGTCGTCCTGGGTCAGGGAGTCGAACCGCAGCCCGGCGCGCAGGTCGACGAGGTGGTGGCGCAGGCAGTGCGCGCGCAGCACCGGTTCCAGCTCGATCTGGGAGATCCGCTGGCCGGGCTCGGTGGACCGGGTGCCGTCGTTGTGTTCGGCAATACGCCGGCGCTCCTCGTCGACGGAGGGCAGCGCCCAGGTGGTGATCGGCTCGCCGGCGAGGCCGGTGGACCAGACGACGTCGGCCGGGTGCCCGGGCGCGACGCCGGCGGCGCGGACGTCGTCGGCGACGCCGAGCTGCCGGAGGAACTCCATGCTGCGGGAGTTCACGTAGTCCAGTTTGGGGTGTACGGAGGTCTCGAAACTCTGGTCGGCGAGCACACACCGGACGCCCTGGCGGGCGAGCGCCAGAGCGGTTGCCATGCCGACCGGGCCGGCGCCCACGACGAGTACCGGTGCTGGATCCACGGATGCCTCCCCAGGGGTGTGGGGCGGCACTCGGCCGCCCCACACCGTCGCAGTCGTCTGCGGTCGTCTTCGGGTCGCTTCGGTCGTCTTCGGTCGTCTTCGGTCGTCGTCAGCGGGCTTCGCTGGGTGTACGGGTCTGGCTGCCGGGATCGTCGGGGCTGTGCCCCTGCGGGCCCTGTCCGTTCGGGCCGACGGCGGGCGCCGTCGCGGCGACGCCGGCCGCGGCCTTACGGGTGCCGGGCGCGAGGCCGCCGGTCAGGGCGCGGACCTGCATCTCGGCGAAGGCCACGTCGTCGCGCTCCTTGCTGCTGAGCGAGCCGAGGTAGCCGAGCAGGAAGCCGGCCGGGATGGTGATCAGCCCCGGTTCGATGTCGATGAACTTGAAGTTGGCGCCGGCGAAGATGGCGTCCTCCGGTCCCGACACCCCGTTGGAGAACACCGTCAGGAACATCAGCAGCGCGGTGCCGCCGTAGACGATCCACTTCAGCCCGGCGGTGTTGAACCGGCGCCAGAACAGGGCGTAGACGACGGCCGGGAGGATCGCGGTGCCGGCCAGGTCGATCGAGGTCGGGATGAAGATGTGGGTGCGCACCGGCAGCATCGCGACGCCGACGAGCACGGAGACGACGCCGATCCGCAGGGTGTTGCGGCGGATGTCCTTCAGCTCGTCGGCCGGGGCCGGTGTCCGGCCGCGTACGACGTTGAGGTCCTTGGTGACGCAGGTCACCGCGTTGATGAGCAGGGCCGCGTAGACGCCGACGATCGTCAGCAGGGCGATCGGCGCGAGCACACCGACCATCACCTGTCCACCCAGCTCGTCCACGAGTTTGGGCAGGCTGATGTCGCGGTGGGCCTTGATCACGCCGATCCGCTCGGAGCCGAGCACCGCGACGGAGGCGAAGCCGACGATGGACATGCACAGGTAGACGCCGACGACGATCATCGACGCCCAGCCGGCGGAGCGGCGGGCGTCCTTGCCGCTGGTGGTGGCGAAGTTGCGCAGGAACAGGAAGGGGATGGCGGCGACGCCGACGGCGACGCAGATGAGCTTGGAGAGGTGGACCAGCCGGTGCTGGCCCTCGCCGAACTCGCGTCCCGGGCCGAGCAGGTCGTAGCCGGCGGGGACGTCCTTGCGGTTCTCCTCGGCCGTGTCGAGGATGTCGAAGACGTTCAGGTTGAACTTCGCCAGGACCAGGAAGGTCAGCACCAGCACGACGGTGAGCGTGAGGATCGCCTTGAACACCAGCAGCCGGGTGACGCCCGGCATGCCGGCCATGTACGCGTACAGGACCGTGACAAGGCCCACGACGAGCACCGACAGGCCCAGTCCCGCGACGTTCTCCAGGCCGAACCAGCGGTTGAAGATGAAGGCGATCGCCGCGAGGCTGATGATCGTGAACATCCCGTAGATCAGCAGCGTGACGACCGCCGCCGCTTTGCGCGCCGTGCGTTCTTCCGCGCGCATCGCGAAGATGTCGCCGAGGGTGTGTCCGCCGAGGTTGCGTATGGGCGAGGCGAAGAGCAGCACGCCGAGCACCATCGAGGTGGTGAAGGCGGTCAGCAGCATCGCGGCGTCGTAGCCGTTGAGCGCGATGTGCCCGGTGATGATGAACAGAGTGGAGTACATGAGCGGCGCGGACGCCAGCGCGACGGCGTTCTGTGCGGGCCCGATCCGCCGGCCCGCGATGAGGAAGTCGTCGGAGGTGCGCACGCTGCCGCGGGCCGCCTTCACGACGAAGTACACGGCGACGGCGACGGCTATCGTCGCGGGTATCGCGATCTCGGGTACCGCCCAGGTGTTGTCGATGGGCGGCGGCGGGTCGGCGAGGGTCGTGCTCATCGCGGCTCTCCTCCCAGTTCCGCCCGGACCTGGTCGGTCAGGGGGTCCAGCCGGCCCGCGGCGTAGCGCAGGTACGACGCGCAGACCGTCACGACGACGACGAACGTCAGGAACATGAAGAGCAGCCCGACGTTGACGGGGCCGCCGATCTCCTGCCGGAAGAAGCCGGGGGCGAACGCGGCCAGCGAGGTCCCGGTGAACCACCATCCGAAGAAGAGGACGCTCGCCCGGATGAGGAAGGAATTCGTCTGGCGCTGCAGGGACTTGAACCCGGCGCTGCCGTGAACGGCGACGTAGCGGTCGCCACCCGGCGACGAGTCCGTCGAACTCATGACACCTCCTTGGCAGGGACGCCTGGACGACGACGTCCGGACGTGGCGGTCATCACTGCAGTGTTGGACACCGCTTCCGCGTGGACATGACCCATTCACGCGATCTGCGGGCGCGGCGGGGGAATTGGCGTGCCCGCGCGTGGGGATTCACGTGGCTGTCAGATGAGGACGTCGCCGCCGTCGATGTTCAGGTTGATGCCGTTGACGGCACGGCTCTCCAGCAGGAAGTCGATCGCGTGGGTGCAGTCCCGCATCGTCACCGGCCGTTTCGTCAGGGCCTTTTCCTGCGCGGCGGCGCGCGCGGCCGGCTTGTCGCTCCAGAACGGGGTGTCGGCGACGATGCTCGGGTGCAGGGCGTTGACGCGGATCGGCGACAGCTCGACCGCGAGGGTCCGCACCAGCGCGCCGATGCCGCCGTTGGCGGTGGTCACGCTGGTCGAGCCCGGGTACGGGCGGTGGCTGGCCAGTCCGCCGAGCAGGACGGCGGCGCCGTGCCCGGGCATCTTCGGGGCGAGCGCGTGCAGGACCGCGGTGTAGCCGACGAGCTTCGCGGTCAGCAGCCGCGCGGCGTCGTCCGGGCGGTAGTCGCGCACGGTGTTGCGGTCCCGGTCGAGCGCCGTCAGCACGAGGTGGTCGACCCGCTCGACGCCGGCCAGGGCGGCGACGACGCCCGCGGTGTCGGCCAGGTCCAGGGCGAGTCCGCGGGTCCGGCCGCCGATCTCGTCGGCGGCGGCCTTCGTACGGTCCTCGGCGCGGCCGGTGATGACGACGTCGCTGCCGCGGTCGGCGCAGGTCTGGGCGAAGTGCCGCCCGATCCCCGACGTTCCGCCGATGACGACGACGTGAGTGCGTTCCGACACGGTGGTGTTCCCTTCCTGGTGGCCTGGGGTCTGGGGGGCTGGGGGTCTGAGGTGCACCGGCGGCGTCAGACGTGCAGGGAGGCGCCGCCGTCGACGTAGAGGTCGTGCATGGTGACGTGGCCCGCCTGGTCGGACACCAGATACGCGACGGCCTCCGCCACGTCCCGCGGCTGGGCCAGCTTGTGCAGCGGGATGCCCACGCGGTACTCCGCCGGCATGCCCTCGACCACCTCCCGCAGCTCGGGGTCGTCGACGTGCATGGCGCGCAGCATGGGCGTGTCCGTCGAGCCGGGCGAGACGACGTTGCAGCGGATGCCGTAGCCGGACAGCTCCAGCCCCAGGCAGCGGGTGAACTGGGCGGAGGCGGCCTTGGAGGCGGCGTACGCGGCCATTTCGGTACGCGGCACGCCGGCGGAGTTGGACGCCACCGTGACGATCGCACCGCGCCCGCGGCGGATCATCCGCCGCGCCACCGCGCGCGAGACGTGGAACACGCCGCCGGCGTTGACCGCGAGGGTTTCGGTCCACTGCCGGTCGCGCAGGTCCACGACGCGGCCGGTGTGCATGACGCCGGCGGCGTTGACGAGGATGCCGACCGGCCCCAGCTCGTCCTCGACGCGCGCGACGACGGCGTCCACCGCCGCGCTGTCGCACACGTCGACGGCGTAGCCGCGTGCCGTCGTGCCCTCCGCCTCCAGCTTGGCGACGACCGTGGCGAGCTTCTCCGTGTTCCGGTCCGCGGCGGCGAGGTGCGCTCCGGCGCCGGCCAGGGTCGTGGCCACGGCGGCGCCGATGCCCTGTGCCGCCCCGGTGACCAGGGCGACGGTCGACTCGATTCCGGTCAGTTCCATCATGAACTCCTGCTGGTCGTGGCGACTGCCTGCTCGGCGTCGTACCCGAACAGCCACTGGTGCCGGTCGAGCCCCGGCTCGGCGAGGGCGCCGGTGTCGCGGCGCCGCTGCGCGGCGCCGTCGGCCAGGTGGAAGGTGCCGGCGTTGGCGCGGGACTGGCGCTGTATCCGGGTGGTACGGGGCAGCCGGATGCGCTCGTAGCGGTGCAGGGCGGCGCGCAGCCGGTCCGGCGCGGCGCCCGCGCCCGCCTCGGCGAGGCAGTGCGCGAGCACGACGGCGTCCTCGATCGCCTGGTTCGCTCCCTGCGCCTGGAACGGGAGCATGGGGTGCGCGGCGTCGCCGATGACGGCCACCCGGCCCCAGCTGAGCCGGTCGATGCTGTCGCGGTCGTGCAGCGCCCATCTGCTCACCGTCTGCGCCGCGTCGAGCAGCAGCGCGACGTCCCGGTGCCAGCCCGCGTACGCCGCCTTCAGCCCGGCGAGGTCGCCCCGCGCCGACCAGGACTCCACCTCCCAGGAGGCGGCGGGCACGGTGGCGCCGAAGCTCACCTGCGCCCCGCCCGAGACCGGGTAGCACACGCAGTGCTGGTCCGGCCCGAACCAGAGCCGCACCCGCGGCTCCGCCACCAGGTGGGGCACCCGCTCGGCCGGCACCAGTCCGCGGTAGATCGTCTGCCCGGAGTAGCGCGGCCAGTCGGCCACGAACCACTCGCGCACCGCCGAGTGGATGCCGTCCGCGCCCACGGCGACGTCCGCGGTGACGGTCCGCCCGTCGGCCAGGTGCAGCCGCGCCTCGCCCGCGTCCTGCGTGACGGCGACGAGCCGGGCGCCGAGGTGCAGCCGGTCCGGCGGCAGTTCGGAGAGCAGCGCGGCGTGCAGGTCCGCGCGGTGCACGGTGTAGTACGGCGCCCCGAAGCGGCGCAGGCACCTGTCGCCCAGCGGGGTGCGCTGCAGCATCAGGCCGTCGTCCCAGCGCCGCATCTCGATCGCCTCCGGGGCGACGGCGGCGGCGCGGAGCCGGCCGCGCAGGCCGAGCCGGTGGAGCAGCCGGGTCGCGTTGGGCGCCACCTGCACCCCCGCCCCCACCTCGGCCAGTTGCTCCGCCTGCTCGTAGACGTGGCAGTCGGCGCCGCCCCGCCGCAGGGCGGCGGCGAAGGCGAGGCCGGCGATCCCGGCGCCGACGACGGCCACCCTCAATTGCGACATGCCTTCGTCCTCCTCAGTAGTAGAGGAGCGCTTTGCTCCAGTCCTCGTCGGGGCCGAACAGGCTGCGCGGCTTGACCACGTCGGGCATGTTCGTGAGCGCGTCGCGCGGGATCAGGGACCCCGGCGGCAGCCCGGTGACGTCGGCGTCGACGCCGAACTCGGCGCGTACGGCCGCCGCGAGCGCCGCCTCGGCGTCCGCGCGGTGCTCCGGGGGGACTTCGACCTCGATGCGCAGCGACACCGGCTCGGCGCGGGCGCGCCAGAAGTACACCCCGTAGGCGTCGGGGAGGGAGAAGACGACCTCCTCCAGCCGGTGCTGGGTGACCTTGGCGTCGCCGACGCGGTGGCCGAACGCCGCCCGGCCGAGGACCCGGACCGTGGGCAGGTGCCAGCCGCAGTCGCAGTCGTCGTACGAGACCTCGACGTCGTCCTCCAGGTTGTAGCGCAGCAGCGGCATGGCCTCGCGGTACAGCGGGGTGACGACGAGCTGCCCGGCCCCCTCCGCGGCGACGGCGCCGGTCTGCGGGTCGTACACCTCGAACAGCGCCCGGTCGGCCCAGAGATGCATCCGCCCGTGCGCGCACTCGCCGGCGAGGCTGCCGGTCTCCGTGGAGCCGTACTCCTCGATGACCGGCACGCCCCACAGCCGGCTGATCCGCTGCCGGCGGGCGGTCGTCAGCGGCTCGCCGCCGACGAACAGCGCGCGCAGCGCGGGGAAGTCGGCGCCGGGGCGGTGGCCGGCGGCGGTGGCCGCGGCGGCCCAGATGAGGCACTCGGTCGGCACCGACCAGGTGAGCGTGACGCCCAGGTCGTGCAGGGTGCGCACCACGCGGGCGTACGGCATGGCCAGCGACCGGTTGTCGCCGGGCACGACGGTGGCGCCGTGCAGCCGGGCGGCGGCGTGTGCGAGGTGGCCGGTGAGCAGCAGCGCGTACGGGGTGCGGACCAGGAAGACGTCCGCGGCGGAGATGCCGATCCACTTGCGGGCGAAGCGCTCGGCGAGGTCGAGCCAGTCCTCCTGGGTGTAGTACGAGGGTGTGGGCCGGCCGGCGGTGCCGCTCGACTCGTGGTACGTGGCCAGGCGTTCCTTCGGGACGCCGAGCATGCCGTACGGGTAGTTGTCCCGCAGGTCCTGCTTGGTCGTCAGCGGCAGTCCGGCGAGGTCGGCGGCGGTCGCGGGCAGGGCGGCGGACGCGCCCAGCCGGGGCCGGTAGAAGGGCGAGCGGGCGGCCCAGGAGACGGTCTGCGGCAGCTGCTTCTCCTGCAGGCCGCGCAGCTCCTCGGGCCCGTTCCACTGGCCGATGTGCGGCAGGCGCGCGGTGGTGTCGGTCACGGTTTCTCCTCCCCCAGTAGTCGGTGGGCGTTCTCCCAGGCGATCTGCCGCCACTGTCCCGGCGGGAGGCGCAGCGCCTCGAACTTGGCGAGTTCCACGGCCGGGTGCTGCAGCGGGTACTCGGTGCCGAAGACCACGCGCGCGGCGCCGAGGCGGTCGATCGCCGCCGCGGCCACGCAGGTGTAGCCGCCGGAGGTCTCCAGCGCGATGTTGGGCTCGTCGCGGATCAGGGCGAGGGCGTGGAAGTCGATGTTGCCGATGCCGCTGTGCCCGAGGACGAAGTCCGTCCGCGGGAACCGGCGGGCCAGGGTGACCAGGTCGGCCACGCCCGCGCCGGGGCGGGCGAGGCAGACGGTGTACACGGGGTGGCCGTGGTCGGCGGCGACCTCGACCAGCGCGGCGACGCGCGGGTCGGTGAGCGCGACGCCGTGCACCGCGGGCGAGATCTCCAGACCGCGGAACTCCGCCGCGCGCTCGCGGTACGCCCCGGGCGGCCGGTGCGGGTTGGCGAACCAGAACGGCACCAGCCGCCTGTCTGTACCCGCGCAGGCCGCCAGCACCGCGTCGTTGTCCGCGTCGGTCTCGACGTGCCCGCCCTCGACGAGCTGGCGGGCGAGGGTGTCGAGGTCGATCGTGCCGCCGGCGCACACCACCGCGCGCGCCAGGCCGTGGTCGTCCATCGCCGCGAGCAGCCGCTCACCGGCGCCGGGCCGGGGCGCGAGACGTACGTGGAAGTCCAGCACGGGCTGTGCGGTCATCGCGGCCACCGCTCACTTCTCGATGCAGAACTCGTCGATGGGGTAGCCGACGTGCCGCTGCTCGACGGGCAGACAGCCGAGGACCTTCGTGCCGGCCGTCAGGTCGGTGACGTTGAGCACCTCGCCGCCGGGCCCGAGGACCCGTACGTGCCAGTCGTCCTGGACGATGAGGTTGACCGTCACCCCCGACGGCGCGACCGCGTCGATGGCCAGCAGCGGCCGCGTCTCGATCTTGACCCGGCCCACGGTGACGACGCGGGACTTGCCCGCGGAGTCGACGGCGAGCACCTTGCCGCCGGAGGTCAGCTCGCTGAGGTAGTTGGTGCGGCCCTCGGCGGAGAGGGTGTACGAGTGCAGCGCGCCGGCGTTGACGCGGAACGGGCGGGTCGGCATGTACGGCAGCGGGTGGGTCTCGCTGCAGCACAGGATCATGCCGGTGGAGTGGGAGCCGACGAGGATGCCCTCGTCCAGGCGGAAGTTGGTGCACGTGTCCACGCACGCCCGCTCGCCCATGCCCACCCGGCGGATGCCGGTGACCTCCAGCTCCACCAGCGACAGGTCCGCGGCCCGGCTGACCGCGGCGGCCCGCAGGTCCGTGGCCTCGCCGGGCGCGCGCGGGGCGAGCATCACGCCGTCCGAGCCGTGTTCGAGGACGCCGAAGACGATCTCCGCCTCCTCCACGTCGGCGACCCGGGTGACGATGCTGCCCTCGGCGCCGGCCGCGGCGGCGAGCACGATCTCCAGCGGGATCTTGGTGGGGTCGCGGAAGTCCAGCAGGCTCCACCGGTCGTGGCGCGCGGCGCGGCAGGCGTCGTCCAGGCTGCCGGCGTCGGTGATCTCGACGTAGCGGCCGAACTCCACACCGGCGTGCGCGAGCGCCAGCTCGGCGGGCTCGCCGTGCCGGGCGGGGTCGACGATGACGAGGTCGGCGGGCTCCAGCTGCTCCGGCAGCGGCCGGCCCTGCGGGAAGAGCACCTTCTTCACCGTCGGGGGCAGCGGCGCCAGGTCGGCGGGGTCGGCGGCCACGATGGCGTCGACCCGCTGGTGGATGGCTTCTTCGACGATGGCCTCCTTGGCCCCGTCGGCGTCTCGGATGTCCAGCCAGCACAGCTTCACGGATCTCTCCTCACGAGCGGATGGTCGACGGGTCTGAAGGGCGGGACGGGAGGGGTCGGTGGACGAGATGGCCGTCACGAGGTGAGGGCGGCGAGCCGTTCTCCCCCGCCGGCTACGCCCTCTCCCCCACCGGCTACGCCCTCATTGGCGGGGGTACCCCCATTGCCGCTACGGCCCGGGGCGGGTCCGGGAGGGTGCACCAGCCGGGCGATCGCCGCGGCCGTCCGCCCGGGCTTCTCGGCCTGGAAGACGTTGCGCCCCATCGCCACCCCGGCCGCGCCGCCGCGCAGCGCGTCGGAGACGAACGACAGGACCGCGTCGGGGTCGGCGGCGCGCGGGCCGCCGGCCACGATCACGGGGATCGGGCAGGCCCGTACGACGTCGGCCATCTCCTCGGGCGTGCCCGCGTAGTCGGTCTTGACGACGTCGGCGCCGAGGTCGGCGGCGAGCAGCGCGGCGTGCGCCACCAGGTCGGCCGCGTGGGAGTCGCCGATCCGCGGCCCGCGGGCGTAGACCATGGCCAGCAGCGGAACGTTCCAGCGGTCGCACTCCCCCGCCACGGCGGCCAGGTCGGCGACCTGCCGGGCCTCCTGCCGGGAGCCCAGGTTGACGTGCACGCTGACGGCGTCGGCGCCCGCGCGCAGCGCCTCCTCGACGTGCGCCACCAGGTATTTGGCGTCCGGGTCCGGGGCGTGCCGGGTGCTCGCGTTCAGGTGCAGGATCAGCGACATGCCGCCGAACCAGCCGTGGTCGACGTGCCGCAGCGTGCCCTTGTGCAGGACGACGGCGTCGATGCCGGTGCCGGCCAGCTCGCCCAGCAGCGGGTCCAGCTCGCCGGGGCGCAGCGGACCGTCGGTCACCGAGTGGTCGAGCGGTACGACGAGCAGGCGCCCGTCGCCGTGCCGGTGGAGGCGTCGCAGGCGCAGCCCGCGGCCGAACGAAGCGTTGAGTACAGCCACTTGTGTCCTGCCTCTCTCAAACGGTGGCGGAGCGGCCTTCAGGCGCCGCGGGCGCGGCGTCGTCCGGCTGCGGCTCGGCGAGCGAGAACTCGCGGTGCAGGGTCTCCACGGCGTCCGCCGTGCGCTCCCGCGGCACGATCACGGACAGCCGCATCTGGGAGGTGGAGATCCAGCTCGTCGGGATCCCGGCGGCGGCCAGCGCCGCCATCAGCCGCGCGGCGTACTCCGGGCGGCTGAGCAGGCCCATCCCGACCACGGAGACCTTGCCGACGTCCATGTCGAAGTGCACGCCGCCGCCGAAGGAGGCCGCGACCTCGTGCAGCGCGTCGCCCACCCGGCCGGCCTCGCCGCGGCGGATCGTGAAGCCCATGCGGAACTCGTTCTCGTACGGTCCGGACCTGGCCACCAGGTCCACCACCGTGCCCCGGGCGGCGAGCACGTCGAACACGTCGGGCGCGAGGTCCCGGCGGCTGTCCCGGCAGTGCACGAGCACCCGCGCGACGTCGGTGTCGTGGGTCACCGCCACAACCGCCCGCCGGGTCTCCAGCGGGCGGTCGTCCTGCCGCTCGGCGACCGTTGTCCCGGGCGCCTGCGACGACACGTTCCTCACGCGCACTTCGACCCCTTCCATGGCGGCCAGCTCGATGCAGCGGGTGTGCAGGACCCGCGCACCCGCGAACGCCATCTCCGCCATCACGCCGGGGTCGACCCACGGCAGGCAGCGAGCGGCGGGCAGCACGCGGGGATCGGCGGTGAACACGCCGTCCACGTCGGTGTAGATCTCGCACGTCGCCGCGCGCAGCCGCGCCGCGAGCGCCACGGCGGTGGTGTCGGAGCCGCCGCGGCCGAGGGTGGCGACGTCCCCGGCGCGGTCGACGCCCTGGAACCCGGTGACCACGGCCACCCGGCCGGCGGCCAGCGCCGCCCGCACCCGCTCGGCGCCGATGCCGGAGACGAGCGCGTCGCCGTGCCGGTCGGTGGTACGTATCCCCGCCTGGTGACCGGTGAGCGAGATAGCGGGCACGCCCAGGCCGTCCAGCGTCAGGGCCATCAGCGCCGCGGACTCCGCCTCGCCCACGGCGAGCAGCTGGTCCAGCTCCCGGGACGAGGACGGGGCGCCGACGTCGGCCGCCAGCCGCAGCAGTTCGTCGGTCCGGCCGCCGCGGGCGGAGACGACCACGGCCACCGACGGGCTGCGCCGCCACGCCGCCTCGATGCGCAGCGCGGCGCGGCGCACGCGGTCGAGCGTCTGCAACGAGGTGCCACCGTATTTCTGCACGAGCACAGCCACAGCCGTTTCACCCCCTTCGACTACCAGGTATGACACGACAGTAAGCGCGGCTTTCTTCCCGGCCCACTACTCGCCCGGGTAGTGGCGTCGAATTCAGTGGGTCACGCCATGGAGAAGGGCGTTACCGCGAACACGCGATGGCGGCGGCACGCCATAGGGAATTGCGGACCGGGGAATTCGCCGCACTGCCGGGCCGCTGGGTTGCCGGGCTGCCGTACCCGCCGCCGGACTACTGTGGGCGCGGTAGTCACATACTCCTCCGCAGGCAGTACTCGGATACCCGGAACTGCCGTTATGGTGCACGTATGAGCGCACGGCTGTCCAAGGTCTGGGCCCGGGTCAGGAGCTTGGTGATCGCGGTCTGCGTGGCCGCGGTGCTCCTGATCACCGCGCTGTCCGGCGACCACGCCGCCTCGCGTCTCGATCTCCTCGGCTACGGGCTGCTGGTGACCAGCGGCCTGGCGCTGGCCTGCAGCGCGCGGGCCCCCGTACCGATACTTGCCGTGACGGGGATGTGCGTCGTGGGCTACAACGCCGCGGGCTTCGACGTGCCCGCCGTCGCCTACCTGTTCGCCGTCTACGCCGCCGTACGCTCCGGGCACCGGATCGTCACGGTCGCGGTGAGCGTGGTGCTCGTGCTCACCCTCCCGTACGCCGTGATGGCCTCCCCCGGCGACGGCCCCCCGGACGCCTTCGCCCAGGCCCGCGGCGTGCTCGAACTGGCCTGGCTGATCGCCGCCGGGGCCGCGGGCGAGGCGCTGCGGCAGGCCGAGCGGCGGGCGGACGAGGCCGAGCGCACCCGCGAGGAGACCGCGCGGCTGCGCGCCAGCGAGGAACGGCTGCACATCGCACGGGAGTTGCACGACTCGCTCACCCACCAGATCTCGATCGTCAAGGTGCAGTCCGAGGTCGCCGTCCATCTGGCCCGCAAGCGCGGCGAGGACGTCCCCGAGTCGCTGCTCGCGATCCAGGAGGCCGGCCGGGAGGCGACCCGGGAGCTGCGCGCGACGCTGGAGACGCTGCGCGACGAGGGCGAGGAGTCGCCGGCGCACGGAATCGACCGGGTGCCGGAACTGGTGGAGCGGACCCACGGCATAGGGCTGCACACGACGCTCACCATCGAGGGGCAGCGGCACGAGGTGCCCGAGGCGGTGGGCCGCACCGCCTACCGGATCGTGCAGGAGTCGCTCACCAACACCGCCCGGCACGCCGCGGCCTCCACCGCGTCGATCCTCATCTCCTACCGCCCCGGCGCCCTCGGCATCCGCGTCGACGACGACGGGACGGCCCGGCCGGGCGCGGGCCCCGCGCCCGGCGTCGGCCTGCTGGGGATGCGCGAGCGCGTCACCGCCCTCGGCGGCAGCCTCACCGCCGAGCCGCGGACCGAGGGCGGCTTCACCGTCCAGGCCGAACTTCCGGTGGCGAGAATCCCGTGATCCGTGTGCTGATGCTCGACGACCAGCCGCTGCTGCGCAGCGGGTTCCGCGCGCTGCTCGACGCCGAGGACGACATCGAGGTCGTGGCCGAGGCGGGCGACGGCAAGGAGGGCCTGGCCCTGGCCCGGGAGCACCTGCCGGACCTCGCGCTCGTGGACCTGTCGATGCCGGTGATGGACGGCATCGAGACGACGCGGCACATCGCCGCGGATCCGGCGCTGGCCCACATCCACGTCGTGATCCTGACCAACTACGGCCTGGACGAGAACGTGTTCAACGCGCTGCGGGCCGGCGCCGCCGGGTTCCTGGTCAAGGACATCCTGCCGGAGGACCTGCTGCACGCGGTGCGCGTGGCCGCGCGCGGCGACGCGCTGCTGGCGCCGTCGATCACCCGCAGGCTGATCAACAAGTACGTGTCGCAGCCGCCGCTCGACCCGTCGGCCGTCCGCGGCTTGGAGGAGCTGACCAACCGGGAGCGCGAGGCCGTCGCGCTGGCCGCCCAGGGGCTGACCAACGACCAGATCGCCGACCGCATGGTGATCAGCCCGCTGACCGCGAAGACCCACATCAACCGGGCCATGTTCAAGCTGCACGCGCGCGATCGCGCCCAACTGGTGGTCATCGCCTACGAGTCGGGGCTGGTGACCCCGCGCGGCCGGTGAGCCGCCGCGGCTGCCCCGGTCGGCCGCCCGTCGGGCCGCCCGTCCGGCCCTCCGTCCGGCCGCCGTCCGGGTCCGTCAGATGAAGTCCATCGTTCCGGGCTTCCAGCGGTAGTGCGATTCGAGCTTGTAGTACTCGCCCTCGGGCGCTACCGCGACGCCGTAGACGAACTTGCGGTCGCCGTCGCCGGCCGGGACGCCGCGCACGAACCGCTCGATCTCCGGCTCCACCGGCACAGGCAGCGCGGCCAGGTCCGCGGTGGTCACGGCGTAGCAGATCCGCTCGATCCGCGGCGAGTCCCAGCCGAGCGTGACGTACAGGCCGAACGCCTCCCGGCCGAGCTTCAGCATCTGCTCGCTCGGCCGCGCCATCCCCAGCTCGTCGAGCGTCGCGGCGATGGTCCCGGGCTCGAAGAGCCGCGCGGGCACGTCGTTGAAGTAGACGTTGAGGGTGCGGTGGCCGTAGTCGACCCCGACGACGCCCACGCGGTCGGCGAGGCCGTGGCGGGCGAAGAAACCGGCGTGCCCGGCCAGGGCGCGCGGCATGGCCGGCAGGTCGGCGATCTTCGAGATCTCCTGCAGGTCGTCGGGGGTGAAGAAGGCATAGACCTTCTTGAAGCCGCCGACGACGCCGAAGTCGATGCCGTGGCTGTCGACGTGGCAGCGTCCCTGCAGCTGCGCGAGCACCGCGCCGGCGGGGTGGTCCGTACGTCGAGCGAGACCGGCCGCGAGCGCGGTCGCGTACGGTTCGCGCTCCTCGGGGTGCGTGGTGAACCGGCAGTCCAGCTCCCCCGCGTGCCGGATACTGGTCGCCACCCGGAAGGCGACGACGGTCGCGGCGTGCCCGAAGGTGTCCGCGTACGCGGCCAGGACGGGGCGGACGGTCTCGGGTGCGCACGGCACGCCCAGCGTCCGGGCCGACTGCTCGATGACTGAGTACAGCTCGTCCATCTCGACTGTTGCGGACATGCGAAACCCCTTGGTCGGCACGGAATGTATTGCGGTACGTATCGGGGGCTGATGCGAATGCACGGGTTTATCGGGTGCGTAAAAAAGTAATCGCACCGCACGGTCCTGCCCACTACCCGGCCGAGTAGTGGCGGCTACCCGAGTTGTCGGGACCGCGTTCATTGACCGGCCATTGCCGCGGGATGACCATTAACGCCAGGACTCGTCGCACGTGTTCGAGAATTCTCCACGGCACCGCGGGGGCAGATCATGGAATCACTCGTAGGGCGTGAGGGCACGCTGTCCGTGCTGGGCGAGTACCTGGACGCCGCGCTGCAGGGCGACGGCGGCTGCGTCGTCGTCGAGGGCCCGTTGGGCATCGGCCGCAGCCGGCTCCTGCGGGCCACCGCCCGGGAGGGGGCTGAGCGCGGGCTGACGGTGGTCGGCGCCCGCGCGGGAGTGTCTGGGGGCACCCCCGCCAATGGGGGCGTAGCCGGTGGGGGAGGGGGCGTAGCCGGTGAGGGAGGGCCGCCGCTGCCCGTACACCTGTTGATGAACTACCTGCGGCGGGTGCTGGCGGCGGATGTGGACGTGGACGACCTCGTCCGGCCGGACGGCAACCCTTTCCGGCTGATGGACCAGGTCGGCGAGTTGGTGCAGATAGCGGCGCGCAGCCATCCGCTCGTGGTCCTCCTGGACGACGTGCACCGGGTGGACGACATGGACGGGCTGGCGCTGCGGGGGCTGGTGCAGTCGCTCGCGGGGTCGCCGGTGCTGTGGCTGCTCACCCGCCGGTCCGTGCCGGCGCGGTCGCTCGCCCAGCACGCCGTCGACCGGATGATCGACGGCGCCGCGGTGCGGCTCCACCTCGGGGCGCTGGACGACGAGGCGGTGGCCGAGCTGTGCACGGGCCTCCTCGGTGCCAAGCCGGACTCGTCCGTGCTCGGCTGGGCGGCCCGCTGCGGGGGCAACCCGTGGCTGCTGGCGAGCGTGTTCGACGCGCTGGTCACGACGGGGCGGCTGGTGTTCGTGGACGGTACGGCCGCGGTGCTGGGCGAGCAGCTCCCCGACGACGTGCTGGGCACGGTACGGGAGTTGCTGGACGGGTTGCCGGGCGCGGTGGCGCGGCTGCTCGTCGCGGGTGCGGAAGTCGGTGTGGCCGGGGCGGGGTTCACCGCGGCGGAGGCAGCGGCGGTGCTCGGCGGCGCGGGTCAGGACGCCGGAGTGGACGAGGCGGTACGGGCGGGGCTGCTGCAACGGCACGGCGAGGAGCTGGCGTTCGCCCACGGGGTGATCGCGGAGGCGCTGCGGCACCCGGCGTTACGGCATCCGGCGCCGCGGCGGCCCGCCCCGGCCGGGGCCGGGCCGGCGGAGGCGGCGGAGGTCCCGCCGTCCGCTCCGGGGCAGGCGCCCGGCCGGGTGCCGTCGCCCGGCCGGGTGCCGACCTCGGGCCAGGTGCCGACGTCGGGCCAGGTGCAGGCACCCAACCTCGCGCAGATGTCGGGCCCGGCGCAGGCGTCCGGCCCCACGCATGCGTCGGGCCCGGCGCATGCCCCGGGCCCCGCGGCGATGTCCGGCCAAGGCCCAGCGCCCGGCCCAGCGCAGGTGCCCGGCCCTGCGGAGGCGCCCGGCCCGGTAGCGACGTCCGGCACGGTGCCGATGTCCCGCCCGGTACCAGCGCCCGGCCCGGCACAGGAGCCCGACCCCGCGCCGGCGCCCGGTCCGGTGTCGGCGTCGGCCGCTGCCGCGGCGGGCCTCGTACCGGACGCGTACCGCGAACAGCCGCGCCCCGTACCGCCGGAGAACTCCCCCGGCGCGCCGCCGCGGCCCGCCGTGTGCGGCTGCGAGGGCATGGTGGCCCGGGCGGTGGCGGCGCTGACGGACCGTTCCGACACGGCGCCGCGCACCCTCGCACGGGCCCTGCGGCTGCTCGCCGGCGCGGGCCGCGCCGCCGAGGCCGCCCGGCTGGCGGACGTCGCCGTACGCTCCGGAGCCGACGTGGCGGACGTAGCGGGCGTGACGCACGCGGCGGACGTCGCGCGCCTCGCGGTAACGGCAGACGTGAGCGACGCGACCGGCGCGGCGCGTCCGGCGAACGCGCCCGCGAGCACCGCGGGCCGGCCCGACGCACCGGCCCTCGCGACGCCTCCGGCCACCACACCGGTGGGCGTCGCCGCCGACCGACCCCACGCACCGGCCCCCACCGCGTCCCCGGCCACCACACCCGCGGCCACCGCGGGCCGGTCCGACTCACCGACCCCCGCAGCATCCACGGCCACCACGCCAGCGGGCGTCGCCGCCGACCGACCCCTCGCACCGGCCCCCACGGCATCCCCGACCACCACACCCCCGGGCACCGCCGCAGGCGGACCCGCGCCCTGCGGGGCCTGCGCGCGACCGCTGTGGACGTGGCTGGCCCGGGCCCTCGTCGCCGTCGACGCCTTCGAGGAGGCGGCCGTCGTCTGCGACGCCGTAGGGCAGGAGGCCGGGCAGCGCGGCGGGCCCCGGGCGGCGGCGCTGTGGCACGGCCACCGTGCCGAACTGCTGGCGGCGGCCGGGCGGCTGGAGGAGGCGCGGGTCGAGGCGGAGGAGGCGCTGAGCCTGGCCGACCGGACACCGCCGGAGGACCTGCTGCCCGCGCGGCTCGTCCTGGCCCGGATCGCCCTGCGCTACGGCGACCTCGCCACCGCCAGCCAGCAGTTGCGCATGGCGGAGCGGCCCGCCGGGCCCGCCGCGGCGGCCGTGAAGCCGCGGCTGGACTGGGCGCTGGCCCGGTTCCACGCGGCCAGCGGGCGGGCGGCGATGACGGTGCGGTCGCTGCTCGACGCCGAGGACGGCGCCGACCCCGACCCGCTGCTGTTCGCGGAGGCGCCGACCGCGGCGGCGATGCTCGTACGCCTGGCCGGGCAGATGAACCTCGGCGCGGAGGCCGGGCAGGCGGCCGGCCTCGCCCGGCGGATCGCCGAGCGGAACCCGGACGTGACGTCCCTGGCCGCCGGTGCCGCGCACGCCGACGGCGTCCTGCGCGACGACCTGGACGCGCTCCGGCGGGCGGCCGAGCTGTACCGGCTCGCCGGCCGTCCGCTGGCGGCCGGCGGCGCGCTGGAGGACGCGGCCCGTACGGAGCACGCGGCCCGGCACCGGGACGGGGCCGCACGGCTCCTCGCGGCGGCGGCGGACCTCTACCTGGACTGCGGCGCGCAGCGCGACACAGCCAGGGTGCAGCGCAAGCTGCGCCGCCTCGGGGTGCCGCACGCGCGCGCCCTGGGCGCCGCCCAGCGGCCCAAGTCGGGCTGGGAGAGCCTGACGGGCGCGGAGCTGCGCGTGGTGCGGGCGATCGTCGACGGCAAAACCAACAGGGAGGCGGCGGGCATGCTCTTCCTGTCACCCCATACCGTCGACAGTCATCTGCGGCGGGTCTTCGCCAAGCTCGACATCAACAGCCGCGTCGAGCTGACCAAGCAGTTCCTCGCGCACGAGACGGTCGCGCCGGGCGGCGCGACCGTCTCCTCACGTCAGCTCGCCGCCGCGGGGCCCGAGCCCCCGGTGTCGTCGCCGATCGAGTAGATCGCGGCGGAGCCGGAGTACATGGCGGCTTCGCGGGCGAGTTCGACGCGCGTGCCGATGCCCAGTTTCTTGTAGATCTTTCTCAGGTGGTAGTTGACGGTGTGCGCGGAGAGATGGATGCGCCGGGCGATCTGCCGGTTCGTCATCCCCACGCTCACCAGGTAGGCGATGCGCCGTTCCATGTCGGACAGGACGGACCAGCAGGCGCCCTGCCGGTGTGCGTGGGTGCCGTCGGCGACCACTCCCGCGGGGTCGGGCAGGCCCGGCAGGACCCGCGGCCTGCGCGGCGAGCCCTGGCCGCCGTGGAGTTTGGCGAGTTCCTCGGTCGCCAGGCCGATCGAGAGGATGTCGGGCGACTGCGCGATGATGCGCGCCAGCCCCGAGGGATCGCGCTCGGCGACGGCGTTGGCGTGTAATGCGCCGAGTCCGACGACGGAGATGCCGGGGTTGTCCCCGGCGAGGCCGTTGACGGTGTCGAGCACGGTGCGCTTCAGACCGGAGTCGTCGGCGTCGAGTGCGAGGCGGACGAAGAACGCGGCGGCGGCCGGGTCCTCGACGTACAGCCGCCGGTCCGCGGGCAGCCGGTCGTGCTTGCCGGACAGCAGGGCGACGCCCGCGCGGGGCCCCTCCCTTCTGACCGCGATCCGCACCTCGGTCCAGGCGTGCCGCGGCGAGCGCCGAGTCCCCCCGTCGCGTGCCAGCTCGCTCTGTGCCCGCTGGAACTGCTCGATCGCGCCGGGCAGGTCCCCGGTGTAGAGGGAACGGGTGGCGAGCACGGTGTACGCGAGCGGCAGGAGCATGGGGACGGCGTTCTGTCCCGTCGCCGCGGTGACCAGTTCCGCGTGCCGGCGGGCGTCCCTGAACCTGCCGGCCGTGAGGCACAGCAGGGCCCGCAGCGCGGCCGGCGCCGCGTGCCAGACGTCCGCCGACAGCTCGTACAGACCCGCCTCCGCCTTGTCGATCAGGGCTTCCGCCTCGTCGAACTCGCGGAGATCGACCAGCTTGGCGGCCAGTTCGAGCTGGAAGTGCAGCCGCCACAGCGGGTCGGCGGCACCGCAGAACCGCTCCGCCGCACGGCCCAGCCTCATGCCCTCGGCCAGCTCGCCGGCCCGCCAGCCGAGGTCCGACAGGACCGTCATCGCCATCAGCGCGGCGATGTCGTCCGGCTCGTCACTGCGCTCCCGCAGAATCTCCCGGGACCGCGTTTCGGCCTCCTCGTCGCTCCCCAGCAGCAGGCACCCCAGGAGCACCGATGCCTGCGCGTCGAGACGGTCGTCGCCGGAAATTCCCGGAACGGCCAGGGCGCGCCGCGCAAGTTCCGTTCCTACGGCCACCTTCCCCTGCATGATCAGCCCGTGGGCCCGCGAATACGGTCCGCCGTCGTCCTCCGCCACCACGGCGAACCGCTGGGCCGGGGGCTCGGCCGCACTCACCCCCTGGTCGGTTTCTTCCGCACTTCTCCGGGAATGCTGCAGCGCCTCGCGCTGCAGCGCCCCGCGTGCGGGTACGGGAATGGCGGCGACCGCGCCGCGCATCAAGAATTCGCTGCGGAATACGAATTGACGCTCCGTCGCCGCTACGAAGCCCGCGGACATCGCCTCGTCCAGCGGCGCGAGCAGCGTCGCCAGGGGGCGGTTCAGCATCCTGGAGACATCCTCCAGAAGGAACGACCTCCCCTGGAGTGCTGCAATCTTCAACAACTCCTGGCAGCCCGGGCTCAGTTCCCCGAGACGGAGCCGCACAAACACCAGCAGACTGCGCGGGGTACGGGACTCCGCCAGCCGGACCTTCCCTTCGCGCCGTGCCACCAAACCCTCGTCGACCAGCCTGTTCGCCAGCTCCGCGAGCAGCCGGGAGTTCTCGCCGGCCGCCGCCGCGAGCCCCCGCAACTCGCCGTCCAGATCCCCGCCGAGAAGCTCGCGCAGGAACTGCTCGTTGGCCTCGGCACGTACCCGCTTCGGCAGCGGACGTCCGGACGGGCTGGCGTGATCGAGTAACGTCTCCGGCTTCTGCGTCCCTTTCGTTGACCACGTTGTCATATTTCCCCTGACTATCCCCAGGTTTATCCCGGAACCTGCTCAACCGTTACGGTGACCTCCCCACGTGCCTCTATCAACTCGATTTTCAACCGGGGGACTTGGCGCCGGCTTGACGCAGACTTGGGGCCAAAAATACGGAGGGCTGATCCCTTTTCCGTGATATGGCATAGCCTTTACCTGCACTTGACCCGTCCTGTGCCTTCGGCGAGAAGGGCGCGGAGAATTAGCGGAAAAGCGCCACGCCAAAGCGGGGAATCCCGGTCCCCCGGAATTCCCCGCGCGCAGGCTCGGAAAGAGGTCAGACCCTGGCCTCTTCCCCGACCTCGGCCGGCGGCGGCGAGGTCTTCTCCGGTGCCCGGCGGCCGGGCATCCACCAGTTGGTGTTGCCGCACAGCTCCATCACCGCGGGCACCAGGACCATCCGGACGACGGTGGCGTCGATGAACACGGCCACGGCCATGCCCAGTCCGATCTGCTTGACCGACACGTCGTGGCCGAGCAGGGAGGTGGTGAAGACGGCGATCATGATGGCCGCCGCGGCGGTGATGACCTTGGCGGTCCGCGCCAGCCCGCGGGTGACGGCCGTCCTGGTGTCACCGGTGCGCTCGTACTCCTCGCGGACCCGCGAGATCAGGAAGACCTCGTAGTCCATCGACAGGCCGAACAGCACCGGGAACATCATCATCGGCACCCAGGTCGTGATCGGCATGTCGGTCGGGAACCCGAGGGCCGAGCCGAGCCAGCCCCACTGCACCACCGCGACCAGCACGCCGTACGCGGCGCCGATCGACAGCAGGTTCATCACCGCGGCCTGCAGCGCGATCGTCACCGACCGCACCAGCGCGACGAGCAGCACCAGGGACAGCACGATGACGACCGCGATCATGAACGGCAGCCGCGAGCCGGTCTCCTCGGCGAAGTCGATCGCGCCCGCGTTCGGCCCGCCGACCTGGACGGCGTCGCCGCCGGCCGCCTCGGGCAGCACGTCGTCGCGGAGTTCGTGTACCAGGTCCGCGGTCTTCTCGTCCTGGTAGCCGGTCTCCGGGAACGCCATGAAGGTGGCGGCCTCGCCGTCCTCGCTAACCCGCGGCTCCGTGACGTGCGCGATGCCCTCCGTGCCCGCGACCGCGTCGACGGACGGGAGGAGATCGCCGCCGGTGGCGTCCAGCTCGGCGGCGAAGATCAGCGGTGCGCCGTAGCCGGGGCCGAAGCCCTCGGAGATGATCTCGTACGAGGTGTAGCTGCTCCGGTCGTGCGGCTGGACGCTGGCGTCCGGCAGGCTGAGCCGCATCGACAGCGCCGGCGCGGCGAGCAGCAGCAGCCCAGTGACGGCCAGCACCGCCGCGGCCAGCGGCCGGCGCTGCACCACGCCGGCCCAGCGCTCCGCGGGCGTACGGCGCTCCGCGGCCGGGCCGCCGGCGCCGCGGGCCGTACGGCGGGGCAGCCGCAGCGAGTTGATCCGGTGCCCGGTGAAGCCCAGGAACGCGGGCAGCAGGGTCACCGCGGCGACCATCGTCACCAGCACCGTCACCGACGCGGCGACGGCCACGCCGGTCATCAGCCGCTGCCCCATGGTGACCAGGCCGAGCAGCGCGATGACCACCGTCGTGCCGGCGAACAGCACCGCGCGACCGGCGGTGGTGAGCGCGCCCACGGTGGCGTCCTCGGGACTGTGTCCGCTCTGCAGCTTCTCCTTGTAGCGGGTGACGATGAACAGGGCGTAGTCGATGCCCACGCCGAGTCCGATGAGGGCGGAGACCAGGACGGTGAAGTCCGGCGAGGGCACGAGGTGCCCGACGAGCTTCATGAGGGCGATGCCGCCGAGGATCGCCATCAGCGCGGTGACGATCGGCAGGCCCATCGCCACCAGCGAGCCGAAGGAGATGAAGAGGATGACCGCCGCGGCCAGCACGCCCACGCTCTCGGCGGGGCCCTGCGCGGGCGTCTCGGCCTTCTCCGCCTTGTCGCCGCCGAGCCCCATCGTCACACCGTCGCCGGAGGCGTCCTTGACGGTCGTCACCAGCGGCTTGACCTCGTCCTTGGTCGCTTCCTTGTCGGTGAGCGGGATGGTCGTACGGGCGATGCGCCGGTCCTCGGTGACCAGTTGGTCGTCGTCGTACGGCGAGGTCACCGGGCCGGTGACCGGCGAGTCGGCGAGGTCGGCGACGACCTGCTCCACCTTCTGCCGCACGGCCCGGTCGTCGACCCCCGCGTCCGCCTTGATCGCGAGGGTCAGCGTGTCGCCCTGCTCCTCGGGGAAGTGCTTCTCCATCAGGGTCTGCGCCCGGGCCGAACCGGAGTCCCCGCCGGAGAAGTCGTTGTCGGGGTCGGCCGCGAGGCCGAAGCCGGCGAAGGCCACGGCGATCACGCCGGCGATCCAGGCCAGCAGGACCAGGCGGCGGCGCCGGAAGCAGAACCGGGCCAGGCCCGCCAGCGCGCCGTCCGGGCGTGCGGTCTCGGTGGGCATCATCGTCTCCTCGGGTCTGGTGCGGTGCTCCCTCATCCTCGGGACGGGGATCACCGGAGTCGACGTACAGATGCAGGCACTCTGCGGGCCGCGCTACCGCGGGGGCGGTACTCCTCTTGCAGTACATGTCAAACGAGGAGTCGTCGAGAGCACGGGCATTCGGACGAAGGGTCAGACGAAGGAGAGCCGGCGCGCCACGACGGGGATGATGACGCCACCGGCGAGCACATGGGTGCAGGCCAGCACGGCCTGGGTGGTGTCGGCGGTGTGCGGGGCGAAGCCCGGGCCGGCGAGGGACAGGATCGTGAACGCCCCCGCGCACACCGCGAAGACGCGCGCCGGGCGTCTCGCCCCGCGCACCGCCCGCCGGGCGAGGACGTCCAGGAGCACGGCGAACACGATGCCGCCGACCGACCACAGCACGACGCTCCGCGCGACGCTGCCCACCGCGATGTCCGTGGCCACGTCCTCCCCGACCCCGGCCGCCACCATCTCGACGCCGGCGCCGCGGGCGAGCAGCGTGAACGACTCCGCCACCACGGCGGCGGCGAAGGTGGCCAGGACGGCGACCAGCCACACCGGTCGCGCGGCCAGCCAGACGGTCAGGGGCGACGACGGGGACTGGGACTGGGGGGCGGTCGCGGTCATGGCGCTGCCTCCTGTTCCGGCGCAGGGGGGCGTGGACCTTTCGTACGGTAGGACGGCGCACGCCCGATGCCCATCGGGGAGTGGTCAGTTGAGCACCGGCTTGACAGGGGGAAGCGATTCCGGCGTACGCGTCCGCCGGAGCCGCCCGTACGCCGTGGTGCTAGGCGGCCACCCCGCGCCGGGAGCGGGACAACGCCAGCGCGCC
Organism: Streptomyces sp. CNX435; assembly: GCF_059570575.1. NCBI lineage: Bacteria > Bacillati > Actinomycetota > Actinomycetes > Kitasatosporales > Streptomycetaceae > Streptomyces > Streptomyces sp. CNX435. The sequence continues at coordinate 218,954 of NZ_JCANTA010000001.1, read as the reverse complement.
GAGGGCCAGCCCGGCCACGCCGAGCACAGCGGCCGCGGCGGAGGTGGACAGGTGACGGACGGACATCGGAACCCCTTCGGTTCGAACCGTGTTGGCGGCGTCAGCGTACGAACCGGCCTGGTCACGGGTCGTCCTCCAGACGCGGCCGATGTGCCTGCCGCCGCCGCGGTAGCCGCCGCGCGCGGGGACTGCGACGACAGCAGCCGGCTACCGCGTCCGCAGCATCGCGCGCCGGATCCGGCCGCCGGGGATTTCCCCGAATGGCGTCGAAACGCCCTGGAAGTACCCCGCCACGGCGGCGTTAGCGTGCGGCCATGGCTTCCAAGGTGAGTTCTTCTCCGCCGGCGCGGGGCGCGGGATGGCTGCTGTGCCTGATGTTCGCCACCTTCGTCATCGGCACGGACGACTTCGTCATCGCGGGCGTGCTGCCGGACATCGCCGCCGACCTGGACGTGAGCGAGGCCGCCGCCGGCCAGCTGGTGACGGTCTTCTCGGTCACCTTCGCGGTGGCCGCGCCCGTGCTGGCCGTGGCGACCGCGCGGCTGCCCCGCAAGACCCTGATCGTCGGCGGCCTCTCGGCCTTCGCCGTGGCCAACACCGCCACCGCGCTGGCCCCGAACTACGCGACCCTGATGGCCGCGCGGGTGCTGACCGCGCTGATCGCGGCCACCGTCTCCCCCGCGGCCTTCGCCATGGCGGCGCGGCTGGCGGCGCCCGAGCGGATGGGGCGCGCCATCGGCACGGTCGCGGCGGGGCTGACGCTCTCGCTGTTCACCGCCGTGCCGGCCGGCACGCTGCTGGGGGACGCCTTCGGCTGGCGCTCGACCTTCGTGGCGGTCGCGGTGGCCACCGCCCTGGTGGCGGCGGCCGGGTCCGCGGCGCTGCCGCGGCTGGCCGGCGCCCCGCAGCTCGGGGTGCGGGGGCAGGTGCGGATCCTGGGCCGGCCGGCGGTCCTGCTCTGCGCGACGGGGACGGTGGTCTGCGCCGGCAGCGGCCTGATGATCTACACCTACGTCGCGCCCCTGACCCGGGACCTGACCGGCCGGGGCGGCGGCGTCCTCGCCCTGTTCATCGCCGTGGTCGGCGTCGCCGGTGCGGTGGGCACCGGTGCGGGCGCGCTGCTGACGGACCGCTGGGGCCCGGACCGTACGCTGCGCGCGTCGATCGCCGGCGTCGTCGCCGCTTCCGCGCTGCTGGCCGTAACCGGGGCCACGGGCCGGGCGGCGCCGGTGTGGCTGGTGGCCCTCAACCTGGCGCTGTGGGGGTGCGCGGCGTGGAGCTTCACCCCGCCGACGAACACCCGCATCCTGCAACTGGCGGGCGAGGCCGGGACCGAGGCGGTGGCGCTCAACACCAGCGGGCTGTACGTGGGCGTCGCGCTGGCCGGCGCGGGCGGCGGGGCGGCGCTGGCCGTCTCCGACGGCACCGGCGTCGCCGTCACCGCGACGGCGGTGGGGCTGGCCGCGTACGCGGTGACGGCGCTGGCGATCCGCCGCTACCCGGCGGGCGGGCAGGCCCCCGCACCGCCCGCGCCCGCCCCCGTCCGCGTACCCCGGCACCCCGAGCCGGAGGAAATACCGTGAACGCGGGATGAGCCGGGACGGCGGGACCGGGGTACGGTCGGGGCACCGGCTGTCCCCGGCCCGCCGGCGTACGCGGCATCCCCGCGCCCCCGCTCAGGCGGCGCTCGTCGTGACGCGCCACGGCCCCCACCATCCGGTCGCGCCCTGCCCGCGCTCCCGCTCCGCGCGGGAGTAGCGGGCGAGGTCGCGGGCCGAGAACAGGGCCATCCCCGCGTGGAAGCCGGCCACCGGCACCGGCACCCGCGCCCAGTACGCGAGCCGCCCGTCCACGTACCACTCCACCTGGGACGTCTCGGCCCGGTAGGCGACGGCGTAGCGGTGCGCCAGCCCGGGTTCCGTGGGCACGTTCATGACGACCCGGTGGATGTAGTGGTCGTCCGGCCGGCTCACGCCGGGGATCACCAGCCGCTCGACGACCGCGTACACCGTGTCGTTGGTCGCGGCGGCGTTGATGACGACGCCTGTCTCCAGATCGAAGAGGTTGACGGTGCCGAAGGCGTCGAGCAGGTCGTACGGAACCTGCCCGTAGGTCCGCACCGCCATCTCCACCTCGAACGTCAGCCGCCCCGCCGCGGGGGCGGCGAACCGCCGCACCGACCGGTACATCTGCTTGGCGTTGTTACGCCGGGGGTCGGTGTCGTGGAAGCGGCTGAACGGGTGGACGGTCAGCGTCAGCCGCCCGTCCCCGGTGCTGACCCGGGCGTTGTCGTCCCGGTACTCGTGCCGTACGCCCCCGGCGCCCGTCATCTCCATGAGCCGCCAGCGGGCCGGGTCGAGTGCGCCGCGGGTGAAGTCGTCGTAGGTCCACGTGCTCGCCACCGATGCGGAAGTCATGTGAGACACCATCGGCTGGCCCACGCGGGCCGGAACATCCCAGGTTCACGCGGTTCGCCCGGTCCGCGACGCCAATTCCCGGCCGGGCGCGCAGTTCTCGCTTCTGCCGCCGGAGCCCGCCGGGCGGGAGGGCCACGAGGTCACGGGGCGGTGAGGGCATCGGCTTCCAGGGCCAGCAGGAGATCGAGGCGTCCGGTGAGGGTGGCGGTGTCGCGGCCGGTCAGCTCGGTGATGCGGGCGAGCCGTTTGTAGAGGGAGTTGATGTGCAGATGCATCACCCGGGCCGTGGCGGAGGGGCTGGCCTGATGGTCCAGGAACGTGCGCAGGGTGTTCTCGAGCCGGCCTTCGTGCGCGGCGTCGTAGTCGCGGAGGGCGCCGAGGACGGCGGTGAGCTGGTGGAGGGTCTGGGGGTCGGCCCGGCTGAGAAGCGTGTGGTACGTGGGGAGGTCGGTCAGGCGGGCAACGGTGAGAGGACCGCCGGTCTGCGCGAGAACGGCACTCGCGCGGCGGGCTTCGAGCACGGCGGTGCGCAGGTGGCCGGGGCTGGTGACGGGCCCGCCGACGCCGATGACGCTGCCGTCGGGGAGGCGGGGCGGCCGGCGGTCCCGGGCGGCGTCGGAGCCGGTGATCCGGCGGCACCACTCGGGCAGGGCCGCCGCCGACCGGCGCCAGGTGCAGACGGCGACGACGTCGGCGTGGCCGGCGGCGACCACGGCGGGGATTCCCTGATCCCGGAGGGCGGTGCGGGTGGCGGCGGCCAGGTCCGGCACGGGGACGCCGGCCCGGCTCGTCACGGCCAGCGCGGCCAGGGGCTGGCCGGGGTCGATGCCGAACGCGCCGAGGCGGCGGGTGAGGGTGACGGGGGACTCCACGCCGGAGACGACCATGTCGACCAGTTCGCTGGCGAAGCGCTCCTCGCTGGCCCGGACGGCCTGTCGGCGGGCGATCTCCATGGCCAGGTAGTGGGCCGCTTGGCTGAGTGCCTGCTGCTGGGGCTCGGTGAGGCCGGCGGCGGGGCGCAGGCAGAGCAGCGCGGCCTCCGGGTGCCCGAGGGCGCCGACGGGCAGCAGGGTGGCCGTGGCACCGTCGGCGAGAACCAGCTCCAGGGGCGGCGGAGTACGGGTGAGGGCGGTGGCGGCGGTCTGCGCGTCGTCGGCGCCCGGGGCTGCGTCTCCGCCGTCTCCGCTGTGGGCGAGGACGGCGCCGGTGCGGTCGACGACGGCCAGCGGCAGCTCGTACTCGCGGCGCAGGACGCGCAGGACGCCGTCGGCCCCCGCGCCGGTGGAGAGGGCGTCGGTGAACGCGGTGCCGCGGTGGAGGGACGCGGCGAGGGGGGTCTGCCGCTCCGTGGCGCGGATGTCGGAGGCGGCCTGGGTGACGGCGGTGAACGGGACGTCGACGGGGAGTTGGAGCAGCGGCAGGCCGGCCGCGCGGCAGGCGGCGGTCAGCGCGGCGGGGGTGTGGGGGGTGGCGTCGCGCAGGCCGAAGACGATGCCGGCGGCGCCGGCGGCGAGGCAGTGGTCGACGAACTCGTCCGCGGGGGTCGTCGGCAGCCACAGCCCGTTGGTCAGGACGAGTTCGGTACGCCCGACGTAGCCGGACGGGTCGGGCAGTTCCGTGTTGTGGAGCCAGGCGATCTCGGCGTCGAGGGCGCCGGGCGGGCCGGGAACGAGGACGGCCAGCCCCAGCCGGGGCAGAACGGCGAGGGCATTGATGGTGAGCACGGTGGACATTCTCCCACCCCTAAGCCGCCCAAAGGGGATGTCTCACCACTGGAGACCACGGGTGCACGCGGTGTTGGGTGTGGGCCTGGTCACCGCACATGAGCCCTGCCCCCGGAGGTCAGCACGACAGCACAGACCCCACCGCACGCCACCACCCCGGCCGCCCCGGTCGGCGGCTGACGTCCGGACCACGCCCCCACCGCGGCGGATCCACACCGCCGCGGACCACCCGTCCACAGGAGCATTCACCATGCGGGACCACCCTGCCCTGACCCCCGTCCAGGTGGCCGGCGCCACCCTGCCCAACCGGCTGGCCGTCGCCCCCATGACCCGCGTGTCCGCCGCCCCCGACGGCACCCCGACCGCGCAGATGGCCGACTACTACACCGAGTACGCCCGCGGCGGCTTCGCGGTCGTCCTCACCGAGGGCGTCTACACCGACTCCCACTACAGCCAGGGCTACCTGAACCAGCCCGGCATCATCTGCGCCGAGCACGAGGAGGGGTGGCGGACCGTCGCCCGGGCGGTACGCGACGCCGGAGCGCTGCCCGTGATGCAGCTCATGCACGCCGGGGCCCTCTCCCAGGGCAACCGGCACAGCACGCGCACCGCCGGCCCCTCTCCCGTCCTGCCGCGGGGGGAGATGATGCCGGCCTACGGCGGCTCGGGCCCCTGGCCCGTGCCGCGCCCCATGACCACCGGCGACATCGACACCGCCGTCGAGGGCTTCGTCACCGCCGCCGACCGCGCCCGCCGCGCCGGGTTCGCCGGCATCGAGGTGCACTCCGCCAACGGCTACCTGCTGGACCAGTTCCTCACCGACTACACCAACACCCGCACCGACGAGTACGGCGGGAGCGCCGCGAACCGGGCCCGGCTGACCGCCCGGGTCGTCGGGGAGATCCGCCGGCGGATCACCGACCGGGAGTTCTGGGTGGGGGTGCGGCTGTCCGAGGGGAAGGTCAACGACCACCACCACCGGTGGCCCGGCGGCGCCGCCGACGCCGTCGCCGTCTTCACCGCGGTCGCCGACGCCGGCGCCACCTACGTCCACATCGCCGGCGAGGGGCAGGGCTGGGCCGAGGGCGCCACCCTGGACTCCGGCGAGACCCTCACCGCCCTGGCCCGGCGCGTCACCGGGCGGCCCGTCATCGCCAACGGCGGCCTCGGCGACCCCGTGCTGGCGGCCGGCGTGCTCGACGACGGCCACGCCGACCTGATCTCCCTGGGCCGCGCCGCTCTCGCCGGCCCCGACTACCCGGTCATACTGGCCAAGGGCGCCGAGCCGGCCGCGTTCGACCCCGCCGTGCTCAGCCCGACCGTCACCCTCGACAACGCCGCCCGACGCCGGCGGCAGCACCGCCGGCACTGAGGCCCCGACCCGCCCCGGGCCGGTTCCCCCCGGCCGGCACGGGGCGCTCCACCCAAGGAATCCACCATGACCACCACCGGCTCCCCCCGGCCCGGCGGGGACACCGTCGCCGCGCTGACCATCGACGTCGACGCCCACTCCGCCGTCCTGGCCCGCTCACGTCGCTACGCCGCCCACACCGGCACCATGTCGCACCAGCAGTACGGCGTGGACGTCGGCGTGCCCAGGCTGCTGCGCCTGCTGGACGAAGAAGCCGTCCCCGCCACGTTCTTCGTCCCCGGATGGGTCGCCGAACACCACCCCGGCCTGACCGCCGCCATCCTCGAACACGGCCACGAGATCGCCCACCACACCTACGCCCACCGCCCGCCCGTCGAGATGACCGACGACGAGCAACGCGCCGACTTCACCCGCGCGCTGGAGGTCCTCGCGGCGCAGGACGTCGCCGTCGAGGGGTTCCGCGCCGCGAACTGGCAGTCCAACGAGACCACCTGCCGGCTCGTCGCCGAGCACGGCCTGTATGACTCCTCCCTCATGGGCCACGACCGGCCCTACCGCGTCACCACCGCGGACGGCGGCTGGTTCGTCGAGCTTCCGCCGCACTGGTCGCTCGACGACTGGGAGCAGTACGCCTTCCTGCCCGACCCCGACGTCGGCTCCGTCATCCAGGCGCCGCACACCGTCCTGGCCATGTGGCGCGACGAACTCGACGCACACGCCCGGCACCAGGCGCTGTTCATGCTCACCGTCCACCCCGAACTGACCGGGCGCCCGGCCCGGGCCGAGGCCCTCAGATCCCTGCTCGCCTACGCCCGCGGCCAGGGCACCCGCTTCGCCCGCTGCGCGGACATCGCCCGCGCCGCCGCGGCCGACCCGCACCTGACCACCCACTCCACGGCCCCGCCCGCCGCCTATCCGGCATGACGCCCCGGGAGCCCGCCGCGGCAGCGGCGCCCGTGCGTGCAGGAGAGAGCGCCCCGAGCGTCTAGCCTTCGCCGAGCCGCAGGGCGCCGGCGCGCTTCGCGGCGCTGCGCTGACCCGCCGCCCACAGGGTGCGGATGTGCCCGAGGTGGCCGGCCATCAGCTCCTGGGCGGCCTCGGCGTTGCCGGCGATCATCAGGTCGAGCAGGGTGACGTGCTCCTGCGCGGAGTCGACGAGCACGCCGGCGCGGTCGAGGTCGGTCAGGCCGTACAGGCGGGAGCGGTTGCGCAGTTCGGCGACGACGGTGACCAGGTGGGCGTTGCCGGCGAGCGCGAGCAGGTCGAGGTGGAAGCGGCGGTCGGCTTCCAGATAGCCGATGAGGTCGTGGTCGCGGGAGGCCTTGACGATGTCCTCGGCGAGGGGACGCAGCGCCTCCAACTGCTCCGCGGTGGCCAGTTCGGTCACCCGGCCCACGGTGGGGACCTCGATCAGCTCGCGGATCTCCGTGTAGTCGTCGAGGTCTCCCTCGGTCATCTCGGTGACGCGGAAGCCCTTGTTGCGCACCGCCTCCACCAGGCCCTCGCGGGCGAGGTCGAGCATGGCCTCGCGCACGGGCGTGGCCGAGACGCCGAACTCCGTGGCCAGGGCGGGTGCGGAGTAGATGGTGCCGGGCCGCAGCTCCCCCGCTATCAGCGCGGCGCGCAGCGCGCCCGCGACCTGGTCGCGCAGGTGCTTCTGCACCGAGATGAGCTTGCCCCGCTTCGCCTCAGCCATGGAGTTCCCTCCGCGGGCGGCAGGGGCTCGGTGCGCGATGTGACATTTTTGCATCGTACCCCCGCCCTCCCGCCCGGCGGCCGAGGACCGGGGCGGGCGGGACGCGGGTCAGCCCAGGCCCTCGGCGAGCAGCTTTTCCGTGACGCCCCGCACGGCCGCCGCCTGTTCGTCCGGCAGCGGCGAGCGCGGCGGGCGGCAGGGGCCGCCGTGCAGCCCGGCGACGTCCATGGACAGCTTGATCGCCTGGACGAACTGGGGCTTGGAGTCCCAGCGCAGCAGGGGGTGCAGGGCCCGGTAGAGGGGCTTGGCCAGCGCCAGGTCGCCGGCGGTGGCGGCGCGGTAGAGGGTGGCGCAGGCTTCGGGCAGCGCGTTGGGGAACCCGGCGATCCAGCCGACGGCGCCGGCGACCGCCAGCTCCAGCAGCACGTCGTCCGCGCCGATGAGCAGGTCGAGGCCGGGCGCCAGCTCGGCGATCTCGTACGCGCGGCGGACGTCGCCGGTGAACTCCTTGACGGCGACGATGCTCTCCTCCCCGTGCAGGGCGGCGAGCAGCGCGGGGGTGAGGTCGGTGCGGGTGTCGTACGGGTTGTTGTACGCCACGACCGGCAGCCCGGCCTTCGCCACCTCGGCGTAGTGCGCGCGCACCGCCGCCTCGTCCGACCGGTAGGCGGTGGGCGGCAGCAGCAGGACCGAGCCGGCGCCGGCCTCGGCCGCCCGCTCGGCCCAACCGCGGGCCTCGGCGCTGCCGTACGCCGCGGCGCCCACCATGACCCGGTCGCCGTCGCCCGCCGCGGCCACGGCGGTGTGCACCAGGCGGATGCGCTCGTCGTAGGTGAGGGTCTGGTACTCGCCCAGGGAGCCGTTGGTCACGACCCCGTCGCAGCCGGCGTCGAGGAGCCGGCGCACGTGCTCGGCGTACGCGTCGAAGTCCACGGTGAGGTCGGGGCGCAGCGGGAGCGCGGTGGCGACCATGAGGCCGTGCCAGGGGCAGGACCGTTCCTGTGGGGCAGTGGTCATGGAGTACTCCCGGTGAGTCGCGGCGTACGGGCGGGCCGCACCGTCGCGGACCCATGGGAGAACAGTACAATGTCACATGGCTTTAGCCCACCTCAGCCGTTCGGGGTGACCGGGTTGGGGCGGCCGGTGGCGGTGTTCAGCCGGAAGGCACCGCGCAGTCCGTGGAAGACGGCCATCAGATAGGCGCCGGCGAGGGCGGAGACGACGGCGGCCCACGGGTGGCCGGGCATGTCGGCCCCGCGCACGAAGAGGAAGGTGAGGAAGAGCGCGGTCACGCCGGAGAGAGCGTTGCGAAGGGGCGAGTTGCCCAGGACGTTGGGGAACTCCTCGCCGACGACGCCCTTGATCAGGTGGGGCAGTGCGTTGATCCCCATGAGGCCGGCGAGGAAGGAGAACACGACGGTCTGCAACATGGTTTTGGTTCCTCAATTTCAGTCAACGTTCGTTGGCTGAAATATAGCCGCACGCCACGCGTCAGTCAACGCATGTAGACTGTCGCAGTGGGCTCCGCACCTGTCTCCCGATCCGAGCAGCGTCGACGCACCCAGGAGCGGATCCTGGCGGCGGCACGGAAGCTGTTCGCCGAGCACGGCTACGACCGGACGACCATTCGCGGGATCGCGGCTGCGGCGAACACCGACCCCGGCCTGGTCATGCGGTACTTCGAGTCGAAGGAACGGCTCTTCGCCCGGGTCGCCGTGGTCCACCGGGCCGAACCGATCGACGGAAGCCCCGAGCAGATCGCCGACCTGCTGCTCGCGGCCCTGAGCGCGAAGATCGCGGACGAGCCCGTCGACGCGCTGGCGGCGCTCCGGTCGATGTTCACCCACCCCGAGGCCGCCGCGGAGGTACGGGAGGCGATGCTCGCCGAGCAGCGCCAGGCCGCCGGGGCGCTGCCGACGGAGGACGCGGACCTGCGTGCGGGGTTGATCGGCGCGCTGATGCTGGGGACCGTCATCGGGCGCCACCTGCTGCGGCTGGACGGCCTGCGGGACGCGCCACCGGAGCAGGTCGCGGCGCTGCTGCACGGGGCGTTCCACTCGATCGTCCACGGCGACCCGGACCTGCGCGAGTGAGCGGGCGCTACGAGGCCGCCGGGGTGGTCCGGCCCTGGCCGGGGCGGTCGTCCCGGGCCTCCGGGGTGGCGGCCAGATCGGCGAGGAACTCGCCCGGCGTCTGATAGCGGGTGCCGGCGTCCTTCGCGGTGAGTCTGCGCAGCACGGCCCGCAGCGCCTCCGACACCGCGAGGCGGTCCACCGGCACGTCGTCGGTCACGACGCTGTAGAGCAGCGCCAGCGGCTCGACCGCGTCGAACGGGGGCTCGCCCGCCAGGCAGGCGTAGAGGATGAGGCCGAGCACGAACAGGTCGGCCCGGATGTCGGAGGGGCGGCCCAGGGCCTGTTCCGGCGAGATGTAGCCCGGGGTGCCGACCACGGCGCCCGCCGCCGTGAGGTCGTCGGCCTGCCGGCCCTCGTACCGGACGATGCCCAGGTCGATGACGACGGCGCCGCGCTCCGGGTGCAGCAGCACGTTCGACGGCTTGAGGTCGAGCCGGGACACCTCCAGCTCCACCGCCTGTTCGAGCACCCGGCCGACGTCCCGGCCCAGGCGGGTGGCCTCGGGGCCGCTGAGAGACCCGCGGTCGGCGAGCACGTCCTGTAGGGAGGGGGCCTGGAGCAGCTCCATGACCAGGGCCGGATCGGGCCCGTCGAGGAAGTCGAGAACCCGGACGACGTGCGGGCTGCGGAACATCCGCCCCACGCGGGCCTCTCGTTGCAGCCGCGTCCGGGCCTCCTCGTCCTCGGCGAGGGAGCGGTTGAGCATCTTGACGGCGACGGCCTGGCCGGTGCGGGTGTCCCGGCCGCGGTACACGGCGCCCATCCCGCCCTGGCCGATGAGTTCCCGCACCTCGTAGCGGTCGGCGAGGACGGTGATCGGCGTGACCGGCTCGGGCGGGCGGCCCGCGGGGGGCGCCGGCCCGGGGCGCGGGCCCGCCTCCCCGCCGGCCGCCGGGGAGGCGATCCGGTACGACCCGGTGGGCCCGGTGCGGGGGCCGGCCCCGGCCGGCCGGCTCGGCGGCCCGTCGGACCGAGGTGGCGGGGGCGGCACGGGCCAGCCGGACTCGTCGTCCGGGACCGGCACGTCGGTGAAGGTGCCCGTGCCCGTGCCCGTGTGGGAACCGTCGCCGGCGGCGGTGTCGTACCGGCCGGGCGACCAGGACACGCCCAGCTGCAGCTCCGCCCGCTCCGTTTCGCTGCGCCGCGCGAAGTCGTCGAGCTGGCGCCGGAGCTGGGTGGTGAGCGTGTAGTAGCTGGGTTGCACCTCGGCGGGGTTGCCGACGACGGTGATGTCCGGCCGGCCCGCCTCGCTCACGACCTCCAGCACGCTGAAGCGCGCCAGGTGGCGCAGCAGGCGCTCGGCGGTGTGGCCGTCCATCCGCAGCAGCGGGTCGATCCCGGGCTCGCGCCCGCCGCCGCCGAAGATGTCCGCGGCGGTGAAGGAGCGGCCTCTGCTGCGCAGCGCCCAGTCCACGACGTGGTAGCCGCCGAGCCGCCAGCGGTCCTCGTCCAGCGGTACGGAGGTCAGGCCGGCGGGTCTGCCGTCGGACACGGCCGCGGCCACGAGCAGCTCCAACTCGCCGTAGAACTTGATGCGCTCCCAGTCCTCGGTGGGGACACGGAGCGACGGCGCACTGTTCTCCCACGCGACCAGGGCGTTGAACTCCTGCAGCAGGCGCCGCGTCAGCCCGCGGGCCTTGTAGCTGAGGTACCGGACGAACTCGTCGCGCCGCCACGGGTTCAGGCCCCCCGCAATGGTGTCCGGCCGGGTCTCGGCCGGCGGGCCGGAACCCGGGTCGCCACCGGGGGCCGGCGAGGTCAGTGCGCGTACGAGCCGCTCGGGCGCCGCCCACAGACACGGGACGTACATGCGCCAGGCGAAGACGCTGTCGTAGACGCCGTTGCCCCGTTCGGCGTCGCGGATCGCCCGCTCGTGCAGATCGATCCCGGCGACGAGGACGAAGTGGGCCCCCCGGGAGGTCAGCACGTTCTTGAGCCGGGCGAGCAGCGTCTCCAGATCCTCCAGTGCCTCCTCGCGGTTGTCGGTGAGCCGGTCGATCTCGTCGAGCACCACGACGGGATGGATGCGGAGCGGCCCGGACCGTCCGCGGCGGCGAAGCAGCCGGCGGCGCGGCCGGGCCGCCCTCCCCTCCCTGCCGGAGAGCAGCCGGATGATGCGCAGCAGGTCGTACTCGACGTCGGTCTCGGAGTAGGCGAGGAAGGCCGCCTCGGTGGCCTGGGCCTGGATGCGCCGGCCGCTCAGGCTGACCGAGGGGGCCAGGGCGGCCAGTGCGCCACGCATGGCGCCCGCGCCGAGGGTCGCGCCGCGTTCGGTGCTCTCGGAGTGGGTCTGCGTGTACGACAACGAGGTGCGCATGTACGCGAGGAGAAGCTTGTCCCGCACCTCGGGCGGCAGGCGCTGCAGCAACTCCCGGTCGTCCAGGGTCTCGACGATCCGCCGCACGACGGCGAACAGCAACTCGTCCGCCGTCATGGTGCGCGCCACCGTCAGGTGGACCGCGAGCAACTCCTCGTCCGGGCGCCACTGCCCGGCGGCCTCGGTCAGCGCCCGGTCCACCAGCGTGGACTTGCCGACCCCGCGGAACCCGGTGACGAGGAAGGCGCCACCGTGCGAATAGCGCAGGCGCTCGGCGAGCCCGCCGACCAGTTCTTCGTGCCCGAGCGTGGGTAACGCGCTGTCGCCCGCGGGCAACGGCTCGTGCACGTACCGGAAATCCCGGTGCAGCTCCACGTCCAGCACCGTGCGCGCCCCCAATTCCGTCCCGTGGCCCCCAGCTTAGGTCCGTGGCGCGCGCTCCGGATGTTCAGCGCACGGAAAGCGCATAGCCATCCGGCGACGCCACTGCCGCCCGCTTCGGGCATGTCGACGCATCCGGGCTCGCGGCGCTCTTTGTCGGAGTGCGGCGGGCAAATCGGGGCTTGCCCGGGTCTGGCGGCTGCGCCGCGTGAACTCCCCGCGACGCGAAGTCAATTATTGCGCGGGAACGCGTGACGACCTTGTCATCGCACACATGAGCGCCCTAGCGTGACTGCCCGTTCGAGAGGCGAACACCTGCTGGTGCCGGACCGCCGAATCCTGCCCCCGGCGCCGCGGGACCTGCCGTTCAGCTCTCACCGCCGGGCAGGAGCGGGGGACCCACGGGTCCGGCAACCGCCGGACCACCGCCGTCCCTTGCGACGGCTTGGGGTGAGGTCCGCCGAAGCCGGCGGCCGGGCAACTCCAGCCCGAACCCGACAGCTGACCTCGCAGGCGTCCGGAGAAAGAGGCCCGTCAGATGTCGTCCTCACACGGCCGCCACCGAGCGCTGCGCCGCCCCAGCGGCGTCCGCAAGCTCGCCACTCGCGCTTCGGCGGCGGGCGCCACCCTCGCGCTGCCGGTCATCGGCGCGTCCACCGCCTTCGCCGAAGAAGACTCCACCTACACCGTCGCCTCCGGCGACACCCTCTCCGTCATCGCCGCGGAGCAGGACGTCGACGGCGGCTGGAAGGCGCTGTACGAGAACAACAGATCCGTCATCGGCGACGACCCGGACTTTATCTCCCCCGGCATGGAGCTGTCCCTCGACGGCCCCGCGGCCGGCTCCGGCACCGACGCGGACGCCGACAGCGCCTCGTACGGCACCGACACCGCCGCGGACGAGCCGACCGCCGTCATGCCCGTCGACGGCAGCACGCCCACGGCGGGTTACGCGGCGTCCGGCGCGCACTGGGAGAGCGGCCACACCGGCCAGGACTGGTCCGTGCCCGTGGGCACGACGGTCCAGGCCGCGGCCAAGGGAGTCGTCGTCGACGCCGGCTGGAACGACTCCTTCGGGTACGAGATCGTCGTCAAGCACGGCGCCGAGGACTACACCCACTACGCCCATCTGTCGCAGATCGACGTCTCCGTGGGCGACTCCGTCGGCATGGGCGAGGCGATCGCCGAGTCCGGCGCCACCGGCAACGTCACCGGCCCGCACCTGCACTTCGAGGTCCGCACGACACCGGAGTACGGATCCGCCGAGGACCCGATCACCTGGCTGGAGAACCACGGCGTGAACGTCTCGGGCAGCGCCTGAGCGACGCGCCGCACCCCCCACCGGGTGGGCCCCGGCCGAACCCCGGCCGGGGCCCACCCGTCACGGCTGTGCCGCCGCGGCCCGCCGTCAGAGGTCGCCCGGCTCCGGCTGCGCCGGGGCACCGGTGGTGTCCATCAGGATGGCGTGCGCCTCGTAGTGGTCGGGGGCCGCTTTCGCAGGGGACTGGCTGGAGACGTAGACGATGCCGCTCGGCAGGACTGTGAACGTCGGCGGCTCCGCGTTCTTCGGCAGGTTGCGCACGAACTGGTCGACGCGGGCCCGTTGCCCTCCCGTCAGGTCCGAGGGCTGCAGGCTGCCGACCTCGCCCCGTACGTGGCGGATCAGCAGGGTCGCGATGCCGGGGGTCATTGCGGTCAGGCGGAGCCAGGAGGTGTCGGTGAAGGTGAGGCGTACGTCGGATTCCAGCTCGCTGTACGGCATCCGCCGCAGCTCTGCGACGGCGTCGCGCGGCACCTCCCACAGGACGTCCCCGCGGCCGGTCGGGCCGAGCGTGGCGCCGAGGAGGACCAGGCGCCGGTCGGTGAGCGCCACGTGCGTGCGGTACGTGTCCGGGCGGCGCGACGGGTCGAGCTGCCAGGGGGCGCCGCGCGCCACGGTGCCCGGGTCGGCCCACATGACGGGGAAGTCGTCGACCTCGTTCTCCGGCTCCTCCGGGCGGCCCCGCACGGACGGGCTGCCGAACGGGGAGCCGCCGCCGCCGAGCGCGTTCGCGACGACGTTCAGGACGGCCGGGATGCCGAGGCCCAGCGCCCGGCCCGTACGCCGCGCCGCCCGCTCGCCCGCCGCGCGTACGGTGAACTCCGGGCCCTCCGGCCAGCCCGCCTGCTCCTGCAGCTCGCGCTGGATGTCGCGCCGCCCGGTGTCCCGGAACCAGCGCGCGCCCGCGACGCGCGGCGAGACGCCGGTGGCGAAGTGCACCGCCACCCGGTACCGCAGGGTCTCGCCGCCGTCCGGATACCAGTCCATGCCCGTCAGTCTCCCTCCGTGTCCTGCGGCTCGGGGAAGACGATGGACTTGACGATCTCCGCCATCAGCTCGCTGAGGTTGTCCCACTGGTTCATCGCGCTGGTGTCGAGCGTGAACACCGCGGTGTACGGGCCGGTGGGGAACGGGACGTAGACCTGGATCTGGCCGGTGATCATCTGCGTGTGCTCGCCGGTCTTGGTGTACTCGCCGTCGATCGTCAGCGCCTTGACGGTGACCACGGCGACGGCCGGGCCGCAGGGCAGGTCGAGCCAGCGCACGTCGTGCTTGGGCCGGCGCCCCCAGATCTCGCGCAGGCCGAGCGCCGCGACCTCGGCGCTGGTGTGGTCGGACTCCATCGCGGCGACGGTGAGGGAGCAGTGGGCGACGCCGCCCTCCTCGTCGTCGTAGATGCCGATGCCGGTGAAGCAGACGCCGTTGACGGCCATCGCCTCCAGCACGGGCACGTAGATGGTGCCCATCGCCTCCCAGAGTTGCTGGTCGCCCTTCGGGTAGATGTCCCGGACGAGTTCGCCGGCGGCCGCGGCCCGCTCGGCGGGGTCGAGGCTGAGGGAGACGGCGTGGATGCCCTCGGGGACGTGGAACGCCATGGGCGGCAGCTGGACTCCGGTCGCCGTGCCGCTTGCCATGTCGGGTGCCGCGTCGGCTGCCGTGGCGGGCGCCGTATCGCTCGTCGCCTTGTCGGTCGCGGTCTCGTTCGGGCTCGTCACTTCGCTCACGCCCCGGCTCACCTTGCCGCGGCCGCGTTGTCGAAGGCGTCACCGAAGCCGAAGTCGCGCTCCCACAGCCCCTTGATATTGAAGCCGGTGAGCGCGCCCTTGATGCCCGCGTCGAGGCCGCGGCCGAGGTTCGACATGGGGGCGATCAGATCGTCGGCGCGGCCCAACAGACTGGCGACGTTGTTGATCCCCTGCGTGCCCAGCCACTGGCCCATGCGGACGTTCTGGTACGCGTTCTCCGCCGCCAGCATCATCCGGCTGCCGCCCTGGATGATAGGGACGGTCGCCCTCGGGCCGAAGAGGACGAACATCCTGGCTGTCCCTTCGCCCGCTCTGTACGCGCTGCCCAGCCTGGCCGCGCGCGCCACCGCGTTGGTGCCCCGCGCGAGCTGGGCCGTCCCGGTGACGCCCTTCACGCCGGGGAGGATGCCCAGCGCGTCGATGCCGATGGACATCCAGCTGACGTCGGCGCCCGCGGCCATGGCGGTGAGGTGGGTGACCAGCGCGAGCGCGCTGGTCACCATGGCGGCGACGGCGAAGATGGCGCCGATGGGCTCGAACGGCGCCGTGATGATGGCCAGGACGCCGAGAATGCTGCTGAGGGTGCTCAGCAGGTCGCCGATGGCCTTGATGAAGTCGGCGTGGTCCTGGACCCAGTCGACGGCGTTGCCGAAGGCGTCGGCGATCCCACCGGTGATCTTGTCGAACATCCCCGGCTCGTTGGGGGCCATGTCGCTGGCGCCGTCGAGGTCGTCCGTGATCCGCTCGGCGGCGGCGTTGTAGCGGTCCCGGAGCTCCTCGGCGCGGTCGATGACGCGCTGCAGCGCGTCGTCGGCGTTGGAGGCGGCCTCCTCCTTACGCTCCTTGTCCTTCTCGGCGCGCTTCTCCTCGCGCTCGCTGCCGCTGTCCTCCGCGGCACCGGTGGCGGTCGTCAGCGCCAGCTGGGCGTCCTCGGCCTCCTGCTGCCGGCGCTTGGCCTCGCGTTCGAGGTCGGCGGCCTCCTCCTGGAAGTTCTGCAGTTGGTTCGACCAGCGGCTCAGCGCGTGCGACGCCCTCTCGAAGGAGTCGCGGGCCTCGCGCAGCTTGGGCGTGACGTCATCCGACACGTAGTCGGAGAAGGCGTTGGCGGCCTTCCCCTTCCAGGCGCCGCACGATATCCGCTCCAGGTCGGAGACGGTGTCGCGCAGTTCGCCGGCGACGCCGCCGATCCGCCTGGCGAGGGTTCTGGTGCGGTGCACGTCCCCGGGGGTGGGGTCGAAGCCGAGGGTGGGAAAGCTGCGGGAGGGTTCGGGCGGTGCCATGGTTCAGCCGGCCTCTGCCTTGGTCAGGGTCTCCATCAGGTCCTTGTCGAGATCGTCGAACTTCCTGGCGATCTCGTCGATCATGTCCACGGTGGCGGCGGTGGTCTCGCCGATCTGCGTGATGCCGTACTTCCACTCGTCGGCGAAGTCGTGCACCTCGTCGACCAGCTTCTCGGCGCCCGCGGCGTCGCCGTCGGCGCTGCCGATCACTCTCCGGACGTTCTCCATGCGGTTGGTGATCGTGCTGAATGTCTTTCTGAGGTCCTCCATGACGGTGCCTCGGATTACCAGATCGCCCAACGTGCACGCCCCTCATTCCCACAGGAGTTGATCGAAAGCGATCAGTTTAGGGCGCGGAATCGCCGATCACGGGCGGAGTCGGCACTCACAGCAAATTCTCAGAATGCGCGGCGCCTTGCGCCTGGCCCGGCACTCATGCCCGGCCGAGGCGGCGGTGACGACGTCGGGGTTGCCGCAGTGGCCCGCCCGCGACGCCTCGTCCGCGTACCGTCCCAGCCGAGACCGGGCCGGCGGCACCGGGCCCCGGCCGGGCGGTGCGGAGGTGGTCAGGCCGGCAGGCCCAGGTGACCGGCCACGTGGCTCCAGTGGTGGTCGGCGTCGCCGAAGGCCAGCGCCCACGCCGCCATCTGGCCGGAGAAGAGGTGCAGGTCGTGCTCGTGCGTGAAGCCGATCGCGCCGTGCACCTGGTGGCCCGTGTCGCAGACCCGCCGGCACGCTTCGCTCACCCACGCCTTCGCCATCGACACCTCCGCCGCGGCCTCCAGGCCGACGGACAGCCGCCAGATCGCCTCGTACGCCATGAAGCGCGAACTCAGCACGTCGACGGCCATGTTCGCGCAGTGGTGCTGGACCGCCTGGAAGCCGCCGATGGGCCGGCCGAACTGCTCGCGCTCCGCCGCGTACGCGACCGTCATGTCGAGGACCCGCTGGGCCGCGCCGACCATCGCGGCGCAGGTGGCGGCGGCGCCGTACGCGTCGATCGCCTCGGCGACGGGGCGGCCGGCGGGCAGGGCGCGGTCGTGGGGCACGGTCACCCCGTCGAAGCGGACCCGGTGCGGCCGGTCGGCGCCGACGGCGTCGAGCGGTTCGCGTCCGACGCCGGGCGACGCGGCGTCGACCAGCAGCGCCGGGCCCTCGCCGGGTACGACGAGCAGGTCCTCCGCGGCGTGCGCGTACGGCACGAACAGCGCCGTGCCGTCCAGCACGAACCCGCCGTCCCGCTCGACCGCGGCGATCTCGTCGCCCGTGCCGTCCCAGCGGCCCGGCACGGCGCTCATGACCCGGCCGCGGACGATCGCCCCGAGCCACTCCGCCCGCTGCGCCTCGGTCCCGTACCGGGCCAGGGGCAGCCCG
Organism: Streptomyces sp. CNX435; assembly: GCF_059570575.1. Taxonomy (NCBI): domain Bacteria; kingdom Bacillati; phylum Actinomycetota; class Actinomycetes; order Kitasatosporales; family Streptomycetaceae; genus Streptomyces; species Streptomyces sp. CNX435. Next base: position 201,192 of record NZ_JCANTA010000001.1, on the reverse strand, counting down.
CAGCACACCACCGTGGACACCAACGGGCTCGGCACCTGGAAGCGCCCCAGCTCCTCCACGACCAGGCACAGTTCCAGGAAGCCGGCGCCGACGCCGCCGTGGACCTCCGGCAGCGCCAGCCCGGTCCAGCCGAGTTCGACCATCTCCTTCCACAGCGCGGCGGAGTAGCCGGCGGGCTCGTCCGCCATCGCCCGGGCCCCGGCGGTCCCGCTCCGCGACTCCAGGAGCCCCCGGGCGGTGGCCCTGATCAGCTCCTGGTCCTCGGTGAGTGTGAGGTCCATCAGGTCCCCGGCGGGATCTTGTCGGACCGCACCCACACACCGGGCCGCTCCTCCCAGAAGAGCTGCACCAGCACGCCTCCGGTGTGCTTCGGGTGGATGAAGGTGTCGCGCCAGCCGGCGCCGTCGGTGCTGCCCTCGTTCTCGCCGAACGTCGGCACGCCGTGGTGCGCGCAGGCCGCCAGCGCCCGGTCCCAGTCGGCGACCTCGAAGGTCACGTGATGCGCGGCGGCGCCGTTCTTCTCCCAGAACCGCTCGATGAACGAGTCCTCTCCGCGCGGCATGATGACCTCCCAGCAGATCGTCGATCCGGGGATGTTCAGCACGAGGTCCGCCATGTCCGGGTGCTCGTCCTCGGGCGTCCGCCAGACCTCTATGAAGCCGGCGAGCCGCGCGTACCACCGGGCCAGCTCGTCGCGGTCGGGGAACGCCTGGCACACGTGGTCCAGGGCAACGATCCCGAGCGAGGGGCCGGGCGAGGGCGCGTCTGGGGGTACCGCCCACGCGCGCTCTGCGCGCTGTGGGGGAGGCTCGGCGGTCGCCGGCCCGGGCGGCCCGTCGCCGCACAGGGCGAGGCCACCCGGGCCGCGCAGCCGGAACAGCACGCCCGGCCCGCGCTCGGGCGGCGACAGCGACGCCTCCAGCCAGCCGCCCGCGGCTCCGCCGCCGGTCGGCTCGATGCCGAGACCCGCCAGCTCGGTGCGTACGGCGCCGATGTCGGGCACCTCGGCGGCGACGTGGTGCAGCCCCGGGCGGCCACCCTGGCCGTCGAGGAACTCCTGGAGCGCGGACCCCTCCCCGGCCGGCGCCAGCACCTCCCAGGCGTGCCCCGGGTTCCCGGGCAGCGCCAGCCGTACGCCGCGGCAGCCCTCGGCGGGGTTGTCCCAGCTCCGGGTGCGCCGGAACCCGAACAGGCCCTCCAGCAGCGCCACCTGCGGCTCCAGCTCCGGCGCGACCTGGCCGATGTGGTCGATCCGGTAAATCCGCACGGTTCCTCCTCGTTCGCTCCTGCCCGGTCCGGACGCGGCTCAGCTCGGGTGCGGCTCGATCCAGTCGTACTCGTTGGTGACCAGTTCCTTCACGAGGCGCAGGTTGTACCGGTTCATCGCCGCGATCCGCTCGGCCAGTTCGCCGACCCGCTTGTCGAACTCGTCGGCCGGGTACACGTCGTTGACCAGGCCGATCCGCTGTGCCCGGGCGGCGTCGACACGGACACCGGTGAACAGCAGCTCCTTGGCCATCGCCTTGCCGACCCGCCGCGGCAGCCGCTTGACGCCGCCCCAGCCGGGCGCGGACCCGCCGAACTCCGGCTGGTCGGGGTCGCCGTCCTCGGTCATCTTCGGCCGGTACGGCGGGCGCGCGGACAGCGTGATCTCCACCAGGCCCATCTTTGCGTTGTCCGAGGCGACGATGAAGTCGGCGGCCAGCGCCAGCTCCAGCCCGCCGCCGACGGCGTAGCCGTGCACGGCCGCGACGACCGGGACGGACAGGCGCTCCATCATCGCGAACGTCTTCTCGCCGAGGCGGCCCTGCTCCACCCGCTCCCGCTTGGTGAGCTGCTCCGACCAGCCGAGGTCCATGCCCGCGCAGAAGGCACGCTCGCCGGCCCCCCGCAGCACCACCACGCTGACGTTCTCGTCGTCGTCGACCTCGGTGAAGAACCGGCGGAGTTCGCGCATGGTCGTGGGGGTGAGGGCGTTGAGCTTCTCGGGCCGGTTCAGGGTCAGCCAGGCGACCCGCTCCTCGATCTTCAGGTCGAGGGTCTCGTACATGGAGAGCGTTCTCCTTAGTCGTTAGCGGTTAGTCGTTATCGGCTGCGAGGCAGTTTCAGGCCCCGGGTGGCGATGACATCGCGCTGGATCTCCGCCGCACCGCCGAGGAAGGTGGCGGCCACGGAGTCGCGCGACATGTGGGTGAAGACGGCTCCGAGCGGGGCGCCGCGGCGCTGCCAGAGCTGGGCGGACCGGCCGAAGGCCGAAGCGCCGGTACGGGCCAGGCGCTGGTGCAGCTCGGCGCCGAAGAGCTGGTTGACCGACGCCTCGTAGCCGGGCACCCCGCCGGCGGCCTGCCTGGACACCGTGTACCGGGCGAGGTTGTACTGCACCCGGATCTCGGTGTGGCGGCGGGCGATCTCCTGGCGCAGCGCGGCCCTCGTGTCGTCCCGGAGGAATCCGCGGCCCTCCGCCGAGCGGAGGTAGCCGACGAGGTCCGAGAGCGCCTGCTCGTACTTGATCGTGGCGCCGATGCCGGCCCGCTCGAAGCTGAGCGCGGTCATCGCCACGTACCAGCCGCGGTTCTCCTCGCCGACCCGGTTGGCCGCCGGCACCCGTACGTCCTCGAAGAAGATCTCGCAGAACGGCGTCGCGCCGCGGATGTCGGTGATGGGGCGGATGGTGACGCCGGGCGAGGTCGCGTCGATCAGCAGGAAGGTGATGCCGCGGTGTGGCTTCTCGGCCGCCGGGTCGGTGCGGACGAGCACGAACAGCCAGTCGGCGTACTGCCCGAGCGAGGTCCACACCTTCTGCCCGTTGACCGTGTACGTACCGGTGGCCTCCGCGCCGTCCCGCTCCGCGCGGGTACGGAGCGAGGCGAGGTCGGAGCCGGAGCCCGGCTCCGAGAAGCCCTGCGCCCAGGTGACCTCCCCGCGGGCGATCGGCGGCAGGTGCGCGGCGCGCTGCTCGGCGGTGCCGTGCTCCAGGAGCGTCGGGCCGAGCAGGAAGGCGCCGATCCCGTTCACGGTGGGCACGCGGGCGCGCATCATCTCCTCCTGGAGGATGAACTCCGCCACCGCCGACAGCCCCGCCCCACCGAACTCGGCCGGCCAGTGCGGCGCTATCCAGCCGCGCCCGGCGAGCGCAGCCGCCCACGCGCGGGCCCCGGCGCGGCGCGCCGGGTCGTCGGAGAGCCGGTCGACCGGCCAGTTGTAGCCCCAGACGTCTTCGGGTTCGAGGCTCTGCTCGGCCCCGGGGTCGGGCGCGTACGCGGGCGGGAAGCGGTCGCGTACGAAGGCCCGCACCTCCTCGCGGAAGGCCGCCTGCTCCGCGGTGTCCCCCCAGTTCACGGAGCCTCCTCCCGGTCCCAGGTGGCGGGCGTGAGGCCCCCTGAACCGGAGGGACCCTCGGCCCGCAGCCGGTACTTGGCGACCTTGTCGGTGGGCGTGCGCGGGAGGGCGTCGATGAACTCGACGTAGCGCGGGACCATCGAACGGGGCAGCCGTTCCGCGCAGAACGCCACCAGCTCAGCGGGCTCCAGCGCGGCTCCCGGCCGCAGCACGACCCACAGCTTGACGTCCTCGTCCTCCAGCTCCGAGGGCACGCCGGTGGCGGCCGACTCCAGGACCGCGGGGTGCAGGTTGACCTCGCACTCCAGGTCGAAGGCGGAGATGTTCTCGCCGCGGCGCCGGATGGCGTCCTTCATGCGGTCGAGGAAGTAGAAGTAGCCGTCGGCGTCGCGCCACACGCGGTCGCCGGTGTGGAACCACATGTTGCGGAAGCAGTCGGCCGTGGCCCCGGGAGCCCCGTAGTACCCGGTCGTGATCACGAACGGCTGCCTGGGCCGTACGACCAGCTCGCCCGGCTCGTCCACCCCGACCTCGCGGTCCCACTCGTCGACCACCGCCACCTCGAACCGCTCGTCGTGGGCCTGCCCGCACGACCCGAGCCGCCACTCACCGTACGGGCTGGCGGTGGCGATCCCGACCTCCGTGCTGGTGTAGGTCTCCACCGAACGGACACCGAAACGTTCCTTCAGGGGCTCGTCGAGGCTCGACTTGCCCATGTAGAAGGTCTCCAGCGGGTGCTCCTTGTCGCGCTCGGTGCGCGGCTGGTTGAGCAGTATCGGGATCATCGAGAAGACGCTCATCGCGACCTGCGCGTCGAACCTCCGCACGTCGTCCCAGAACCGCGAGGCGCTGAAGCGCTCGACGACGGCGATGGACCCGCCGGCGAGGAGCGCCGACATCACGCCGTCCCAGAGCCCGGCGGCATGGAACAGCGGCAGCGGGCAGTAGATGGTCTTGCCCCACCGGTCGAGGAAGTCGAGCGAGTCCAGCGCGCACGTCAACGCCAGGGCGTGCGGGATCATCGCGCCCTTGGACGGGCCCGTGGTGCCCGAGGTGTACATGATCGCCTGGAGATCGCCGAAGCCGACGTCGACGCCCGGTGCCTCCGCGCCGTTGACCAGGAGACTGGACAGCGTCGCGGCGGGCTTGCCGAGCCGGTGCAGCGGGACGTCGGCCGCGCCCTCGGTACGGACGATGAGGCGCCCCAGATCGGGCAGCTGCCGGACCACTTCCGGCAGCCTGTCGGCGTACGGCGCGTCGACGATCAGCGCCGACGCGTCGGAGGTGTGCAGGACGTGCCGGAGCAGCTCGCCGCGGTAGCTGATGTTGACCGGCACGGCGACGGCCCCGAGCCGGGCGAGCGCGAAGATCACGTGGATGAAGTCGGCGCAGTTGGGGAGCATCACGCCGACGTGGTCCCCGCGGTCGATGCCCGCGGTGGCCAGCCCGTGGGCCACACGGTCGGCCATCGAGTCGACCTCGCCGTAAGTGACCTCGCCCTCGCGGAATTTGAGGAAGGTCTCTGTTCGATGGGTTTCGGCCCGCTCTCGGAGCACATCGCCGAGGACGAGGCTCTCCAGCGTTTCGTTGCGCATTCGAACCTCATGCTTCGCTTTGGGCGGCGCTGATTCGGTTGCGACAGTCGAACTGCTTTTGACCACCAAGGTCGTCAACATCGGACCACGAAAGGATGCCGCTCGCAAGGGTGCTGCGCGCCCGGGCCCGCCGGCGGGCCGGCGGGCCGGCGGTCAGGATTCGAAGCGTGCGCGCAGCGCCTTCTTGTCGAACTTGCCGGTGCCGGTGCGCGGCACCGCGTCCACCAGCTCGACCCGGTCGGGCAGCTGCCAGCGCGCGAACCCGCTGCGTTCCAGGTGCGCACGCACCTCGTCACGGGTCACCGCGGCCCCGGGGCGCAGTACCACGCACACCAGTGGCCGCTCCGACCACTTCTCGTCCGGCACCGCGATCACGGCGGCCTCGGCGATGGCGTCCATCGCCATCACCGCCGACTCCATGTCGACCGAGGAGATCCACTCGCCGCCCGACTTGACCAGGTCCTTGGCCCGGTCGGTGATGACGAAGTAGCCGTCGGGCGAGCCGGTCGCGATGTCGCCGGTGACGAACCAGCCGTCCTCGGTGAACTGCTCGGCCCCGTCCTCGCCGAGGTACGCGTCGGCCACCCACGGCCCGCGCACCAGCAGCTCGCCCATCGACGCGCCGTCCCAGGGCAGCGGGTGGCCGTCCCGGTCGCGGATCTGCGCCTGCACCCCCGGCAGCGGCAGTCCGGCCATGCCCCGGACGGTGTCCGCGAGCCGTTCCTCGTCCCAGCCGCGCATGCGCTCCTTCGGCCAGGCGAAGCTGGCGAGCGGTGACGTCTCCGTCATCCCCCAGATCTGCACCAGGGGGATGCCGAACTCGGCGCGGTAGCGGTCGATGAGCGCCCGCGACGGGCGGGCGCCGCCGCACAGCAGGTGCCGTACGTCCGGCAGCCCGCCGCCGCGGGCGGCGACGGCGTCCGCGACGGCCATCCACACCGTCGGCACGCCGGCCGCGACGGTGACGCGCTCGGCGGCCATCAGCTCCACCAGCGCCGCCGCGTCCAGCGGCCCGCCGTAGAACACCTGCTTGGCGCCGTACGGGGTGGCGGTGTAGGGCAGGCCCCACGCATTGGCATGGAACATCGGCACCACCGGCAGCACCACGTCGCCCGGGCCGATGGACATCGCGGCCCGGGAGGAGCCGGCGAGGGCGTGCAGCATGGTCGAGCGGTGCGTGTAGACCACGCCCTTGGGCCGGCCCGTGGTGCCGGAGGTGTAGCACAGGCCGAGGGGCGCCCGCTCGTCGATCTCCCGTGGCTCGTACGTCTCCGGCTGCGCGGCGATGAGTTCCTCGTAGGCGACGGCGCCGGGCAGCGTGGTGCCGGCCGGCACCCGGTCGCCGAGCACCACCACGTGCTCCACGCCCGCCAGTCCGCCGCGCTCGGCCACCTGCTCCAGCAGCGGCAGCAGGTCGGCGTCCACGAGCACGGCGCGGTCGTCGGCGTGCTTGATGATGTACGCGAGTTCGCCGGCGGACAGCCGCACGTTCAGGGTGTGCAGCACCCGCCCGGTGCAGGGCACCGCCCAGTACGCCTCCAGGTGCCGGTAGCCGTTCCAGGCCAGGGTGGCCACCCGCGCTCCCGGCGGCAGTGCCAGGGCGTCGAGCGCGTGCATGAGCCGCTGCGCCCGGCGTCCGAAGTCCGCGTAGGTGTAACGGTGCTCGCCGCCGTCCGGGAGGCGGCTGACGACCTCGGTGTCGTGGAAGTAGCGCGGCCCGTGGTCGAAGAGCAGCCAGCTGTTGAGCGGGATGTCCATCATCGCCATGGCGGACATGTTGACCGGGGCTTCGGACGCGGACCACGGAGGAATCCCACACTCCGGACCGCCTTCTTGTGGGTGCCTTCTCTGTAGTCGCGGGTGCCGTCCGCCTCTACGTTCTCCCCGACGCCGACGCTCTGTCGGCGCCCCACCCGCGGAATCCGAGGCCGGCATGACGAGGACGACGAGGACGACGAGGACGACGAGGACGACGAACACGACGAGCGGTGGCGCCACGGCACCCCCGCGCGCCCTTCTGGCCACCCACGGCCTGAGCAAGGAGTTCCAGGGCTTCCTTGCCGTCGACGGGGTGGACCTCGGCGTCGCGGAGGGCACCATCCACGCCCTGGTCGGCCCCAACGGGGCCGGGAAGACCACGCTGTTCAACCTGCTGACCGGCTTCCTGCCGCCGTCGGCGGGGCGGATCGAGCTGGCCGGACAGGACATCACCGGGCTGCCGCCGGAGCGGGTGGCGCGCCTGGGCGTGGCCCGCTCCTTCCAGGTCACCAGCCTCTTCCCCGCGGTGACGGCGCGCGCCCACCTGGAACTCGCGCTGCAGGCCGGCACCGACCTGGGCCGCCGGTTCTGGCGATCGGACCGGCTGCTGGCGCGTTTCACCGGTCGCGCGCTGGAGCTGCTGGACGAGGTGGGCCTGGCCGACCGGGCCGAGCAGCCGGCGGGCAGCCTGCCGTACGGGCAGAAGCGCGCGCTGGAGCTGGCGCTCGCCCTCGCCCTCGATCCCCGGGTGCTGCTGCTCGACGAGCCCACGGCCGGCATGGGCCTGGAGGACGTGGATCGCACCGTCACGCTGGTGGACCGCATCCGCGCCGGCCGCACGGTGGTGCTCGTCGAGCACAACATGAGCGTCGTCGGCTCGCTCGCCGACACGGTCACGGTGCTGCAGCGCGGCCGGGTGCTCGTCGAGGGCCCGTACCGCACCGTCCGCTCCGACCCCCGGGTCGTCGAGGCGTACCTGGGAGCCGGCGTTGCTTGAGGTACGGGGCGTGACCGCCCACTACGACGAGGCCGAGGTGCTGCGCGAGGTGTCGCTGGACGTCGGCGCCGGCGAGGTCGTGACGCTGGTGGGCCGCAACGGGGCCGGGAAGACCACGCTGCTGCGCTGCGTGATGGGCCTGCACCGGCGCACGGCCGGCACGGTCCGGCTGGCGGGCCGGGACCTGGGCGCGGTACCGCCGCACCGCAGGGCCCGCCGCGGCCTGGGCTACGTCCCCGACGACCGGGGCATCTACGCGGGTCTGAGCGTGGAGGAGAACCTCACCCTGCCGCCGGCGAAGACGGGTTCGCCCTGGCCGCTGGCGCGTGTCTACGAGGAGTTCCCGGTGCTCGGCGAGCGCCGCCGCAGCCCCGGCGGCAAGCTCTCCGGCGGCGAGCAGCAGATGCTCGCCCTCGCCCGCGTGCTGCGTACCGGCGCCCGGGTGCTGCTGTGCGACGAGCCGACCGAGGGCCTGGCGCCGATCGTCGTCGAGCGCATCGGCGAGATCCTGCGCGAGGCCAAGCGGCACGGGACGGCGGTGCTGCTGGTGGAGCAGAACCTGCGCTTCGCCACCACCGTCGCCGACCGCCACTACCTGCTGGACCGCGGGCGGATCGCCGAATCACTGGCCAACGACGACGTGCGGGAGCGCGAACACGAGCTCCTCGACTACCTGGGCCTGTAGCACGGCCGGCGCAAGCGCCGCGTCGCCTCACGTCGACCACTTCAAGGAGGAAGCATGGTACATACCTGGCCGAAAGCCGCGGCCGTCACGGCCACCGTGGTAGCCGGATCGCTGCTGGCGGGGTGCGGCGGAGGCGGACCCGGCTCCGGCGGCGGCAAGATCAGCGACGGCGGGATCACCCTGGGCGTGCTCACCGACCTCTCCGGCGTCTACGCCGAACTGGCCGGACCCGACGCCGTCACCGCCGTGGAGATGGCCGTCGCGGACTTCGAGAAGGAGCACGGCGGCGACGCGGTCACCGACGACATCGAGGTCACCTCCGCGGACCACCAGAACAAGCCGGACATCGCCAACAACCAGGCGCGGGACATGTACGAGCGCGAGCACGCGGACGCGGTCTTCGACGTGCCGACGTCGTCCGCGGCGCTTGCCGTGGCGAACGTCGCCGAGCAGTCGGAGAAGCTGTACTTCAACATCGGCGCCGCGACCACGGAGCTGACCGGCGAGTCCTGCAACCCGTACACGTACGCCTGGGCCTACGACACCTACATGCTGGCCAACGGGACCGGCGCCGAGGTGACGAAGCAGGGCGGCGACAGCTGGTACCTCATCTACCCGGACTACGCCTTCGGCCAGGACATGGAGAAGCAGTTCAGCACCGCCATCGAGGAGGCCGGCGGCGAGGTGGTGGGCAAGGACCCGACCCCGTTCCCGAACGACAACTTCTCCACCTTCCTGCTCAAGGCGTCCGCGAAGAAGCCGCCACCCGCCGTGCTCGGCACGCTGCAGGCGGGCGGCGACCTGGTCAACGTCGTGAAGCAGTACCAGCAGTTCAAGCTCAAGGACAAGGACATCCAACTGGCCATCGGCTTGATGTTCGACACCGACATCAAGGCGATCGGGCAGGACAAGCTCGCCGGGACGATGTTCACCTCCCCCTGGTTCTGGAACGTCGACGCGGAGTCGAAGCAGTGGGCCGAGCGGTTCAGGGAGAAGGCGGGCACCTGGCCGACCTTCGACCACGCCGCCAACTACTCCGCCGCCACGCACTACCTCCAGGCCGTGCAGCGCGCCGGAACCGACGATCCCCAGGAGGTCAACAAGGAGCTGGAGGGCATGAAGTTCGACGACTTCTTCGCCCGCAACGCCGAGGTGCGCGCGGCCGACCACCGCGTCGTCCACGACGCCTACCTGGCCCGGGTCAAGGACCCCGCGGACAGCGAGACCGAAGGCGACTTCACCGAGAAGGTGGAGACCATCCCCGCCGACGAGGCGTTCGGCCCGCCCTCCCCCGACTGCTCGATGTCCTGACCGGCGACCAACGGCCGCGGCCCGCGGAACTTCCGCCCGGGCTGCGGCGGACGGACGGGAACCACGATGACCTCCTTCCTGCAACAGGCGTTCAACGGCCTGGTCTCGGGTGGCTTCTACGCGCTGCTCGCCCTCGGCCTCGCCGTCATCTTCGGCATGCTCCACGTCGTCAACTTCGCTCACGGTGCCCTCTACATGCTCGGCGCGTTCGGCGCGGTGGCCCTGCAGGACGCCACGGGGCTGGGGTTCTGGTGGGCGCTGCTGCTGGTGCCGCTCGCCGCGGCGCTGGCCGGCATGCTGCTGGAGCGGCTGCTCATCCACCGGCTGGCCGCCCTCGACCCGCTGTACAACTTCCTGCTCACCTTCGGCATCGCGCTGGTCTGCCAGGACCTGCTGCGCATGAAGTACGGCGCCCAGTCCACCCCGTACGACGAGGGCCCCTTCCCCGGCTCCGTCGACCTCGGGCTCTTCGACTACCCCGCCTACCAGGTCTTCGTCCTCGGCGCCGCGGCCGTCGTCTGCCTCGCCGTCTGGCTGCTGCTGACCCGCACCCGCATCGGCACGGTGGTGCGCGCCGCGACCGAACGACCGGAGCTGACCCGGGCGCTGGGCATCGACACCGCCCGCTGGGTCACGCCCGTGTTCGGCTTCGGCGTCGCGCTGGCCGCGCTGGCCGGGGTGCTGGCCGCGCCGATGCGCGCGGTCAACTCGGGCATGGGCGGGGACCTGATCATCGCGGTCTTCGCGGTCGTCGTCATCGGCGGCCTCGGCTCCATCCCGGGCGCGGTGGTCGCCGGCTTCGCCATCGGGATGCTGCAGGCCCTCGGCAACCTCTACGTCCCCGTCCTGTCGCAGACGTCGGTCTTCGTGCTGATGGCCGTGGTGCTGCTGGTCCGGCCGGCCGGACTCTTCGGCAAGGAGGAACACGCACTATGATCCTCGCCCTGCTCGACCGCCTCCGCGGCCGGCCCGCCTGGCTGCGCCTGGGGCTGCTGGCCGCCGGGCTCACGTCCGTCCTCGGGCTGCCGTGGGTCCTCTATCCGCCGGTGGCCGCGGACATCCTCTGCTGGGGCCTGTTCGCCGTCGCGTTCGACCTGCTGCTGGGACAGGCCGGGCTGCTGTCCTTCGGCCATGCCGCGTTCTGGGGTACCTCGGCGTACACCACCGGGCTCATCGCCATCCACGCCGGCGTGCCGTTTCCGCTCGCGGTGGCCGGCGGCGCGGTGGCCGCCGCGGTCGTCGCCGTGCCCATCGGCCTGCTGGCGGTGCGCCGCAGCGGCATCTACTTCGCCATGGTCACGCTCGCCTTCGCGCAGATGATCTACTTCATCGCGAACCAGTGGGGCGACCTCACGGGCGGCGAGAACGGGCTGCAGGGCATCCCGCGCGAACTGCCGGGCGTGGACCTGTCGGACTCCTTCGTCTACTACTACGCGGCGCTGCCGCTGGTCCTGGCCGGTCTGGCCGCCGCCTGGCGCATCGTGCACTCGCCGTTCGGCCGCGTCGTCGCCGCGGTGCGGGACAACCCGGCGCGCGCCCGGGCGCTCGGCTACTCCGTCGACCGCTACAAGGTGGTCGTGTTCACGGTCTCCGCGTTCCTCTCCGGTCTCGCGGGCGGGCTGTACGCCGTCAACCACGGGTTCGCGTCCCTGCAGGAGGTGTACTGGACGACCTCGGGCAAGGTCGTCGTGATGACGGTGCTCGGCGGCATCGGCACCCTGTGGGGCAGCCTGCTGGGGGCGGCGGCCGTCGTGCGGCTGGAGGACTGGATGTCCACCTCCGGGTTCGACGAGGTCGGGATCGTCACCGGCAGCCTGTTCATCCTGGTCGTGCTCCTCTTCCGGCGCGGCATCTGGGGCACCGTGTCGCACCTGCTCCGGCCGCGCGCGGGTACCGCCGGCATGCGCTCCGCCGACTCCGGCGGTACGGTTCGTGACCCCGCCACCGGCGAAAGGCCGGAGCGCTCCCTGGTCAGGGAGCCGTGAGTCAGGAGGCCGCGATGTGCGCGGACCCACCGGGCGAAGCACGCGGCACAGGCACCACCGGAGAGGCGGCCGAACGCCTGCTGCGGCTGCTGCGCGAAGGCGCGTCCCGGGAGGCGTACGAGGAGTTGCTCGCCGGCGCGCACGGCGAGACCGCCGCGGCGCTGGGCCCGCTGGTCGAGGACGCGCTCGCGGTGCGCGCGCAGCTGGAGGAGCGCCGCCGGCGCGAGGCGGAGCTGGCCGCGCTGTACGAGACGGCGGGCGACCTGTCGTCGCTACGCGACCTGGAGGCCGTGCTACGGGCGATCGTCCGCCGCGTCCGCCAGCTCGTGGGCACCGACGCCGCCTACCTCATGCTCAACGACGACGACCGCGGCGACACGTACATGCGGGTCACCGACGGCATCCGCACCGACGCCTTCAAGCAGGTGCGGCTCGCCATGGGCGCGGGACTCGGCGGGCTCGTCGCCAAGACGGGCGTGCCCTACCACACGCCGGACTACCTCCACGACCCGCGTTTCGACCACACCATCGACGACGTCGTGGGCGGCGAAGGGGTCACGGCGATCCAGGGCGTGCCCCTGTCCCTGGCCGACCGGGTCATCGGCGTGCTCTTCGCCGCCAACCGCCGCGCCCGGCCCTTCTCGCCGGCCGAGGTGGCCCTGCTGGTCTCGCTCGCCAACCACGCGGCGATCGCCATCGAGAACGCCACCCTCTTCCAGGACGTGCGCCGCACCGTCGACGAGTTGACCGAGGCCAACGCGGTCATCCAGGCACACAGCGAGTCCATCGAACGCGCCGCGGCGCTGCACGAGCGGCTGACCCGGATCGTCCTGGACGGCGGCGGCCTCGCGGACGTCGCCGACACCCTCGCGGAGGTGCTCGGCGGCGGCCTGCTCGTCCTCGACCCGAGCGGGCGCACCATGGCGGCGGCCGGCGCCGACCCGGTGGTCGAGCAGGCCCGCGCCGAGGGCGCGCTGCCCGAGTCCTGTCCGGCGGCGCGTGCCGTACGCGAAGCGCGGGTGCTGAGCACCGACGCGCGCAGGACACGTCGCGTGCCGGCCGCCGACGGCGGCTCCGCCGCCTGCGCCACCCCCGTGGTCGCCGGTGGCGAGGTCCAGGGCGTCCTGCTGCTGCTGTGCCACCGCATCGGCGCCGACGACGTGCGGCTGCTGGAGCGGGCGGCGATGGTCACCGCGCTGCTGCTGCTCGGGGAACGGACGGTGGCCGAGGCCGAGCACCGGCTGCGCGGCGAGTTCCTCGACGACCTGCTGTCGTCCCCCCACCGCGACCCCGAAGGGCTGCGCCGCCGGGCCGCCCTGATGGGCATCGCCCACGGCCGCCCGCACACCGTGCTCGCCGCCCGCTCCCGCGACGGCGCCCCGCGCCGGCGCATCGCGGACGCCGCGGCCCCCTACGCGGCGCGCCACGGCGGCCTGGCCGGCGAGCACCACGGCGACATCGTCGTCCTGCTCTCCGGCGACGCCGACCCCGGCGCCCAGGCCCGCGCCCTCGCCGACCACCTGCGGCGCACCCTGGACACGGCGGTCACCGTCGGAGCCGCGCCCGCGTCCGCCGGGCTGGAGGCCATCGTCGAAGCCCACCCGGACGCGGTGCGCTGCCTCGACGTGCTGCTCGCCCTGGACCGCGACGGCGAGGGCGCCTCCCCCGACGAACTCGGCGTCTACGGCCTGCTGTTCCACCAGGCCGGCCGCGACGAGCTGCGCCGCTTCGTACGCCGCACCCTCGGCCCGGTGCTCGACTACGACAAGCGCCGCGGCGGCGACCTGGCCCACACCATGACGACCTACTTCGCCTGCGACGCCAACCTCACCCGCACCGCCGCCGCGCTCTACGTCCACGTCAACACCCTCTACCAGCGCATCGACCGCATCACCGCGCTGCTGGGCCCGCACTGGCGGCACGGGGACCACGGGCTGCAGGCGCACCTGGCGGTGAAGGTGCACGCCATACTCTCCCCGCGCGCGGGGCCGGAATGACGGGCTGGGACGACGGGCCGGGATGACGGGCCCGCATGACGGGACGTGACGGCGGGCCGGGGACGGGCCCGGCCGGCGGCCGGGCCCGTCGGTGAGCCGGCGTCAGAGCAGACCCCAGAACCGCGCCGTGTAGAAGCCGGAGCAGACGTGGTCCGGATAGTACGTGCCCGTAGCGCCGCACTGCTCGGCTGCCGTGCCCGGGTCGACGGGCAGGCCGTGGCCCATGCCGTCGACGGTGTACGTCTCCACCACGGAGCGGCCGGACGCGTCCTCGTACGAAGCTCTCGTCGTGCCGCCCGGGAGCGTCGTCGTCTCCGCCGGTGTCTGGCCGATGCCCCAGACGTCCGTCCACTGGTCACGCGACTCGGTCGCGTTCGCCGGCACCACAGTGGTGTCGCCCGTGCCGTGCCAGACCGCCACCCGCGGCCACGGCCCGCCCCAGCCGCCGGAGGCGGCGCGCACCAGGTCGCCCCACTGCTGCGGGGACTTGCCGGACGGGGCGTACATGCACATGTAGGCGTCGACGAGGCTGCGCGCGCAGCCGGCCGGGATGCCGGCGGCGATGGAACCGCCGGCGAAGACGTCGGGGTACGCGGCCAGCAGCTCCGCGGTCATGGCGCCGCCGGCGGAGAGGCCGGTGACGAAGACCCGCTCGGGGTCCGTGCCGTAGAGCGCGGTGGCGTGATCGGCCATCTGCTTGACGGACAGCGCCTCGCCCTGACCGCGGGCGGTGTCTCCCGACTGGAACCAGTTGAAGCAGGAGTTGGCGTTGTTGACGCTCGTGGTCTGCGGGTAGACCACGGCGAAGCCGTGCGCGTCGGCCAGTTCGGCCCAGCCGGAGTGGCCGTGGTAGTCGCTCGCGCTCTGCGTGCAGCCGTGCAGCGCGAGGACTAGCGGCGCGCCGGCGGGCAGGCCGTCGGGCACGTAGGCGTACATGCCGAGGTTGCCGGGGTTGGAGCCGAATCCGGTGACCGGCGTGAGGCCGGCCGACGCACCGCTCGCCGACGCGGGCGCCACGAGCACTCCCGCGACCAGGGCGAGCGGCGCCAGCAGCGCGCACAGCACCGCCCGGAGGCGAACAAGGGTACGGTCACGAACCGCCATGGGGTTCTCCCGTCGTGAGGGGGGTGAGGAAATCGGGCACCCGACCCCGCACGTTAGGCACGTACCGCCGCCGCGCCATCGGATGCGGCCCACACTCCTGAGGGCTCCGCCCTGTGGCCGGGCTCCACCGGCCCGGGCGAAGGGGACCGGACAGGGACGGCAGCGGGTCAGATCCAGCAGAGTTCGGTGGTGGCCGTCAGCACGTCCTCGCCGGGGACGGGGGTCGCGCTGCCGGACCGGACCGTGCCGCCGAGTCCGCCCGCACCACCTCTGGCTGCGGGATCACCCGGCCGCGATGGCGACCACGATCCCGATGACCGTGGCGAGCACGGCGAGTGCGCCGAGGGCGAGGAAGCCGATTCCGGCGCAGTTCCCGACCACGCTGACGGCGGCCCGCCACCCCCGCGGCGTCAGCCCGGCGACGCGCCGCGCGGGGCCGGGGTCCGGTGCGGGGTCCGGCGCGGGCCCGCCGGGTGCCGGGTGCGGTGCACGGGCGTCCGCCCCGGCGGCGACGGCATCCACCGTCTCCGTCGGCGTCCGGGGGGCGGTCGCCTGCGGCGCCGTTGCTGCCGCCTCCGCCACCGGCACGCCCGGGTCCGGGTCTGCCACCGAGGCGGGGCCCGCCGCCGCCGCGGCCCCGGGGCGCAGTCCCTCCCCGGAGGGCGGCACCGGGCCGGTGGACCCGTACCGCTGCGTCAGCTCCCGGCCCTGCCGCTGGTACGCCAGGACGATCCACGCCCAGCGGTCCGGCATGCCGGACCACGACGACCCGCCGGTGCCGCCGGTGCCGCCGGCCGAAGCGGCAGCGGCAGCCGCGCCCGTCTCCTCCGCCAGCGCGCGGAGCGCGGCCGGCCGCGGCCGGGCCGCCGGATCGGGGGACAGGCAGGCCCGGACGAGGCCGAGCAGCACGTCCGGCACCCCGCCGAGTTCCACGGCGCCACGCGCGACGAGCGCCAGCAGCCGGACGGGGTCTCCGGTGTCGGGGTACGGCGGGCGACCGGTGGCGAGGGTGCAGAGCGTGGCGCCGAGCGCGTAGACGTCGCACGCCGGGGTCGCCGGCTCACCGCGCGCCTGCTCGGGGGCGATGTACGCGAGGGTGCCGAGGGTCAGCCGGGTCCTCGTCAGGTCGGTGGCGTGCGAGATGCCGAAGTCGATCAGGCGCGGTCCGGCGAGTTCGAGCAGCATGTTCTGCGGTTTGACGTCCCGGTGCACGATGTCCTGCCGGTGCAGCTCCGCCAGCGACTCCAGCGCCCCCCGCGTCACCCAGCGGGCGGCGGTCCCGGACAGCGGCCCGGCGCGGCGTACCAGCTCCGCAACCGAGGGGGCGGGCACGTACTCCGTCGCCATCCACGGCCGCGGCGCCTCCGGGTCGGCGTCGAGCACGCGCGCGGTGCGCACCCCCTCCGCCCGCCGGGCGACCTTCACCTCGCGCGCGAAGCGCCGCCGGTCTGTGCCGTCGACCTCGCCCTCGGCGAGCAGCGTCTTGACGGCGGCCAGCGAGCCGTCGCGCACGGAGCGGGCGAGGAAGATGCGTCCCATGCCACCGGTGGCGAGCCGTCCCAGCAGCGTGTAGGAGCCGAGTATCGCCGGGTCGTCCTCCTCCAGCGGCTGAATGTCCGCGCCGCCCGCCGCAGAACCGCCCTGCCCCGGCGTCTCCCCCTCCACGGCCAACGTCCCCTCCCCCGGGTCGCGTTCGGTGGTGGGAGAGTCTAGCCGCGACGGGGACACGGAGCCGAGAGCTGGGAGCCGGCCCGCCCCGGCTTGGCCGACGGCAACGGCCCGTACGGCAGATTCCTGTCCTGCTTCCCGTTCTGCTTCCTGTCCTGAGCAGAGGATCGTCCGCCATGCGCGCGGGGCCGACTCCGCGCCGTCTTGACATGTCCTCGAAAAGAGGCCGTAGTTGATGGGGGCATCAGACGCGAGGGGAGTGTCATGGGTTACGCACGATCAGGCGTGAGCCGTAGGTCGTTCGCGGTGGCGGCGCTCGGGCTCGTCGCGGCGTCGGCCGTACCTGCCGAGGCCAAGGCCAAGTCGAAGGTCCTTATCTACACCGGGACGACCGGGTACCGCCACGCCGACGCGATCGACGGCGGCATCGGCCCGATCCAGAACGCGCTGGACGAGGCCGGGATCGCATGGGTGTGGGAGGACTGCGACGGCCTCGGCGGGGCCGTCGGCAACTGCGACCACCCGGATCAGAACCCGCGCATCTTCACCCCGGAGAACCTGGCCGGCTACGACGCGATCTTCCTCTTCAACGCCTCGTCGCAGTGGCTCGGCGGCGACCGTCCGGGCCCGCTGTGGGACGAGGAGCAGCGTGCCGCGATCCGCGGATTCGTCAACGCCGGCGGCGGAATCGCCGCCAACCACAACGCGGTCGACATGGGTGCCGGCGTCACCACCTGGGACTGGTGGGACGGCGGGGCCGGCAGCGCGGTCGGCACGCTGATGACCGGACACGCAGCCACCGACCTGAACAACACCGCCACGGTGCACGTCGAAGACCGCAAGCACCCCTCGACGCGCGACCTCCCCGAGGAGTTCGAATTCGGCGACGAGCACTACAACTTCGCCCGCAGCGTGCGCGGCGACGCGCACGTGCTGGCGACGCTCGACGAGGAGTCGTACGACCCCGGCCCGAACGCGATGGGCGAGGACCACCCGATCTCCTGGTGCAGGCAGTACGACGGGGGCCGCGTCTGGGTGACCGGGATGGGTCACTTCGCCGAGTCCTACACGGCGAACGGCGGGGACAACAACCTCGTCAAGCACCTCGTCGGAGGCATCGGCTGGGCGGCAGCCGACACGGGCGCCGGGGGTAAGTGATCGCCGGGACCGGCTGACCGGAAGTAGCGGTCCCCCGGCTGCGGATCCCCTCGACGTGGGTGGCCCCCGCCGGTCACGGCGGTCGTCGCGGTTCTTCGGCGGCCGGCCGGTCGTCGGGGGCCGGCCGGGTCGTCGGGGGCTCCCGCTCGTCCCGCGGACGGGCGAGCGGGAGGTGGTGCTGCCCGGCAGGCGGGCCGGTCAGGTGCTGACGCCGCGTTCGTCGAAGACCTCGCGGACCACGCCGACGGCGTTGAGCGCTCGGGGGAATCCCACGAGGGGGACGGTCTGGATGACGGTTTCGATCACCTGCCGGGGTGACAGGCCCACGTTGAGCGCGGCGCCCACGTGCACCCGCTGCTGTGGTGCGGTGTCGCCGAAGGCGATCAGGCCGCCCAGCGTGACGAGCTGCCGCTGCGGCAGGTCCAGGCCGGGCCGGGTGTACACGTCGCCGAAGGTGAACTCGACGATGTACCTCCCGAGGTCCGGCGCCACGTCGTTCAGCGACTCGACGACCTCGACGCCGTGTTCGCCGTCGACGGTGCGCAGCATGTCCAGCCCGCGCCCGTAGCGGTCCCCGCCCGGGGGCACTGCGATCGGGTCGACGTGCTCGTGCCGCTCCTCGAAGACGGCGCGGGCCGCGGTCAGCGCGTTGAGCGTACGGGGGATGCCGGTGTACGGGACCAGGTGGATCAGGGCCTCGACGACCTGCGCGGGGCTGAGGCCGGTGTGCAGCGCCGCACCGATGTGGAAGTGCAGCTGCGCCGCGGTGTCGCCGGCGGCGGTGAGGGCGGCGACGGTGACGAGCTGGCGCTCGCGCGCGTCCAGCCCGGGCCGGGCGTGCACGTCCCCGTAGGCGAACTCGACGATGAAGCGCCCCAGGTCGGGGGCGAGGTCACGCAGAGCGGTGACCGTGTCCAGGGCGTCGGGGCCCGCGATCTGCCGCATCCGCGCCACGCCGCGCGCATACCGCTCGGACGTGCCGGTGTCCGCCGCGGCCACGCCGGCCGCCGGCAGCGAGGCGGCCATCGCGCCGGCTCCGCCGGCGACTCCGTAGCGCAGCAGCGTGCGGCGGTGGGCGGGCCTATCCTCCGGGGTCCTCATCTTTCTCCTCCAGGGTCTGCTCGTAGTGGACGATCTTGTCGCTGATGGCGGCGAGGCTGCGCATCACGGCCTCGTGCTGCTGGCGGACGCTCGCCTCGTGCTGGCGCAGCAGTTCCAGCCGGTCGCGGACGGTGGCCTGCCCGCCGCGGCGCAGCCGGGCGAAGTGCAGCATCTGCCGGATGGGCATCGCGGTCGTGCGCAGCCGCAGCAGGAACGCCAGCCAGGCGAGGTCCGCCTGCCGGTAGCGGCGGTGCCCGTCGGCGGTCCGCTCCACGTGGTCGATGAGCCCGATGCGCTCGTAGTAGCGGAGTGTGGTGGGGCTCAGGCCGGTGAGCGCGGCCGTGTCGGCGATGGTCAGTGTCCGGGTGGTCTCGGTCGTCTGGGTAGTGGACATACGGGGACGCTAGGGGTTGGAGTGCGCTTCAAGGCAACGGGCCCTCCGGTCACCCGGGCACGCGGTAGACGGCGGAGTCGCCCCAGGTCGCGGTGTGCAGCTCGCCGGCGGCGTCGACGCCGAGGGCGACGGGCGAGTCGAGGCCGCGGAGAACGGGTTCGGCCGAGCCGTCGGGCCGTACGCGGGTGACCGCACCGCCCGCGCGGTCGGCGACGTACAACTCGTCGTCCTCGGTGACGACGACGCCCACGCCCGGGCCCTCGACCTCGTCCGAGAGCGTCTCGGGCCGCCCGCCCGGCCGGATGCGTGAGATGCCGCCCTCGTAGTTGGACACGTACACGGTGCCGTCCGGATGCGCGGCCACGCCCACCGGCGTGTGCAGACCGCCGGCCAGGGTGCTGCGGGTGCCGTCCGGCCGGACCCGGATGATCTCGTCGCTCGCCCGGTTGGCCACCAGCAGGTTCCGCCGCGCGTCGAAGCCGATCCCGGTGGGGGTACGGAAGCCGGTGGCGAACTCCTCGAACTCGCCCGCCCCCGTGGCCCGGTAGACCACGTCCGCGCTGTAGTCGGCGACGTACAGCACACCCGCTTCGGTCACCGCCAGACCCGCGGGGGCGTCCAGGCCGTCGAGGTAGGTCGAGCGCGCGCCGTCCGCGCCGATGCGCTCCACCGTGCCGGCGGACCAGTTGGAGACGTACATCGCGCCGTCCGGGCCGAAGGCCAGACCGGTCGGGGAGGAGAATCCGGTGTGCAGGGCCCTCGCCCCCGCCGGGCTGCCCGCGGAGGTCTGCGACCTGGGCGCCGCCGGGTCGCCGCCGTCTCCGCAGGCCGTGGCGAACGCCATCACGACGACGCCGGCGATGAGCCGTGACCGGGTGGAACGCATGATCACCTCGTGCTGGAGCCGCTGGGAAGTTCCGACGAGGGGAGCGTAGGAGTTCCAGCGCGCTACAACGCAAGCGGCGGCTCAGGACCGTACCGGCACGTGATCGCGCGCAGCGGCGGCGAGTTCGAGAAGCCGCGTCAGGTTTCGTCAAGGTGCGGTACCAGGTGCGTACGGCACGCTGCACCCACGTACAGCCAAGCCACGCGAAGGTCAGCCGCGGCCCGGGCGACGGCGCGTGCGCCACCGAGCCCGACGTGCCGGAGTACGAGAAGTGGATCCACACCTGACCGCCGGCCGCAGGCGTGTTGTGCATTCCGTGCAGAAGAAGGAAGAAGTGAGAGGGGCAGGATGGCCAGGAGACGAGGCAGTTGGCGGACGACGCTCGCGCTGTCGGCGGGCGTGGCGGCCGTCGGCGGCACGCTGTACCTGACGCCGGCCAGTGCCGCCATCTGGGACGACGGCGGCGGGGACACCGCCGGGGCGGGCACCGCCGCCGACCCGGCCGCGGCACGGCCGGGTGCCGTCCGGGCGTTCCAGGAGCGCTTCCCCGGGGTGAGCGACGAGGAGGCGTGGCGTCGCATCCAGGCCGAGGACGGGCGGGTCGCCCTCATCACCGGGCTGGCGAAGGACGACGCCGACACGTTCGGCGGCTCCTGGTACGACGGCGCGACCGACACCCAGCACCTGCAGGCGACCACCGCCGAGGCGGCCGACCGCTTCGCCGGGCTCGCCGCGGACAGCGGCATCAAGGCCGAGGTGCACCAGGTGGATTACAGCTACGCGCAGCTGACGGCCGAGGCCGAGCAGGCGCGCGCCGGTGCGCACCCCGTGCTAGGTGACGCCGCCAAGGGCGACGCGGCCGTGGACGTGAAGGCGAACCGGGTGGTGGCCGGGCTGGCGTCCACCGACCTCAAGTCCGCGCGCAACGACACCATGGCGGTGCCGGACACCTTCCAGATCAAGCCGCGCAGCACCACCGACCCGTCCGGGCTGCCGATCGTCGACGAAGCCTGCAGTTCGCGGATGGACTGCAGCAAGCCGCTGCGCGGCGGCATCGATGTGAAGAGCCCCAACGTGGGTTGCTCGCTGGGTTTCACGGCCTACGGGAAGGACCACCCGAAGCGCAAGTTCGCGATCACCGCGGGGCACTGCGGCGAGAAGGACCAGCGGCTCAAGCACAGCAACTGGACGATCGGGCACTTCGACCGGGTGGTCTTCGACAACGACTCCGGGACCGACGTGGCCAAGGCCCGGGTCGAGAACACGCACTGGCTGAGCACGTCGCTGGGCTGGCTCTACAACCCCGACGACCACGACGACCCGTACCCGGTGACCGGCCGGCTGACGAGCGAGTCCGGCATCCAGAACGGGCAGATCGTGTGCCTGTCCGCCAAGTACAACCCGGAGAACGGCAGCGACTGCGGCACGATCGACGGCACCGTCGGCAACGGCTACATCCGCGTCGTGGGCCACGACGCCTGCCCCGGCGACAGCGGCGGCGGCTGGTACCGGCCCAGCGGTGACAGCCGGGTCGCCTACGGCATACACAAGGGCGGCGCCGACAGCTGCCACGGCGACCAGGGCGGCAACTACGACTACTTCACCAGCCTCCCGAGGACCGAGGACCGCCTGGACGTGACCATCCACACCCGCTGACCGGTACGGGCCCGCCCGCAACCGTGTGCGGGCGGGCGGAGCCATACGCGCGCGCGGCGCCGGCCCGGCAGCCGGTCGCGTCACCGGCCTGCCGGGTCAGCGCCCCCCGTGGGCGTCGGAGCCGAGGCGGAAGCCGGCGCTCACGTGGCCGAACACCGGCTCGAAGCGGTCCCAGTCCGCGGTGGGCGTCGAGAGGTATATCGCGTACTCCTTCTCGCCCGGCCGTCCGAACCCCAGGTCGCGGGCGCGGAACTCGCGGGCCCTGCCCTGCCAGGTGAACTCCCAGATCGCCGCCGGCATGCCCCGGAAGGTCGTGCCCTGCATCCGCAGTTGGCGGTAACCGGGCAGCTTGCCCTCCTGGATCGACTTGGCCTCGTCGTCCTTCCAGTGCTGCAGGGGGTCGCTGGTCGCGTAGTCGAGGGCGGCAACGCGCAGGCCGGCCATCCCGGTCGGATCGATGTAGGCGACGCCCTCGCTCTCGTCCTCCAGGTCCTTGCGGGTCCAGTCCACCGGCACGGGGAAGGAGACGCCGAACTCCTCTTCCCGCACCAGGCGGTAGCCCTCGGGCACCGGCGCGGGCGTGTGCGCGGGCCTGCGGGTGCCCTCGACACTCCCGGGCGGCTTGTCGCCGCGGGGGGTGCCGGAACCGTCGCCCTCGTCGTGCAGCACGAGGTACGTGCCGCCGAGCGCCAGCGACGCCACGACGACCGCGACGGCCGCCCACACGCCGGTACGGCGCCCCCGTCCGCGTCCGTCACCGCGGCCGTGGCCCTGGCCGTGGCCGTGGCCGGCGGCGGAAACGCGGGTCCCGGCCCCGGGGGGCGCCGCCTGCGCGACGGCGGCCGGGTACGCGGGCCCGAAGCCGGGCGCGTCCGCGCCGCGGGGCGTGTCCACGACCCGGGTGACCTCCGTGACGTGGGCGGTGTCCCCGACGAAAGGGGCGTCCCCGACGAGAAGGGCGTCCGCCAGCTGCCGCAGGCGCCGCTCCACCTCCGGTGCCGGCGGCCGGTCCGCCGGCTCCTTGGCGAGCAGCTCCGCGATCAGCGGGGCCAGCGCCCGGGCGCCGGCGGGCTGTTCGAGGGGGTCGGCGGCGATGGCGTAGGCGGTCTCGAGCGCCGTGGCCCGGCGGAACGGGGGCCGCCCGTGCACGGCCTGGTAGAGGGTCGCGCCCAGGGCCCACAGGTCGGACGCGGGAGCCGGGTCCGCGCCCCTGAGGCGTTCCGGCGCGCAGAAGTCGACGGAACCGACCAGCTCCCCGGTGCGTGTGAGCGTGGAGGTGTCGGCGACGACCGCGATGCCGAAGTCCGTGAGGACCACGCGCCCGTCGGCTCCCAGCAGCACGTTGCCGGGCTTCACGTCGCGGTGGAAGACCCCGGCGGCGTGCGCGGCCCGTAGCGCCGCGACCATGCCGATGCCGATCCGGACCGCCTCGGCGGCCGGCAGCGGGCCGTCCTTCTTCAGGACCTCGTCGAGCGCGGGTGCGGGGACGTGCTCCATGACGATGCAGGGCAGCCCCGCGTCGTCCACGACGTCGTGCACCACGACGACGTTGGGATGGGTGATGCGGGCGGCGCTGCGCGCCTCCCGCCGGGTGCGCTCGAAGAGGGTGTCGCGCTCGGCGTCCTGCAGATGCGGCGCCAGGTGCAGCTTCTTGAGCGCGACGTGCCGGCCGAGAACCTCGTCCTCCGCTCGCCAGACGGTGCCCATGCCACCGCGGCCGATCCGCTCCAGCAGCCGGTACCGCCCCGCTATCAACCGCCCGGGCTCGTCCGCCCCCGTGCCGTCCCGCACCTCATGCCCCTCACCCCGAGCCCGGATACAGGAGTGGCTCCTGTGTCGTGAACTTGCCACGATAACCGCCGACGACCGGCCCCGCTGCCCGTACCGACCGCGCCCCCGGGCCGTCCGGCGCCCACCGGCCGATCCGCGGACCGGCCGCCCTCAGTTGGCGGGCAGGATCCTACCGCCGCGGCGTGGCGGGAGACCTGGTGGGGGAGCCCGCCGACTACCTGCGGTAACGCCTCGTCAGACCCGGCGACGCATCCCGCCGAGCCCCCGCACGGGGCAGTCAAGACTTCAACCGGCCGGTGATGCATCCGGCATATGCCGGAAACACACCGGGGAGAGGCTCCTCTCGCACGCCGGTTTCCCACCCCACAGGGCCGGACCGTTCCACGAACACGTGGCCGCCGGTTCTCTGCAGGGCGGTGGCCGCGGGCAAGGAGAAGACTGTGGCAGGTTCAGCAACCCGCCGGCACTTCCTGCGCTCCGTCGGTGCCGCAGGGGGCGCCGGAATGCTGTACTCCACGATGAGCGCGCTCGGCCTGGCCCCCGTCGTCGAGGCCGCCGCGACCGAGTTCCGCCCGCCGCGGCGCAGCGACTTCACCCTCTCCGGCCGGGCCGCGGGCACGGTCATCGTGCTCGGTGCCGGCATCGCAGGGCTGATCACCGCGTACGAGCTGGGCAAGGCGGGCTACGACGTACGGATCCTGGAGGCCAGGAACCGGCCGGGCGGTCGCAATTGGACCGTCCGCGGTGGCACCACCGAGACCGACCTCGACGGACAGACCCAGCACGCGACGTTCTCCCAAGACCAGTACATGAACGCCGGCCCGGCCCGGCTGCCGCAATCCCACGTCACGCTGGAGTACTGCCGCGAACTGGGCGTGGAGCTTGAGGTCTTCACCAACCAGAACGCGAACGCCTACATCTACCACGAGAAGGCCGCGGGCTCGCTCGCCGGCAAGCCGGTGCGCTGGCGCACCGCCAAGGCCGACGTCTACGGCTACGTCTCCGAGTTGCTGGCCACCGCCACCGACCAGGGCGCCCTGGACAAGGAGCTGACCGCCGACGACAAGGAGCAGCTACTGGCGTTCCTGGAAGACTTCGGCGACATAGGAGGTCCCACGGACGGCCGGGCATACGCCGGCAGCGAACGCCGCGGTTACTCCGTCGAGCCCGGCGCCGGCCTGGAGTCGGGCACCGTGCTCGACCCCGTCCCCTCTCTCTCGGACGTCTTCGCCAGCGGCATCGGCCACCGCTTCAGCTTCGAGTTCGGCTACGACCAGGCCATGCTGATGTTCCAGCCCAAGGGCGGCATGGACCGGATACCGCACGCGCTGGCCCGGGCCATCGGCCGCGAGCGGATCGTCTACGGGGCCGAGGCCACCGCCGTCACCGACCGCCCCGACGGCGCGGAGGTCACCTGGCGGGACATACGCGGCCGCAACCACACCGAGCGCGCCGACTTCGTCGTCTCCGCAATCCCGCCGATGATCGCCGCCCGGCTCGACCACAATCTGGGCGCCGACGTCACCGCCGCGCTCAGAACTCCCACTCCCGTCCCCGTGGGCAAGATCGGCCTGGAGTACCGCCGCCGCTGGTGGGAGACGGACGAGCACATCTACGGCGGCATCACCCCGACCGACACCGACCTGGCCACCATCTGGTATCCCTCGTCCGGCTACCACGGCCGGCGGGGCACGGTCATCGGCTACTACAACTTCGGGGCGGACGCCGTCGCCTATGGTCAGCTGACGCACGCCGAGCGCGAGGCGCGGGCATTGAGTCGGGGCGTGCGGATCCACGGCGACAAGTACCGCACCGAGCTCGCCGCCTCCTTCAGCGTCGCCTGGCACCGCACCCCCTTCATCGAGGGCGGATGGGTCGGCTGGGAGTCGCAGACCGGCCCCGAGTACCGGCGGCTGCTTGAGCCCGCGGGCCACGTGTACTTCGCCGGCGACTGGCTCAGCCATGCCATCGCCTGGCAGCACGGAGCCATCACCTCGGCCCGCAAGGTCGTCAACGAACTGCACGAGAGGGTGATGCTGGGATGAGCGCACCGAAACGACGCGCCGTGATGCTGACCGTCGCCGGCGCCGGCGGCGCACTGCTGACCTCCGCCACCGCCTTCGCGGCGGCGCGCGGCTGGCGGCCCGGGCCGGACCAGGTCAAGGTCATGCTGCCGACCGGGCAGAGCAACCCGGCCATCGCCACCGGTGTGGCGACCGGTGAGTCCGTCGCGCTCTACACCAGCAGCGGCCTCGGCCCCGACGCGCTCAACCCGGCCGCTCCGGAGGGTACGCCGGAGAGCTGGACGGACCCGTCGATGACCGCGGGCGCCGAGGGCGTCACGGTGACCGAGGCGCAGGCGCTGCTGGTGCTGCGCAAGATCTCCGACAACCTCGCCGTGGCCGGACTGGCTCCGGCCGATGTCATTACGATGAAGTGCTATCTGATGAAGCCGCCCGACGCCGAACTCGCCGACTACGCCGGCTGGAACCGCGCGTACCGGCAGTTCTACGCCAACGTCGACCTGGCCTCGGGCGAAACGGTCCCGGTGCCGATGGGCACCTCGGCGCCGAAGCCGCCGATCCTCGTCAACAGGGCCCGCCCGGCCCGGGCGACCATGGAAGTCGCCTCTCTCGCCGTGCCGGGCTGGCTGGTCGAGGTCGAGGTGACGGCGGCCTATCGAAGGAAGTGAGGGCGGGTGCGCACCGCGGCGGGCAGACGCCCGCCGCGGTGCGCCGGCGGCTACCGGCCGGTGAAGCGCGGCTCGCGCTTTTCCAGGAACGCGCTCATGCCCTCCTTCTGGTCGCTGGTGGCGAACAGCGCGTGGAACAGCCGCCGTTCGAACAGCAGCCCCTCCCGCAGCGGCACCTCCTGCGCCCGGCCGACGGCCTCGCGGGCGGCCCGTACCGCGGGGGTGCTGCGTGCCGCGATGGCGGACGCCACCTCGTACGCCTCGTCGGCAAGCCGGTCCGCCGGGACGACGCGGGCGACCAGACCGGCCCGCTCGGCCTCGGCGGCGTCCATGGTGCGGCCGGTGAGGATCATGTCCATCGCCTTGGCCTTGCCCACGGCCCGGATCAGGCGCTGGGTGCCGCCGATGCCGGGGATCACCGCGAGGGAGAGCTCCGGCTGGCCGAACACCGCGGAGTCGGCGGCGACGATGAGGTCGCACATCATCGCCAGCTCGCAGCCGCCGCCCAGCGCGTAGCCGCTGACCGCCGCCACGGTCGGGGTGCGCAGGGCGCAGAAGGCGTCCCAGCCGGCGAAGAAGTCCTCCTCCGCCATCTCGACCGCCGACTTCGTCGCCATCTCCCGGATGTCGGCGCCGGCGGCGAAGGCGCGCTCGGAGCCGGTGACGACGAAGCAGCCGACGTCCGGGTCGGCGTCGAGTTCGCCGAGCGCCCCGGTCAGTTCCTCCATCAGCGCGCTGTTGAGCGCGTTGAGCACCCCGGGCCGGTGCAGCCGGGCCGTCACCACGGCTCCGTCCTTCTCGTGCCTCTCGATCTTTACGTGTTCCACTGCTGCCTCCTGGTGTCCGTGGGGGCTCATGAGTCCCAGATCGCGCCGTATGCGGGGATGCCGCGGCTTTCGAGGGCGTGGACGACTCGCCACGTGAGCTTCTTGTTGGAGATGCAGATCACCGCCTCGGCGCCGGACCTCTCGTAGGCCCAGTACGCCAGGCGCACCATGTCGGGCTTGCCCCGCTCGTCGGTGTCCCAGATGAGGGCGTCGGGCTGGACGGCGAGGATGTCGTCGACGAGCGCGTCCCCGTAGGTGCGGCGGGGGCTGCGGGTGGACCACACCAGTGTGGCCGGCACCTGCTGCGCCAGCAGGTGCGGCAGGCACGGACCGATGCCGCTGCCGGTGGCGACGTAGACCACTTTGGTGAAGAGCCGTTCGATGTTGGCGACGCCCGCCGTGGTGATGCCCTTGACCCACAGCTTCTCCGGGGCGTCGTCGACCAGCCTGCCCGTCCAGTCCCCGGCTCGGGAGACCGTCAGGCGGAATCCCTCCTCGCCGGGGGCGGGGACGTTGGCGAAGGAGTGCCACTCCAGCAGCGGGCTGCGACTGATCGCTGTGGAGGACCCGGCGAACGGCGTCTCGCCGTGGTTGAAGCGGAGCAGCGCCACGTGCGACGACGGGCGGGTGATCCCGACCGGCACCTTGCGCAGCCGCAGCCACGGCAGCGCGACGCTCGCGGTGACGCACGCCAGCACCCACAGCGCCACCGTGGAGCCGGTCAGCGCCGCCTGCGCCCACAGCAGGGCCAGAGTCGCCCAGCCGGCGAACCGGTGGGTGCGCTCGAACAGGTCGTGGCGCGGGGTACGGATCCGCGGCAGCGCGGTCACCAGCATGGCGGCGAGCAGCAGCAACGGGGCGTAGCTCACCGTCAGCACCGCGGCGTCGGCGCCCTCGGCGGTCAGGGCCACCACCGAGGCGCAGAACCAGAGCGAGCCGGCCAGAGCACCGCCGACGTGCAGGCCGCCGAAGTGGTAGACCTTGCCGAGCGTCCAGCGGATCTTCAGCGGCCAGCGGGTGGGGGCGGAGGTGGCGACGCGGAAGAAGAGGTTGATGACGTACTGGTTGCGCACGATCACGGCCAGCGCGACGTTCGCGAGCGCCATGTACGACAGTGTGCGCGCGTCCCACCATCCCCCGGTGGCGCCGGCCGTGGCCGCCACGAGGTTCGCGGCGAGCACGCCGGCGGCGAGCCGGTTGTAGTGCATCAGGCGGGGGTGCTTGAACGCGCGGCGCAGCGCTCCGGTGCGCGGCGGCAGCCGCACCTCCTCGGGCGCGGACGGCACCCGGATGCGGGTAGTGGCGTCCTGTGCGACCGGAGCCGTCATGACACGGCTCCTTGCGCGACGGCCGGGGTGGCAGGGGCGGTCGGGGCGGTCGGGGCAGCAGGGACGGTCGGGGCGAGAGTGGTCACCGGGGCCGCGGTGGCCAGCCGCCGCAGGAGCGCCTTGTCCGTCTTGCCGCGCGCGGTGACGGGTAGCGCGTCGAGCGCGTGCACCTCCGCGGGTGTGCAGTAGTACGGCAGCGCCGCGGCAACGGCACGCCGCGCCGCGTCCGTGTCCACGTCCGCCGGGGTCACGAAGGACACCAGGCTGCGCCCGTCTCGCTGCAGCGTCACCGCCTGCCGGCAGCCGGGGACGGACTCCAGCACGGCGGAGACGGAGTCGAGTTCGACGCGGAAGCCGCGCACCTTGACCTGATCGTCGGTGCGCCCGAGGTGCTCCAGCTCGCCTTCCGGGGTCCACCGGCCCAGGTCGCGGGTGCGGAACATCGTCCGTCCGCCGCCGAGGAAGGGGTCGGGCGCATACCGCTCCGCGTTCAGGGACGGGTTGTCCAGGTAACCGGCCGAGACGCAGTCTCCGCCGGCCCACATCTCGCCCACCTCGCCGATGGGCAGCGGGCGCAGCCGGTCGTCGAGGACGTAGACGGTGTTGTTGGGCGTCGGGCGGCCGATGGTCAGCCGCTTGCTCGGGGTATGCCGGTGCATCGTGTTGACGATGGTGGTCTCGGTGGGGCCGCAGCAGTTGTAGAAGGCAGCCGCGGCGGCCCAGGCGTCGGCGAGCGGTCGGGGGCAGGGCTCGCCCGCGACGGCGACGGTGCGCACGCGGGCGCAGCGGGCCGGGTCGATCCCGCTCAGCACGGTCGGGGTCGCGATCAGCACGTCGGCGCGCTCGGCGGTGGCGGCGATGTCGCGGCCCCGGATGAGCAGGGTGGCACCGTGCGCGAGGCAGCCGAGGATCTCCCAGGACGCCATGTCGAACGCGATGTTGAGGAGCTGAGCCACGCCCAGGCCGGGGCGGATGCCCAGGCCGCCGGGCTCGGTGAGGAGAAGGTTGCAGACGTTGCGGTGGGTGACGACGACGCCGTTGGGGGCGCCCGTGGTGCCGGAGGTGAACAGCACGTAGCAGGGGTCGTCAGGGACGGCGGGCCGCCGGCGGGCCGGCGCGTGCCGGGCCGCGTCCGCCAGGCCCGGCGGAAGGGTCCCGGCCATCACCTCGTCGACGTTGACGAGGGTGGTTCCCTCGGGCACCGGGACGAGGCCGGCGAAGTCCGAGACGGTCAGGACGACTTTCGTCCGGGCGGCACGCATCACGTGGCGCAGCTGCGCCGCCGGGGCCGCGCCGACGTCCTGCGGCACGTAGGCGGCGCCCGCCTTCAGCGCCCCCAGCAGGCCGACCGTCATGGGCAGCGAACGGCGCAGGAACAGCCCCACGGCGTCGCCGGGACCGACACCGCAGCCGGCCAGCACGGCCGCGAGGCGCTCGGCGTGCCGGTCGAGTTCGCCGTAGGTGAGGGTCTCGCCCAGGTGCTCGGCGGCGACGGCATCGGGGCGGGCAGCGGCGTGCTCCTCGATGGGGCGGTGGATCAATCGGTGCGGCGGTGTGCTCGCGGGGCCCCAGCCGAACTGCCGGAACAGCCGGCGGTCGGTGTCGGGCAGGCGGTCCGTTGCGGTCTCGAAAGGGTGGGGGTCGGGCACATGCGTGAAGCGCACAGAAGCCTCCTGGCAGTCCATGCTCCGCGCCCGTCGGTGGCGAGCGGGCGGAGCCGGATGGGCGGTGTTCGGGAGCCGTGCGGAAGTGGCCGTGTGCGCACACGTCACCGGTGTGTTCGAGAAGTCGAACGTTGAACGACCGGTCGGGGAACGACTGTTGCATCGCATGTGACGAGGGTCAACAAGAGGTGGCTTATTGATTTTTGATCTCAGTTGTGCTATTTAAATCGAATAGTTCGACTAAGTCTAATATGCACCACTGTCTAGCTGACCCACGCGGGTGGGTACGTCGCCGGCCCCGCCCTCGTTCAAGTGCGCAGGAGCGCACGGAATCTTGTCCTCTGGCATGTCTGGTGCAATCATCGGTCAATCGATTGAGTCAATCGTTTGACCAGAGGAGGAAGACGACCATGAGAGGGCGGAGAACGTGAGGCGCGGCGGCGGGGCCGCGCGCAGGGTCGCGCTCGTGACGGCGCTCATCGTGACCGTGCTCGCGGGAGCGGGCGCGCCTGCGCACACGCAGGGGCAGGCCGAGCCCACGACGGCCTGGCGGAACGGGGCACTGCGGGTGGACACCGCGGGGGTCGTGTCCCGGTCGGACTTCGTGCTCCAGGAGCCCGCGCGCCAGCCCTACCAGAGCATGCCGGTCGGCAACGGGACGCTGGGCGCGGCGATCTGGTCGGAGTCGGGGCAGGGGCTCCACGCGCAGCTCAACCGCGCGGACACCTTCCCGGACCTGAAGTCGGCGGGCCGGCTCACGGTCCCCGGGGTGCGCCCGCTGCTGCAGGCATCCGACTACGCCGGCCGGCTGCGGCTGCACGAGGGCGAGCTGGAGCAGAGCGGCGGCGGCATGTCGGCCCGGGCGTATGTCAGGCCCGGCGCGGACCAGTTCGTGCTGGAGGTCACGGGTGCGGACCCGGACCGGGTGCAGACCGCGGACCTGCACCTCTGGGAGGGCCGTACGCCGACGACGTACGCCGCGGACGGAGTGGCCGCGCTGGCCGAGACTTTCACGGACGACGCCAACGGCGGCACGACGGGCGCCATCGCGGCGCTGACCGCGTACGGCCGCGACACGAGCGCGGAGGTCGTCGACGGCAGCACCGTCCGGGTGAGCTTCAAGCCCCGCTCCGACGGCAGCTACCGCCTCGTCACCGGCGTCACCGCGTACACCGGCGGCGACCTCGGGGCGGCGGCGGGCAAGGCGCTCGCCAGGTCGTCCGGGTCGGGCATCGGCGACGAGCACCGGCAGTGGTGGCACCGCTTCTGGGCGGACGCGGCGCCGATGCGGATCGACTCGCCGGACGGCACCGGCGAGTACATGGAGCACCTGCGCGCGCAGCAGCTCTACATGACGGCCGCCACGATGCGCGGCTCGGTGCCCAGCAGCCACGGCGGCGTGATCAACATGTTCTCGCCGTGGCGGGACGAGGTCCACTGGTCGGCCGACTACTGGTGGCACTTCAACCTGCGCCAGCCCGTCTACACCAACCTCGGTGCCGACACCGAGGAGTTCAACAGACCGTACTTCCGCCTGTACCTCGACCGGCTCCAGGAGATGCGGGACTGGACCCGCGCCCACTGGCCCGGTACCGAGGGCATCTGCCTGCCCGAGTACTTCCGGTACGACGGCACCGCGGACGCCTGCGACAGCAGCATGGAGCCCAGCTGGCTCAACCGCATCGTCACCAGCGGCCCCGAGGTCATGTACAACCTCTGGCTCCAGTACCGCTACACCGGCGACCGCGCCATCCTCGACGAGTCGTACCCGCTCATGAGGGACGTGGCGCGCTTCTACCTGTCGATCCTCGAGGAGGGCGACGACGGGTTGCTGCACCTGCATCACCTGAACTCGATGGAGACGCAGTGGGACGCCACCGACCCCACCCCCGACCTCGCCGCCATGCGGGTGGTCTTCCCGATCATCGCCGGGCAGGCGGACAAGCGCGGCGACGAGGGTCTCGCGGAGCAGCTGCGCGCGGCCCTGCCGAAGATCCCGCCGTTCCGCACGGTCACCCGCAACGGCGAGGAGGTGATCGCGTGGTCGGCCACCGACGAGGAGGCGCACAACACGCAGAACCCGGACACCGAGCCGCTCTTCCCGTGGGGCCTGTACGGCGCGGACTCGGAGCTGATGCAGTCGACCTTCCGCAACCGGGTGTTCGTGAACACCCGTGAGTGGGCCGAGGACGCGCTGCTCGCGGGCAGGCTCGGCCTGCCGGACGAGATGAAGGACCTGCTCGTCCAGGGGACGAAGGACTTCCAGATCTTCCCCAACGGATTCGGCTCCCACAGCGTGGGCGACGACCCGGCCGAGCAGACGAACTACTACAACGGCTGGAACGCGGTGGTCGGATCCGCGGTGCAGGAGTCGCTGGTCCAGTCGTACGAGGGCATCGTGCGGATCGCGCCCGCCGTGCCGCGCGACTGGGACGTCTCGGGCTCGGTGCAGATCGAGGGCGGGCACCGGGTCAGCACGCAGGTGCGCGACGGGGAGCCCAACGTGGTCGGCATCCAGGCCGCGGAGGACGCCACCCTGAAGGTCGCGAACCCCTGGCCGGGCCAGGAGGTGCGGGTGGTGGACGGCGCCACCGGCGAGGGCCGCGCCATAGCGGGCCCGACCACGGACGACGAGCTGTCGTTCCGCGTCCGGGACGGCCGCTCCTACCTCGTCGAGCGGGTCGACAGGCCCGCCTCGTCGTTCCCGTTCGAGGGCGTCGGCGGGAGCCCGGCGACGGAGGTCAAGCGCCTCGGCGACCGCACGCTCGGCCTCGGCTGACGGCGTGCAGAACGGCAGGGGCCCCGGCGCTGCGCCGGGGCCCCTGCCGTTCGGGTACGAACCCTCAGCGCGGCGGCGCCGTCGACTGCCGCACGACGAGTTCGATGGGCTCGCGGACGACCTCCTCGACGGGGTGGTCGGCCGGCAGCGTCAGCAGCAGCTTGGTGGCCCGGGCCCCGAGCGCCTGCAGCGGCATCCGCACGGTGGTCAGCGGCGGGATGAGGTACTCCCCCAGCGGCAGGTCGTGCACGGCGACGACCGACATCTCCGCCGGCACCGACACACCGTGGGCGCGCAGCGCGCTCAGCACCCCTACCGCCGAGGTGACGTTGGCGACGAACACCGCGGTCGGCGGCTCCGGGACGGCCAGCAGCCGCCGCATGGCCTCCGCGCCGCCGTCCGGCCCGTAGCTGCCCTGGGCGAGCAGCCGCGGGTCCTCCGCCAGGCCCGCCGAGCGCAGCGACATGACGTATCCCTCGCGGCGGCGGTGCGCGGTGTCGGCACCCGCCGGGCCGCCGACGTGGGCGATGCGGCGGTGGCCGAGGTCCAGCAGGTGCTCGACGGCCATCCGGGCGCCGAGCACGTCGTCGAGGATGACGTGCCGCCCGGATCCGGCGCCGCGGCGGTTGACGTACAGCAGTGGCAGCCCCCGGTCCTCCAGCACCTCCTGCTCGTCGTCGGTGATCGCGCCGCCGGCCAGCAGCACGCCGTCGACCCGGCCCTGTCCGAGCAGGTCGAGGTAGCCCTGCGCGCCGCCGCGGTCGGCCGTGTACGAGCCGACCATCAGCGCGCAGCCGCGCGCCGCCGCGGCGGTCTCGGCACCGGTGATGATCTCCGCGTAGACGGGGTTGGCGAAGTCCGGGATGATCAGGCCGACGGTGCCCGCGCGCGCGGTGCGCAGGCTGCGGGCCGCCGCGTTGGGCCGGTAGTCGAGTTCTTCGAGGGCCGCGGTCACCCGGGCGCGCGTCTCGGGACGGATGTTGAGCAGCGGGTCGTCGTTGACGACGCGGGAGACGACCGCCTTGTCGACGCGCGCCAGGCGGGCGACGTCGGCGAGCGTCACCCGCCTGGCGCGCCGCCTGCGGGCGCCCCCGGTGGACTGGGTCACAGTGGCCGTGCCTCACCGCTGTCGATGGATGCGTACAGTGCCTGGACGAGCCTCAGCGTACCGAGGTTGTCGCGGGCGGCGGTCGGGGACGGCTCGCCCTCGGCGATCCAGCGCAGCAGCGCGGCCATCGGGCCGGCGAACGCTCCGGGGATCCAGCGTTCGGTCACGGGGTAGCTCAGCCACCCGTCGGTGGGCGCCACGGCGCTGTTCACCTCCAGGGTGTCCGGGCGGCCGTGCGGGTAGTCGTAGAGCAGGCCGAGGGTGCCGCGGATGGCGCCCTTGTCGCCGTCGATCCGGAACTCCGCGCGGAAGTCGCCGGTGCGGTTCTGGTGGTTGACGTGCAGGACGGCCCGGGCGCCGTCGTCGAAGAGCAGGGTGCTGACCGTACGGGTCTCCCCCGCCTCCGGCTGGCCGGGGGTGCGGCCCGCGGCGGCGAAGACGCGCACCGGGTCGCCCAGGATGCTGCGTACCGCGTCCAGGTAGTGGATCGAGTGGTACATGATCTCCAGGCGGTCCGAGTTCGCCAGCCACGGCCAGGCGGTGAAGTCGGTGTTCACGTCGACCGTGAACGACATCGCGGTGGGGACGCCGACCCAGCCGGCCCGGACCATGGCGCGGGCGGCGGCGATGCCCTCGTCCCAGCGCAGCTGCTGGTTGACGGCGAGCAGGCGGCCCTCGGCCTCGGCGAGTTCGGTGAGTTCGCGGGCCCCGTCGAGGTCCGGGGCGAGCGGCTTCTGGCACAGCAGGTGCTTGCCGGCTGCCAGCGCCGCGCGGGCGACACCGGGCTGCGCGCCCGGGACGACGGCGACGTCGACGACCTCGACGTCGCCGTCCTTCAACAGGTCGTCGAGCGAGCCGTAGACACGGGGCAGGCCGTGCCGGGCGGCGACTTCTTCGGCGCGCGCCGGGTCGAGGTCGTGGATGCCGCGTACGGGCAGGTCGTGCGCGCGGTACGCGGGCAGGTGCGCCACGTCGACGATCGCGCCGGCGCCGACGACCGCGATCGGGCGGCGGTGGCCGGCCGGCACCGAGATCCGGGCCTCGGCCGCGATCGGGGCGAACAGGTCGAGCATGGGGCGGCTCCGGTTCAGGTGGGGTCGGGGATGCGGTAGACGTCGGCGGCGGTGCCGCCGAGCAGGCGGGCCCGGTCGCCGGGGTCCGGGGCGAGGTCGTCCAGGAGCTTCCGGGTCTCGTCCCACACCTTGCGGTAGCCGCCGGCGAGGACGGAGATGGGCCAGTCGCCGCCGAACATCAGCCGCTCGGCGCCGAAGAGTTCCAGGGCGTGTTCGACGTACGGACGCAGATCGGCGGCCGACCACGTGGTCCAGTCGGCGGCCGTGTTCAGGCCGGAGACCTTCGCGTACACGTGGGGGTGCGCGGCCGCACGGGCCAGCAGGTCCGCCCACGGCTGCCGGCCGCGCTCGGCGATCGGCGGCTTGGCCAGGTGGTCGATCACGAACCGCAGCCCGGGGTGCCGTTCCGCCAGCACCGGCACGTGTTCCAGGTGCCTCGGGAGCACCGCCACGACGTCGAAGGTCAGGCCCCGCTCGGCCAGTGCGTCCAGGCCGTCGCGCAGCTCGGGGCGCAGCAGCCAGTCGGGGTCGGGCTCGTCGTGTATCAGGTGCCGGACGCCGACGTAGCGGGGGTCGCGCCGGTAGCGGTCCAGGGCCTCGGCGGCCTCGTCCGGACGAAGCAGCGGCACCCAGCCGACGACGGCCCGCGCCCGGGGCCACCTGTCGGCGACCTCCAGCATGTAGTCGGTGTCCTCGTAGGAGTCGGCGGCCTGGACGAGCACCGTGCCGTCGACCCCGCAGGCGTCCAGGTCCGGCAGGAGGTCGCTCTCCTCGAACGTCCGGTGAATGGGGCCCTGGTCGGGGGTGAGCCAGGGGTACGCGACCCGGTCGAGGTTCCAGAAGTGCTGGTGCGCGTCGATGATCACGTGTCGCTCCCCTCGCGCTGCTCGCGCAGGTTCCACACCTGCCCCAGCGCGCCGGTCGGCCCGTCCGCGCCCGGCTCGAAGTGGTCGACGAAGTCCGCCATGTGCCGCTGCCACTCCTGGTCGGCCGGGTCCTCGGCCAGGATGGCGAGAGCCCGGGCGAAGTCGTCGGCGTCGACCAGGTGGAAGAGGTGCCGGCCGCTGCGCCAGATGGTCCAGTCGCGGACGCCGGCGCGTTCCAGGGCGGCGAGCAGGTCGTCGGGGACGGTGGCGTGTTCGCGTTCGTACGCGGTCTCCTGTCCCTCCCGCAGAACGCTGTGCAGTGCGAGCTTCATGGGGTCTCCTCACGGGGCGGCGGTTGCACGAGTTCCAGTGTGATCTCGTCCGGGTCCACGAAATAGCACGCGGCGCCGCCGGTGTTGACCCCTGCCGTGATGTGGTTGGGCGGCGAGACGAACCGTACGCCGAGGGCGGTGAGCCGGGTGTGCTCCGCCTCGATGTCGTCCACCGCGAACGCCAGGTGCGCGGCGCCGGGGTGGTGGCGCGCGGGGTCCTGGCGCTCACCGCGCGGGACCACGTACTCGACCAGCTCCAGGTCGTGTGTGCTGACGTGTTCGCCCGGGCCGACGCGGCCGGGAAGCGCGAGCTGGGCGACCCGCAGGTGCGCGTCCGGGTAGCCGACGAGCGACCGCGTGTACGCGTTGTCCTGCACCTGGACGTGGACCAGCTTCATGCCCAGGACGTCGCGGTAGAACGCGACCGACCGGTCGAGGTCGGCGACGTGGAAGCTGAAGTGCCAGACCGCGGTGAGCATCGCCTCAGCTCCTCTCGTCCGCGGGGACGGTCTCCCGCTGTGGTGCGGAGGACTTCGGCGCTCCCCCGCCGTCTGGCTCCGCCGGCCCTGCCGCGGCCGGCACCTCCTCCTCCCGGATCTTCCGGGTCTGCCGGCGCCGCAGCGAGATCGTGTACGCACCGGCAGCCACGATCAGGACGATGCCCTCGATCAGGCCCTGCCAGTTGGCGCCGAGGTTGAGGATGTTGAAGCCGTTCTCCAGCGTGATCAGGATCAGTGCGCCGACCAGCGACTTGGCGACGCTGCCCATCCCGCCGAACAGCGAGGTCCCGCCGAGGATGGCGGCGGCGAGGGCGGTCAGCTCGAACGCGGTGAGCCCGTTGGGGTTGATGGAGCCCAACCGGGCGGCGTACAGCACTCCCACGAAGGCCGCGGTCGTCCCGTTCAGCACGAACACCACGACCTTGTACCGGTCCACCGCGATGCCCGACAGCCGGGCGGCGTCGGCGTTGCCGCCGCTGGCGTACAGGCGCCGGCCGATCGTAGTGTAGCGCAGCACCAGGGCCGCCACGGCAACCAGCGCCAGCATGTAGAAGGTGCGCTGCGTGATCCGGATCGTGAAGACGAGCCCCGGCGAGGCCGCGATCAGCGCCGCCCCGGCCAGCAGCGGCACCAGCAGGCGTGGCGCACGCAGGTGGCGGGACCCGCCCGCCTGCCTGGCGCGCCAGGCGCGCCAGCCGCCGAGGGCCAGCAGGCCGATGCCCGCGAGGAGGTAGAGGTTGGGCGTGACCCACGACCCGCTGTCGAGGGAGCGGAGCCCGTCGGCCGCTGCTCCTTCCGCTGCCGTGACCGTGCGGCCGTCGGTGACGAGGAGCACGATCCCGCGTACGGCGGTCATGGTGCCGAGGGTGACGACGAAGGCGTTGATCCCGACGTACTGCACCACCACGCCGTTGAAGAGGCCGATGAGCGCGCCGCACGCGAGCGCGGTCAGCAGTGCGGGCCAGAACCCGATCTCGTCCGCCAGGCTCAGGCAGACCGCCGCGCCGAGCGCGGCGACGGCGCCGACCGACAGGTCGAAGTTTCCGCTGATCAGCACGAGCGTGGTGGTGACCGCCATGATGCCGAGCAGGGTCGTCTGATCGAGGATGTTGGAGACATTGGTCGGCCCGAGATAGGACACCCGGCCCTGCGCCTGGCTGGCGATGGTCAGCACCACGACGATCATGCCGAGGGCGTACACGACGCCGGCGTTCCCGAGCCGCAGCGCGGCCGGTGGCCGCCACCGGATGCGGCTGGCTTCAGCGCTCACGATGTACCTCTTTTATCTGTTCGTCCTGACCCGCCTGGTGCAGGGGCGGAGCCCCGCCGGGGGTGCGGGGGCGGAGCCCTTGTCCCGGCTGCCCCGGCTGCCCCGAGAGGCCGTGGGACAGCATCAGCAGTTCCTCCTCGTCGGTGCGTGCCGCGTCCCGTTCGGCGACGATCCGGCCGCCCCGTACGGTCAGCACGCGGTTGGCCACCGACAGCAGCTCCTCGAACTCGCCGCACACGATGACGACCGCGTTGCCCTGGTCGGCGAAGCGGCGGATGACGCGCAGCAGGTCGGCCTTGGCGCCGACGTCCACGCCCGCGGTGGGCTCGTCGAGCAGCCAGACGCACGTATCGGCGTACATCCATTTGGCGAACACCACCTTCTGGGCGTTGCCGCCGGACAGCTCCCCCGGCAGGGCGTCGACGCCCGGGGCCACGATGCCGAGGTCGCCGATGGCCCGCTCCGCGCGCGCCCGCTCGTCCGCGCTGCGCGGCACCAACTGGGCGCGGGAGAGACGGTCCAGGTCGGGCAGGGAGATGTTCTGCCACATCGGCATCCCGCCGTGCAGCCCCTGGCCCGCCCGGTCCTCGGGGACGTAGGCGATGCCCGCCGCCACGGCGGCCCGCGGAGAGCGGCCCACCCGGGAGCCGTTGACGCGTACGGTGCCCGTCGCCGCGGGATCGTCGCCGAAGACGGCACGCAGGATCTCCGACCGGCCCGCGCCGAGGAGCCCCGCGATGCCGACGATCTCGCCCTGGCGGACCTCGAACGACACGTCGCGCAGCCCGACCGCCGAGGACAGGCCGTCCACCGCCAGCACCGCGGGCGCGCCGGCGTCCGGTCCGGGACTGCCCGCGCGCTCGATGTCGAGCAACTCGCGGCCGGTGACGGCGCGGACGAGCATGGCGGGAGTCACCGCGTCGGTGGGCTCGTCGAGCACGGTCCTGCCGTCCCGGATGACGGTCGTGCTGTCGGTGAGTTCGAAGATCTCCGCGAAGAAGTGCGAGATGTA
The DNA here is from genome assembly GCF_059570575.1 of Streptomyces sp. CNX435. Lineage (NCBI taxonomy): Bacteria > Bacillati > Actinomycetota > Actinomycetes > Kitasatosporales > Streptomycetaceae > Streptomyces > Streptomyces sp. CNX435. The sequence continues at coordinate 162,316 of NZ_JCANTA010000001.1, read as the reverse complement.
CAGGAACGCGGTGCCCTGCGCCGACAGCCGCCGCACGGCGTCGAAGACCACCCGGCGCTCCTGTTCGGAGAGTGACGCGGTCGGCTCGTCCATGACCACGAGACGCGCGCCGGCCGCCAGCGCCTGGAGCACCGCCACCATGTGGCGCATGCCGATCGGCAGATCGCCCACCACGGCATCCGGGTCCACCGGATAGCCGATCCGCTCGACGAGCGCGTCGAACTCCGCGCGCAGCGCCGGGGGCCTGCGCCAGGCGCCGCCCCGGTCGAGGAACACGTTCTCGATCACGGTCAGCGTGGGCACGAGCGGGGCGTGCTGGTGGATGGTGGCGATGCCGGCCCGGCGTGCCGTACCGGGATCGCGCCACCGGCGGTCCCGTCCCGCCCAGCGGACCGTGCCGCCGCCGGGGGCGAGCGATCCTGAAATGATCTTTACGAGGGTGGACTTGCCGGCCCCGTTGGCGCCGACCAGGCCGTGTACGCTGCCCGGCCGCACGGCCAGGGAGACGCCGCGCAGTGCACGCGTCCCGTTGGGGAACGTCTTGGTGACGCCGTCGAGGAGCAGCAGCGGCTCGCGCTCGTCCACGGCCTGGCCGGCGGCTGCCATCGGTGCCTCCGTCACCACTGCGGGCGGCAGTCGTCGACGTTGCCCTTGGTGATCACGGGCGTGTCGTAGCTGACGAACTCGGCGTCGAGTTTCTCGTCGCCGCTGAGCTGCCCGTGGAGCACCTGCACGGCGCGCTTGCCGAGATCCTCCGGCTTGTAGCAGACCGTGCCGTACACCTCGCCGCTCTTGACGGCGTCGACGCCGAGCCTGGAGCCGCCGACGCCGATGATCTTCGCCTCGGAGCCCGACGCCTTGACGGCCTTCGCACAGCCGACGGCCATGTCGTCGCTCTCGGCGTAGAAGAGTTCGATGCCGGGGTTGGCGGCCAGCATGTTCTGGCAGGCCGACTGCGCCTTCTCCGGCAGCCAGTCGCCGGGCTGCCGGGCGACCACCTCGAAGTCGACGCCCTTCTCCTCGGCCGGGGCCAGGAAGTCGCGGAAGCGCTGCTGCGTCTCGGCGAATCCGGCGGCGCCCTCGACGACGCCGATCGGGCCGCCCTTCGGGACCGACTCGACGGCGAGTTCCCCGGCCCTGCGTCCGGCCGCGTACTCGTCCTGCGTAGCCAGCGCCGTCAGGCCCGGGTACACGTCGTCGAGTTCGCGCGTCTCGGGGTCGCCGACCTGCGACGAGACCGCCACCGTCGGGATACCGGCGTCCTTGAGCCGGTCGACCATGCCGGTGGCCACGCCCGAGTCGACGGGGAGCATCAGCACACCGTCCGGCTGCTGGCTGATCAGATCCTGGATGTCGCTGGACTGCTTCTCCGCCTTGCCCTGCGCATCCACCTCGATCACCTTGATGCCGAGCCGGTCGGCCTCGGCCTTGATCCCCTTGGTGATCGCGGCCGGGAAGGGGAAGCTCTGCCCCAGACTCGACACCCCGATGGTGATGTCGCCCGCTTTCTTCTCGCTCTGCCCTTCGCTGGTCGCCTCCCCGCAACCACCGGCGAGTGCCGCCAGGAGCGCCGCCGCCGCGGCGGTCGTCAGGATCTGCTTTCTGCCCATCGGGGCATCTCCGTTCTCACGATTGACTTCCGAAATCTCCTGATAGGCGGGAGGGGTGGTCAGCGCACCATCCCGGCGATCCGCGCGGCGATGTGCCCGGCGGACGGCAGCAGGGCCTCCGCCAGCACGGGCGCGGCCGGAATTCGTACGTCCGGAGCGCCGATCCGCCGCGGTGCGACGTCCAGCCGGACACCCGCCTCCGCCACCCGCGTGATGATCTCTCCGCCGAAGCCGCCGGTGACGTTGGCCTCGTGCACCACGGCGAGCTTCCCGGTGCGCGCGACGCTGGCCAGCACCGTGTCCATGTCCACCGGGTCGAGCCAGGTCAGCTCGACCACCTCGGCTTCGATCCCCTCCGCCGCGAGGGTCCCGGCCGCCGCCAGCACCTGGTCCGTCACCGCGCCCCAGCTCACCACCGTGACGTCGCGACCGGGGCGGCGTACGTGCGACCACCCCATCGTCCGCGGCGGCTCACCGAGCCGGACGTCGGCCTTGTCGCCGAAGTACAGCGTCCGGTTCTCCACCACGATCACCGGGTCGTCGGCGTAGACCGCGGTGACCAGGGCGTCGTGCGCGTCCTGCGGAGTCCGCGGCATGGCCAGCCGCAGGCCGGGGACGTGTAGGAACAGCGCCTCCAGCGACTGCGAGTGCTGCGCGCACGCGCCGGGCGCGTTGCCCTGCTGGGTGCGCACCACGATCGGCGCGGGAGCCGTGCCCCGCGAGACGTAGCGCGCGTTCGCCGCCTGGTTCACCAGCTGGTCCAGCGCGACGAGGGAGAAGTCCGCCCACATGATCTCGACGATGGGCCTGGCGCCCATCAGTGCCGCGCCCACCGCGCTGCCGAGGATCGCGGCCTCGCTGATCGGCGTGTCGAACACGCGATCACCGAACCGCCGACGCAGCCCGCGGGTGACGCCGAAGACCCCGCCGGGCTCGCCGACGTCCTCGCCGTACAGCAGGGTCTCCGGCACCTCCGCGAGCAGCCTGACGAGCGCGGCGTTCACGGCCTCGCCGTACTTGAGCCGGCGGGTCTCGGGCGCGGGGGACTCGGCGGGCCGGCTCTCGGCGACCTCGGCCGTCGGCTCAGGCATGGACGTGCTCCTTCGCGGTCTCGGGGTCGGCCGGCGGTGCGGCCAGCGCGGCGCCCGCCGCGCGGTCGATCTCGTCCTGGGCGCGCGTCCGGGCGTCCTCGATGTCGGCCTGCGGGACTCCGGCCGCCGCGAGCGACCGGCCGAGGCGCGCGATCGGCTCCTCCTCCCGCGCCCGGTCCAGCTCCCCCGGCCTGCGGTACTGCTCGGCGTCCCCGATGTAGTGGCCGACGAGCCGCTGCGTCATCAGCTCCAGCAGCGTCGGCCCCTCGCCCGACCGCGCCCGGGCGACGGCCGCCCGTACGGCGGTGCGCACCGCGGCGGGGTCGTTGCCGTCCACGCGCTCGCCGGCCATGCCGTACCCGGCCGCGCGCCGCCACAGCTCGGGCTCGCCGACCATCTCGTCGATGGGCGTCAGCTCCGACCAGAGGTTGTTCTCGCAGACGAAGACGACGGGCAGCCGGAACGCGGCGGCCATGTTGAGCGCCTCGTGGGCGGCCCCCTGGTTCAGCGCGCCGTCGCCGCACACCGTCAGCGCGACCCGTCCGCTGCCGTCGAAACGGCCGGCGAGCGCGGCACCGACGGCGATCGGCAGGCCGGCCCCGACGATGGAGTTCTCGCCGTAGAAGCCGTGTTCCGGCGCGGTGAAGTACGCGGACCCGCCCCGGCCTCCGTTGACGCCGGTGGCGCGTCCGGCGAACTCCGCGAGCATGCCCTCGGCGGGCACGCCGCGGGCGAGCGCCCACCCGTGTCCCCGGTACGTGGTGAACAGGGCGTCGTCCGACGCGAGTTCCGTGCAGGCCCCCACCGGGCCCGCCTCCTGGCCGATGCTCAGGTGCACCGAGCCCACGATCGCGCCCTCCTCGCCGAGCCGCAGGTCCCGCACCTTCTCCTCCAGCACGCGGATGCGCCACATGGCGTGCAGGTCCGCGAGCATCTGCCCGACGTCCGCCATCACTTGCCTCCTCGATCGCCTTGGTCTGCCTGGTCTGCTTGGCCGGCTTGGTCTGCTTGGCCGGCTTGGCCGCCTTCGCCGCGGACCGACTCCCATGCGCGCAGCGCGCGCGACGCCACCGTCGTCGCCTCGCCGAGGTAGCCCGCCGGATCAAGCAGCAGCCGCCCCAGGTCCTCGCGCACCTCGTCCGGCAGGTCCCGTACGCAGGCGCTGACCAGGTCCCCGCCCTCCGACCGCGTCCGGGCGACCGCGGCGTACACCAGGTCGTGGGCGCGCTCGCGGCCGAGCGCGGGGGCCAGCCGCATCATCAGGGCCTCGCTCATCAGCAGGCCGCCGTCCAGCTCGACGTTGGCGCGCATGCGCTCGCGGAAGACCCGGAGCGAGCCCGCCGTGTCGCCGGCCAGCCGCACGGCGGCGGCGGTGTACTCCGCGACCTGCGGCACCGCAAGCCACTCGACCTGCCACTCCCCGGCGCTGCGCTCGTGCCCCGCCTCCATGCCCCGGAGGAGCAGCGTGGACGTCGCCGAGGCGGCGACGCCGTAGCCGATGACGGCCTCCGAGTAGATCGGGTTGGCCTTCTGCGGCATCGTGGACGACGCGCCGCGGTGGTGCCCGTCCTCCTCCCCGACCTCCCCGATCTCGGTGCGGGACAGGTCGACGACCTCCCGCGCGAACCGCACGCAGGTGGCGGCGAGCAGCGCGCAGGTCTGGCCGAACCTGGCCACCCGGTCCCGGGCCACGTGCCACGGCACGCCGGTGTCGGCGAGGCCGAGCCGCCGGGCGAGCGTCGCCCGTACGCGCGCCGCGTCCTCCCCCATCGCCGCGTTGGTGCCGCCCGCACCGAAAAGGGACACCACGCCCACGTCGGTACGGGTCCGGCGCAGCTCGGCGAGTTCGCGGCCGACCTCGTCGAGGAACACCGCGGTCTTGGCGCCCAGTGTCGTCGGCACGGCCTGCTGGGCATGGGTGCGGGCGGCCATCACCAACCCGGCGTGGTTTCTGGTCAGCGCGGCGAGCGCGTCACCGAAGGACACCGCAAGCTCGATCAGCCGGTCGCAGCAGCCGACGAGCTGGATGGCCAGCGTGGTGTCCATGATGTCCTGGGTCGTGGCGCCGTAGTGCACCCGCCCGTCCGGCCCCGCCGGCAGGTGGGCGGCGATCTGCCGGACCAGCGGCAGGATCGGATACCCGACGGTGCGGGCCCCCTCCCACAGCCGGTCCACGTCGATCAGCTCCGGCCTGCACGCGCCCGCGATGGTGTCCGCGTCCTCCCGGCTCAGCAGCCCCACCTCCGCCTGGGCCTGGGCGAGCGCCGACTCGACGCGCAGCCAGGTGGCGACGGTGTGCTCCGGCGACCAGATGCCCACCGTCGGCTCGTCGTGGTACAGCGCCGACAGCAGCCGGAACGCCTGGGCCCCCATCAGTCCATCTCCAGTCCGCCGTCGACGTTGAGCGCCTGCCCGGTCACGTACGAGGCGAGGTCGCTGAGCAGGAAGGCCACCACGTCCGCGAGTTCGCGGGGGTGTCCGTCCCGCTTCAGTGCGAGGGCGTCGGTGACCTCCGCCAGGTACCTCCGGCCCGCGCCGGTGCCGAACCGGCGTTCCCGGTCGGCGATGATCCCCTCCCACATCGGGGTCAGGAAGACGCCGGGGCACACCGCGTTCACGCGGATCGCCGGGCCGTACGCCAGCGCCGCAGACTTGGTGAGCGACAGCAGCGCGGCCTTGGAGGCCGCGTAGTGCGCCGCGTCGGGCCGCCCCGAACGGGCGGCCACCGACGCCAGCGTGACGATCGACCCGCCGTCGGTCATCTCCGCCGCCGCCCGCTGGACGACGTCGAACACGGAGGTGAGGTTGAGGTCGATCACTCGCCGCCACTCTTCTGGAGCGAGTTCGGCCAGTGGCTTGGTCTGCATCACGCCCGCGCAGTTGACGAGCCCGTCGAGACCGCCGAGCGCGTCGGCGGCCCGCCCGGGCAGCGCGCGGGCCTCGTCCGGGTCGGCGAGATCGGCGGCCAGCCGCACCGCCGCGGCTCCGGAGCCGCCGGGCGGCCCGTCGCCGGCCTGCGCGCCCTCGTCCTCGCTCAGGTCGGCCGACGCCACGCTCGCACCGCACTCGGCGAGACGCTCGGCCACGGCGCGTCCCAGCCCTCCGGCGCCGCCGGTCACCAGGATCCGGCGCCCGGAGAGAGACAGATGAACGGTCACGCAACCTCCGCTCAATCGATTGACTAGCCGGAAGCTAACCGACTCGGTCCCTTGAGCACAATCCCCGTGCAGGACTGAAGAACGTCGTCCGGCCGGGACGCCGGCGTCGGCGCTCAGCGGATCTCGATCTCGGTGAGCCCGGAGTAGGCGCCGCCGGCGGCGGGTCCGACTCCCCCGTGACGATGGTGCACGTAGAGCCGGATCCTCCGGGTCGTCACGGGCTTGAACGTCACGGTGTTCTCCCCCGCGCCGGGCTCGCGGGGCACGCGCTCCTGGCCGTCCGCGGCGACCCACCCCCGTCGGGTGCGGACCTCGACGTGGTAATGGCGCGGGGGCTTGATGTGCGCCCCGTCGTCGAGGACGTGCAGCCGCAGGCCGGAGACTCTGCGGGGTCCGGGGAGATCGACTTCGATCCAGTCGTGGAAGTTCGGGGTCTCGTACGCGGTCCACCTGCCCTGCGGGGAGTCGCCCGGGTCGGTGATGCCGTCCCGGACCGAGGACACGCTGTTCTTCCAGTGGGTGTAGGAGGCCGTCACGTGCTCGGCGCCGGGCCGCCGCCGGCCGCCGAGGTCGCGCGACGTGGCGACGGCGATGGAGCGCTTGTCCCCGACCGCCGTGTAGAAGTGGTAGACCGTTCCGTCGTGCTTCACGATCCACGGCTTGTGGGCGTACGTGCGGTCGAACTCCTCCGTCGGCGCGACGAGCATCGGGCCGGTCCACTTCGTCCAGTTCACGAGGTCGTAGGAACAGGCGAAGGTGTCGAAGGCCCCGTTCCGCCAGAAGGCGCCGAAGTAGAACATGACCCAGAGGTCGCCCATGCGGACGATCTGCGGATCACCTGACAGCCCGCCGTCCGCGTCGAGAGGCGGGTTCGAGATGACGGGATCGCGTCGGTACCGGGTCCATTCCGTCATATCGGTCGAGACGGCCATCCCGATGTGCTCGCTCCACTCATGGATGGTGCCGCCCCTGGCGTTGTAGTACATGACGAAGGGCGCGCCGAGCGTTCTGCCGGGGTCGTGGATGACCGTGGAGCGGAAGTGCCGGTGGTTCTCCCACCACCGCGCATCCGCGTCCTGGGGACCCAGGGCCGGTGTGCCGGGCCGCGTCCACGTCGACGGCGCCAGCGGCGTCGCGCTGCTCGCCGTGCCGATGGCGAGTGGGCCGGGTTCGAAGCCTTCCTCGTCCCCACCGAAGTACGACATCCAGTATCTGCCGCCGTACGTGAGCGGGCGGCTTGCGCCCCACGCGGTGTTCGGGAGCGCTATCGAGCCGGCCGCTTGCGCGGCGTCCCACGCCCCCTGCCTGAAGGGGAGCAGCGTGCCGAGCGGCTCCCAGTGCAGCAGGTCTTCGCTCCGGGCGATCTCGGTCGTGTATCCGTTGACGGGAGCGTCGTCGCCGTGCAGTACGAAGTAGGTCATGTACCAGTCGCGGCCGAGGCGGAAGACGCACGGGCCGTCCACGAAGCCGAGGTCGTTCTCGAGGACGACTCCGTACTTGTAGGGCGTCAACGCCGTCTCGTAGACCTCTCGCATTCTCCGCTCCGGGACCTCACCCGCAGGGTCTCGACCGGCGGCACGTGCGCCGACCGGATCGACGAGCGCGGGAGTCAGTGACGCGGCAGCCGTGGCTCCGCGCAGGAGAGTGCGTCGCGACGGTACGTGTTTCACGTGTGCCTCCTCGGCGGCGGAATCAGGAGTACGGAACCAGTCGGGCGGGTCCGATCAGTCCGTAGCTGTCGACCGGCTTTCCCGCGACGGCGTTGCCGAGCATGGTGGCGACCTTGACCACGATCTCGTTCCGGCCCGGTCTCAGCAGCCGGCCGACGTCGATGCGGGAGGCGTCGAGCTGGTCGACCGGGCCGATGTCCCGTCCGTTCACCTCGACGCGGAACGTGGTTCTGACCTCGCCCAGGTCCAGGTACGCCCCTCGCCCCGGCCACGTCTCGTCCAGGTCGAACGTCGTGCGGTAGGTGCCTGCTCCGGACACGGCCTCCAGCCCGGGGAGCCGGTCCCAGGAGGGCAGCCGGCCGTCGGTGTCGGAGGCGGTCACGTGCCGTTCGGGGAGGCGGGTCACGTCGGTGTCCTGCGGGCCGGTTCCCTCGTGCCACGACGCGACCGTCAGGTCCCAGTCGGTCAGGTCCCGGGCGGCACCCGGGTCTTCGACGCGCGGAGCCCCGGTGGGCGCAGCGGCGGCCCCGTCCAGGGGGACGTCGCTCACCGCGACGAGGGCGACGTCTCCGGGTGCGACGTCCAGGTCGACTCGCGTGCGGCCGCCCTTCGCGGACGCCGGCAGCCTCGTGACCTCTCCCGTCCACGGGTCGAGTCGGTACGGGATGCCGTCCGCCGCGACGGAGACGGTCGCCCGCTCGCGTCGTTCCGAGGCGTTATACCAGTAGTACGTGTCCAGCGTGCCGGCGCCGCGCTGGACTCCGACCAGCGATGAGGGATTCGCGAACTCCGCACGCGGGCGGATTCCGAGGTCGGCCAGCGCCTGCGGCACGTCGTCCTCGCCCTTCACCCACCGGACGCCGGCGAACCGGCGCAGGTCGTCGAAGGCGGCGCGTACCGCCTCGTCGTCGGCCGCGCGGCTGCCCGTGGCGCGGCTCGGTGCGTCGCCGACGACGACGATGGGGAGACCTCGGCCCGCCATGCCCACGATCCGCCGGGCGACGTCCAGGTCCATCGCCTCCTCCTCGTCGACGACGAAGGCGCGGAAGCGGGGGCCGTCCGGGGCGAGGATTCCGTCGGCGACCGGCGTGTCGTCGCCGGTCAGGAGGGACGCGTTGACGAAGCCGTACGTGAAGCCGCGGTTCTCGAGTCCGGGGCTGGTGAAGTACCGCTCGCCGACGGTTCCCTCCGAGCTGTGTCCCGGCTTCTGGTGGTAGACGGCGACGTCGGTACGGGGCTGACCGGCGCGGAGCGCCACCTGGAGGCGTGCGACGTAGTCGTTGATGCGGCGGTCGTCGGCCCAGGTGGGATTGCGTGGCCCGTAGGAGTCGTCCACGCCCGTGTTGCCGAAGGCCGCCCAGCCCGGCCAGCTCCCCGCCGTGCCCGGCGCATCGTGGGACCAGCCGTGCCACACCACGTGGTTGGCCCCGGCCGAGAAGTTCTGGTTCAGGTGTGAGAGCAGCTCCTGGCGGGTCACCCGATGGGCCCGGCCGAACGACGCGCAGCACTCCGTAGACACCACGGGGCGTCCGGTCACGTGCGCGGCGGTGGCCAGACCGCGGAAGGCGTCGGCGCCCTGCGTCTCGATGAAGTCCTGACCTGCTCCGGCGTTGAAGGAGCGGTCCTCTCCCTCCGGGACGTCGAGCAGCGACGACGACTCGATCGGATCCGCGAAGCTCGGCCCCCACGAGCTGTACGGCTGTCCGCGGAGTGTCAGCCCCAGGTGGTGTGCCCACGTGCGCAGCGGACGCAGGTGCTCGTCGCGGAACAGCTCCTGCAACGTACGCCGGTAGTCCTCGCGCACCCGCTCACCCGCGTCGCCCGGCACCTCGTACGCCGGGTCGCGCACGGCGAGCGTCGGAATGTACGGCTCCAGGTCGTATCCGCGCCGTTTCCTGAACTCCCGCAGGAAGTCACGGGTCCAGTGGCGGAGCTGGCCGCCGTTGCGGTTCAGCTCAAGCGAGTCGAAGAACAGCGAGCCTCCGCTGGCGGCGAGCCGGGTCCGCATCTCCGGGTCGAGCACCCGCTGCGTCCAGAACTCCTTCACCGCGTCGAATCCGTCGCGGCTGAAGTGGTCCACCACGAAGGAGTCGCCCTCTGACTCCGCACCCTCCACGACCTGGCCGGTCCCATGGAGCCACGAGGCGACCAGCACCCATCGCGTGGCGCCGCGCGGGGCAGTCCAGTTCAGCCGCTCATCGGCGGTCACGCGGGGGGCGAGGTCGACGGACCTCGCCGGATCGATGACCGGGGTCCCGGAGTCGCACTGTTGGCGACACGGGTAGGCCCGAAGCGCGACCAGATCACGCTTGTGGACCCGGTCCGGAAGTTCCGGCTCGGGCACCTCCGCGGCGTACGCCTCCCCGCCGTCCAGCCAGGCGGTGGCGAGTGTCAGCTCCTTGGCCGAGCGGCGTCCGTCCGGCGACACGGTCGGGAGGTTGGCCGACCACTTGGACGTGTACAGCGTGTCGACCTGCAGCCCGGCGCTTCGTCCGATCCGGTAGGCGTCGGCAAGCCGCTCGCGCCACGCCGGCGTCCCGAAGCCGTGCACGGCGGGGTCATAGTCCTCGATGGGAGCGATCTCGTTGTCGCGGACGAAGTTGACGAGTTCGACGCCGCCGGCGCCCCCCTGGCGCATCGCCTCGAACTCAGCCTTCAGCGTGGCCGGGTCCATCCGCCCACCCGGATGCCAGTAGCGGTAGACGGGCCGGTACGCGGCCGGCGGATCCGCGAAACTGCGGACGAAGCCGCTCGCCGACCGGGCGGCGCCCTCCCCCGAGGCCGCTCCGCTCACCGCGGGCAGGCAGCCGACGACGAGGGCCGCAACCAGCAGAACCAGGCTTGTCCGGCGACCGCTCCGACGGGCCTTGACCTCGGCCATGGAGGCACACTCCTCGACTCTGCCGATTGAAACGTATCAATGAGCGGAGGATCACAGTAAGAGAGCTGTAATGCTCCCGTCAATCCTTTGACCAACTCCGTCGCGGATCTTGACCTTCGCCGGAAACCATGTTGTAACGTACACGGACCCCTCGTTTCCGCACCTGGGAGCTTGCGATCAGTTGTTGAAACGATTCAATCGCAACGGACGTGAGGAGCGCGCTTCATGGCTGAGATGCGGAACGAACCGACCGGAGTCCCCCGCCGCCGTTTCGTCAAGTCGACTGCCCTTGGAGTCACCGGACTGGCCGTCGCGAGTTCGAGCGCAGGGCTCGGCAGTGCCGCCGCGGCCGAGTCGGCCGGTGCGACCGCCGTCGACGGCCTGTCGCTGGCAGGCAGACTCGACCGTCCGCTGGGCGTGGACGACCCCAGACCGCTCCTGTCGTGGCGTCTGGCGCGCGGGATGCAGCGCGCGTACCGGATCCGGGTCGCCAGCTCGCCAAGCCTGTTGCCCGAGCCGGATCTCTGGGATTCCGGCTGGGTCAGGTCCGGCGACTCCACCGGGGTCGCCTACGAGGGCAAGGCGCTGCGCTCGCGCCAACGGGCCGTATGGCAGGTGCGGGTCCGGGACACCGGCGGCAGGGTCTCGGACTGGAGTGCTCCGTCGTCCTGGGAGGCCGGTCTGCTCGATCCGGCGGACTGGTCGCCGGCCCGGTGGATCCAGCACGCCGCACGCGACGACACCGACCCCCTGCCCGTCCTCGCCCGGACCTTCACGACCGCCGAGGGCCGGACCGTTGACCACGCCCGGCTCTACGTCGTGGGCCTCGGCGTCTACGTCGCCACGGTGAACGGCCGTCCGGTCACCGACGCGGTGCTCGTGCCGGGCAACTCCAACCCCCAGCAGTCCGTCGAGGTCGGGACCTACGACGTCACCGCCCTCCTGGAGAGCGGGCGGAACACGGTCGCCGTCCGACTCGGCAACGGCATCTCCCACGTCCGTCCCGTCACCAACGACGCGGTGGGACGAACGAGCGTGTACCGGAAGTTCACCAGCACCGTCCCGACGCCGACGACCCTGGCGGCGCCGGCCGCCCCCGGCGACACGAGCGTGCAGGTGGCCGACGTGAGCGGCCTCGCCGTCGGCGCGACGCTCAACGTCGACACCGGCGACGGCGGCGGCCGGCTCGAGAGCCGGATCATCACCGCCGTCGGCACCGCCGGTGCCGGCGGCACGGGCATCGGCCTCGCCGAACCGCTCACCGGGCGGCACGCCGAGGGAGCCGCCGTCACCCGGTCCGGCACGGCCAACGCGACCATCACGGCGATCAGCCCGCGCCTGATCGCACGGCTGGAGATCGGCTACGCGGACGGCGGCACCGACACGATCGTGACCGACGACAGCTGGCGGACGGCCCTCGGCCCGACCGTCACCGACAACTGGTACGCCGGCAGCGACTACGACGCCCGGCGCGAACAGCCGGGCTGGGACCTGCCGGGAGCGGACCTGACCGACGGCGCGACGCGCCGCGACGGCACGCCCACCGGCTGGGTCCCGGCGGGCATCGCCCCGCCGCCGAGCCTCGCGACGCGACTCGCGTGGCGCCGCGCGCAGCCGGTCACCGTGACCGACGTCGTCTCTCCGGTCGCCGTCACGGAACCCGTGCCCGGCACCTGGGTCTTCGACTTCGGGCAGAACGCCGCCGCCCTGCCCGAGTTGCACGTCGACGGGACACTGCCGGCCGGCACCGTAATCAGGATGCAGCCGTCCGAGTCGCTACGCGCCGACGGCACCGTCGACGCGGGAAGCCTCGGGTCGGACGACGACATCTTCGACACGTACACGACCTCCGGCGACCCCGACGGCGAGGCGTGGGCTCCCCGGTTCGTCTACCACGGCTTCCAGTACATCCAGGTCACCGGCCTGCCCGCCGCGTACGAGGTGGGCACCGGCACCGTGCGGGCGCTGCACATCCGCGCCTCGGCGCCGGTCTCCGGCGACGTGTCCACCTCCAGTGAACGGGTCGACCGGCTCCACCGGATGAGCAGGTACTCCATCGCCGGCAACATGCTGTCGGTCTTCACGGACTGCCCCAACCGGGAGAAGCTCGGGTGGCTGGCCGACATGCTCCACTCGATCCACGCCATCGACCGCAACTACGCGATGGCGGCCTACCTGCCGCACATCCAGCAGGTGATGAAGGAGGCCCAGCTCGTCTCCGGGCCGAACGCCGGGCTCGTCCCCGCGCACGCTCCGGAGTTCCCGGTCTTCGACGGCGAGTGGGCGATGTACCGCGACGACGTCAACTGGGGCAGCGCGGTGATCCTCACCCCGTGGTGGCTGTGGCGCCACCACGGAGACACCGCGACCATGGCCGCGCACTTCCGGTCCATGGTCGACTACCACGACTACGTGCGCGTCGCGCACGCCGGCTCAGGAGCCGACGAGCACCTGGTCAACGGACCGCTGGGGGACTGGGTCGCGCACGACGAGAGCACACCGGGGCTCCTGGTCGGGACGTACGGGTACTACCTCATGACCGAGCGACTGGCGCAGATGGCCGCCGCCCTGCACAGAAACTCCGCCGCCAGACGGTACCGGGCGCTGGCCGGAGCCATCAGGACCGCCTTCAACGACCGCTTCTTCAACCACAGGCTCGGCACCTACACCAACGAGGGCAACGCCGGCACCCAGGGCACCCAGGCGGCGAACGCGCTCGCCCTCGACGCCGGCCTGGTCCCGCCGGGGAGGGAACGGCACGTCCTCGACGACCTGGTCCGGCGGATCCGCGACTACCACCCCGACGGCGGCGGACCGCACGTCAGCGGCGGGACGATCTCGCTCGGCCCCACCTTCCGCGCGCTCAGCGACGGCGGTCGCGACGACGTCATCTGGGACGTGCTGCACGAGGACACCAGGCCGGGCTACGGCGCCTTCCTACTGCCCTCGGTCCACAACCCCCAGGGCATGACCACGGTGCCGGAGCACTGGTACGCGCCGGAGCGGAACTCGTCGCTGACCCACATGATCCTGCTCCAGATCGACGAGTGGTTCAGCGCCGGCCTGGCGGGTATCCGGCAGGCGCCCGGTTCCCTCGCGTACGAGCACGTGGTCGTGAAGCCGAAGCTGGTGGGGACGGCGGAGCACCCGCTGACGGAGGTCGAGGGCCATTACCACGGTCCGCGGGGGCGGATCGGCAGCGCCTGGAGGATCCCCGCGCACGGCAGCCGGGACCTCGAACTCGACGTCACCATACCCGCGAACTCGGTCGGCGAGATCCACGTCCCGACCGTCCGTCCGACCGCAGTCCGGCTTGAGGGACGGCCGGTGGATGCGTCGCGGGCGGCCGAGTTCACGACCTTCGCCGACGGCCGTGCCGTCTACTCCGTAGGCCCAGGCAGCTACCGGTTCAGCTCGCGGCTCCACTGACCCCCAAGCCTGCCTCCGACAGGCCGGCGTTCACGCCGCTCACCGGCCGGCCCGGGGCCCCGGGGCGGCCGGCAACGTCTGCCGTGGACATGCGGACGTGGGCGGCGCGGCAGACTGCCGACATGACGGCGGCCCCCGATCGCGGGGCCGCTCGCTTCGGTGGCTGGTTGCTGCGTGGGTCAGGTGGTGGGGAACTCCCCGCGCCTGACGGCCGTCACGAACGATGACCAGCCGTCTGCCGAAAAGACCAGCGCGGAGCCGTGCGGGTCCTTACTGTCACGGACTGGCACCACACCAGCTTTGACGGACATCCGAGATCAGGGGTTACGGCCCCGGAAGGATGTCCACCATGGAGAGCATGGGGAAGAAGAAGCCGCGTCCCAGGCGCTCGTTCACGCCGGAGTTCAAGGCGGAGATCGTCGAGCTGTGCCGCCGCGGTGACCGTTCGGTCGGTCAGGTGGCCAAGGACTTCGACCTGACCGAGACCGCGGTGCGTTTGTGGGTCAGTCAGGCCGGGGTCGATGCCGGTCAGGAGCCGGGGCTGGCCAGCGATGAGCGGGCCGAGTTGGTCCGGCTGCGGCAGGAGAACCGCCGGCTGCGGCAGGACGTGGACGTGCTCAAGCGGGCCACGGCTTTCTTCGCGAACGAGACCCGGTGACGGTGGATCCGTTCATCGAGGCGGAGAAGCAGGCAGGCCACAGCGTCAAACGGACGTGTGAGCTGCTGAAGGTCTCGCGTGCCGCCTTCTATGCCCGCCGCGCGGGCACCCTGTCACCGCGCCGGCGACAGGACGCCGAGCTGACGAAGCGAATCATCGCGGTGCATGCGCGCTCCCGCGGCGCCTACGGGGCTCCGCGGGTGCACGCCGCGCTGCTGCGTGAAGGCGTTCGCTGCGGTCGACGCCGGGTGGCGCGGCTGATGCGCCAGGGCGATCTCACCGGCCGGCACCACCGCCGCCGGGCCCGCACCACGATCCCCGATCCGCACGCCGGCCGGCGCCCGGACCTTATCGGCCGCGACTTCGCGCCCGAGCCCACCGCACTCAACACCCGGTGGTGCGGCGACATCACCTACATCGCGACCGAGGAAGGCTGGCTCTACCTGGCCACCGTGATTGACATCGCCTCGCGCAAGGTGGTCGGTTGGGCCACTGCGGACCACCTGCGGACCTCGCTGGTCACCGACGCCCTGCGAGCTGCCCGCCGCAGCCGCCGGCCCGGCCCCGGGCTGATCTTCCACGCGGATCGCGGCTGCCAGTACACCAGCCGCGAATTCGCGCAGGTCGCCGCGTCGTTCGGGATCCGGCTGTCCACCGGGCGGACCGGGGTGTGCTGGGACAATGCGCTGGCGGAGTCGTTCTTCGCTACTCTCAAGCGCGAGCTGGGCGCCGGCCACCACCAGGTGTGGGCCAGCCGGGCCACCGCCCACTCCGCGATCTTCGAGTTCATCGAGGGCTGGTTCAACCTCCACCGGCTGCACAGCAGCCTGGGCTACCGCAGCCCCACCGAGTACGAAGCCGCACACACGGCCTGACCGACACAACCACCCTGTCCGTCAAACCGAAGCAAGCTCACCTCCGCGGCGAAGCCATCGCATGAGGTAGGAGCCACGCCGCACGGGCAGACCACCGCAGTGGCCACCGCATACCGGCCACACCGAGCCGAACCGACACCGAACCCACCGCAGGCGCCCGGCTACACCTTGCGGGCTACCGCGCCGAATTCGTCCATCTCAGCGGCCTGCCCGAAGAGGTTCGGCTCTGGTCGCCACTGCGGCAGTGTCACCAGCCCGGGTTCGACCATCTCCAGGCCGGCGAAGAGGTGGGCGAGCTGCTCCCCGGTGCGCAGGTGGTAAACCGCCGAGCCGGCCTCGTTCCAGCGGCGTACCGCCTCTTCCATCTTCTCGCCGGTCACGTCGCTGGTGCTGTGCACGATGACCAGGTAGCTCCCGGAGGGGGCAGCGTCGAGCAGTGTGTGGATGATGGAGGAGGCTTCATCGTCGTCGCCGATGAACGGCAAGACCCCCAGCAAGGTGATCGCCACAGGTCGGGTGAAGTCCAGCGTCTTGGCGGCGCCGGCGAGGATGCGCTGCGGGTCGCGCAGGTCGGCGTCGATGTAGTCGGTCGCGCCCTCCGGGCTGGAGGTCAGCAGTGCGCGGGCGTGGGCCAGGACCAGCGGGTCGTTGTCGACGTAGACGATCCGCGCGTCGGGCGCCACCGCCTGGGCGACCTCGTGGGTGTTGTTCGCGGTCGGCAGCCCTGTGCCGATGTCCAGGAACTGGCGGATGCCCTGCTCGCCTGCCAGGTAGCGGACGGCGCGGCTGAGGAAGGCGCGGGTGTGGCGGGCGATGTCGACGATCTCCGGCAGCACCTCGCAGATCGCGTCACCGGCCGCGCGGTCCACCGCGTAATTGTCCTTGCCGCCCAGCCAGTAGTTCCAGATCCGGGCCGAGTGGGAGACGGTGGCGTCAAACGGTGCCCCGTTGCCCGCTGTCGTCGCGTCTGCCATGGGAGCCGTCCTTACGCGGGTGTGCGGAGTCAACAACCAACGTACCGGGTCGAGTTGCCAGGGCCCGCCCAGGGTGGGAAGGACCAGCCTGAAGCCGGCTTCCACACCACGGACCGATCTGCGCCCGTGCTGGCCAGGCGCAGCAGGAGCCTTAGGGCGGGAAGATCGCCGGCCGCCTCGCCGCAGCCGGCCGGCAAGTCGGCTTCTCACCGGCGAAGTCCAGGAGGCGGCCGAGGACCTCGCCGCAACCGCCGCTGTTCCCTCGCCGCGCTGGACCCCGAGGCCCTGTATCGGCCCGCGCCGGCCGCGGACCGACCCGGCCACGCCGCCACGCGCCCACACCCCGCCGTTAGCACCGCCTGCCGAGAGAAGCCTGTTGTCCCTGATCGCACCCCCAGCGCCGCGCATCACCCGGTCAGCCCGAGGTGGTCACGAAGATGATTGCGGCCAGCACTTCCCGGTCCCCACGCCGCCGCCGGCCGCCGCCCTGCGGGCGCTCCGGGGCCAGTGGGACCACCCGCTCAAACAATTCCCACAGGTCATCCGGCGCCAGCCGCTGAACAAGCGAGGTAGTCACCGTTCAACACTGCCGCAAGATCACACCAGTTGGAGCAATGCCGAGCTGGAGGAGTTGGGCCGCCGCCATGCCCGTGGCCGCTTCGAGCGCGAGGATCTGCAAGCGAACCTCACGGGCGCCGAGTGGACCGACGATGAAGCCTTCGCCGCCTACGGGCTCGACGACGCCACGATCACCGCCCTGCGCGGCTGGGCTGTGGAGTGGGCCGATGACCTCGCGACCCGCCTCCTCGAAGAGGCCGACGACCCGGACATCGGCTGATTGAACCTTCATCGCAGTGGACGGTCCAGCTCCGCGGCGAAGAAAGCCGAGGCGGACTTCACTATCGCGTTCGCCCGCCGCAGTTCCTTCACCTCCCGCTCCAGCTCCGCGATCCGGGCGGCCTCCGCGCTGGTGGTGCCGGGCCCGACGCCCTCATCGATCTCGGCCCGCTTGACCCACCCTTGCAGTGCCTCAGGACGCACGTCCAGCTGGTCGGCGATGCGCTTGATCGCTCCGGCCCGGCCGGTCGGGTCCTTGCGGGCATCGACGGCCAGACGCGTCGCGCGTTCACGCAGTTCGTCGGGGTACTTACGGGGCGCAGCCGCGATCGGCATCCTTCCGGGTCTTGATGATCTCCATCAAACCCGGGGCGGTTCAACGCCTGCGGCTGGCGCCGGCTCCGGGAAGGGAACGGGGCCGAACGCCCGGTGGGTCTGGTGCTGTCAGTTCGGCCGTGCTGCCGGCCGGGTCAGCGGGACCACGCGGCGGTCCCCGAAGGTGACCATCTGGTGCACGGGCGCGGCGCTGGCGCGCATGAGCGCCGCGACGCCCCGGCGGCCCTGTCTGCGGGCGAGTTCCGAGCCCGCGCTGATCATCAGGGCGGTGAGGGCCGGCATCGGACGCCCGAAGAGCGTGATCCCCTTGATGCGTGCCTGCTCGTCGAGCCGCAGCAGTTGCGCCTCCTCGAACGGCTGGGATCCCACCTGCGCCCGGTAGAACAGCGAGTACGCGTCGCCCTCGCCGATCTGAGTATGGAAGCGGATGTCCTGGACCGCCGTGAACGCCGAGGTCAAAAAGTCGCGCAGCTGGTCAGGTCCCTTGAAGCGGAACTGTTCGGTGAGCGGCGAGCCGAGCACGACGTCCCGGCTCAGGCACGCGACCGCGGCGTCGACGTCACCGCGTTCTGAGGCAGCGCGCCAGCTCGCGATGGTAGCGGCGGTGGAGTGCAGGGTCTCGGACATGGGTCTCTCCCGGTGTCAACGGCGCGATGGGGCCTGCGCGATGGAGGTCTCCTCGGCCGCACCTACCGAGCCGACGCCGGCGTTGTTGACCAGGACGTCGATCCGCCCGAACCGGTCGATCACCTGCTTGACCGCGGTGGTGACCGAGTTGTCACTGGCCACGTCGAGATCGATGAACGTCACCCCGCCCAGCGGGGTGACGCGCGAGGTGTCGCGGCCGGTGCCCGCCACGTCGAAACCCGCTGCGACCAGCGCGAGCGCAGTTTCCTTGCCGATGCCGGAGGACGCGCCCGTCACGAGGGCCACCGGCCGATTCGTCGTCATCATACGCTCCCGAACTCGCTGGGAAACCGATCGGTTTCACCTACCGCAACTGTAAACCGATCGGTTTCCAATGTGCAAGTTCAAGGAGGAAACTGATCCCGGGTATGCGTCACCGGCCGGCTTCAGGCTGAGCTGATCGGCGCCCGCCGGCATGGCGGCACGGGCCGGATGAGCAGGCAGGAGAGACGCGAGAGCGTCATCCCCGGCGATCGTCGCCGCCTTGACGCGGAGCACGGAAGACGCCCGCCTGGATTGCGAGAGGGCGGCCAAAGGGGTGGGGGCGCGAGCGGGCCCTCCCAGGCAATGGTCAGCCCCATGGCGATCGCTTACATGCAGCTGATCTCGACGCACCCCGAGACACTCCAGATGCAGGGATGCGCCGTCGCGGCAGCCACCGACGCGCGGGGCGATGACCGGATCGGCGAGCGTCCGGGCCGGCTGGATGAGGCTCCGGGAGACCACGCCCTGCCACTGGGCGCCGATGCCGACAAGACCCGCGCCCGGCTGCTCATCAATTCCCTCACGATCATCGGGCTTCACCATGAGTACCGGGGAGCAAGGGCATGAAGCCATGCGGGCCGTGCCGGCTGCCTGAGACCGGCATCAGCTCGGAGAGCACATCAGTCACCGAACCTGCCCAGAAAGGCGATGCGTCAGCGCATGCCTGCCGCATCCAGCAGGGAAGCCACGGTGGGCGTGATGAGCCCTGTCAGGTTGTCGGCGCCGATCCCCGCGCGGGCACTGGCGCCGTCGAAGACCAGGCTGAGCTGCCGGGCCAGCAGTTCGGGATCGCTCGCACCACCCTGTTCGGCCTCGGCACGGAAAAAGGCCGTCAGTCCCCCTTTGATCCGGTGCGCCACCCGGCTCGCGGGGTGACTCTGGTCCTTGAGCTCGATCTGGACGGCCAGGTACCGGCAGCCTTGGAACTCGGCCGCACCCGCCTGCAGTTCCACCCGCTCGAAGACGTGCAAGATCCGCTCGCGGGGTGAGCGGTCGTCGTCCGCCGACGGCAGGGCCCTCGCCACGTAGTCGGAGGCGCGTTCTTCCAGGCTCGCCGCGAGCAGTTCGTCCTTGCTCTCGAACAGCTGGTACAGGGAGCGCTTGGACACCCCCGCCGCCTTGCACAGCGCCTCGACGCCTATGCCGACACCGTCTCGGTAGGTGAGCGTGGCCGCCGCCTCCAGCAGCCGCTCCCGGGGACTTTGCTTCGCCTTGGTGGTCACACTGCGAGGTTAACTCGATTCCATCGCAATGAAAACCGATCGGTTTACAAAGGTCTGCGGGGGTGATATCCGGCACCGCCACTCCCGAGCGGGCACCTGAAGCCCAAACAGAGACTCGGCGACGCCCCTGAGGGGAAGACCGTCGCCGAACGCTGATGGTGCGCGCCCTCCCGTCCGTCCCTGGGCTTCGTCCTGGCGGGGATGGGGCAGGGCCGCACCGTCATGGAGAGCGATCTTGAGGTGGAGCGGCGTAAGATGCCCCGCTGGCGATGCCAGGAAAGGTCGGGATGCCGAGGTCCACGGCCAAACCGCAGGTCAGGCAGTCTTTTCGGTCCTGACCAGCACCGCCACGCACTCCATGTGGTGGGTCATCGGGAAGAGGTCGAACGCGCGGAGCCACTTCGGGGTGTAGCCCGCCGCGAGGAAGTACGAGAGGTCCCGGGCCAGGGCTGCCGGGTCGCAGGCGACGTAGGCGATGCGGCGGGGGTGGAGGGTGGTGATCTGGGTGACTACCTGGCGGCCGGCGCCGGTGCGGGGTGGGTCCAGGACGACGAGGTCCGCTTCGGTGATGCCGGTGCGGGGGAGGACGCGTTCGACCTTGCCCTGTTCGATGCGGACGCGGTCGAGGTCGGCGAGGTTGTGGCGGGCGTCGGTAACGGCGCGTTTGCCGGACTCCACGCCCAGGACGGCGCCCTTGGGGCCGACGCGTTCGGCGAGGGCGCCGGCGAAGAGGCCGACGCCGCAGTAGAGGTCGAGGGCCATGTCGCCCTTCTTCGGCATCAGGCCCGTCATCACCGTTTCGACGAGCAGGTCCGCACCCTTCGGGTGCACCTGCCAGAAGCCGCCCGCGCCGACGCGCCAGGTGCGGCCCGCGGCTCGTTCGCGGACGAAGTCGCGGCCGTGGACGCGGTGGACGGCGGCGGGGGCGCCGGGGGTGTGGGGGACCTCGGCGCGGAGGACCGAGACGGGGCGGTCCAGTTCGACGAGGGGGAGCCGGCCGCCCGGGCGGGGGGTGAGGACGACCTGGCGGTCGCCCGAGCCGGTGGCGGCGATGGCCTCGACCGTGGCCAGCTGCGGCCACTCCCGGCTCTCCACACCCAGTTCCTCGACCTCCCGGGCCGCGATGAGGCAGCGGTCGATGGGCTGTACCTCGTGCGAGCGGTGCTTGCGTAGGCCCGCCCGGCCGTCGGGGTCGATCGCGTACTGCACCCGGGTACGCCACGCCGGCACCTCGCCCTTCGGCACCTTGTCGCCCGGCGCCGGCTCCACCGTGCCGTCCCACCCCACGTCCTCGGCGGTGAGCCCGGCGAGCCGGCTCAGCTGCTCGGCGAGTACGTCGGCCTTCAGCCGCCGCTGCGCCCCCGGGGCGACGTGCTGGAAGTCGCAGCCGCCGCACCGGCCGGGGCCGGCGTAGGGGCACGGCGCCTCGATGCGGTCCTTCGCGGGCTCCAGCACCCGCACCGCGTCCGCGCGCAGGAAGCGGGCGCCGGCGCGCCCCTCGGTGACTCGGGCGACGACCCGCTCGCCGGGCAGCGTGTGGCGTACGAAGAGCACCTGGCCCTCGGCCGTACGGGCGACACAGTGCCCGCCGTGCGCCACCGGGCCGACCTCGACCTCGTACTCCTCCCCCACCGGGCTCGGGGACGTGGCGGACGCCTGCTGTTCTTCGGGCACGGGGCGGGCTCCTGGGGTGGGTGGATACGGGCGGGTCGGGCCGCGCCAGTCTAGGCGGGCCGCCCTGCCCCTGCGCGTACGGACCGTCCCGCCCGCCGCACCGGCCGGCCGCGCCACCCGGGGTGCCCCCGGCCCGCGGGGGTGTGTAGCTTGAACGGAAACGGCAGACATGGCGGAGGGACGCCGCGTGCACATCGTGATCATGGGGTGCGGTCGGGTGGGGTCCACCCTGGCGCGCACGCTGGAGCAGCAGGGGCACACGGTGTCGGTGATCGACCGCGACCCGACCGCCTTCCGCCGCCTCGGCTCCGGTTTCGGCGGGCGCCGCATCACCGGCATCGGCTTCGACCAGGACACGCTGAAGGACGCCGGGATCGAGGAGGCCGGGGCCTTCGCCGCGGTCAGCTCCGGCGACAACTCGAACATCATCGCCGCCCGCGTGGCCCGCGAGATGTTCGGCGTCGAGAACGTCGCCGCCCGCATCTACGACCCCCGCCGCGCCGAGGTCTACCAGCGGCTCGGCATCCCCACCGTCGCCACCGTCCGCTGGACCGCCGACCAGATGCTGCGCCGGCTGCTCCCCTCGGGTGCGGAGCCGCTGTGGCGGGATCCGAGCGGCCGGGTCGAGCTGGCCGAGGTGCACACCTCGGCGGCGTGGATCGGGCACCGGGTGGCCGAGCTGCAGGAGGAGACGGGCGTACGGGTCGCGTTCATCACCCGGCAGGGTGAGGCGGTGCTGCCCACCGCCAAGACGGTGCTGCAGGACGGCGACCTGGTGCATGTGATCATGCGTACCGACGAGGTGGAGCAGGTCGAGGCGGCCTGCGCCAAGGGCCCGGACACGGAGGACCGACGGTGAGCGACGCACGCGCGGCTGCCCCACCGCACAGGACACACCAGCCGCACACCCGCCGCGCGGGCGGAGAAGCGAACGGAGCAGCACAGTGAGCGACGCACGCGCGAACGGAGCGGTGCTGTGAGGGTGGCTATCGCAGGCGCGGGCGCGGTGGGCCGGTCCATCGCGGGTGAGCTGCTGGACAACGGGCACGAAGTGCTGCTCATCGACAAGACGCCCACCGCCATCGCCGTGGAGCGGGTGCCGCGGGCGGAGTGGCTGCTCGCCGACGCCTGCGAGATCGCCTCGCTGGACGAGGCCGCGCTGCAGCGCTGTCACGTGGTCATCGCGGCCACCGGCGACGACAAGGTGAACCTCGTCGTCTCGCTGCTCGCCAAGACCGAGTACGGCGTGCCGCGCGTGGTCGCCCGGGTCAACAACCCGCGCAACGAGTGGCTCTACACCGAGGCGTGGGGCGTGGACGTCGCCGTCTCCACCCCGCGGCTGATGTCCGCGCTGGTGGAGGAGGCCGTCAGCGTCGGCGACCTGGTCCGGCTGCTGCGCTTCAGCCACGGCGACGCGAACCTCGTCGAGCTGACGCTGCCGGAGGAGTCGGCGCTCACGGGCACCGCCGTCGGCGATGTCGACTGGCCCGCGGACACGACGCTCGTGACGATCATCCGCGGCAGCACGGTTCTCACCCCGAAGCCGGACGACACCCTGGAGGCCGGCGACGAGCTGCTGTTCGTCGCCGCGCAGGCGCGCGAGGAGCAGCTGGAGGAGCTGCTTTCCGTACGACGCGAGGACTGACCCGGCACAGCCGCGGGGGTTACTCGCGCTCCCCCGCCGCCTGCCGCTGCTTCTCCCGCTCCTCCTCGGCTTTCTCCTCCGCCTCCATCTCCGCGATCACGTCGATCGGCGGCGGCGCCTGCTTGAGGAAGATGTACGTGAGCGTGACCGCCAGCAGCAGCGGCGGGATCTTCAGCGCCACGATCACCCAGCCGAACTCCTTGGGGTCGGCCCAGAAGTAGAGCGGGAAGAGGATCGCGGACTTGGCCAGGAAGATCAGGCCCCAGGCCCAGCTCGCCTTGGCGTACGCCTTCTTGCGGCCGGGGTTGCGGGTGCGCCAGGAGAGGTTCTCGCGGAACAGCGGCCCGAGGATCAGACCGATCAGCGGCAGGCCCGCGAGGGTGCTGAGGATGTACGCCAGGGCCAGGCCGAGGCCGTAGAGCAGGCCGGGGAGGTAGAAGTCCTTGGCGTTGCCGGTCATCGACGCGAAGGCGACGCCGATGGCCACGCCGAAGACGCCGCTGAAGGCGTGTTTGAACGTGCCCCCCGTGATCAGCCGGGAGAGGCCGAGCAGCAGCGAGACGCCGAGCGCGGCCAGCGCGGAGGGCTTGAGGTCCGAGCCGATGGTGTAGACGAGCACGAAGACGAGTCCGGGGACCGTGGTCTCCACCATGCCGCGGATGCCGCCGAACGCCTCGGCCATCGCGGCCTGGGTGACGGCGTGCGAGTCGCCCTGCGGTACGTCGGAGCCGGGCCGGCCTTCGGCGTCGTACGGGGGCGCCGGCGCGGCACCGGATGTGCCCCCGGATGTGCCCCCGGTCGCGCCGGCGCCGCCGGCGCGGTCGTCGGCCGGCTTCTGGAAAGACGTCACCGCTGCTCCTGTCCGAGGGGTCGCAGTTCGTACTTGGGGTTGAAGAGCACCCGCCGCCCGCGGCTCATGGCGATCCGGCCGGAGGCGGTCAGGCTGCGGCCCGGCTCGATGCCGGCGATGGCGCGGCGGCCGAGCCAGACCAGGTCGAGCGAGTCGGTGCCGTCGAACAGCTCCGCCTGCAGCGCGGGCACGCCGGCGCGCGGCTGGAGTGTGACGGTGCGGAGACTGCCGGTGACGGTGACCACGGCGCGGTCGTGGCACCGCCGGATGGGCGTGACGTCCGCGGTGTCCTCGTCGGGCGGCAGGGAGTCCTCCGCCGCCGGCTCGGCGGCGCCGGTGAGCCGGCCGAGGATCCGGCGGAACGGGCCGGCGGGTCGGCCGGCGCTGCGGGCGGGGTCCATGTCCGCAGAGTACCCGCCCGGGGCGGTCCGTTTCACTGCTCGAACCGGTAGCCCATGCCCGGCTCGGTGACGAAGTGGCGCGGGTGGGCGGGGTCGGCCTCCAGTTTGCGGCGCAGCTGGGCCATGTAGACCCGCAGGTAGTTGGTCTCCGTGCCGTACGACGGGCCCCAGACCTCCTTGAGGAGCTGCTTCTGGCTGACCAGCCGGCCCGCGTTGCGTACGAGCACTTCGAGCAGGTGCCACTCGGTGGGCGTGAGGCGTACGTCGGCGCCGTCGCGGTTGACCTTCTTGGCCACGAGGTCGACGGTGAAGGCATCCGTGGTGACGACGGCCTGGTCGTCGGCGGGCGCGGACGGCTCGGCGCGGCGGACGGCGGCGCGCAGCCGGGCGAGCAGTTCGTCCATGCCGAAGGGCTTGGTCACGTAGTCGTCGGCGCCCGCGTCGAGGGCCTCGACCTTCTCGTCGGAGCTGTGCCGGGCGGAGAGCACCAGGATCGGCACCCGGGTCCAGCCGCGGATGCCGCGGATGACGTCGACGCCGTCCATGTCGGGCAGGCCGAGGTCCAGGACGATCACGTCGGGGTGGCGGTCGGCGGCGAGCTTGAGCGCGGTGGCGCCGTTGTGGGCGGCGTCCACCTCGTACTGGCGCGCCTTGAGGTTGATGACGAGCGCGCGCACGATCTGCGGCTCGTCGTCGACCACGAGCACCCGGTGCATGGCTGCCGCCTTTCGTTCCTGCCGAGGATGCGGAGGATGCGGATACGGATACGGGGAGTGCCGCGGCGGCGGCTGCGTCGGGGCGGTCCCGGGCCGGGCGGGCGGCGTCACGTCGTCGCCGGGGCCGGCAGCTCGGCCGGCGCGGACGTGCCGCGGACGGGCGCCGCCCGCAGGGTGAGCACCATGGTCAGCCCGCCGCCGGGGGTGTCCTCGGCGACGAGGGTGCCGCCCAGCGCCTCCGCGAAGCCGCGGGCGACCGCGAGGCCGAGGCCCACGCCGGCGCCGCGGGGGGCGTCCCCGTAGCGCTGGAAGGGTTCGAAGATCCGGTCCTTGCCGCGGTCGGGGACGCCGGGGCCGCGGTCGACGACGCGCAGCTCGACCCGGCCGCCGAGGGCGCTCGCCTGCACCAGGACGGGGGTGTCGGCCGGGCTGTACTTGACCGCGTTCTCGACGACGTTCGCCACCGAGCGCTCCAGCAGCCCGGCGTCGACGGTGACCATCGGCAGGGTCTCCGGGATCCGCAGCGTCACGCTGCCCTCCGGCACCCCGGCCAGGGCCTTGGGCACCACCTCGTCGAGGTCGACCTCGCGCAGCAGCGGGGTGACGGTGCCGGTCTGCAGCCGGGACATGTCGAGCAGGTTGCCGACGAGGGCGTCGAGCCGGTCGGCGCCCTCCTCGATGGCCGCGAGCAGCTCCGCCTCGTCCTCCGGCGACCATGCCACGTCGTCGGAGCGCAGCGAGGTGACGGCGGCCTTGAT
Source organism: Streptomyces sp. CNX435 (assembly GCF_059570575.1). NCBI lineage: Bacteria > Bacillati > Actinomycetota > Actinomycetes > Kitasatosporales > Streptomycetaceae > Streptomyces > Streptomyces sp. CNX435. Next base: position 136,579 of record NZ_JCANTA010000001.1, on the reverse strand, counting down.
GGCGGCGAGCGGGGTACGCAGGTCGTGGCTGACGGCGGCGAGGAGGGCGGTGCGGATGCGGTTGCCCTCGGCGAGCTTGCGGGCGTCCACGGCCTCGGCGGCCAGCCGCTGCCGCTCTAGTACGACGGCGGCCTGGGCGGCGAACGCGCCGAGGACCCGGCGGTCGGCGGCGGGCAGCTTGCGGCCGGTGAGCGCCAACGCCATGTCGTCGCCGACGGGCATGTCGACGTCGGCGTCGTCCGGGTTGGTCAGCCCGCAGGTCTCGCTGCCGACGCGGCCGACGCACGTCCAGCCGTCCTCGCCGGGCTGCCGCTCGAAGAGCGAGACGGCCTCCATGGCGAAGGTCTCGCGCACCCGGTCCAGCAGTGATTCGAGCGACGCCTCGCCGCGCAGCACGCTGCCCGCGAGCAGCGACATCACCTCGGACTCGGCGCGCAGCCGGGCAGCCTGCGAGGCGCGGCGGGCGGCAAGGTCGACGACGGACGCCACGGCAACGGCGACCGCGAAGAACACGACGAGGGCGACGATGTTGCGCCCGTCGGCGATGGTGAAGGTCCTGACAGGCGGGGTGAAGTAGTAGTTGAGCAGCAGCGTGCCGGCCCCGGCCGAGGCCAGCGCGGGCAGCGTGCCGCCGAGGAGGGCCGCCAGCACGGTGGCGAAGAGGAACAGCAGCACCTCGTTGGGCAGCCCGAGGTCCGGGTCGAGGACGAGCAGCAGCCAGGTGAGCAGCGCGGGCCCGGCCAGACCGGTCAGCCAGCCGGCGACGATCCGGCCGCGGCCGAGGCGGGCACCGCGGGAGATCGGCAGCCCGCGGCCCTTGGCGACCTCGTCGTGGGTGACGATGTGCACGTCGAGGTCGGGCCCGGAGTCGCGGGCGACGGTGGCGCCGACGCCGGGGCCGAAGACGTACTGCCACGCCTTGCGGCGGCTGGAGCCCAGCACTATCTGGGTGGCGTTGACGCCGCGCGCAAACTCCAGCAGGGCGTCCGGCACGTCGTCGCCGATGACGTGGTGGAACGTTCCGCCCAGGTCCTCGACCAGGGTCCGCTGGACGGCCAGCTCCTCGGGGGAGGCGCTGGTCAGGGGGGTCAGGCCGTCGCTACGGGAGATGTAGACGGCCATGATCTCGCCGCCCGCGCCCTTGGTCGCCAGCCGTGCGCCGCGGCGGATGAGGGTACGGCCCTCGGGGCCGCCGGTGAGGCCGACGACGATACGCTCGCGGGCCTGCCAGGTGTCCCGGATGTGGTGCTCGCTGCGGTATTCGCGCAGGTAGTCGTCGACGCGGTCGGCGACCCACAGCAGGGCCAGCTCGCGCAGGGCGGTGAGGTTGCCGGGGCGGAAGTAGTTGGACAGCGCGGCGTCGATCTTGCCGGGGTCGTAGATGTTGCCGTGCGCCATACGGCGGCGCAGCGCCTCGGGCGACATGTCGACAAGCTCGATCTGGCCGGCCTTGCGGACCACGGCGTCCGGTACGGTCTCCCGCTGCCGTACGCCGGTGATGTTCTCGACGACGTCCCCCAGCGACTCCAGGTGCTGGATGTTGACGGTCGATATGACGTCGATGCCGGCGTGCAGCAGCTCCTTGATGTCCTGCCAGCGCTTCTCGTTGCGGGAGCCGGGGACGTTGGTGTGCGCCATCTCGTCCACGAGCGCGACGGCGGGGCGGCGGGCGAGGACGGCGTCCACGTCCATCTCGGTGAACCGCGTGCCGCGGTGGACCAGCTGCCGGCGCGGTATCTGCTCCAGGCCGTGCAGCAGCACCTCGGTACGCGGCCGGTCGTGGTGCTCGACGAAGCCGACGACGACGTCGGTGCCGCGCTCCAGCCGGCGGTGCGCCTCGGAGAGCATCGCGTAGGTCTTGCCGACGCCCGGCGCCGCGCCCAGGTAGATACGCAGCTTGCCCCGTGTCATGACTCGATTGTCCGTCCACTTCCGTATGTGTCGCACCGTCGAGCGTACGACCGCGGGGCGGCGGGGCGCACGGGGCGTGGGGGCGCGGAGCAGACCTTGACGCATCTCTGACAGGGACGGGGGGTCAGGTGGCGGGCGCGGGTGCCTCCGGGCCCGTACCCGCATCCGCATCCGCGTGGTCGGTGATCGTCCCGTCCCGCAGCTCCAGCACCCGGTCCGCGACGTCCAGCAGCGCCGCGTCGTGCGTGGCCACCAGCGCCGTGACGTCCTCGCTGCGCACCACCGCCCGCAGCAGCTCCATCACCGCGTGCCCCGTCTCCGCGTCCAGCTGCCCCGTCGGCTCGTCCGCGATGATCAGCGCCGGCCGGTTCGCCAGCGCCCGGGCGATGGCCACGCGCTGCTGCTGCCCGCCGGACAGCTCCCCGGGCCGCTGCGCGGCGTGGTCCGCCAGACCGACCAGCGCGAGCAGCAGCTCCACCCGCTCCTCCCGCTCCCGGGGCGGCACCTTGCGCAGCCGCATCGGCACCCCGACGTTCTCCGCCGCGGACAGGATCGGGATCAGTCCGAACGACTGGAAGACCAGCCCGATCCGGTCCCGCCGCAGTCCGAGCAGCTCCGCCTCGCCGAGCCCGGACAGCGCCACGCCGTCCAGCTCGATGCGGCCGGAGTCGGCGACGTCGAGCCCGGCGACGAGGTTCAGCAGCGTCGTCTTGCCGGAGCCCGAGCGGCCCTTCAGCGCCACCAGCTCGCCGCGCGGCACCCGCAGCGACACGCCGCGCAGGGCGTGTACGGCGGTGGCGCCGCTGCCGTACGTGCGGTGCAGGTCCTCGACGACGACCATGGGGCGGCCGTCGTCCGCCGCCCGCTCCCGTACCGCCGTGGTGTCCCGACCGGCGTCCTCACTCATGCGTCCTCCCCCTCGTCGTGCCCGTCCCGCCCGTCACGCTCCTCGCTGGGCTCCTCGCTGGGCTGCTCGGCGGGCTGCTCGGCGGCGCGCCACACACCGACGTGATCCCGCTCCGCGGTCAGCCGCACCCGCCGCCGCAGACCGTACCTCTCTACGTACTCGCGCGGCAGCTGCAGCCTGCCGACGCGGTCGAGCACGGCGTACTCGGCGGCCGTCAGCGCCTCGTCCCGCAGCGTCTCGGCGGCGGTGCGGCCGTCGCGGATCTGCACCGTACGGCGCACCTGGCGGGAGACCAGCGGGTCGTGGGTGACGACGAGCACGGTGGCGGCCAGCTCCTCGTTGGCCCGGCGCAGCGCCGCGAAGACCTGCTCGCCGCTCGCGGTGTCCAGCTCCCCCGTCGGCTCGTCGGCCAGCAGCACCCGCGGCCGGTTGGCGGCGGCGACCGCGACGGCGACGCGCTGCTGCTCGCCGCCGGACAGCTCCGCGGGGCGGCGGTGCGCGCAGTCCCCGACGCCGAGGGCGTCGAGGAGGTCGGCGGCCCGGCCGGGCCGCTCGCGGCGGGGGACCCGGGCGTACGCCATGGGCAGCGCGACGTTCTCCAGGGCGGTCAGGTACGGCAGCAGGTTGCGGGCGGTCTGCTGCCAGACGAAGCCGACGGTGCGGCGCCGGTACGCGAGCCGCTGGCGGCGGCCCATGGCGAGCAGGTCGTGCCCGGCGACGCGGACGCGGCCCGCGGTGGGCAGGTCGAGGCCGGAGAGGATGCCGAGCAGGGTGGACTTGCCGGAGCCGGAGGCGCCGACGAGCGCGGTCATCTCGCCCTCGGCGACGGTGAGGTCGAGGCCCTGGAGGGCCTGCACCTCGACGCCTTCGGCGTGGAAGACGCGGACGAGGTTGTCGCAGTCGACGACGGGCTCGCGGCGCTCGGGCGCCGCGGCTCCGGGGGCGGCGCGCGCGGCGCGGGCGGCGCGCGCGGCGCGCTCCAGCGCGGCGAGGTCGGGGGCCGGTGTGCGAGGTTCGGTCACGCGGACCTCCTGGGCCGGGTCCGGGGTGTGCGGGGCGTGCGGCGGCCGGGCGTGTGCGGCAAGGCGGGCGCCGGCGGGCCGCAGGGGTGCGGCTGTGGCACGCGCGCGCCGCGGCCCGGCCGCGGGAGACCGGCACGGCGGGGTACGAGTCCGTGCCCTGTCCCGGACCGCGGCGGCGACCCGCGGCGGGCGGCGACACGGGCGGGTGGCAGGCGGGCGGCCGGGCGCGCGGGGTGGCGCGCCCGCTGCGCGGCCCGGCCGCGGGCGGGAGCCCGGCGCGGCGGAGAACGGGCCCCTGCCCGGCACCGGGCCGCGGCGGCCACCTGCACGCCGCGGCGACGGAGCCAGCCGGGCAGGACGCGTACCGCGTACCGCGCACGGACCTACGCCTCCGCGCCGCGACTCCGCACACCGGCCCGGCCACGAGCCGGAGACCAGCACAGCGGAGAACGAGCACCTGCCCGGCACCGGACCGCGGGGCGGGGCCGGGCGAGCGGGACACGTGGGGGTACCCCCACGCCCTCAGGGCGTAGGGGGAGTGTGCGGTCGGCGGGTGTACGTCTCCGGGGCGCGAGCCCGCCCGGGCCGCGCGGGGCGCCGACGCCGACGGACCTCGCCGCCTGGAGAGCCTCGGGGCGGTCACCCGTCCTCCCCCACGCGGAGCGCCGTCAGCCGGCGGCTGCGGCGGGAGGCCACCGCGTCGGCCGCCACCGCCGCCGCGACGAGCGCGAGCAGCCCGAGCGTCAGCGCGGCGGTCAGCAGGTGGTCGGGCCGCCGGGGTGGGTCCACCGGGCCGCCGGTGAGCGCGCGGAGGTCCAGCGCCGGGCCCAGGGCCGCGGGCAGCGCGAGGCCCAGGGCGAGGCCGCCGGCCGCGGCGGTGAGCGCGAGCGGGGCGAGCTGCAGCGCGCCGAGGGCGGTGGCGCCGCGCCGGTCGAGGCCGAGGAGGCGAAGGTACGCGGTGGTGCGGGCACGCTCCGGCGCGGAGAGCAGCAGCTCCACGAGCAGCGTCAGCAGCGCCAGCACCGCGGCCAGCGCCGCGCACACGGCGTGCGCGGCCCGGATCGTGCCGAGCACCCCGTCGTCGCGGTCCGCCGTCCGCTCCTCCGTGGCGATCAGCAGTTCCCCGTACGGGCTGTCGACGCCTGTGCCCGGCGCGGCGGAGCGCAGCGCGGCCGGGGTGGCGCCGGCGCCGTAGTACAGGACGGCCGCGTCGCCGCGGGGCACGTCCGCGGCGCGCTCCCGGTCCGCGGCGGCCAGCGCGGCGGTGTCGGCCAGCAGCAGCGGCCGGTCCGCCCCCGGCGCCGCGTCGCGCCCGCCGTACAGCGGGCCGAACGCCTTGTCCCGGACCGCGTCCCCGGCCAGCCGCCCGGCGACGCGCACCCGCACGCCGCGCCACCCCGTCTCGTACGTCTCGCCGGTACGCGCCGCCCCCCGCTCCCCGCCGGCCAGCACCGGCAGCACCAGCCGCCCCGCGCCGTCCCGCCGCGGCTCCCCCAGCCCCGCGACCGCCGCCGCGGCGGCCGAGCCGGGGTCGGCCCGGCCGAGCGCGGCGGAGTCGACGGCGAGCAGGTCGGCGCCGGGCTGTCCGAGGCCGGTGGCGGCGCTGGTCAGCTCGGTGCGTACGAGCCGGACCGGCACCGCGTGCGCCACGCCCGGGACCCGGCGCAGCGCCTCGTCGCCGGCGGGGTTGACGGCGTCGGTGAGCACCGCGTCGGCGCCGCCGGTGCGCCAGTCGAGCGCGTCGCGGCGGCCCTCCTCGACGGTGCCGGTGACGAGGCCGCCGAAGACCGCGGCGCCCAGGGTGGCGACGAGCACGAGCAGCGCGAGCACGGCCGCGGGCGCGTCGCGGGCGGCGCGGGAGAGCGCCAGCAGCCCGAGCGGCCCGCGGCGGCGGGCCGCGAGCCGGGCCAGCAGGCGCAGCGGCGGCGGGTAGGTCCGTATCAGCAGCACCACGACCGCGAGCCCGCACAGCACCGGCACCGCCGCGACCAGGGGGTCCGACGCGCTGCCGCCGGACGTGCCGCGTACCCGCAGCGCCACCGCTCCCGCCGCGGCGAGCAGCAGCACCGCGGCCTCCGCGGACGCCCGCCGGCCCGCGGGGCGACGAGCGGTCCGGCCCGAGCGGCGGTCCCGTACCGCCGCCCAGGTCAGCGCCGGCAGCAGCAGCCACGCCGCGCCCGCGACCGCCACCGCCGCCCACCCCTCCGGCGCCGCGCCGGCGGGCAGCAGCAGCCGCGCCCCGACGTGCCCCGCCGCCAGCCCCGCGCCCGCCACCGGCGCGTACTGCGCGGCGCGGGAGAGCGCGACGCCGAGCGCGGAGGCGCCGCGGGCGCGCTGCAGCCGGTGGTGGCCGAGCCGCCGCCGCACCGCGAGCCGGGCGGTGACGAAGGCGGCGGCCAGGCCGACGCCGACGACGGAGACGAGGGCGAAGGAGACGACGACGGCGGCCTGGTCCCACTCGGCGTCGAAGTCGCGGACCAGCGGCTGGACCTGGTCGGTGCGGGTCGGGCGCTGGGCGGGGTGGGAGCCGTAGATGCAGGCGGTGCCGGTGCTGTCGCAGAAGTTGTCGGCGCTGGCGGTGTCGTACGCGGCGAGGGCGCGGATCAGCCTGTCGCGGCCGTCGTCGCCGGTGAAGCGGGCGGCGGCCGTGGCGCGCTCGTCGCGCTCGTCGTCTGCGTCGGTTGCGCCGTCCGCGCCGTCCGCGTAGCCCAGCTGCAGGCGGAGCCGCCACTCGACGGTGATCTGCGGCAGCCCGCGGTCCAGGAGGGCGTCGAGGGCGCGGGGGGCGATCAGCGCCTGCGCCTCGGTCGGGCTGGACTCGTGGGCCGCGGGGAGCGGGACGGCGAGGAGGGGGTGGCTGCGCCAGAGGCGGTCCTGGGGGCCGTCGGGGTCGGTGCGGAGGAAGCCGGTGACGACGACGGGGGTGTCGAGCCGGGAGTGGCGCGGGGTCAGGTCCAGCCGGGCGCCGAGGCGGAGGCCGAGCGCGTCGCGGGTGCGGGTGGAGACGGCGATCTCCACGGGGCCGTCCGGGCCGGTGTGGCGGGGCGGGCGGCCGGCGGCGTAGCCGGCGGGGCCGGGGGCCTCGCTGGTGTGGAGCAGGGACAGGGCGGCGTCCCCGCGGGGGGCGCCGAGGGTGGCGGCGGGGACGCGCACCTGGTGCGCGGGCTCGTCGAGGAGGCCGGCGAGCGCCGCGGGCACGGCGTTGGTCAGGTCCTGCTCGGCCCACGTCAGGTCGTCGGCGACGCTGGTCCCGCCCTCCCCCGGCAGCCCGGTGACCGGCTGCCCGAACGACACGGTGCGGGTGAGCAGCGGCCGTTCGTCCTGCGCCGCCGCGATCCGGTCTACGAGCGCCCGGCCGGCGGCCCGGTCGAGCAGCGGCGGCGCGGCGGTCGCGACGGCGGCGAGCAGCGCGACCAGCGCGCCGAGGAGGACGAAGGCGGGCAGGTCGGCGCGCGCCTCGCGCCAGGCGCGGGGACCGCGGGCGGCGCGGGTGGCGCAGGTGGCGCGGGGCGGTCGGTCCGTAGCGTCCGCACCGGATGCCCGCGTCGTACGAACCGGGCCGGGCACCGGCTCCGTACGCCCCGGGCCCGACGGCTCCGCACGCCCCCCGCGCCCCGCGTCGGGGGCCGGGCCCGCAAGGTCGGCCCGGTCGGTCTGGTCCGCCCGATCAACCCGGTCCGCCTGATCCGCTCGGTCCGCCCGCTTCCGGGCTGCCTCCCGCGCACCGCTCCCACGCCCGGCGCCGGCCGCCGCCCGCGCAGCGCCCGGCCGCGCCTCCCGCTCCGCACGCCCCCCGCGCCCCGCGTCCGGGGCCGGGTCCGTAAGGTCGGCGGGGTTTACGCGGTCCGCCTGGTCCGCCTGGTCAACCTGGTCCGCCCGGTCCTGGGCCGCCTCCCGCGCACCGCCCGGCCACGGCTCCCGCTCCGCGCGCCCCCGGCGCCACCACCGCCCGCTCGCCCGCCCCGTCACTCGTCCCCCGCCCTCAGCACCCGCGCCAGGTCCGTCCGCGCCAGCGCCCGCGCCGTCGCCGTGACCGCCAGGCAGATCAGCAGGGTCACCACCGCCGCCACCACCGCCACCCGCAGCCACGGCACCGCCACCGCCAGCTCCGGGTGCACCGCGGCCCCGGTCTCCGTGACCGTGACGGCCGGCACCACCGCCGCCGCCAGCGCCACGCCCGTCGCCGTGCCCACCGCGGCGGCGAAGGCCGCCAGGCACAGCTGCTCCGTCCACAGCAGCGCCGTCAGCTGCCGCGTCCGCACCCCCAGCGCCCGCAGCAGCGCGAACTCCCGGGCCCGGGACCGTACCGCCAGGACGCTGTGCAGCGCGAAGCCGACGACGGCGAACGCCGGCGCCAGCACCAGGCAGAGCCGCAGCGCCCCGTCCGCGCCCTCGCGCAGCGGCGACGCCGCCAGCTCCGCCCGCTCCCCCGGCACGTCGCGCGCCGTGCCCAGCTCCGGCCGCCGCTCGACGGCCGCGAGCGCGGCGGTGGCGTCGCCGTCGCGGGCGGCCAGCCACCAGTGGGTCTCCACCGGCGGGTCGAGCCCGGCCCGTACGAGGTACGCGGCCAGCAGCCGGGTGTCCACGAGCAGCCGCCCACGACCCGGGTCGGTGCCGGGGACGGCATCGACGCGGCCGACGACCTCAGCGCGCAGCTCCGTGTTGCCCGGCAGCCCGGCCCGCAGGGTCTCGCCCACCTCCGCCTGGCCGGAGTCGAGCAGCGCGTCGGTGGCGAGCACGGGCACGGGCCGCGGGTCGCCCTGGCCGGCCTGACCAAGCTGGAGCTGCCAGCTCAGGTACTCGTCGCGCAGCGACGTGTCCGGGCCGCGCAGCACGCCGTCGAAGAGCGCGCCGGGACGGTTGCGCGCCTCGCAGAGGACGAACCCGGTGGCGACCCGCGGCGGCAGGCCCCGCGTCGGCGCCGGCTTGCGGCCCGGGCAGCCGGCGAGACCGCGGTCGGGCCGCTCGCCGCTGATGAGGTCCCGCCACCGGACGCCGTCCTCCTTGGGCGCAACGCCGGCGAAGTCGTCGATCGTCAGCAGGTACGTGCGCCGTTCGGTCTCCTCCTCGGTGCGCAGCTGCAGCCCGGTGAGCCGCAGGGGGTACTGGTACGCGCCGAGCGGGATGCTCATCCGGTGCGCCCGGCCGTCGGCGGGCGGCAGGGTGCCGGAGACGGTGTGCGCGAGGCCGTCGGCGTCCTCCAGGGTGACGTTGAGCGTGAACGGCTCGGCGGTGCCTGGGCCGTCGGCGGCCAGGCGTACGCGCATGCCGAGGGCGTCGGGGCGGCCGGGCAGCGGCAGCCCGTGGGCCGGCGCCGGGCCGGCGCCGGCGAGCGCCGCGAGCGCGTCGTGGGGCAGCCCGGCCCCGTCCCGTACGGCGGGCACGGGGCTCGCGGCGGCGTTCGTACGAAGCGTCGGCAGCACCTCGGCGGAGTCCAGCGCGGTCAACCCCGCGAACGACGTGCCGACGGTGACGTCCCAGTCCACCACCGGCGTGACCGCCCCGACGCCGGGCAGCAAGCCATACCGCGTGTGGCGCTCCGCGCGCGGCACGAAGCCCGCGCCCTCGTGCCCGGCCTCGACGCTGAGGTCGGCGCCGACCGCGAAGGCGGCCTGGTCGCGGTCGCCGCGGTCGAGCACCGCGAGGGCGGTGGCGCCCAGCGCGGCGATGGCCAGCGCGAGAGCGACGAGCAGCGCGGGGCCGGCGTGCCCGGCCGCCCGGCGGCCCAGGTGCCAGCCGCCGAGCGGCAGGACGAGGCCGCCGGAGCGGCGCGCGAGCCGGTCGGCGGCGCGGGCGGCCAGCGGCAGCAGCCGCAGCGCCAGGAGCACGGTCGCGGCGGTGAGGGCGACGGGCGCGAGCACGACGACGGGGTCGACGGCGCCGGAGTCGGCGACCGGGGTGCGGTAGGTGACCAACTGCAGCCAGCCGACCGCGGCGACACCGGCCAGCGCCAGGTCCGTACCCGCCCGCTGGTACGCCGCGAGCCGCGGCACCCGCCGCCGCAGCCGGGCCACCGCGCGCCGGTCGCGGGCGGCGCGCGCAACGGGGGTCAGCGCGGCGGCGGCGTGCACGGCCAGCGCCAGCCCGGCGACCGTCCACCCCGTGCCGGTCGCGGCGCCCGCCGGCACCGGCCCGTCGAGCACCCCCGCCGCCGCCAGCCCGCGCAGCAGCGGGCCGGCCAGAAACGGCGCGGCCAGCGCGGCGGGCAGCGCCACCGCCGCCCACTGCGCCGCCGCCCCGCCGACGAGCCGCACGGGCCCCGCGCCGCGGCTGCCGAGCAGCACCTGCTCGGCGGCGCGGTGCCGGGCCAGCTGCCGGGCGGTCAGCACCAGCGCGGCCAGGGCGAGCGAGGCGAGCAGGGCCACCGGCAGGTACGTGGCGGCGCGGGCGACGGCGACGGGCACGTCCAACTGCCGTAACACGTACGGCAGATCGGTGTCGGCCTCGACGTCGGCGAGGGCCGCGGACCGCGCGGAGGTGCCGTCGCGGCCGAAGACGACGCGCGCCGCGTCGCCGGTGGCGAGCGCGGCGGCGCGGTCGCGCAGGGGGTCGACCTGGCCGAGCCGGAGCCGGCGGGCGTCGGGCACGGAGAGCCACACGGCGGTGGCGTCGTGGCGGAGGGCGGGCTGCTCGGCGAAGGCGCGGCGGGCGACGAGGCCGACGCTGTCGGAGGTGCCGAAGGTGCCGGTGAGGTCCTGCCAGAGGGGAGCGTCGGGGTCGCGCGGGGCGTAGAGCCCGCTGACGCGCATGCCGAGCGGCGCGGCGCCGTCGCCGGCCTCGGCGGTGCCGGACCCGGCGCCGGTGCCGGACCCGGCGTCCTCGCCGGCGGAGCCGCGCCGCTCGTCGGTCGCGTGCTCGTCACCCGAGCCGGCACCACCGCCGCCCGAGTCCGGGGCGGAACCCCCGGCGCCGTCGCCCCCGGCACCGGCTTCGGTGCCGGACGCGGCGTCCTCGCCGCCGGACCCATGCCGCTCCCCGGCCGCGCTCCCGTCGCCCGAGCCGTCGCCCGAGCCGTCGCCGTCCGGGTCCGCGCCGGAGCCCTCCTCCCCCGCGTCCTCGTCGCCGCCCAGCGCGAAATCGTCGCCGACCGTCAGCCCCAACCGCGCCGCGTACCGCTCGTCGAGCGCGACCTCCACCGGCCCGCCGGCCCCGGACTCGCCCCCGGCCCCGGCCCGCGGCCACTCCCCCTCCGCCAGCCGCGCCTGCCGGCCGGCGTCCTCCGCCCACAGCACCGACAGCCCCACCGCGCCGCGCCCGCCGACGCCGCTCCCGGCCACCGGCAGCTGCAGCTCCCGCGCCGCCGGCGCCCGCATCAGCCGCGTCGTACGGTGCGGCACGTCGCCGTACGTACGCGCCAGCGCACCCCGCACCGGCCCGTCCGCGCGCGCCACGCCCTCCGGGTCGTACGCGCCGCTGATCCGCACCGCCGCATCCGGGTCCGCGGCGAGCCGCTCCCGCGCGCCGGCCTCCGCGGCCTGCTCGGCGACCGCGACGAGCGCGGCGAGGACGGTGACGGCCAATAAGAGGGCGAGCGCGGCGGCGGCCAGCACGAGGCCGTGGTGCGCGCTCTGCCGCAGCACGGCCGGAAGCCGGCGCCCCGGCCGCGCAACGGTCGCGGTCAACGGTCCCCCCTGTCCCGGTTGCCGGGAGAATAAGCGAGCCGCGACGGCCCAGGCAGGTCAAGAACGCGCCTTCACCGCTTCGTTACGCGCAGGCCGGCGGCCCCGGGCCCGCGGCGCGGCGGGACCCGCGCGTACCGAGCCGCGGCACGGGGGCGGCGGACGTGGCTGGCCGGAACGGTGAGAGGCGTACGGCGAGCCGACACCCCGCGCCGAGGCGCTGGACGCGCCGGAGCCGGTCGACGCACTCTCCACGGTCGAGTCCGGGGCGGCTACACCACCGGCTGCGCGCCCGACCGCCGGACCTCGGGCCACCGGACCCCAGACCGCCGAACCCGGACCCCGCGGCTGGCGGGCGCCCAGACAGCCCTGGACGGACCCACCCGGCCGGCTCCCCGCAGCGCGGAGCCCGGCCCGCCCGACGACTCCGACGCGGTCCCCCGAGACGACCGGATCCCCGGCCCCCGCCCGCGGGCGCGGCACCGCCCGGGACCCCGAAGGCCCCGACGCTCCCGCCCGCCTCAGCCGCGGCACCCGCCACCCGCCATCCGGCACCCGGCCGCCCGCGCCGCCCACGGCGCCCGCACGCACAACGGCGGCGGGCCGGGTCCCACGACCCGGCCCGCCGCCGTACGTCCACACTCCCCACGGAGCGCCCCCACGGAGCGCCCCCGCGGAGCGCTCAGCGGACCTCGGTGATCTCCGGCCCCCGCGCCAGCGAGTCGATGCCGCCCGCGAACCGTGAGCCCTCGCTCGCCTCGTCCTGCTGCACCCCGTCCGGCACCATCTGTGCGTCCGTGGGCAGATGCAGCACGATCGGGTCGCGCGGCGCCATCGGGCCCTCGCCGCGTACGACCACGGTCTCGCGGAAGATCTTCTCCAGCACCCCCGCCGCCTGCGGCTGCACCGCCGCCTGGCCGGAGATCACCCCGCGCAGGAACCACCGCGGCCCGTCGCAGCCGACGAACCGCACCACCTGCACGCCGCTCTTGCCGTCGGGCAGCTTCACCGGCACCTGCGCGCGCAGCTCCCAGCCAAGGGTGCCCTCCTGCTCGTCGATGATGCCGCCCTGCTTGGTGATGCCGCCGGCGATCTCCGCGCGGACCTCGCCCCAGATGCCCTCGTTCTTGGGCGCGGCGAAGCCCTGCAGCTGGATCGCGCTGTCCCGCAGCACCACGGTCGCGGCGACGATGGACTCGCCCGCCACCTCGACGCGCAGCTCCATGCCCTCGACCCCGGGGACCATCAGCCCGCCGAGGTCCACCCGGCCGCGGGTGGCGTCCTCGACCTCGCTGATGTCCCACGGCCCGTCGGGCCGTGGCCTGGGCGGCAGCGCGGGCCTGTCCCCGTCCTCCGGCTGCCCGTCCGCCGACTCCTCGGCGTCTTCGGCGGTCACGCCGTCGGCGGCCTTGTCGACGGGCTCGTCCTGCCCCTTGCGACGACGTCCGAACACGTCACTGTCCTTCCCGGTCGGCAATGACCGAAGCGTATCCATGAACGGCCTTCCGGTCCCCGAGGGAGGCATGCCCTCCGGTTGACCCGTGTCCGCCCTCGCCCCTGGCGGAGCCGGGGAGTTCGGCCACCTCGTGGAAGCGGGCCTTCTCCACCTGCTGGATCACCAGCTGGGCGATCCGGTCGAAACGCTCGAACCGCACCGGTCGGCGCGGGTCGAGGTTGACCACGTTCACCTTGATCTCCCCACGGTACCCGGCATCCACCGTCCCCGGGGCGTTCACGAGAGTCACGCCGCAGCGGGCGGCGAGCCCGGAGCGCGGGTGCACGAAGGCCGCGTAGCCGTCGGGCAGCGCGATGGCGATGCCCGTGGGCAGGACGACGCGCTCGCCGGGGGGCAGCTCCGCGGGCCGGGTGGTGACGAGGTCGACGCCGGCGTCGCCCGGGTGCGCGTACGACGGCAGCGGCACCTCGGGGTCGACGCGGCGGATCAGCACGTCCACCGGCTCCCGCCCCGCCGTCACGGGTTCACCTCGAAGGCGCGGGCCCGCCGGACCTGGTCGGGGTCGGCCATCGCGGCCCGGATCTCGCGGTCCCGGCCGTGCTCGATGAAGTGGTTCACCTTGACCTCCACGAAGAGGGCGTCGGCTCGTACGGCCACCGGTCCCGCCGGGCCGCCGATGCGGCCGGTGGCGGTGGAGTAGATCTTGCGGCCGGCGACGGCGAGGGCGCGGGCGTCCAGGTGGAGGGTGGTGTCCACCGGCACCGGGCGCAGGAAGTCGGTCTCCAGCCGGCCGGTCACCGTGATGGTGTGCAGCAGCCAGCTCAGCGCGCCCAGCGTCTCGTCGAGCGCGGAGGTCAGCACCCCGCCGTGGGCGAGGCCGGGGGCGCCCTGGTGGGCGGCCTTGACCGTGAACTCCGCGGTCACGCTCACGCCCTCGCCCGCCCGCGCGGCCAGGTGCAGGCCGTGCTCCTGGCCGCCGCAGCCGAAACACTGGTCGTAGTGGGAGCCGAGGAGCTGCCCGGGCGCCGGGGCGTCCGGATGCCGCACGGGTTCCGCGGCGCCGGGCGGCGGGGCCAGCTTGTCACTTGCAGTCACACGGCCAGAGCCTACCTGCGTGGCAGGCCCACGGCGGAGCCGCGAGGGGAGCGGGCCGCGGGGGGAAGCCGTGGGAGGGTGGGTGCATGGAGACGACGCAGAGCTACGACGAGCGGCTGAGCGCACCGCGGTCCTGGTGGGGCCTGGCGGTGGGCACGGGGGTGTGTCTGGCGCTGGTGCTGACGCCGTTCGGCACGCTGCCGCTGCTGGCCGGGCTCGCCGGCGGGTCGGCGCTGGCGGCCGTCGCGGTCAGCTCGTACGGCTCGGCGCGGATCCGTGTCATCGCCGGGCAGCTGGTCACCGACGACGCCCGGATCCCGCTCACGGCGCTGGGCGAGGCGCAGGCGCTCGACGCGGAGGAGGCGCGGGCCTGGCGTACGCACAAGGCGGACACGCGCGCGTACATGCTGCTGCGGGGGTACATCCCGACGGCGGTGCGGGTGGAGGTCACGGATCCGGAGGACCCGACGCCGTATCTCTACCTGTCCACGCGGGAGCCGGAGCGGCTGGTGGCGGTGCTGCGGTCGGCCATGGGCTGACGGCGGCGGGCGACGCGGGTCAGCGCTCGCCCGGCGGCAGCGCCCGCGGGTCGCCCTGCGGCGGTCCCGTCGGCAGTGCGGCATCCGCGGCGGCCCCGGCACCCCCGGCGCCCGGAAGACCTCCGGAGTCCTGGGTGTCCCCCGACGCCGCAAGCCCTCCGCCCGCGGGCGGGAGCACGTCCCACGGGACCTGGCGGGCACGCAGGTCGTCACGGATGGTCTCGGCCAGCCTGCGGGTGTCCCTGCGGTTCATCAACGCACCGGCGACCGCGCCCATGAGGAACGGGGCGAGGCTCGGCAGGTTCCGCACGGTGCGCTTGAGGACCTGCTGCCGCAGCCGGCGGCGCATGGGGCCGCCGAGTACGACGTCGAAGCTCACGAGCTTGGCGGTGTCGATGCCGCGCTCGTCGGTCCAGGCGCCGAGGTACGCCATGGCCCGCTGCCGCGCCGGGCCTGCCGCCCGTACCCCGTACACCTCGTGCAGCTCGGCGATCAGTTTCAGCTCTATCGAGGCCACCCCGACGATCTCGGCCGCGAGCTCGGCGGGCATCGCTGGCGGCGCGGGCATCATCGCCACCGCTCCGATGCCCGCGCCGACCGTGGCGCTCCCCTTCACGGCTCCGGCGACCAGCCGGTCGGCGATCTCCTCCGGGCCGAGCCCGGGGAACTGCCGGCGCAGCGTCGCCAGGTCGCGGACCGGGACGCGCGGCGCGGTCTGCACGATGGCGTCCGCCACCCACTCCAACGCCGCCCGGACGCGCCGGTCGGGGCGCGTCCGCCGCAGGATCCCGGTCTTCGGCCCGGCGGGACCGGAGCCGACCGTGGGGGCCACGGCCGGCCTCAGGCCGCGCAGTCGCGGCAGATCGGCTGGCCGTTCTTCTCGGCGGCCAGCTGGCTGCGGTGGTGCACCAGGAAGCAGCTCATGCAGGTGAACTCGTCCTCCTGGCGGGGCAGGACCCGCACGGACAGCTCCTCGTTGGAGAGATCCGCACCGGGCAGCTCCAGGCCCTCATTCTGCTCGAACTCGTCGACGTCGACGGCTGCGGCCGACTTGTCGCTGCGCCGCGCCTTCAGCTCTTCGATGCTGTCTTCGTTGACATCGTCGTCTGTCTTGCGTGGGGTGTCGTAGTCCGTTGCCATTCTCGCTCTCCCCCTCCGGGTGGTCAGTGAGTCTCCAGCGCTCGTAACGCATGAGAGGCCGGTCTTGTGCCCGACCCGAAGCGGAGATTTTGCCTCACATCAAGGTCTGTTACTCAATCGACACCCGCCCGCATCACCCAGGGGTGATCGCGGCCGGATGGCGAAAGGGACCATACGCGGTCCCGGGCGCTTCTCGTGCACGCCACCCCGTGTACTTCCCGGGACCGCATCCTGCGGAAACGCGGATCTTACGGGCTTTTCCGGGAATGCGGCGATGACGCAGCGCACACGGCCGGAATGGGCCGAATGTGACGTATCACACAGTCTGCATGGGCAGCGCTACGCGAATCACCAGCCCACCGCCTTCGCGCGGCTGTGCGGCGACCGTCCCGCCGTGCGCCCGGATGACGGATCTCACAATGGACAGCCCCAGTCCTACCCCCTTGTCACTCCCCGTACGCTCCGTGCGCAACCGCCGGAACGGCTCGAAAAGGTTGTCCACCTCGTACGCCGGGACGACCGGCCCGGTGTTGGAGACCGTCAGCACGGCGATGCCGGGCTGCACCTCCGTCTCCACCTCGACCCAGCCGCCCTCGGGGACGTTGTACCGCACGGCGTTCTGCACCAGGTTCAGCCCCACCCGTTCCAGCAGCACGCCATTGCCCTGCACGTACGCGGGCTTGCGCACCCCGCGCAGCTCGACGCCCCTGGACTGCGCCTCGCCGCGGGCCTGGTCCATCGCCTGGGAGGCGACCTCGGCGAGGTCGACGGGCTTTCTGTCGACGATCTCGTTCTCGCTGCGGGCGAGCAGCAGCAGCCCCTCCACCAGCAGCTCGCTGCGCTCGTTGGTGGCCAGCAGGGTCTTGCCCAGCTGCTGCAGCTCCGGCGAGGCGTCCGGATCGGAGAGCTGGACCTCCAGCAGCGTGCGGTTGATCGCCAGCGGGGTGCGCAGCTCGTGCGAGGCGTTGGCCACGAAGCGCTGCTGGGCGTTGAACGCCCGGTCGAGGCGGTCGAGCATGTCGTCGAAGGTGTCGGCCAGCTCCTTCAGCTCGTCGTCCGGCCCGTCCAGCTCGATGCGCTTGTGCAGGTCCGAGCCGGCCACGCTGCGGGCGGTGCGGGTGATGCGGCCCAGCGGCGAGAGCACCCGGCCGGCGACGACGTAGCCGAAGGCGAAGGCGAGCACCGTCATCCCCACCAGCGCGAGCAGCGACTTGCGCAGCAGGGAGTCCAGGGCGAGCTGGCGCCGCCGCTCGATGCAGGTTTCGAGGATGCCGTTGAACTGGCTGTACGTCTCCGCGTCCGAGACCTCGGGACACGTCTCGCTGGCCACCTTCACCGTGCCGCTGCTCTCCAGCAGCTTGAACGGGGTGGCGAAGCTGTCCAGGGCGGTGGCGGCCAGCAGATAGATGATGGCCAGCAGCACCATGCCGGCCATCAGGAACATGCCGCCGTAGATCAGCGTGAGGCGTATCCGGATGGTCGGGCGCAGCCAGTACGGCGCGGCGGCCTCCCGGGGGTCCCAGGTGGGCTTGGGCGGGGTACCGGCGGGCAGCGCGTCCGAGGCGGAGCGTCTGTTCTCGTCCATGGGGCCATCCGTCGGGTGCGTGGGGGGCGTGGGGGGACGTGGGGAACGTCAGATGCGGTAGCCCGAGCCGGGCACCGTGATGATCACGGGGGGCTCGCCGAGCTTGCGGCGCAGCGTCATCACGGTGACGCGCACGACGTTGGTGAACGGGTCGGTGTTCTCGTCCCACGCCTTCTCCAGCAGCTGCTCGGCCGAGACCACGCCGCCCTCGGCCCGCATCAGCACCTCCAGCACCGCGAACTCCTTCGGCGCGAGCTGCACCAGCCGCTCGTCCCGGTACACCTCCCGGCGGCCCGGGTCGAGCTTGATGCCGGAGCGCTCCAGCACCGGGGGCAGCGCCTGCGCGCTGCGCCGGCCGAGGGCACGCACGCGCGCCGTGAGTTCGCTGAAGGCGAACGGCTTGGGCAGGTAGTCGTCCGCGCCCAGCTCCAGCCCCTCGACGCGGTCCCGGACGTCGCCCGCCGCGGTCAGCATCAGCACCCGGGTGGGCAGGCCCAGCTCGACGACCTTGCTACACACGTCGTCGCCGTGGACGAGGGGCAGGTCGCGGTCGAGCACCACGACGTCGTAGTCGTTCAGCTCGATGCGGTCTATGGCCGCCGCGCCGTCGTAGACGACGTCCACGGCCATGGCCTCCCGGCGCAGGCCGGTGGCCACCGCGTCGGCGAGCAGCTGCTCGTCCTCGACGACGAGTACGCGCACGGCGAGGTCCCTTCTCGTAGTACCGCCTGGGAACAGCTCCATCCTGCCTGCAATGGGAGTAAACCGGTGGTAAGCAGCCGGGCACCCAAAGATTCTCCGGATCCGATGTTTCCACCCCCGATGCCGCGGGGAGGACGATTCCACACCCGCCGATCACGTTTCCCAGCCTCCTTTCCCGGCACGGCACACAGGCTGTAGCCGGAGGGACGTTCTCCGTGATCTGACCCGTCGGCACACCCCCAGTGCCTCGACCCGACGACGAGGGGGCGTACACAATGGACGCATTCACCGCTGGCATTCTGCAGCGCATCAAGACGGCCGAGTCAGAGCGGGACCGCGCCCGCGAGGAAGGCGACGAGTTCGGCGTCGAGGTGGAGCAGGAGGAGCTGGACGACCTGCGCCGGCTCGCCGCCGACCACGGCGTCGAGGTCGGAGCCCGCTCCGGAGTCTGACCCGCCCGACGCCCCGACGACCACGCCGCCCCGGCACCGCCACGGTGCCGGGGCGCTGCTGTGCGGACGTGTCCGGGAGGCGGCGGGGTACGGACGAGAGGGCGCCGCCGCGGGGTCGTCACGGCTCGGCTGGCGCGGGGGCGGTGCGTACCACGGGCGCGGGGCGGCACGGCGGGGTGGCGGGGTAGCGGGGTAGCGGGTCCCCGTCAGTCGTGCCAGGCGCCCAGCTCGTCCAGCAGCCGCTGCAGCGGCTCGAAGAGCCCCGGCACCGCGGCGACGGTCAGGTCCCCGTCCGGCCGCAGGCCCGGCCGGGAGCCGGTCAGCGCGCCGGCCTCGCGGGCGATGAGGTCGCCCGCGGCCAGGTCCCAGGGGTTCAGGCCGCGCTCGTAGTAGCCGTCGAGCCGGCCGCAGGCCACGTCGCACAGGTCGATCGCCGCGGAGCCGCCGCGGCGGATGTCACGGACCCGCGGGATCAGCAGCCGTGCCACCTCGGCCTGGTGCGCGCGCACCGCGTGGACGTAGTTGAAGCCGGTGGAGACCAGCGCCTGGTCCATGGGCGGCGTCGGCCGGCAGCGCGCCGGCTCACCGTTGACGAAGGCGCCGCCGCCGCGCACGGCGTGGTACGTCTCGCCCCGCATCGGCGCCGCCACGACGCCGACGACGGCCTCGCCCGCGTACTCCGCGGCGATGCTGACCGACCAGTCGGGACGGCCGTAGAGGTAGTTCACCGTGCCGTCGATCGGGTCGACGACCCAGCGCACGCCGCTGCTGCCGGGCGTGCTCGCGCCCTCCTCGCCGAGGATCCCGTCGGCGGGCCGGCGCTCGGTGAGGAAGCCGGTGATCAGCTTCTCGGCGGCGAGGTCCATCTCGGTGACGACGTCGATGGCGCTGGACTTCGTCGCGGCCACGCCGAGGTCGGCGGGCCGATGGTCGCGCAGCAGCTCGCCCGCGCGGCGTGCGGCCTCCAGTGCCAGGGCCAACAGCTCGTCGTGCGGCGCGGCGGGGGTCTCGGGAGCAGACGTCTCGGGAGCGGGGGTCTCGGGAGCGGGGGGTCCGGGGCGGGGCTCGTCGGTCACGGTGCTCCTCGGTGCGCTTCTCGCGGGGGCGGCGGGGCGGCGGTGCGGGCGCCGTACGGCGGGTGCCGCGGCGTACGGCGGCGGTTCAGTCGGCGCCCGCGGTCGCGGGCTTCGGCGTACGGGCCGGGCAGCAGCCCGCCGGGCAGACGTCGTGGCTCGGCCCCAGCGCACCCAGCGCGCAGCGCTCGACCGGCTCCCCGCGCTCGGCCGCGGCCCGCTCCAGGACCAGCTCCCGTACCGCCGCGACGAACCGCGGGTCCGCCCCGACCGTCGCCGACCGCACCGCCGGCAGGCCCAGCTCCGCCGCCTTCGCCGCCGCCTCCGTGTCGAGGTCGTACATGACCTCCATGTGGTCCGAGACGAAGCCGATCGGCACCATCACGGCCGCGGGCGCGCCGGCGGCGTGCAGCTCCTCCAGGTGGTCGCAGATGTCCGGCTCCAGCCACGGGATGTGCGGCGCGCCGCTGCGCGACTGGTAGACGAGCCGCCAGGGCCGCTCGACGCCCGTGGCCTCCCGCACCGCGTCCGCGACCAGCCGGGCGGCGTCCAGGTGCTGCGCGACGTACGCGCCGCCGTCGCCGTGGTCCGCCGGGGGGCCGGAGGTGCCGGCCGCGGCGGTGGGGATGGAGTGGGTGGAGAACGCCAGGTGGGCGCCGTCGCGTACGTCCGCGGGCAGCCGGTCCAGCGCGGCCAGCACGCCGTCGGCGACGGGGCGGACGAAGCCGGGGTGGTTGAAGTAGTGCCGCAGCTTGTCGACGCGCGGCGGCTCCAGGCCCTCCGCGGCGAGCGCGGCCAGCGACTCGGCCAGGTTCTCGCGGTACTGCCGGCAGCCGGAGTACGAGGCGTACGCGCTGGTGACCAGCGCCAGCACCCGCCGGTGCCCGGCGCGCGCGACCTGCCGCAGGGTGTCGGTGAGGTACGGGTCCCAGTTGCGGTTGCCCCAGTAGACCGGGAGGTCGAGGCCGGCGTCCGCGAAATGTTTGCGCAGGGCCTCCAGCAGCTCGCGGTTCTGGGCGTTGATGGGGCTCACGCCGTCGAAGAGGAAGTAGTGCTGCCCCACCTCCTCCAGCCGCTCGCGCGGGATGCCGCGGCCCCGGGTGACGTTCGCCAGGAACGGAACGACATCGTCCGGGCCTTCGGGGCCGCCGAAGGACAGCAGGAGAAGGGCGTCGTACGGCTGGGGGGACTGCGCGTCGGGCATGCCTTCGATCCTGCCATGCGCGAGCCGCCCGCCCGAGTCGGACACCGGCGTATGGCCGGTCCGTACGCGCGAGTATCATCCCTCTCCAACCGGGGGCGGAGAGCCGGAAGAAGGGCCGTACGACGGCCTGTTCAGGGGATGGGCGGCGGATGGGCGGCGGATGCGTCAGGTGATCAGCAGGAGGGCCGCGGGCGCCTGGCGCAACTGGGCGCGCACCGTCGCCGCGCGCCCCGCGCGCACCGTCAGCCCGTCCACCACCGCCGAGGTCGCCGACGCCGTACGCGCCGCCGCCGAGGACGGCCTGAAGGTCAAGGCCGTCGGTACGGGCCACTCCTTCACCGCCGCCGCGGCCACCGGCGGGCTCATGGTCCGCCCGGAGCGGCTGGTCGGCATCCACGAGATCGACCGCGGCGCCGGCACCGTCACCGTCGCCGCGGGCACCCCGCTGCACCAGCTCAACCACGCCCTCGCCGCCGCCGGTCTGTCGCTGACCAACATGGGCGACATCATGGCGCAGACCGTCTCCGGCGCCACCGCCACCGGCACCCACGGCACCGGCCGCTCCTCTGCCTCGCTGGCCGCCCAGATCACCGCGCTGGAGCTGGTCACGGCGGACGGCCGGGCGCGTACGTACACGGCGGACGACACCGGCGAGGACGCGGCGGTCTTCGCCGCGGCCCGGCTGGGCGTCGGCGCGCTGGGCGTGGTCACGTCGCTCACCTTCGCGGTGGAGCCGGTCTTCCTGCTCACCGCGCGGGAGGAGCCGATGCCGCTCACGGACGTCCTCGCGTCCTTCGACGAACTGGCGGAGGGCAACGAGCACTTCGAGTTCTACTGGTTCCCGCACACCGGCCGCTGCAACACCAAGCGCAACAACCGCAGCAAGGGCCCCGCGGCGCCGCTCGGCCGGATCGGCGGGTGGATCGACGACGAGCTGCTGTCCAACGGCGTGTTCGCGGCGGCGTGCGCGGTGGGGCGGGCGGTGCCCGCGACGATCCCGGGCATCGCGGCGGTCTCCAGCCGGGCGCTGTCGGCGCGTACGTACACGGACATTCCGTACAAGGTCTTCACCAGCCCCCGGCGGGTGCGGTTCGTGGAGATGGAGTACGCGGTCCCGCGGGAGGCGGCGGTCCCGGCGATCCGGGAGCTGAAGGCGATGGTCGACCGGTCGGGGCTGCGGATCAGCTTCCCGGTGGAGGTACGGGTCGCACCCGCGGACGACATCCCGCTGTCGACGGCGTCGGGTCGGGACACGGCGTACGTCGCGGTGCACCTGTACCGGGGGACGCCGCACCACGCGTACTTCACGGCGGTGGAGCGGATCATGACGGCGCACGGGGGCCGGCCGCACTGGGGGAAGCTGCACAGCCGGGACGCGGAGTACCTGGCGGGGGTCTACCCGCGGTTCGGGGAGTTCACGGCGGTACGGGACCGGCTGGACCCCGGGCGCGTGTTCGGCAACGACTACCTGCGGCGGGTGCTGGGGGACTGAGCGCCTTACCGCGGGCCGTGCGCCGGGCGGGAGTTGAGTCGCGTCGTCCGCCGAGACCCTGTCCGCCGAGCTCCGCATCTCGCTCCCGAGACCGCCCCGTTGGCCTCCCGCCCACAGGAACGAACCCCGCGGACGGACCCGATAGTTCCGATTCCGGGGATTCTGTGATGCAACGCACCTCTTGATCGAACCGGGGCGGAACAGGCAGACTCAACTGCCTTGCAGCGTTCCGCGTTCGGTGGCGCGCCGGTCCACCCGCATGGCTCGAATGGAGTACTGTGGGCGAGCCAGTGCTCAGGTGTCCGTCCGACGGCGGCGATCACGGCCGCTGCGTTGCACATGCGTAACCGTGTCATCACGGCGTATCGGGCCCCAAGGCCCGACACGCCGGGCAACTCAGCAAAGTTGTGGCAGGCTGCACCCGGGCAGGCCACACTCGACTAGCGGAAAGAGCAGCGACGCACCGAACGTCGGCAGGCACCACCGGGAGGTTCCCATGCCCGAACTGCGTGTCGTGGCGGTCAGTAACGACGGCACACGGCTGGTGCTGAAGGCTGCGGACAGTACGGAGTACACCCTTCCGATTGACGAGCGTCTGCGCGCCGCGGTGCGCAACGACCGTGCGCGGCTCGGCCAGATCGAGATCGAGGTCGAGAACCACCTGCGCCCCCGCGACATCCAGGCGCGGATACGGGCCGGTGCGTCGGCGGAGGAGGTCGCCGCGCTCGCCGGGATCCCCGTCGACCGCGTGCGGCGCTTCGAGGGGCCGGTGCTGGCCGAGCGGGCGTTCATGGCCGAGCGGGCCCGCAAGACGCCCATCCGGCGCCCCGGCGAGAGCGCCGGTCCGGCGCTGGGCGAGGCGGTCGCCGAGCGGCTGATGATGCGTGGCGCGGAGAAGGACTCGGCGCGGTGGGACTCCTGGCGGCGGGACGACGGCACCTGGGAGGTGCTCCTCGTCTACCGCGTCGCCGGTGAGCCGCACAACGCCGGCTGGACGTACGACCCGCCGCGGCGGCTCGTACAGCCCGTCGACGACGAGGCGCGGGGGCTGATCGGCGAGACCGACGCCACGCCGGAGCCGAGCCTGCCGTTCGTGCCGAAGATCGCGCGGCTGCCGCGGAGTCCGGAGCGGCCGGCCGACGGCGGGCGCGGGGACAGGGACGCCTCCGGCGAGGACCGCGGGGACTCCCTGACCAGCCTGCTGGAGGCGGTGCCGAGCTTCCGGGGCGACCTGGTGGTGCCGGACCAGTCCACGCCCGCGCCGGCCGCCACTGCCGACGGGCCGGCCGGGGCGGCGGGCGCCGGACCCAAGCCCGGTCCGGTGCACGGGCCGGTGCCCGGACCGCCGCCGGAGGAGGAGCCCGAGCCGCCCGCGGTGGAGGAGGAGCCTCCGGCACCCGCGGCGAGCGCGGGGGCGGCGGGGTCCGCGTACGCGGACGTGCTGATGCCGCGGAGCGTCTCGGCGCACCGGGAGCGGCTGACGGGGCAGACGGACCGGCAGGCGGAGGCCGACGGCGTGCGGCCGGGCCGGCGGGCCGCGGTGCCGAGTTGGGACGAGATCGTGTTCGGGAGCCGGCGCAAGAAGCCGGAGTAGCCGTCGGGATCGGGCGCGGTTCGTACGGAGTCGTCCGTACGAACCGCGCCCCGGTCTGCCGCCGCCCGCAGGGTAGAAGGACGCCGGCCACGCGCCCGCTGACCGGGTACGCGGCCGGCGTCACCCGCTGACGGAAGGCCCCGGCGGCCCCTTCCGTCAGCCCGGCTGCGCGCCCGTCGCCACCTCCCGGGCCGGATCCGCCACCCACTCCGACCACGACCCCGGGTACAGCGCCGCGGGGATGCCGGCGATCTCCAGCGCCAGGACCTCCTGGGCCGCGGAGACGCCCGAGCCGCAGTACACGCCGACCTCCGTGCCCGGCGCGGCCCCGAGCGCGCGGAAGCGCGCCGCCAGGTCGGCCGCGGGCCGGAAGGTCCGGTCGGCGGCGAGGTTCTCGGTGGTCGGCGCCGAGACCGCCCCGGGAATGTGGCCCGCGACCGGGTCGATGGGCTCCACCTCGCCGCGGTAGCGCTCCCCCGCGCGGGCGTCGAAGAGCACGCCGCGACGGGCGAGCGCGGCGGCCTCGCCGGCGCCGAGCACCGGCAGCGCACCCGGCTCCGGGGTGAAGTCGCCCGCGCCGCCGGCCGGCGGCGTGCGGGACAGCTCGCCGGGCCAGGCCGCCAGTCCGCCGTCGAGGACGCGGACGTCCCGGTGGCCGGTGTACCGCAGCAGCCACCAGCAGCGCGCGGCGGACCAGCCCTGGCCGCCGTCGTACACCACCACGGGGCGGCCGGCGAAGACGCCGGCGCGGCGCATGGCGGCGCCGAAGACGGCGAGGTCGGGGAGCGGGTGGCGGCCCTCCGGCCCGGGCGGGGCGGCCAGCTCGGCGTCCAGGTCGACGTAGGCGGCGCCGGGGATGTGGCCTGCGTCGTACTCGGGACGGCCGGGTGGGCCGCCGAGCGTGTAGCGCACGTCGAGCACGACCGGCGGCCGGGGGCCCGCCAGGTCGCTCGCGAGTTCGGTTCCGGAGATGATGGCATCCATGGAGGCCATCTTGGCGCAGAGTCGCGCCGGCTTCCTGACCCGCCCCGAAAACGAACATCTACCAGCGAGACGGACAATTTCTTCAGACGGATCGGCGCAGAGGGGGCGCACTGCAGCAAGGGGAATGGAAACATCTACGCAGGCGTCACCGGAACGTCACTCACCGCCACCTTTCGATGGTCAGAGAGGGCTGCCATGTCCGAGGGAGCGATTCTCAGCGCGCCGGGCACACCGTGCTGGGTGAGCCTGCTGGTGCACGGGCTGGAAACGACCGAGGATTTCTACCGGGGCCTGTTCGGCTGGGTCTTCGAGGAGGGCCCGCGCGCGCTGGGCGCGTACCGGCTGGCACGGCTGGACGGCGGCCAGGTCGCCGGGATCGGGGCGATGGCGCCGGACACCAGACTGCCGGTCGCCTGGACGCCGTACCTCTCGACCGACGACGCCGACGCCGCCACCGAGCTGGTGCGCTGCTGCGGCGGGACGGTGGGGGTGGGGCCGCTGGACGCCGACGCGGCCGGCCGGAAGGCGATCTGTTCGGACCCGGCCGGGGCGGTGTTCGGGCTCTGGCAGCCGCGGCGGCACAGCGGGGTGGAACGGCACGGCCGGCCGGGCACGCCGGTGTGGAACGAGCTGCTGGTGGCGGAGCCAGCGATGGTCGCGAAGTTCTACGAGCTGGTCTTCGGCTACGACGTGCGTTCGGAGGGCGACGTCGCGACGCTGTACGTCCAGGGCCGGCCCGTGGCGTCGATCTGCGGCGCCGACGAGGAGACACTGCGCGAGACGGGGCCGCGCTGGATGACGTACTTCGAGGTCACCGACGTGGACGCCGCCGTGGCCCGCGCGGAGGAGCTGGGCGGGCGCCGGGTGCGCGAGCCGCACGAGACGCCGGCGGGGCGGCTGGCGGAGGTCGCGGACCTGGAGGGCGCGCGGTTCACGGTGGTGCGGTCGGCGCGCTGAGCGCCTGCGGCGGGGGCGGCGGTGCCTTCCGTGCCCGGCGCCGTTCGGTGTCCGCCCGCCCGGCGGGGATCCGGGGGGCGGGAAAGCCAGGGGGCGGGAAAGCGGGGGGCGCACGGGCGCGGCACGCGGCGCAGGCGCCGGCGCCGGACGTCACCGAGGGCGTTCAGCCGCCACCCGCGGGGCCGCGGGCGACCGCCGCGGCTTCAGGAGCGTACGGACAGCAGTGGGACCAGCTGCTCCGCCGGGGTCAGCGAGCCGTGCATGCCGGCGAGCGCGGACTCCTTGGGCTCGGTGCGGGTGGCGACGATCGCGATGTCGTCGGCCGCGGCGACGATGGCGTCCCCGAGCCGGTCCCGTACGCGGTCGTCGACCTTCGGTCCGAACCACCCCAGCGCGACGGCCTCGTCGCGGCCGGCCACCCAGGCGCGCTCGCCCAGCACCTCGCGCCAGACGGCGAGCACGTCGCCGGCGGCGCCGGGGACGGCGTACACGTGCCGTGCGCGGCCCTCGCCGCCGAGGAGCCGGACGCCGGCGCGCAGTTCCCAGTCCTCGTCGACGTCGTAGCGGGCGTCCTCGGTGAAGGGGATGTCGACCATGCCGTGGTCGGCGGTGACGTAGAGCGCGGCGCGCGGCGGCAGTTGCTCGGCGAGGCGGCGGGCGAGGCGGTCGGCGTAGCCGAGCTGGCCGCGCCAGGCGTCGGAGTCGACGCCGTGGCGGTGGCCGTTGCCGTCGACCTCGCTGTAGTACGTGTAGACCAAGGTGCGGTCCGCGGCGGCGAGTTGCGCGGCGGCGACGTCCATGCGCTCCTCGCCCGACAGCCGGCCGTGGAAGGTGCCGCCGCTGAGCGCGATCGTCGTCAGCGGGGTGGTCTCGAAGGCGGGCGAGGAGACCTGCGCGGTGTGCACGCCGGCGTCGTGGGCGAGCTGGAAGACCGTGGGGTACGGCTGCCACTCGCGCGGCGCCGTCCAGGGCTGCCAGCGCAGCTGGTTCATCAGCTCGCCGGTCCCGGGGTCGAGCACGGCGTAGCCCGGCAGGCCGTGGGCGCCGGGCGGCAGGCCGGTGCCGACGGACGCGAGGGAGGTGGCGGTGGTGGCGGGGAAGCCGGCGGTCAGCGGCTCGCCGGTGGCCAGGCCGTGCAGGAACGGGGCGTCCGCGGGGTGGGCGAGCAACTGCTCCCAGCCGAGGCCGTCGATGAGGAACACGCAGACGCGGTCGGCCGCTTGGACCCCGGCGAGGGTCGGTACGAAGCCGGGGACGCCGAGGCCGGCGGCGGCGGTCGGGAGCAGGTCGGCGAGGGAGCCGGTGCCGTAGCGGGGGGCGGGCGCGGCGGCGGGGTCGAGCGGCGCGGGCCAGTCGGTGCCGTGGGCCGGTGTCCCGGCGCCCGGTGTCCCGTGGCCCCCGGTCCCCCCCGTGGCCGGCATCAGGCTTCGGGACCGGCGGCGGTGGCCTCGGAGAGCGCCTGGGCGAAGTCCAGGGCCTGCCGTACGGTCTCGGGGCCGTCGCCGGCCTCGCTGACGCGCAGGCTCAGGTCGTCGGCGGTGGCCGAGCCGGTGTAGCCGTGGTCGGCGTCGCAGTTGGGGTCGCCGCAGGTGGCGGGCTCCATGTCGAGCCGGCTGACGGCGCCCCAGCCGACGGTCAGCACGACCTCGCGGGGCAGGGTGCCGGGGGTGTACGCCTCGGGGTTGCCGACGACGCGGCTGAGGACGACGGAGGAGATCCGGGCCAGCTTGACGGATTCGCTGGAGGTGGTGGCGTACGGGGTCGGGGAGGTGGTGTCCGCGGCCTGCTCGTCGGTGTGGCTGACGATGAAGCGGCTGTCGGTGAGCACGAGCACGGTGATGTGCCGCCGGACCTCGTTGGCGTCGAACGTCGTCTCCTGGTGAACCAGGTACGCGGACACCGGCTCCCCGCCGACGGCGGCCTCCACCGCCTCCGCCACGAGGGCGGGGTAGTAGCCGCTGCGCTCGATCGCCGCGCGCAGCCCCTTGGTCGCGGTCCCGGTCTTAGCCATGCGCCCATCCTACGGCCCGGGGACCCCCGCATGGCCCACAGCCGTGCGGCGGCCCCCGGCACCCGGGGCGACCGCCCCGGGCCGCCGTCAGTAGCGGGGCATGCGGCGGGCGCCGAGGTCGACGCGGGGTGGGGGCGGGGCCAGGCGGAGGGCGGCGGACAGCACGCTGACGCCCTGCGGGGCCACCACCGCCGGGGACAGCTCGACGGCGACGACCTCGGGGTGCTCGTCCACGAAGAGCGACAGCCGCAGCAGCAGCTCCTCCAGCGCCGCCGTGTCCACCGGCCGCGCGCCGCGCCAGCCGAAGAGCAGCGGTGCGCCCCGGACGGCGCGGATCAGCTCGGCGGCGTCGCGGTCGGTGGCCGGCACGAGCCGGTGCGCGAGGTCGCCGAGCAGTTCGGAGGGCGCGCCGGACAGGCCGAAGGACAGCACCGCTCCGACGCCGGGGTCGACGGTGGCACGTACGACGGTGTCGACGCCGCGCGGCGCCATGGCCTGCACCACCGGCTGCAGCTCGGCCGGGTCGCCGAGGGTGCCGGTCAGCTCGGCGTGGGCGAGCCGCAGTTGCTCCTCGCCGGCGAGGTCGAGCCGCACGCCGCCGAGGTCGGGGCGGTGCCGCAGGTGGACCGCGGTGGTCTTGAGCGCGACGGGGTAGCCGAGCCGGGCGGCGGCGTCCGCGGCGGCGTCCGGGTCGGGGGCGGGCAGCACGGGCAGCACGGTGATGCCGTACCGGCCCAGTACGCGCGCGGCGGCCTGCTCGGGTACGTCGAGGGGCACGCCCTCCGCCCGCCGTGCCCCTCCCGGCGCCCGGCCCGGCGGGCCCCCGTCTCCGGCGCCCGCCGCCGGGCGCTCCTCGCCCAGCAGCCGCGCGATGTCCGCCGCCGCCCCCGCCGGGTCCAGGTCCTCGTACTCCGGCACCTGCCCCGGGTCCGCCGCGCGGCGGCGCCACTGGGCGTGCCGTACCGCCTGGGCCAGGGCGCGCGCCGCCCGCTCCCCCGCCGGGTACGCCGGGATGCCGTCCGGCGGGGCCGCCAGGGCCTCCGGCAGGCCCTCGATCTCCAGGTGGACGACGGCCACCGGCTTCGTCGCACCGTCCGCCGCCGCGCGCAGCGCGTCCGCGAGGGCGCCCGCGTCCCCGGGGCCCCAGGGCATCGCCGTCACCAGCACCGCGTCGCAGCCCTCCGCCCCCAGCGCCTCCGCGACCGCGGCCCGGAAGTCCTCCGGCGCCGCCGCGGCGGTCAGGTCGCGCGGGGGCAGCGGGCGAAGCCCGGCCGCGCGGCAGGCGTCGTACGCGAGGAGGCCGAGGGAGTCGGAGTTGCCGACGATCGCGACGCGGGGCCCGGCGGGCAGCGGCTGGGCGGCGAGCAGGAGCCCGGTGTCGACGAGCTCGGTGACGGTGTCGACGGCGACGACCCCGGCCTGGCGCAGCAGCGCGCCGACGGTCTCGGCGGGCATCGACGTGCCGGGTACGGCGTGGCCGGGCGGCGTGCTGGCGCTGTGCCGGGCGCCCTTGACGACCACGACCGGCTTCTCCGCCGACGTGCGGCGGACGAGGCGGGTGAACTTGCGCGGGTTGCCGAGGGATTCGAGGTACATGAGGACGACGTCGGTGGCGGCGTCGTCGTGCCAGTACTGCAGCAGGTCGTTGCCGGAGACGTCCGCGCGGTTGCCGGCGGAGACGAACGTGGACACCCCGGCGAGCGCCGCGTCCGGCCGCCGGTGCAGCCCGGACAGCAGCGCGATGCCGATGGCGCCGGACTGGGTGAAGACCCCGATGCGGCCGGGGCCGGCGGGCTCGGGGGCGAGGGTGGCGTTCAGGCGTACGGGCGGGGCGGTGTTGAGGACGCCGAAGGCGTTGGGGCCGATGACCCGCATGCCGTGGCCGCGGGCCTGCCGTACGAGGTCGCGCTGGCGCGCCCGGCCGGCGGCGCCGGCCTCGGCGTAGCCGGAGGAGAGCACGACGAGTCCCTGCACGCCCTGTTCGCCGCAGTCGTCGACGACGTCGGGGACGCGGGCGGCGGGCACGGCGACGACGGCGAGGTCGACGGGCTCGTCGATGTCCCGTACGGAGCGGCGGGCGGGCACGTCCTCGGGCAGGAGCCGGTCCTGGCCCTCGGGGTACGCGCGGTTCACGGCGTAGACCCGGCCGGTGAAGCCGGCGGTGAGGAGGTTGGCGAGGACGGTGCGGCCGACGCCGCCGGGGCGGCGGCCGACGCCGACGACGGCGACGGAGCGGGGGGCGAGCAGCCGCTGTACGGACCGGGCCTCGGCGCGCTGCTCGCGGGCGTGCATGACGGCCAGCGACCGCTCGGTGGGCTCCAGCTCGAACTCCAGCCGGACGACGCCGTCCTCGAAGCTGCGCTTCTGGGTGTAGCCGGCGTCCGTGAACACCTTCATCATGCGGCTGTTGGCGGGCAGCACGTCGGCGACGAAGCGGCCCACGCCGCGTTCGCGGGCGCAGGCGGCGATGTGCTCCAGCAGCGCGGAGGCGACGCCGCGGCCCTGCTGGTCGTCCTGGACGAGGAACGCCACCTCGGCCTGCGGTGTGCTGTCGGCCGCCGGCTCGATGCGGTCGTAGCGGACGGTGGCGATGAAGGCGTCGCCGACGACGGCGGCCAGGCCCACCCGGTCGACGTAGTCGTGGTGGGTGAAGCGGTGCACGTCCTTGGCCGACAGCCGGGGGTGCGGGGCGAAGAAGCGCAGGTACTTGGACTCGTCGGAGACCCGGTCGAAGAACGCCACGAGACGGTCGGCGTCGTCCGGGACGATCGGCCTGATCTGTGCGGTGCCGCCGTCGCGCAACACGACATCGGCTTCCCAGTGGGTGGGATATTCGGGTGCCGCCGGGGTGGCCATGGGGCCCAGGTTACGGTCCGGGCACGCTGGCGGGAGCGGGCGCGGCAGGGCAGTCTGAGGTGACCGCGGAGCGTGCCGGGCACCGCGGGGCGGCCGGGGCGGGCTGGGCCGGCGGTGAGCGGAGCCCTGCTCCGGGGACGTAACGCACCGGCCGGGCGGGGTCCGGCCGGCTCGGCGCGCGTGCAAGAATGGTCTAGACAACTAGCAAGGGAAGGGCAACACCATGGTTGAGCGCCGCGTCACCGTCGGCTGGACCGAAGGGCTGCACGCCCGTCCCGCGTCGATCTTCGTGCGGGCGGCCACCGCCGCCGGCGTACCGGTGACGATCGCGAAGGCGGCCGACGGCAACGCCGTCAACGCCGCCTCGATGCTGGCCGTGCTGGGGCTGGGCGCCAAGGGCGGCGACGAGATCATCCTCGCCTCGGAGGACGACGCCTCCGACGTCGCGCTCGACCGGCTGGCGAAGCTGGTGCAGGAGGGGCTGGACGAGCTGCCCGAGACGGTCTGAGGACGATCCGAGCAAATCCGCCGACGGGACCGGCCGAAATGGCCGATTACCGACGATCGCATTTCCCCGGGGCCGGCAATTTCCCGGCACCCTGCATTTCCGCGGCGCACGACATTGTTACGGCTGGTCGCTTCCCGTGTTTACGGCATGTTTCCGGGAACTCACACGCACGGTCCTGCGCAATTCGTACGAGCCCGCAGAGCGCTCCACGTGCGCCACGGCCAGCCCTCTGGCCCGCTCCGCGTCACCGCGCGCGACGGCGTCGACGATCGCGCCGTGCTCGTCCCACGACTCCACGGACCGGGCCGCCGGCGAGGCCCCGTACAGCCAGGACACCTTCCGGCGCAGCTGCACCAGCAGCACGGTGAGGTTCCGGCTGCCGGTGGCCTGCGCCAGCGTCTCGTGGAACCACGTGCTCAGCGACGGCAGCTCCGCGACGTGCCCGCGCTGCGCCCGCTCCCTGCCGAGCCGCACGAGGCCGTGCAGCACCTTCAGATGGGCCTCCGTACGCCGCTGGGCCGCCCGGGCCGCGCCCAGCGGCTCCAGCAGCGCGCGTATCTCCAGCAGGTCGGCGGCGTCCTGCGCGGTGGGCTCGGCGACGCAGGCGCCGACGTGCCGCCGAGCGGTGACGAAGCCCTCCGACTCCAGCGTGCGCAGCGCCTCGCGGACCGGCACCCGCGAGACCCCGTACCGGCGGGCGAGGTGCTCCTCGGTGAGCCGGCCGCCCTGGGGGAAGAAACCCGAGACGATGTCGTCGCGGATGGCCGTACACACCGCCTGGGAAATTCCGCCGTTCACCGCGCACACCGCATAATCCACACCCCTCAGCCGCCCGGGTGAACAGTATGGCAGCGGTGGACGAATTCCGGCAGGAACGGGAAAGAGCCCGGCGGCGCCGCCGGGCTCTTTCCGGTCTGCTACGGGCCCACCGGCCTTTTACCGCGAAACGCAGAAGCCGGCGGGCGTCCGGCAGTCGGCTTCTCGGCGGTCGGCGTCTCGGCAGTCACCGTCTCGGCAGTCGCCGTCCCGGCACTCAGCCGGCGACGACCCGGACCTCGCCGATGCCCAGCTCCCGCACCTGCTCGGCGATCTTCTCCGCGTCGCCGACGAGCACCGTGACGAGCCGGTCGGTGGGGAACGCGCTCAGCACCGCCGCCGTGGCCTCCACCGTGCCGGTGGCGGCGAGCCGGGCGTACTGCGTGGCCTGGTAGTCGTCCGGGAGCTGCTGCTCGACCTGGTCGGCCAGCGTGCCGGCGACCGCGGCCGAGGTCTCGTACCGCAGCGGGGCCACACCGACCAGGAAGTCGGCCGCCGCGTCCCGCTCGGCGTCGGTCAGCCCGTCGGCCAGCGAGCGCAGCACCTGCCAGGTGTCCGCCAGCGCCGGGCCGGTCACGTCGGTCTCCACCGAGCCGCCGATGGCCAGCAGGGCGGCGCCGGTGCCGTCGGCCGGCGAGCGCAGCGACTGGGCGGAGGCGCGCACGCCGTAGGTGTA
Organism: Streptomyces sp. CNX435; assembly: GCF_059570575.1. Lineage (NCBI taxonomy): Bacteria > Bacillati > Actinomycetota > Actinomycetes > Kitasatosporales > Streptomycetaceae > Streptomyces > Streptomyces sp. CNX435. The sequence goes on along the minus strand of NZ_JCANTA010000001.1, from coordinate 103,980 downwards.
GCCCTTCTCCTCGCGCAGCACGACGTCCAGGCGCGAGGTGAGGGTGCCGCCGAGGCAGTACGTGCCGAGCAGCTGGGCGGGCCAGACGGCGTCGTGCCGGTCGGCGCCGACACGGCCGACGAGCACCTGCGTCTGGACGGCGCCCGGGCGGTCGACGACGACGACCCGGCCGGTGTCGTCCGCGGCCACCGGCGGCAGCGGGCGGGCCTCGGCGGGGGTGCCGGTCCAGGCGCCGAGGGTGCCGGCCAGCGCGTCGTCGACGTCGACGCCGGTCAGGTCGCCGACGACCACGGCGGTGGCGGTGGCGGGCCGGACGTGGGCGGCGTAGAAGGCGCGTACGGACGCGGCGTCGATCCGCGCGACGGACTCCTCCGTGCCCCAGCGGGGGCGGGAGAGGCGGTCGCCGGCGTCGAACAGCTCGGCGTACAGCGCCATCGCGGCCCGCCGGCCGGGGCTGGCCAGCTCGTGCGGGATCTCGTCCAGCCGGTTGGCGACCAGCCGCTCGATCTCGTCGTCCGGGAAGGCGGGCGCGCGCAGCGCGCCGGCGAGCAGCGCCAGGCCGCGGTGCAGCCGGGAGGCGGGGACCTCCAGGGAGACGCGGACGCCGGGGTGGTCGGCGTGCGCGTCCATGGTGGCGCCGCAGCGCTCCAGCTCGGCGGCGAACTCCTCGGCGCTGTGCTCGTCCGTGCCCTCGGAGAACCCGCGCGCCATGATCATGGCGACGCCGTCCAGGCCGGCGGGCTCCGCGTCCAACGGCGCGGCCAGGCACACCTCGACGGCGACGACCTGCTGGCCGGGGCGGTGGCAGGTGAGCACCGTGAGCCCGTTGCCGAGGGTGCCACGGTCCGGGGCCGGGAACGCCCAGGGCCGCGCCTCGCCGCCCTGCGGCCGGGAGTGGAAGTTCATCGTCGGGCCGGTCGTGCTGGTCGTCTCGGCGGTCACGCCTGAACCTCGTCTTCCTCGGTGCTCGCGGCGCCCGCGGCGCCGGCGTTCTCGTCGGTGTCGTCGGCGTCGTCGGCGCCCGCCTCCTGGGCCGTGGGCTCGTACACGAGCGCGGCGCGGTTCTCCGGGATCAGCCGCGCCTTGGCCACGGCCTGCACCTCCGCGGCGGTGACGCCGAGGATCCGCTCCACCGCGCCGAGCGCGAGCTCCGGGTCACCGAAGAGCACGGCGTAGCGGCAGAACTCGTCCGCCCGGCCGGCGACGGTGGCCAGCCGGTCCAGCCACTCGCGCTCCAGCTGCGCCTGGGCCCGCTCCATCTCCTCAGGCGTCGGCCCCTGTTCGGCGAAGCGGGCCAGCTCCTCGTCGACGGCGGTCTCGATGGCGGGCACCTCGACGCCGCCGGACGCCTTGACGTCCAGCCAGCCGAGCGACGGCGCACCGGCGAGCCGCAGCATCCCGAACCCGGCCGTGACGGCGAGCCGGTCGCGGCGCACCAGGCGGTTGTAGAGCCGCGAGGACTCGCCGCCGCCGAGCACGGTCAGGGCCAGGTCCGCGGCGTCGGCCTCGCGGGTGCCGTCCTCGGGCAGCCGGTACGAGGCCATCAGCGCCCGCGACGGCACCTCTTCGGCCACCGGCACGCGCTGCGCGCCGCCGAGGGTGTCGGGCAGCGAGCCGTCGCGCGGGGGCTGCTTGCCGTCATGCGCCGGGATGGAGCCGAAGTACTTCTCCACCCAGGCGAGCGTCTGCGCGGGGTCGATGTCGCCGACGACGGAGAGCACCGCGTTGCCCGGCGCGTAGTACGTACGGAAGAACTCCTGGCAGTCCGCGAGCGAGGTGGCGTCCAGGTCGGCCATCGAGCCGATGGGCGTGTGGTGGTACGGGTGGCCGTCGGGGTACGCCATCGCGGCGAGCTTCTCGAACGCCGTGCCGTACGGGACGTTGTCGTACCGCTGCCGGCGCTCGTTCTTCACCACGTCGCGCTGGTTGTCCAGGCTCTCCTGGGTGAGCGCGGTGAGCAGCGAGCCCATGCGGTCGGCTTCCAGCCACAGCGCCAGCTCCAGTTGGTGCGCCGGCATGGTCTCGAAGTAGTTGGTGCGCTCGAAGCTGGTGGTGCCGTTGAGCGAACCTCCGGCGGACTGCACCAGCTCGAAGTGGCCGTTTCCGGAGACCTGCGCCGAGCCCTGGAACATGAGGTGCTCGAAGAGGTGGGCGAGGCCGGTGCGGCCGGCCACCTCGTGGCGCGAGCCCACGTCGTACCAGATGCACACCGCGGCGACGGGCGTGAGATGGTCCTCGGAGAGGATGACCCGCAGCCCGTTGTCCAAGCGGTGTTCTTCCAGTGTCAGTCCGCCTGAGTTGGCCTGCGGGGTGGCCGTGTGACCCATGGGCATGGAGTCCCTTCGATCGCTGCTGTACGCGGCACACCGGACGTCCGGTGTCGCGCCCCCACTGTATGCCGGGGGCGGTGCGCCGGGTCGTGGTCGGCGATGTCGGCGCGTGGGTCCACAATGGGGGCGCACGCCGACCGCCCGTGAACGAGCCGATGAGGAGCAGCAGCCGAGATGGCCCGCCGCAGAAGCAGTGCCCCGCCGCCAGAGGAGTTCGAAGAGCGGATCCTCGACGTCGACGTCGTGGACGAGATGCAGGGCTCCTTCCTTGAATACGCGTACTCGGTCATCTACTCCCGCGCGCTCCCCGACGCCCGCGACGGCCTGAAGCCCGTACACCGCCGCATCCTGCACCAGATGAACGAGATGGGCCTGCGCCCCGACCGCTCGTACGTGAAGTGCGCGCGCGTCGTCGGGGAGGTGATGGGCCGGCTGCACCCGCACGGCGACTCCGCCATCTACGACGCGCTGGTGCGCATGGCACAGCCGTTCTCGATGCGGCTGCCGCTGGTCGACGGCCACGGCAACTTCGGCTCCCTCGGCAACGACGACCCGCCCGCGGCCATGCGCTACACCGAGTGCCGCCCGGCGCCCGCCGCGACGCTCATGGTCGAGTCGATCGACGAGGACACGGTCGACTTCACCGCGAACTACGACGGCAGCGAACAGGAGCCCGTCGCCCTGCCGTCCGCGTTCCCGAACCTGCTGGTGAACGGCGCCTCCGGGATCGCGGTCGGGATGGCGACCAACATGCCGCCGCACAACCTCGGCGAGGTCATCACCGCCGCGCGGCACCTCATCCGGCACCCCGGCGCCGACCTGGAGACCCTGATGCGGCACGTCCCGGGCCCCGACCTGCCCACCGGCGGCCGGATCGTCGGCCTCGACGGCATCCGGGACGCGTACGAGACGGGCCGCGGCAGCTTCAAGATCCGCGCCACCGCGACGGTGGAGCAGGTCTCCGCGCGCCGCAAGGGCATCGTCGTCACCGAGCTGCCCTTCACCGTCGGCCCGGAGAAGATCAGGGCCAAGGTCAAGGACCTCATCGGGGCGAAGCGGCTGCAGGGCATCGCCGATCTCAAGGACCTCACCGACCGCGTGCACGGCCTGCGGCTGGTCTTCGAGATCAAGAACGGCTTCCACCCCGAGGCCGTGCTGGAGCAGTTGTACAAGCTGACGCCGATGGAGGAGACCTTCGGCATCAACAACGTCGCGCTCGTCGACGGCCAGCCGCTCACGCTGGGCCTGAAGGAGCTGCTGGAGGTCTTCCTCGACCACCGCTTCACGGTGGTGCGGCGGCGCAGCGAGTTCCGGCGCACCAAGCGCCGCGACCGGCTGCACCTGGTGGAGGGCCTGCTCGTCGCGCTGCTCGACATCGACGAGGTCATCCGCATCATCCGGGCCAGCGAGAACGCCGCGCAGGCGAAGGAGCGGCTCATCGGCCACTTCTCGCTCTCCGAGATCCAGACGCAGTACATCCTGGACACGCCGCTGCGCCGGCTGACGAAGTTCGACCGGCTGGAGCTGGAGGCCGAGCGGGACCGGCTGACGGCGGAGATCGCCGAGCTGACGCGGATCCTGGAGTCGGACGCGGAGCTGCGCAAGCTGGTGTCCGGGGAGCTGTCGGCGGTGGCGAAGAAGTACGGGAGCGAGCGCCGTACGGTGCTGCTGGAGGCCGGCGGGGAGCCGGCCGCGGCGGTCCCGCTGGAGATGTCCGACGACCCGTGCCGGGTACTGATGTCGTCCACGGGGCTGCTGGCCCGTACCGCCAACGGCGATCCGTTCGGCGAGCCGGCGCCGGCGAAGCGGGTCAAGCACGACGTGATCGTCTCCGCCGTGCCGACGACGTCGCGGGCACACATCGGGGCGGTGACCTCGGCGGGGCGGCTGCTGCGGGTGTCGGTGATCGACCTGCCGGTGCTGCCGGAGACCGCGGCCCGGCCCAGTCTGGCGGGCGGCGCGGCGGTCGCGGAGTTCCTGACGCTGGCGGACGGCGAGAAGGTCATCTGCCTCACCACGCTCGACGAGTCCTCGCCCGGCCTGGCGCTGGGCACGGAGCAGGGCGTGGTGAAGCGGGTGGTCCCGGACTACCCGGCGAACAAGGAGGAGTTGGAGGTCGTCTCGCTCCGGGACGGCGACCGGATCGTCGGCGCGGCGGAGCTGCGCACGGGCGAGGAGGACCTCGTGTTCGTCACCAGCGACGCGCAGTTGCTCCGCTATCCGGCGGGCCAGGTGCGGCCGCAGGGCCGGCCGGCGGGCGGCATGGCGGGCGTGAAGCTGGGCGCGGGGGCGAAGGTGGTCTCGTTCCACGTGGTCGACCCGGCGGTGGAGGCGGCGGTGCTGACGGTCGCGGGGTCCTCGGGGGCGCTGGACGGGGCGTGGGTGCAGACGGCGAAGCTGACGCCGTTCGACCAGTTCCCGCGGAAGGGGCGGGCGACGGGCGGCGTGCGCTGCCAGCGGTTCCTGAAGGGCGAGGACTGCCTGACGTTCGCCTGGGCGGGCCCGGTGCCGGCCCGCGCGGCGGGGCGCACGGGGGGCCCGGTGGAGCTGCCGGAGCCGGACCCGCGCCGGGACGGCTCGGGGACGCCGCTGACGAAGGCGGTGACGGCGATGGCGGGCCCGGTGTAGACCCGCGGGCGCGGGGGTCGCGGGCCCGGGCGCGGGGTCGCAGGCGCGGGGTTCGCGGGGGTTGGCGGGCGCGGGCGTTGGCGGGCGTTGGCGGTACGGGGCGTCGGGCGCGGGGCGTCCGGCCGTCCGCGTGCTCCGTAAAAGCGCTCGACCCGCCGGTCACCGGCTGCGAGCGTGGGGTGCCATGAGGACTCCGACCGTCACCGACGCGCTGCTCGCCCGCCGGCTGCTCCGCGACGCGCTGCCACCGACCCCCCTGTGGTCGTACCCCGCGCTGGACCGGGGTGCGGCCGCGGCCGTGCTCGTCAAGCACGAGAACACCCAGCCGACGGGCGCGTTCAAGGTACGCGGCGGCCTCACCCTGCTCGCCTCGATGTCCGCCGCGGAGCGCGCCCGCGGCATCGTGGGCTATTCCACGGGCAACCACGCCCAGTCCCTCGCCTACGCCGCCGCCCGGCACGGGGCACCGTGCACGATCGTGATGCCGGAGCACCCCAATCACGGCAAGGCGCGCGCCGTCACCGCCCTCGGCGCGGAGCTGATCGAGCACGGCGCGACGTTCGACGAAGCCGGCCCGTACGCCGCCCGGTTGGCCGCCGAGCGCGGCGCCCGGCTGGTCAGCGCCGCCGACGAGCCGGAGATCGTCGCCGGGGTGGCCACCGCGTACCTGGAGCTGTTCGAGCAGGCGCCGGACCTGGACGCGGTGCTCGTCCCGGTCGGCAGCGGCAGCGGGGCCGCCGCCGCGTGCCTGGTGGCCGCGGCCGTCGCCCCGGGCTGCCGGGTGGTGGCGGTGCAGTCCGCGGCCTCCCCGGCGGCGTACGAATCGTGGCGCGCGGGCCGCCTCGTGGAGCGCCCCAACCGCACCCGCGCCGAGGGCCTGGCCACCGGCACCGGCTTCGCCCTGCCGCAGGCGCTGATGCGCGCCGGGCTCGCGGACTTCCTCCTCGTCGACGACGAGGACATCGCCCGCGCCCAGGGCAGCCTGATACGCGACGCGCACACGCTGGCGGAGGGCGCGGGCGCCGCGGCGTACGCGGCGCTGCACGCGCACCCGGACGCCTTCGCGGGACAGCGCGTCGCGGTCGTCTGTACGGGAGGGAACGCCCAGGAAGCGGAGATTGCCGGGGTCATTCACCTGAAGGTGTGAAGGACCGGGAATGCCCTGTCTGTGCTCTCCCCCTCGTGCCCATTCTGGGCGGGCGGCAACCCCGCCGAGCGAGGAGAGCACCCGGTGAACAACCCCGAGGGGCCCGAGAGGGCCCCGGCAGCCCCGCCCCACGATCCCTGGTCCGACCGGCCGGACGACGTACGCGCGTGGACCGGCCGGCCCGTCCCCGGCGACCGGCGCGAGCAGCTCTACGCGGCCGACGCCCCGGCACGGGAGCGGGCCTGGGACGGCTGGGAGCCGGAGCCCGTGCCGGCCGGCTCGCCCGTGCCGCCGGCCCGGGCCGCGGGCCGCCGCACCGCGGCGCCCGCGGGCGCCGGCGCGGACGGCACCGGCGGCTCGGTGGCGGAGTCCGCGCCGGACGACGACGTGTACTTCGCCGTCCACGCGGCCCCCGAGTTCCAGCGCGTACGCGGCTGGTACCTCCGCTTCGTCGTTCCGGCCGCGCTCGCGTTCCTCGCCTGGTACCTGTCGTACGTCGTCGCCGCCACCGTCGCCCCCGAGCTGATGGGCCGCCGGGTCGTCGGCCCGGTCAACGTCGCGCTGCTCACCGGCGTCGGCCAGTTCGCGACCACCTTCGTGCTCATCTGGGCGTACGCCAGGCACACCCGGCCGCGCCGCGACCCCGCCGCACTCGACCTGCGCTGGGACATGGCCATGCGCACCCGCCGCTCCGACGGCTACGTCGGGTGCCGTTCCGCCCTGCGGCGGGAGCCGCGCTGGTGACCGGGGAGTGCCGCCGCTCGCGCTGCCGCTGTTCTGCGCGTTCGTGGCGCTGACGGGGACGGGGGGCGGCGTAGCGGCGGAAGCGCGCTCTACGGGGCCGGCAGCCGCCGCGCCGGTACGGGCCCGGCCGCCGGCGCCAGCGCCTCCGGCAGCACGACGGTGAACTCCGCGCCGCCACCCGCCCGCTCGCCGGCCTCCGCGCCGCCGCCGTGCCGCTCCGCGAGCCGCCGCACCAGCGCAAGCCCGATGCCCCGCTTGCCGTGCGCGGGCGGCTCCTTGGTCGTCCAGCCGTCGGCGAAGACCAGCTCCCGCCGCTCCGCCGGCACCCCCGGCCCGGAGTCGGCGACCCGCAGCCGCACCGTGTCGCCGTCGGCCCGCAGGTCGACCTCGACCCGCGCGGCCGGCGAACCGATCGCCGCGTCCAGGGCGTTGTCGACGAGGTTGCCGACGATGGTGACCAGCCCGCGCGGGTCGACGGCCCGGTCCGGCAGCTCTCCGGTCAGCGCCAGCGTCACGCCCCGCTCCGCGGCGACGGTCGCCTTGCCGACGAGCAGCGCGGCCAGCAGCGGGTCGCGGATCCGGCCGGTCACCTGCTCCGCGGTGGCCCGGTGCCCGCCCGCGGCCTCGGCGATGTACTCGGTGGCCTCCTCCGTCATGCCCAGCTCCAGCAGTCCGAGCAGGATGTGCAGGTGGTTGGCGTGCTCGTGGTCCTGGGCGCGCAGCGCGTCGATGAGGCCGCGGGTGGAGTCGAGTTCGCGGCCCAGCTGCTCCAGCTCGGTGCGGTCGCGGAGGGTCGCGACGGCGCCGCCGTCGGCGGTGGGCATGCGGTTGGCGACGAGCACCCGCCCGTCGCTGACCGTCAGCAGGTCGGAGCCGGCGACCCGGCCGGCGAGCACGTCCGCGGTACGGCCCGGGCGCAGCACGTCGTCCAGCGGCCGGCCGGTGTGCGCGGGGTCGATGCCGAGCAGCCGGGCGGCCTCGTCGTTGACCAGCCGCAGCCGCCCGCCGCCGTCGAGCGCGACGACGCCCTCGCGGATGCCGTGCAGCATGGCCTCGCGCTCGTCGAGGAGGGCGGCTATGTCGGAGAACGCGAGGTCCCGGGTGCGGCGCTGGAGCCGGCGGGAGTGCGCGAAGGCGACCAGCGCCCCGACGGCCAGCGCGCCCCCCGCGTACGCGAGCACGCCGGGCACCGCCGCGATGAGCCGGTCGCGCACGCCCTCGTACGGGATGCCGACCGAGACCGCGCCGACGATCCTGCCCTCCCGGTCGTAAAGCGGCACCTTGCCGCGGGCGGTGCGCCCCATGGTGCCGGTGTCGATGCCCATCCACTCCCGGCCGGCCAGCGCGACGGAGGGATCGGTGGAGACGCGGTGGCCGACGCGGTCGGGCCGGGTGTGGGACCAGCGCACGCCGCGGTTGTCCAGCACGACGACGTACTCGGCACCGGTGGCCTTCCGGATCCGCTCGGCGCGGCGCTGCACGGGGCCGTCCGGGGTGGCGGGAGTGGTCAGCACGGCCTCGGCGAGGCCGGGTTCGACGGCGGTGCTCTGCGCGATGGCCATCGCGCGCCGCATCACCTGCCGGTCCAGCTCGGCGCTGTACGGCGCGAGGAACAGTGCGGCGGCGAGGATCGTGACACCGGTGGCCAGGGCCAGCTGCATGAGCAGGATCTGGGACGAGACCCGCCGCGGCCAGCCGAGCCGCCGGCCGGGGCCGCGGTGCTCGCCGCGGCGTGCGGTCGACGTTGCGCCCATGAGCGCGAACCGTAACCGACCGGGACGCTACGGGCACTCCCCCGGACGCGTATCGCGCTACCGACCGCGAACGTTCCGGCCCCGCCCCGGCGCTGGCCACGGTGCTGCCCCGGCGCCAGCCCGAAGCCCTCCCAAACTCTCCCCGCACGCCCACCCAAGGGCAGCCGCCCGGCGCTCAGTGCGGGTGCGGCGTCCCCGCGGCCATATGGATCTGGGCCAGCGGCGCGGCGCCGCAGCTCGCCGGGGTGGCCACCGCGGCGGCGTGCGGGGCGACGGGCACGTCCCAGCCGCGGCCGTCGCGGTGCGCGACGGTCACGCGCCAGCCGGCACCGTCACCGTCACCGCCGCTGTCCGCGCCCCCGTCCCCGTCGCCATCGCTTTCGGTGCGTACGACGGCGAGGTCGTCCGCGCCGTACGCACCGGTCGCCCGGCGCACCGCCAGCTCCGCCGCCTGCCCGGGCCGGTCCCAGGTGGAGCGCCCGCGGCAGCCGTCGGGGACGACCAGCCCGGAGGCGAGCGACTCGACGACCTCCTTGACGCCGTGTGGGGTCATGCGGCCGTAGGCGTAGCCGTGCGGCAGGAGGAGCAGCGTGGGCGAGAAGCGGTGGCCGCCGATGTGGGTGATCTCCCAGGTCTCGGTGCCTCCGGCGGCGTGCAGGTCGGCGGCGAGGGGGCGGCCGAGGAGCGCGCAGCAGCGGTCGCGCCGGCCGTTGGTGCAGACGAACACCGGAGGGTCGCCGCGGTACGGGCCGGCGCCGAGGGCGGCGTCGAAGCCGGCGTGCTCGCCGCGGCCGAGGGCGGCGAGGTCGAGGCCGGTGAGGTGCGCGGGGTCGCGGACCTCGGTGGCGCGGATCCACGTGCCGCCGGGGGCGGTGTGGGCGGCGAGGACGCGGCGGCTGGCGGGGCGGCGGACGTCGGCGTGCCGGCCGGGCTGGCGGATGAGCGCGACGCGCACGCCGGTGCCCTCGGCGCGCTCCTCCAGCGCGCGGCCGACCTCGGGGTCGAGGTGGCTCTGGGTCAGCGCCTCGTTCCCCCACGGGCCGGTCTGCTCGACGAGCAGCCAGGTCGCGGCGACGGCCGCGGTCCCGGCGAGCGGTTCGGCCAGCTCCCCGGAAGCGGTCGCGCACGTACTCACGAAGGTGAGCCTAACCGTTCTTCAACGCCCCGTCCCGCGCGGCCCGTCCGTCCCGGTGATCCCGTACGCCTCTGGCACCACACCGCCGCCCCATGCTGCTGCCCGCCGTGTTCCCGCGAGCGCTTCCCTCAGCCGGAGCGCTTCTCCCGCTACCTGCGCCCGGACGAGCCGCGGCTCCGCCTGCCTGTACCAGGGTGAGGAGCCGGGCCTGCCGGAGGCGGCGGTGCCGCGGGACCCCATCGCCGACCCGACGCACTTCCGCTCCGAGGGCCGTGCACCTGGCCCGGCCGCGCCTCAGGTGTCGATCCGCGAACGGTCCAGGGTGGCCGCCGAGTTGGTGATGAACTCCTTGCGGGGGGCGACCTCGTTGCCCATCAGCAGGTTGAACACCTGCTCGGCGGCCTCCAGGTCGCTGATGTTGATCCGCCGCAGCGTGCGGTACCGCGGGTCCATCGTGGTCTCGGCGAGCTGGTCGGCGTCCATCTCGCCCAGGCCCTTGTAGCGCTGGATGGAGTCCTTGAAGCGCGTGCCCTTGCGCTGCAGGTCGAGCAGGGTCTCGCGCAGCTCGCTGTCCGAGTAGGTGTAGATGTACTTGTCCTGGCCCTTCTTGGGCTGGACCAGCTCGATGCGGTGCAGCGGGGGCACCGCGGAGAAGACCCGGCCCTCCTCGACCATCGGGCGCATGTAGCGCTGGAAGAGGGTGAGCAGCAGGGTGCGGATGTGCGCGCCGTCGACGTCGGCGTCGGCGAGGAAGATCACCTTGCCGTAGCGCGCCTGGTCGATGTCGAACGTCCGCCCGGAGCCGGCCCCTATCACCTGGATGATCGCGCTGCACTCGGCGTTCTTGAGCATGTCCGCGACCGACGCCTTCTGGACGTTGAGGATCTTGCCGCGGATCGGCAGCAGCGCCTGGAACTCGGAGTTGCGCGCGAGCTTGGCCGTGCCCAGCGCGGAGTCGCCCTCGACGATGAACAGTTCGGAGCGCTCCACGTCGTCGCTGCGGCAGTCCGCGAGCTTGGCGGGCAGCGATGAGGACTCCAGCGCGGTCTTGCGGCGCTGCGCCTCCTTGTGCTGCCGGGCGGCGATCCGGGTACGGGCGGCGGCCACGGCCTTCTCCAGCACCGCGCGCGCCTGCTGCTTGGCGTCCCGCTTGGTGGAGGTCAGGAACGCCTTCAGCTCCTTGGCGACGACCTGGGAGACGATCCTGGACGCCGCCGAGGTGCCGAGCACCTCCTTGGTCTGGCCCTCGAACTGCGGCTCGGCGAGCCGGACCGTGACCACCGCGGTCAGGCCCTCCAGCGCGTCGTCCTTGACGATGTCGTCCTCGGCGACGCGCAGCAGCTTCAGGCCGCGCAGGGCGTCGTTGACCGTGCGGGTCAGGGAGCGCTCGAAGCCGGTGACGTGGGTGCCGCCCTTGGGGGTGGCGATGATGTTGACGAAGGAGCGGATCGTGGTGTCGTACCCGGTGCCCCAGCGCAGCGCGATGTCGACGCCGAGGTCGCGGGTGACCTCGGTGGGCGTCATGTGCCCGCGGTCGTCGAGCACCGGGACGGTCTCCTTGAACGTGCCCTGTCCCGACAGCCGCAGCACGTCGCAGACGGGGCGGTCGGAGGCCAGGAACTCGCAGAACTCGCTGATCCCGCCGTCGTAGCGGAAGGTCTCCGCGGTGTGCTCGCCCTTGTCGGCGGAGCGCTCGTCGCGCACGACGAGGGTGAGGCCGGGGACGAGGAAGGCGGTCTGCCGGGCACGCGCGTGCAGGTCGTCGAGGGACAGCTCGGCGTCCTTGAGGAAGATCTGCCGGTCCGGCCAGAAGCGGACGCGGGTGCCGGTCCTGGTCTTGGGGATCTTCTTGCCCTTGACCATGCCGCTGGCCGGCTCGAAGGCGGCGCCGGGGCCCTGGCCCGAGAACCGCCCGGGGACGCCGCGGCGGAAGCTCATCGCGTGCGTCCTGCTGGAGAGGTCGACCTCGACGTCGAGCCGGGCGGACAACGCGTTGACCACGGAGGCACCGACGCCGTGCAGGCCGCCGGAGGCCGCGTACGCGCCGCCGCCGAACTTGCCGCCGGCGTGCAGCTTGGTCATGACGACCTCGACGCCGGACAGGCCGGTCTTCGGCTCGACGTCGACGGGGATGCCGCGGCCGTCGTCACCGACCTGCACGGAGCCGTCGGCGGCGAGCAGGACCTCGATGTTCCGGCAGTATCCGCCGAGAGCCTCGTCGACCGAGTTGTCGATGATCTCCCACAGACAGTGCATGAGCCCGCGGCTGTCGGTGGAGCCGATGTACATGCCGGGCCGCTTGCGGACGGCCTCGAGTCCCTCCAGAACGAGCAGGTGCCGCGCGGTGTAGTTGGAACCGTCGCGCTCGGCGGCGGCCAGCACGGACGGCACGGACGTGTCGGCGGTCACTCAGTTCGCTCCTCGCTGAATTCGGGCCCGGGTGGCGGTGGCGGGCCTCATCTGCCGGTCAGAGGGTACCGAGGCTCTATAGAGCCGGTACGCAGCCACCCGCATGTGAGTCGATACTAGTCCCGTTTCGAGTACATGTTCGATCCCTCGGAGGGGTGATTCGTTTATCACGTTCCCTTACACGCATGAACCATTTAGGCTCCGGGCACGTCCTCCTGAACAACCGGCGACCCGGCCGGGGAGGCCAACGAGGACCAAAGGCGCTCAATACAGCACAAGCACGACAAGCACTACGGCTCATCCGCCGCCACCTGGCGACATCGGCCCTGGTGACGGAGGCTTTCCCGATTCCGACCCACGAGCGGGAACGTTTTCGGCCTGGTTGGATGTTGACCCTGGTACGACAGCTCGTCGAGCTAGAGAAGAGGCGACGTGACTACTGTTCTGACTCCCGCAAGCCCGCTGACGGCCGCCGACCGGTGCGACCGCTGCGGAGCCCAGGCTTACCTGCGCGTTGTCCTGACGAGCGGCGGCGACCTGCTCTTCTGCGCGCACCACGGCCGTAAGTTCGAGCCGGAGCTCAAGAAGATCGCTGCCGAGATACAGGACGAGACGGAGCGGCTGCAGGCCGCTCCGGCGTCGGCGCCCGCCGACGAACGCTGACGTCTCGACGTCAGCCCGACGAGCCTCGTCCGGCCCCGGGCCGGACATGGGCGGTCACCCCGGTGGGGGTGGCCGCCTCGTCGGTTTACGGGGGCGGCCGACCGGGCCGTGGCCGGCGTCGATGTGCGGGGCGGCCGTGGGCGGCGCCTCCACGGCTTCAGGGCGCCTTGGCGGGCAGGTGCTCCCTGACGGTCTCCACGACCGCGGAGATGCGCGTGTAGACCCCCGGACGGCCCTTCTGCCCGCAGCCCTGCCCCCACGAGACCAGGCCCACCAGCCGTCCCCGTACGACCAGCGGGCCGCCGCTGTCGCCCTGGCAGGCATCCCGGCCGCCGCGCATCAGCCCCGCGCAGACCATGGACGCGGCGACGTAGCGTCCGTCGGAGCTGCCCGGGTACGCCCGCTCGCAGGCGGCGTCCGGCAGCACCTCGACGTCCGCGGCGTGCAGCGCCGTGGGGTAGCTGGCGTCGCCCTCGGTGTCCCCCCAGCCGTAGACCCGGGCCGGCGAACCCGGCTCGTACGCCGGGTCGTCCGGCTTCGCCGCCAGCTCCAGGAAGCGCCCGGCCTTCGCCGGGCGCGCCAGGCGCAGCACGGCGAGGTCGCCGGCGTTGGTCCTGCCGTCGTAGTCGGGGTGCAACCACACCCGCTCGATGGCCAGCTCCCGCCCGGCGGTGCTCCCGAGGTCCCCGCGGCCGGCCACGACGGCCAGGTCGCCGACCTTCCTCCAGGGCACGCCGAGCGTCTTCTCGGCCAGGCAGTGCGCGGCCGTCAGCACGACCTCGGGAGACACCAGCACGCCCGCGCAGAACTGCCCCGACCGCTCGTCGCCGAAGAGCTTCCGGCTGGTCAGCGCGACGGTCCAGGGGCTGTCGTCGATCCGTACCGGACGCCCCCCGACCACCACTCCGTCCGCCGCCGCCGGCGACGCCTGCCCGAGCAGGGCTGAGGGCAGCAGCACGGCGACGGCGGCGGCTATCGAGTGTGGACGCAGGCGCATGGGGTCTCCCTGACGACGTGAGACTTCGAGTGGTCGTTCCACTCAGCCTCAGTCAGCAGGGCGCGGCCCGCACCTCGGTCGCACCGGCCGCGGGACCCGGGGCGCAGCGCTTGACCTGCGGCGACACGGGTCCGGGCGCGGCGTGGCATCCGAACTACCCGCGGCTGGGGAATGCCCCGCGGTCACGGCGTCGCCGGCGCCGCGGGTGCCCCGGGTGCCTGGGTCGCCGTCGCCGCCGTCAGGTGGCGCAGCCGTTCGGAGGCGAGACAGGCGCGGGTCAGGATGGTGCGTACCTCGTCGGCAGGGCTGCCGCTGCACCGGGCGAAGTAGAAGATCACGACGTTGATGGCGGCCACGGAGCCGGCGTAGATGGGGACGTCCTTCGCGGTGTCCACGTAGATCGACAGCCCGATGCCCCAGCAGGCGACGGCGTAGAAGCCGGCCGTCAGCGTCCAACTGTAGAGCGCGTCGAGGCCGGCGATCCGGCCCTGCGGCACCGTGCCCAGTTGCCTGCCGCGGGCCTCGGCGATGGACGCGCGGGCGAAGGCGAGGCAGGCGGCGTTGCACAACGCGGTGGAGAGGATGCCGATCGCGGTGCAGATGGGCCACCAGTCGCGGTGGAACAGCGTGGCCGACAACACCAGGACGGCTGGGACGAGGGTGAACAGCCGCATCGCGACCTCCGCCAGCACGGCCCGCCGGCTCAGCCTCCCCTGCTGCCGGCCGGCGACGAGCGGGGTGAGGCCTGCGAAGAGGTTCTGGTAGTACCGGGCACCGGCCAGCAGGAAGCTCATGGCGACCATGCGCACGGGTGCGTTGGCGGAGTGGTCGGGGATGGTGTAGCCGTCCAGCCGCAGCGCGTCGAGCAGCGGAAGCTCCTCCTCGCCCGCGCTGTTGGTGCGCTGCAGCAGGGTGATGTAGTTGTTGCCCCAGCTCCAGTTGAGGTCGCGCAGCCAGTACGTGATGACGATGCTGGCCGCGACGTACCAGGCCGCGGCCGACAACCAGGAGAAGAACAGCAGCCAGCGCACGTGCATACCGCGGTGCGGGTCGCTGTAGAGCGACTGGGTGCGCCGGATCCGCCACATCTGGAGCTGCTGCCGCGGTGCCCCGGCGAGCGGCGTGTACAGGCGGACGAAGCGGGTGCCGGCGCTCTGCGCGCGGGTCGCCTCGACGGCCGCCAGCTCCTCTTCGTAGAAGTGCAGCAACTGCGGGTAGAGCCGCTCCCCCGGCGTGGGCCGGAACAGCAGCAGCCGGTTCTCCGGGACGCGGTCGGTGAGGTCTTCGATGAAGCGGGCCAGGAGCGGCGTCTCGGCGTAGAAGGCGTCGGGTACGGTCACGGCGCCGGCTCCGGCCGTCTCCCGGTGCCCGCCGCCGATGGCGATGAGGAGTTGCCCGACGGAGTACAGGTCGGCCTGCCGGGGGTCGACCACCATGGTCTCGCTGCGCACCTCGGGCGCGACGAACGCCGCGTCCGGGCCGCCGGAGCCGGGTACCGCGTGGGAGTACAGGTAGTTGACCCCGAGGTCGATGAGGACGAAGCGGCGGCCCCCGGCACCCGTACCGCTGCCCGGCCCGGAGCCGGAGCCGGAACCGGAGCCGGAACCGGAACCGGAGCCGCTGAGGATGACGTTGGACGGGGAGAGGTCGCCGTGCCGCAGGCCGCACCGGTCGAGCTCGTCCAGCACCCCGAGCAGCCGGGGCCCGAGGTCGCGTAGCAGATCGAGCCGGATACGCGGGCTGTCCGGCTGGTGGCTCAGGTACTCCGCCAGCGTCTCGCCCGGCACGAAGTCCATCAGGATCCACCGCCCGCTGCTCGCCCAGGCGCGCGCCATCGGCAGCGCCTCGGTCGCCGCATCCTCCCCCGCGCGGACGTCGCCGTAAGCAGCGCGGTAGTCGCGGGTGGCCCGGACGATGGTCGGCACCCGCAGGTACGGGAAGACGATGCACTTGAGCGCGAACGGGATACGCCGGCCGTGCGCCCGGCGCAGCGGGAGGCCGGTGAGGATGAACGACGTCGTGCCGTGGCGGTGGAAGTGCAGCGTCTCGATGTCGACGTCGCGCCAGGCGTCGAGGGTCACGGCGTCCTCGTCCGCGCTGCCCTCCACGTCGGGTAGGGGGGTGTCGGGCGCGTACAGCGTGCGTATCGCCTCCCGCACGGCCGGGTCCGCCACCGCCGGTGCGCACAGGGCCGCGCAGTCGTGCGGCGTCCGCTCACCCTGGTCGTAGCGGCGCTGGTAGGAGTGAGCCAGCGACGCCAGGGTGAGGAGGAGTAGCCCGAGATATCCGTTGACCGCACGGAACTCGCTGCGAAACGGCTCCGGTCGCGAGGCGAATTCCGTACGCCAGCGGGCCACCTGTTCGATGACCGTTTCCCACGACTGCTCGAACTCGCCGCTAAAGCTGTGCGCCTCGAACGGCAGGCCGAAAAGGACCCTGCTCCAGTCCTCCCGGCGCCACGCGCATAACTCGTTCTCTTCCCGGGTCGCCGCCCCGGCGCCGCCCGGTGCGGACGAAACCGGACATAAGGCTCGGATGATCGCGCGGAGATTACGCGCGCTGCCGGTTGTTGGCATCGTCCTTCGTCACGATGGTCAGTTGGGGTACGGCACGAATACGGCCGTTCTTTATCAGCTCGGGGTCTTTGCCCTCGACGGCACAGAACATCACCTCGTACCCGCCGCGGGCGCCGCTGAGGATCCGGCCGGAATCCAGCTCATGCCGCTTGACCTGCGGCATCCACGACATGGGCGCGAGGTCGAGCACGTACGGGGCGTCGCCCGGCTCCGTCATCCGCCGCTGCAGCGTGACGCGCTCGTCCCGGTAGCGGACGATCGCCTCGCCGTAGCCCCGGCCGAGGCCGGCGCGGATGCGGTCGAGATGACGGATCGCCCAGCGCTGCGAAACCGAGAGCTTCTGCGACGGCGACTGGATGGGGCGGGTGCTCAGAGACAGCACGTGCGTGCAGCCGTCCTCCAGCGCCAGCTTGTACGGGTGCGGAGTGAGGACGCCGCCGTCGACCGCCCGGGAGCCGCGGAAGTCGGCCGTACCGCGCAGCGCGACCGGGAGCCAGGCGCTGGCGACGAGGGCGGAGCGCAGGTCCGCGCGCGACGTGAAGTCGTTGACGGCGGCGGTGCGGATCTCGTCGACGAGGGTGACGGCGACGTGGAGCCTGGTCGGGGAGGCGATGACCTTCTCGTACCCCAGGGGCTTGACGTTGTCGACGACCTCGAACGCGTAGTCCAGGTCCATGATGCGGCCGCGCAGCGCGCGCCGGAAGTCGACGAACGTCCGGGTGGCGAGGTCGTCGTAGTAGATCGAAAGCGGATACCAGGTCTCGCCGTTGAGGAAGTACGCGCTGTTGATGGCACCGGAAGACGCGGAATATATGGTGTCGAACGCTTGATTGAGTCCGCAATCCTCCAGGGCGCAGAGCATGGCGGCCGAGACCACGCCCCGGATGCCGCCCCCCTCGACGGCCAGCCCGATCTTGAGGTCGTCCACGGGCTTGTCGTGCGTATGTCCCTTTTCCCGGCGACGACGTAAGGCAGTCAGCACAGGATGGTCCGCGTGCCACGGCATGGCACTACTCATGAGTCATATCCTCCCTGAGGATCCGAGATTGTCACGCCCGGCAAGTGGCGTCAATTCCCGGAGAGTTCACGGATACGTACCGTCTTCCGCGCGTATCGCGGCGGCGGCGGCCGACGGCGCGCGGCGCCGAAGAAAACGCCCCCGACCCGCGGCGTAGCAGGTCAGGGGCGCCGAAGGCGGTCCGCCTCAGTCCAGATAGTCGCGCAGCACCTGCGAGCGCGACGGGTGCCGCAGCTTCGACATGGTCTTGGACTCGATCTGGCGAATGCGCTCACGAGTGACGCCGTAGACCTTGCCGATCTCGTCGAGGGTCTTGGGCTGCCCGTCGGTGAGCCCGAAGCGCATGGAGACCACGCCCGCCTCGCGCTCGGAGAGGGTGTCGAGGACGGAGTGCAGCTGCTCCTGCAGCAGGGTGAAGCTGACCGCGTCGGCGGGGACGACCGCCTCGGAGTCCTCGATGAGGTCGCCGAACTCGCTGTCGCCGTCCTCGCCCAGCGGAGTGTGCAGGGAGATCGGCTCACGGCCGTACTTCTGGACCTCGATGACCTTCTCCGGGGTCATGTCCAGCTCCTTGGCCAGCTCCTCCGGCGTGGGCTCGCGGCCCAGGTCCTGGAGCATCTGGCGCTGCACACGGGCGAGCTTGTTGATGACCTCGACCATGTGCACCGGGATGCGGATGGTGCGGGCCTGGTCGGCCATCGCGCGGGTGATCGCCTGCCGGATCCACCAGGTGGCGTACGTGGAGAACTTGTAGCCCTTGGTGTAGTCGAACTTCTCGACGGCGCGGATCAGGCCCAGGTTGCCCTCCTGGATGAGGTCCAGGAAGAGCATGCCGCGGCCCGTGTAGCGCTTGGCGAGCGAGACCACCAGGCGGAGGTTGGCCTCCAGCAGGTGGTTCTTGGCGCGGCGGCCGTCCTCGGCGATGATCTCCAGCTCGCGGCGGAGCTTGGGCGCCAGCTTGTCCGCGGCGGCCAGCTTGTCCTCGGCGAAGAGGCCGGCCTCGATGCGCTTGGCGAGCTCCACCTCCTGCTCGGCGTTGAGCAGGGGGACCTTGCCGATCTGCTTCAGGTAGTCCTTGACCGGGTCGGCGGTGGCGCCGGCGGCGGCGACCTGCTGGGCGGGGGCGTCGTCCTCGTCCTCGTCGGAGAGCACGAAGCCCTCCGCCTCGGCCTCGGCGGCGGGCGGCTCCTCCTTCCCCAGGGAGCCGTCCTCCCGGCCCTCGGGGCCGGACTCGCCGTCCTTCGCCCCGGCCTTCTTGCCGGCGGCCTTCTTGGCCGGGGCCTTCTTCGCCGCGGTCTTCTTGGCGGCCGCCTTCTTGGCGGTGGTCTTCTTGGCGGCGGCCTTCTTCTCCGGCTCGTCCGCCGGGTCGCCCAGGCCCGCGGGCACCGGATCGTCCATGGGGGCCTCCTGGACCGCGTGCGCCGCGACCGTGGCCGTCGGCTTCTTCGTCGCGGTCTTGGCGGGGACGGCTTGCTTGGCGACCGCCTTGGTGGCGGTCCGTTTCGCCGGGGTCTTCGCCGGCACGCTCTTGCGGGTGCGCTTGGGCGCCTCGGCGGCGCTTACCATCAGTGTCACACCCTCCTCTTCGAGGACCTGATTGAGGCTGCGCAGGACGCTCTTCCACTGGGTGGGCGGAATCTGGTCAACCTCGAAGGCACGACGCACGTCATCACCGGCGATCTGCCCTTCGGCCTTCCCCCGCTCGATGAGTGCCATCACGGACTCAGCTTCGGCGATCTCCGGCGGGAGCGTACGGGATGTGCTGGCCGACACGAACAACCTCTCGAAACGATGGGAACGACCGGCGGCGGGGATGGACCACCGGCGTTGGGGCGGAACCGCGATACGTGCGCCACCACCTCTTAGGTCATCGCGCCTTCCCGCACAGCGTTACGCCCAATCCACGTGGCCCAGGTCACAATCTACCGCCACCGGCCCGGCTGCACGAAGGCAACCGGGCGGGCGCCCGCCCATCCGGGCGCCTCAGGGGCGCGTGGGCGCCCGTGCGGTGGGTGTCGTGCGCCCGATTGCTGACCGTTGTGCGCCGGGGGGCCGGGGTGCGTACGTGCCGGGGGGGTCCGGGGGTGCGTACGTGCCGGGGGGCCGGGGGTGCGTACGGGCCGGGCGTGCCCGTCGTCCGACCGGGTTCTTCGTCCGGCCGGGTCCGGCCGGAGCACGGCGCCGCCGTCCCCCGTCGGGGCCGGCGGCGGTGTCGGTGCCCGTACCGACGGGGGCGCGCGGCCGGTGGTGCCGCGCGCCCGTGCCCCGCAGTCAGTGCTCGCGCGGCGCCGGCACGACGCGGTCGCCCGCACCGATCTCGGCGTGCACGGCGAGCAGCTGCCGCATGGCCGACTCGGCGGCGGCGCCGTCGCCGCTGCCGAGCGCCTCCACGATGTGCACGTGGTGGGCGACGGCCGCCTCGCTCGGGCGGTCGCAGCCGCCGGCGGGACCGCCGGAGACCTGCAGCGCCGCGGTGACCACGCCGGCCAGGTGCTCCAGCATCCGGTTCCCCGCGGCCTGCAGGACCAGCCCGTGGAACTCGGCGTCGGCGCGGGCGAACGTGACCGTGTCGCCCTGCACCAGCGAGTGGCTCATGATCTCGGCCATGTCCGTCAGCCGCTGCTGGACGGGGGCGCGGCCGTGCCCGGCCGCGAGCCGGGCGGCCAGCGGCTCGATCGTCCAGCGCAGCTCGCACAGCTCGCGGCGCTGGTCCTCGCGCTGCGGGCCGAAGGCCCGCCACTCGATGATGTCCGGGTCGAGGAGGTTCCAGTCGCTGACCGGGCGGACCCGGGTGCCGACGTTGGGGCGGGCGCTGACGAGGCCCTTGGCCTCCAGCACCCGCAGGGACTCGCGCACCACCGTGCGCGAGACCTCGAAGCGCTGCCCGATCTCCTCGGGCACGAGCGGACGGTCGGCGCCCAGATCGCCGGAGACGATCATCTGGCCGAGCTGCTGGACGAGTTGGCCGTGGAGCCCACGGCCCCGGCTGGTCGCCGCGCGGCGGCCGACGCGGCCGATCTCCGGCTCCCCGGTGTCCCACGCGGTCGGCGCGGGAGCGGCCGGCGCGGCGGGACCGGGGGCGGCGGCCGGGGGGACGGCGGCGGGAGCGGGGGCCGCGTGGCCGTCCGCGTACGGGTAGCGGTCGAGATCCCCGTGGCCGGCGAAGCCGGACTCGGAGGATCGGGCCGTCATCATGGTCTGCGCAAGGGTACTCACGAAACCTTTGTCGGCGGACCTCCCGGCCACCTTGAGGGCTTTGGTGAAAAGCACACGAAAGGGTGATCGCCCAGCGCCCTTCCCTTGACGCCGGTAGTGCATCAAACCGGTGGGAAACCGGCTAATCACCGGGGGAGTTAAAAACCTTCCGTACGAGATTCGGACACCCGCTCCGCTGCAGCGCGCGCCCCAGGGAGCGGGCCCGGCCCGCGGTGAGGACGTACGCGCAGAGGAGGGCGCCCAGGGACAACACCAGTGCGTGCCCGAAGGGTTGGGCGGGCACGCTGAGCACGCCGCCGAGGTGCGGTCCGCCGCCGGGCCACGGGATGTGCAGCAGGCGCATGAGCTGCGGTGGGAGTTCCCCGAGGCGGCGTACGGCGTCGGTGTCGGCCAGCGCGTGCACGCCGGGCGCGACGCCGACGGGCACGGTGAGCACGGCGGCCAGCCCCAGCGACGCCGACGTGAACAGCCCGGCGGCCAGTACCCCCGTCCACGCGCAGCCCACCGTCACCCCCGCCCAGCTCAGCAGTTGCAGGCCGCCGTCCGCGGGCATGTCCACGACGTCGCCGAAGAGCACGAGCAGCGCCGTGGCGTCCGCGAGCAGGACGGCGGCGAAGAGCAGCAGCGCCACGGCCGTGCTCACGGCGAGCTTGGCGAAGAGCAGGCCGAGGCGGCGCGGCACGGCGCCGACCGCGGGGGTGAGCGAGGGGAAGCTGAACTCCTGGCCGAAGGCGTGCGCGCCGAGCAGCCCGGCGCCGATCGCGGCGGGCGGCAGCGGGAGGACCGGCGCCCAGCCGGTGAGCATGCGGACGGCAGGGGCGTCGGAGACGGCGGAGCCGCCGGCGGCGTGCGCGAAGAGGGCGGCGCCGGCGACGGAGGCGGCGAGGGTGCCGATGGCGGCGACGCGGGGCAGCCGGGAGCCGGAGGCGGTGCGGCGCAGTTCGTAGCGCAGGGGGTGGGCGGGGCCGGGGAGCCAGCGGCGGCTGAGCGGGCCGGCGAGGGGAGCGGCGCGAGGGGCGGCGTCGGGGGCGGCGCGGGGGGCGGGGGTGTGGTCGGCGCGGTCCGCGGTGTCGGTGGCGGTGCCCGTGTCGGGGGTGGCATGGAGGCCGAGGCCGGGATCGGGGGCGGTGTCGGGGTCGGGGGCGGTGTCAGTGCCGGGCTCTAGGGTGGCCGTGGCGGTTGCGGTGGGGGTGGTGCCGGCGGCCCGGGCATCGGCTCCCGGGGCGCCGGCGAGGACGGACTCGTGGGAAGAGGAGGTGAGTTGATGCAGCAGAATGCCGTTGCGGTACGCCAGTTCACCGACGGCCGCGCTGTCGGTCCCGTAGACGGCGAGGGCGCCGCCGTCCCGGCGGACCACCTCGATGCGCCGATCCGGCGTGCTGGCCTGCCGCGTCAGATAGCTGGCGAACCGCTCGGCCTGCGGCGTTCTGATGATGACGCAGGGGCGCAGCCGCAGCCGGGCGAAGTCGTCGGCCTCCTCGTCGGCGACGAGCCGGCCGGCTCGCAGCGTCAGCACCCGGTCGGCGAAGCGGGCGGCGACCCGGGGCTGGGCGGTGGCGAGCACGACGCAGACGCCGGCGGCGGCCAGTTCGCGCAGCAGCCCGTAGTAGAACGCCGCCTCGCGGCGGGGCAGATCACGTACGGGGTCGTCGAGCAGCAGGGAGTGCGGCTGGCCGAGGAGCGCGGTGGCGAGGCCGAGGCGGCGGTCCATGCTGAGCGAGAGGGCGTCGAGCCGGTCGTCGGCGAGCGCGTCGAGACCGACGTGCGTGAGCAGGGCGTCGGCGCGGGCCGCGGGAACGCCGACGGCGGCGGCGAGCATGCGCAGGTGGCCGAGGACGGTGCGGGCGGGGTGGCCGGAGACGTCGCCCAGCACGGCGCCGACCTCGCGGGCGGGGGCGGTGAGCCGGCTCAGCGGGCGGCCGTCGTAGAGCGTGACGCCCCGGCCGCCGTCCAACTGGAGCATGAGGCGCAGCGCGGCGGTCTTGCCCGCGCCCGGCTCGCCGAGCAGCGCGGTGACGGTGCCCGCCAGCGCCTCGAACGTGAGGTCGCGCACGGTCGGCGGACGGCCGCTGCGGGGCCTGCTCGTGAGTCCGATGGCCTGGATCACGACGCCTCCCGAAATCGGTTGATATCCGACATATAGGGATGATTGCGCAGGGGGTGCGCCGGGGCCGGGATTTCACGCCCGGACGCGGTGCTGCGTCGCGGATGTGTGGACGTACGGGCGTATGGCCGTGCTGCCGGGTGCCGGGGCGGGAAGCCCGGGGCGGCTCTGGTGGCGCGGCGCAGACGGTGCCGTGCGGGTGCGGCCGGGGGTCAGACCTCGGGGCGCAGCATCGGCGGATTGAGGATCGTCGCGCCGCCCGCCTGGAAGAGCTGGGCGGGACGGCCGCCCTGGCGGGTGGTGGTGCCGCCGGTGGGCAGCAGGAAGCCGGGGGTGCCGGTCACCTTGCGGTGGAAGTTGCGGGGATCGAGGGCGACGCCCCACACCGCCTCGTACACCCGACGCAGCTCTCCGACCGTGAACTCCTGCGGACAGAAGGCCGTGGCCAGCGACGAGTACTCGATCTTCGACCGGGCCCGCTCCACGCCGTCGGCCAGGATCCGGCGGTGGTCGAAGGCCAGCGGCGGGTGCTCCGCCTCGTCGTCGGCGGAGGGCCCGATGAGGGTCTCGACCGGCGCCCAGCGGGCGCCCCCGACGTCGCCGCCGGGGCGGGGCGCGGGGAGGTCCGGGGCCAGCACGAGGTGCGCGACGCTCACCACGCGCATGCGGGGGTCGCGCTTGGGATCGCCGTACGTGGCGAGCTGTTCGAGGTGCGCGGCGTGCGCGGGGGTGTCTTCCTCCACCGGGCCGTGCGCGTGCAGGCCGGTCTCCTCCGCGAGTTCCCTGGCCGCCGCCTCGGCCAGGTCCTCCTCCGCCCGTACGAAGCCGCCCGGCAGCGCCCACCGGCCCTGGAACGGGGCCTCGCCGCGGCGGACGATCAGCGCGCTCAGCGCGTGCCGGCGCACGGTGAGCACGACCAGGTCGACGGTGACGGCGAACGGCGGGTAGGCGGACGGCTCGTAGGGGGGCATGGCGGGGATCTTAGTCGTCTGCCTGACGATAATCAGGACTTCGTGCGGAGACGGGCCGGACGGCCCGCGGGCGGCGTTTCAGGAGCCGAGTCGGAGGCCGGGGGCGGCCTCCTCGACGACGGCGAGGCCGAGACGGCTGACCCGTACCGCGAACGGCTCGCCGGCCAGCCGTAAGCCGGTCAGCTGAAGCGCGCCCAGCGGGGCGGTGCCGGGCGGGCGGGCGGAGACGGTGCCCGCGGGGACGTCGGGGGCGAGGCCGGCAAGGGCGGCCAGGACGTGCACGGCGGCGGCGCCCGCGACGGCGGACGGGCGGCAGGCGGCCGGGTGCGGGAGCGGGGCGCCGCCCGCGGTGCGCTGGTCGCCGGCGTACATCTCGGGCAGGTGGTGGCCGAAGTGGCCGGCGGCGTCGAGGAGTCCGCGGAGCAGGGCGCCGGCCTCCTTGTCGTAGCCCGCGGTGAAGAGGCCGGCGACGGCGACGGCGGTCTCGTGGACGTGTACGGCGCCGGCGCGGTGGCCGAAGGGGTTGAAACCGGGTTCGGCGGCGCCGAGGCTGCGCAGGCCCCAGCCGGAGTCGAGGGCGGGGCTGGAGAGGAGGCGGGCGAGCTGGCCGGCCTGGGTCTTGTCGAGCAGGCCGGGGGCGGAGGCGGCGGCCGTGGCCGGGCGGCCGGGGCCGTCGCCCGGAGCGCCGGCGGTGGTGGCCGTGGTGGCGGTGGCGGGGCTGACGTCAGGGCCGGTGCGGGCGCCGGGGCGGGCGGGGCCGGGGCGGGCAGGGCCGCGGAGGAGGGTGTCCGCGGCGGTGGGCAGGAGGTGGGCGGCGGCGCTGCCGAGATGGGTGAGCGGGCGGCCGTCGGCGGCGAGGGCCGCCGCGGGTCTGCCGCCGGCGACGTCCTCGGTCCAGAAGCCGGCGCGGAAGCGCTCGCGCAACCCGGCGGCCCACTGCCGCCACTCGTCGGCGCCGGGGCGGCCGCAGGCGTCGAGGAGTTCGGCGCCGAGGAGGGCGGCACGGTGGGCGTGGGCCTGGGTCTCGCAGCGGTACGGACCGCCGGGGGCCGGGTCGGGGACGTAGCCGCGGTCGTCCACGGCGGTGCGGAGCCAGGCGAGGCAGCGCTCGGCGACGGGCAGGAGCCCGTCGACGTC
Source organism: Streptomyces sp. CNX435 (assembly GCF_059570575.1). Taxonomy (NCBI): domain Bacteria; kingdom Bacillati; phylum Actinomycetota; class Actinomycetes; order Kitasatosporales; family Streptomycetaceae; genus Streptomyces; species Streptomyces sp. CNX435. The sequence continues at coordinate 79,151 of NZ_JCANTA010000001.1, read as the reverse complement.
CCGCTCCGGCAGGCCCCAGCGGCGGGCCTCGGCGAGCACGGCGGGGAAGAGGAGGGTGGCCTCGACGCCGGTGGCGGCCGGGGGCAGGTGCGGGCCGGAGTCGCGGAGGGTGCCGGGCAGCCGGCCGGGGTCCGGGGCCCCGGCTCCGGGGGGCGGCGGCCAGGTGCGGGCGACGGCGCGGAGGGTGCCGGCGGCCAGGCGCGTACCCAGCGGGAGGAGCATGCGGGCCGCCCAGAGCGCGTCGGCGGCGGCCGGCGCGCAGCGCCACGGCACCCCGGCGACAAGGTGGACGTCGGCCGGCTCGGCGGGGTCGCGGAGCAGCAGGGTCCGCAGGTCGTCGAGAGCGGTGCCGAGCAGCGGAGCCACCGCCGGGTCGTCGCCCGCCGCCGCGGCGGCCGGGGACCACGGTGCTGGAGGCAACTCCCGAGGCCGCGCCTGGTCCGTGTCCGTCCCGATCCGCAGCTCCAGCGTGCGGGAGGCGCCCGGGGCCAACTCCAGCCGCCACCGCAGCAGCCCCGCCGCGGCGATCACGTCGTCGGGCGGCGGCTCCGCAGTCACCAGCACCCCGCTCCCGATCCCGTTCCCGGGGGCCCCACCCCCACCCCCTCCTCCACCGCCGCCGGCTCGTGTACCGCTGCCGGCCGTGCCGACGCCACGCGCCGCGGCGCCACGCGCGGCGCCGCCATGCGTCGTGCCGCCATGCGTCGTGCCGCCACTCGCGCCGCCGCCCTGCGCGGCGCCGCACCGCTCGGGGTCCGCGGCGGTCGCTCCCGCTCCCCCGCTCCCCTCGGGACCCGGGCCGGGCTCCCGGTCGGGGTCCGCCGCCGGCAGCGGACGCCAGCGCAGGCCCGACTCGTGGACGCTGGCCGGGACTTCGCGACGCTCGCGACCGGCGGCGACCGCGCTCAGCTCGGCCAGGTCCGTGCCCAGCTCGGCCTCCAGCGTCAGCCTGAGCATCCGGCTGGCGCTGCTGTGCAGCGTGATCCGCTCGATGCCGGCGGCGTGCCGCACCCGCTCCACCACCACGGCCGGGTCGGGCCCCGACTCCGTGCCGGTGCGCACGGTGCCCACGAAGCGCACCCGGTCCGCCCCCGCCCGCCGCCCCTGCACCGGCAGCGGCTCGACTCCGCCCACCCGCAGCCGCAGCCGTCCGACCAGCCGGCGCCCCGCCCGGTAGAACCCTTCGAGCCCGTGGCCGTCGAGTTGGCCATGGCGCGCGGAGACGGCGAACGCCGGCATGGCGACGCAGACGAGGGCGTCGTGCGCGGGGCTCGGCGCGGGCGGCCGCTGACGCGGGGAGCGGGAGGTGGGAGACACGCGGCAGTCCTCTCGGGGAAGCCGTGGACGGACGTGGCGGCGGCCGGCCGCCGCCCTGAGAACGCCCGCAAGCCCCTCCAGGTCACGCCGCCTGACCCGCCGGCCGCGCGCCGCTCCACCACCTCTTCCTCGCTACTCCCTGCTCCGCACGTCCCGGCGCCGAGCGGTGCGGCGCGACGTGCGGCGGCCGGGCGGGCGACGGGAGCCGCCGGTCGACGGCGGCTGGGCCGGCGGCAGGGACGACGGTCGCGTCGGCGGACTGGACGGCGCCGCCGCGGACGACGGCGCCGGCGGCTGCTCCGGGGCCGACGGAGCCGACGCGGACTCCCGGGCCTGGCGCTGACGGCGCAGGGAGCGGCGCAACGGCTCGGGGTCCAGGCCCTCGTTGACCGCCTGGTGGAGCAGCCGGGCGAACAGGTACTCCGGGTCGGTTTCCAGGGCGCAGCCGAAGGCGACCCGGGCCGCCGCCTCGTCGCCGCTCGACCACGCCACCCATCCGGCGAGCGTCAGCGGCGCCGCGGCATGCTCCACATACGCCCCGACGCAGCGGCGGGCCAGCGCCCGCCAGAGCCGCAGCGCCCCGGCGGCCTCCGCGCCCTCCATCCGCTCGGCGGCGCGGTCGCGGGTGAGCCGGTCCTGCAGGCCGACGATGAGGTCTGCGCACTCGGCGTCGGTGAGCAGCGTGTCGTCCCGCGCGTCGGTGTCCGCCGCCGCCTCCCCCGCGGGCGGCGGAGCCTCGGTGAGGCGGGCGATCAGCCGGTCCGCCAGCCGCACGGTGTCCTCGCGCACCGTCTCGCGGCCGGCCTGCGCGAGGATTCGGGGTACGAGTGCGCCGCCGGCCGCGTCGAGCGCCCGCGTCTGCCGGTCGACGTCCGGGTGCCGGGGCGTGAGCCTGCCCTCCAGCGCGCGGAGCGACCTGGGCCGCTGCATGCCCGCGTACGCCGCGGCGGCGGCCAGGGCGGAACGGCCGGGCGGTGCCAGCGCCGTCCCCTCGGGGGGACAGCAGCGCTGGTCCGGGCAGAGGTACGACCAGAAGCGCCCGGCGGAGATGCACAGCGCCTCCACGACCGGCACCTCCAGCCGTCCGCAGGCCACGCGCAGCCCTTGCGCGAGCGGCCGCAGGCGCTCCATGACCTCCTGAGGCCGCTCTCCCGTCGCGGGGTCCTGGCAGAGGAAGACGACGATGCCGTCCGGCTTGTCGCCCCGCTTGGCGCTGCCTTCGACGAGGCACTCGGCGAGCTGCGCCGCGACGTCCGGCCAGCCGTCGCGGTCCGGCGGGATGCCGAGTCGCAGCCGGCCGCCGAACCGTCCCCGCTCGCCGTGCAGCGCGGCGAGGACGACGCTGTCGTCCGGGTGGAACCCCATCAAGTACGGCAGGGCGTCCGCCAGCTCAGCCGGGCTGCGCAGCACGACCTGCGTTTCGTTGTGCGATGTCATGGCATGAGGGTTTCGTGTCTCCGCGAGTTTCGCGACCCCTGTGGATAACTCCTGATCGGGCCATGTCATCACCCTCCCCGAGCTGGGGAATCCCACCGCCGGTGCGCCCCGCCGTTGCCGCGCCGGCCGGCCGCTTCGCCTCAGCCGGTCGCCGCGAGGACCAGCGGCAGCACCCCCTCGGCGCCCGCCCGCCGCAGCAGGCGGGCCGCGACCGCGAGGGTCCAGCCGGAGTCGGTGTAGTCGTCGACGAGCAGCACCGGGCCCGGGGTGCCGGCCAGGGCGGCGGCGAGTTCGTCGGGGACGGCGAAGGCGGCGGTCAGGGTGGCGAGCCGCTGGGCGGAGTTGCTGCGGCGGGGGCCGTGACCGCCGTCCGGGCCCGTGTATGCCAGGGTACCGAGGTACGGCAGGCGCCCGACGGTCGCGATGCCCCGGGCGAGCGAGTCGACCATGAGGGGCCGGTCTATGGACGGCACGACCACGACGCCGACGGGCCGCGCCGCCGCCTCCGGGCCGTCCGACGCCCAGCCGCCCGGGGTGCGCGCCCAGTCGGCGAGGACGTCGACCGCCGCCCGCAGCACGTCGTCCGGGACGGGACCGTCGGCGGCGTTCTCCGCGAGCAGTGGCCGCAGCCGGTTGCCCCAGCCGATGTCGGAGAGACGTCCCAGGGCGCGGCCGGTGGCGCACTGCTCGCCGGCCGGGATACGGCCCTTGAGGCCGATGCCCAGCGCGGGCATGCCCGTCGGCCACATCCGCCGCGGCTCGACCTCGGTCCCCGGCCGGTCCAGCTCCTTCTCGGCTCCCGTCAGCGCCTCCGCCGACACGACCGCGTCGATCCAGGCCCCCGCGCAGTTGTCGCAGCGCCCGCAGGGCGCCGCCCCCTCGTCGTCCAGCTGCCCGCGCAGGAACTCCATCCGGCAGCCGGACGTGCTCACGTAGTCCCGCATGGCCTGCTGCTCGGCCGCGCGCTGCCGCGCCACCCACGCGTACCGCTCGGCGTCGTAGTCCCAGTCCCGGCCGGTGGCGGTCCAGCCGCCCTTGACCCGCCGGACCGCGCCGTCGACGTCCAGCACCTTCAGCATCGTCTCCAGTCGGGTGCGCCGCAGGTCGACGGCCGCTTCCAGGGCCGGGACGGACAGCGGGCGGCCGGCGTCCGCGAGCGCCGCGAGGGTCTGGCGGACCTGTGTCTCGGGCGGGAAGGCGGTGTCGGCGAAGTAGCGCCAGATCGCCTCGTCCTCGCGGCCGGGCAGCAGCAGCACGTCGGCGTGGTCGACGCCGCGGCCGGCGCGGCCCACCTGCTGGTAGTACGCGATCGGGGAGGACGGCGAGCCTAGGTGGACGACGAAGCCCAGGTCCGGCTTGTCGAAGCCCATGCCCAGCGCCGATGTCGCGACGAGCGCCTTGACCCGGTTCGCCAGGAGGTCCTCCTCGGCCTGGAGCCGGTCGGCGTTCTCCGTGCGTCCGGTGTACGAGGCGACGGGGAAGCCGCGCTGCCGCAGGAAGGCGGCGGCCTCCTCGGCGGCGGCGACGGTGAGGGCGTAGACGATTCCGGATCCCGGCAGCTCTTCCAGATGCTCGGCGAGCCAGGCGAGGCGGTGCGCCGCGTCCGGCAGCCGGACGACGCCGAGCCGCAGGCTCTCCCGGTCCAGCGGGCCGCGCAGCACCAGGGCCTCGCCGCCGCCGGTGCCGAGCTGCTCGGCGACGTCGGCGGTCACGCGCGCGTTTGCGGTCGCCGTGGTCGCCAGCACCGGGACGCCTTCGGGCAGGTCGGCGAGCATCGCGCGCAGCCGGCGGTAGTCGGGGCGGAAGTCGTGCCCCCAGTCGGAGATGCAGTGGGCCTCGTCGACGACGAGGAGGCCGGTGGTGGCGGCCAGCTCGGGCAGCAGCCGGTCGCGGAAGTCCACGGAGTTCAGCCGCTCGGGGCTGACGAGGAGCACGTCGGTCTCGCCGCGCTCGACCTCCTCGTGGATGGTTCCCCACTCCTCCGGGTTGGCCGAGTTGATCGTACGGGCGCGGATGCCGGCCCGTGCGGCGGCCTCGACCTGGTTGCGCATCAGCGCCAGCAGCGGCGAGACGATCACCGTGGGCCCCGCGCCACGGCGCCGCAGCAGCGCCGTGGCCACGAAATACACCGCCGACTTGCCCCAGCCGGTGCGCTGCACCACCAGCGCGCGGCGGTGCTCCCGCACCAGGGCCGCCACGGCCTGCCACTGGTCCTCCCGCAGCCGGGCCGGGCCGCCGGGGTCGCCGACGAGCCCGGCGAGAACGGCGTCGGCTTCGGCGCGCAGCTCCTGATCGTCCATGCCCCCATGCAACCCGATGGCACCGACAGTCAGCCACCTCGCGCACGGTGATTGCTGCGGAGAAGCGGTTGGACAGCAGTTGGACAGCAGCCCGGCCGGCCGCGGCGGGCGGGCCGCGGCCCGTAACACGGCCGCGACGCCCTTGTGCGGCCGTCGTGCGGTGGTCATGCGGCAGTCATGCGTTCGCCCGGAGATTGATCTGTCGACAATGCCGCATTGCCGCAGGCCATTTCGGCGGGGAGAATTGAGATCGCTCCCAGCGCCGGCCCGGCCCCCGGGCTGCTCGACGCTGCGCGCTCACGCCCGTCCGCCCCCGCCGTGCGTTCGTACGCCCCCAGCCCTCAGGGAGTGCCCTTGGTCTTCGGCCCCGCCACCGGCGACCCCGGCCCGTCCGGCCGCATCCTCGAACCAGCCGAGTGGGCGGCGGCCGGGATCCCGCTGCTGCGCAACCCCCGCGAGATTGTCACCGGCCTGCACGCCCGCCACCGGCCCGCGCCGGAGACGGCGGTGCTCGCCGTGCTCGACCCCGACGAGCGGCTGCGCGCGAGCGCGTCGCTGTCGCGCCGCGAGGCGGGCCGCCCGGACGCCGCCGCGGACGGCTGGGACCTGCGCAACGCGCTGCTGGACCGGCTCCGCCGGGTCATCCCGCACGACCTGCGCCGCCGCTTCCCCGTCCGTACGGCCGTGCTCCTGAACTGCCGCGCCGGGGACGCCGGCTGGACGGAGGAGGACGGCGCCTGGATGTGGGGGCTGCGGGACGCCTGCACGCTGCACGGGCTGCGCTGCGGCGCGTACATCACGCTTACCGGCGGCGGCTGGCAGGTGCTGGGCGAGGACCGCGGCGGCCGGCGCCCGTACGCGGACGACCCGCCCGCGGACGCCGACTCCGGCGCGGGGGCCGCGGCCGTCGGGGCGCAGGTCAGGACGGCCCCGGGCCCGCGGGCGCGGCAGCCGCCGGACGCCGTATCACGGGAGGCGGAGACAGCGGCGGGGGCCGGGACGGACGCGGAGCCGAGCGTCTCGTGGGCGGTCTGAGCCGCCCGCCCGCGCCCCGCCCGCGCCCCGGCCGCACGGTGCTGCTGCTGCGGGCCGTGGCGCCGCACCCCGCCCGCGGACGGGGCACGCACCTCAGGCGGAGACGCCCAGGACGCCGTTGATGTAGTCCGCGTCGCCGCAGAGGATCAGCAGCGCCGCCGCGCGCGTCATCGCCGCCGGCAGCGCCGCGGCCGTCGCCTCGTCGCCACCGCCGTTGACGGCGACGACGACCACCTGCCGCCGGGCCAGCCGCGCCGACGACGCGGCGTCGGCGTAGAACACGTCGTCCCCCGCGGCCTCCTGTGCCCAGTAGCCGTCCTCACCGAACGACAGCTCATGCGCCGCCCACGGGTGCGGCTCGCCGGTGGTGAGCACGAGGATCTCGGCCGGCGGACGGCCGGACTCCAGCAGTAGGTCCACGGCTTCGTCCGCGGCGTCGACGGCGCCGTCGGGCGTCGCGGGGATCAGTTGCAGCCGCGGCCCGGCGGCGGCGGGCCTGCCCTGGCCGCCGGAGGGTGCAGGACGGGCGCCGGGCGCGGTGGCGCCGGGGCCGCGGCCGCCGGGGCCGGAACGGGATCCGCCACGCGGCCGTACGGGGCGGGGGCCTGGGATGGGACGAGGGGGCGCACTGCGGCCCGGGACGGTCTCGTGGGTGGGAGAGTCCTCGGCAGGGAGAGGCATGGGCGCATGTCTATCAAACGGAGGTGACAAGCACGTCGGCGGGTGGGCAACTGAAGGCCCCGTGGCCCGCGGACCGCCGCCGCCCCGGCGCTCCGTGCGCGCCGCCGCGGCGGCCTCGCGGCCCGAACCGCGGGGCCGCGCACGTCAGATGTCGAACCCCAGCTGCCCGGCGGCCTCCAGCTCCGCGGTCTCCGGCACGACCCGCCGCCGCTTGAGGTGCTGCCACTTGGCCAGCGCGTCCATGTACGCCCAGGAGACCCGGTGGTGGCCCGTCGGCCCGTGCTCCTTGAGCGCGGCGCGGTGCACGGGCGAGGGGTAGCCGGCGTTGTCCCCGAACGCGTACGGCTCGTATTCGGGCCGCTCGGCGCCCAGTTCGGCCATGCGGGCGTCGCGGTGGACCTTGGCGAGCACGGAGGCGGCGGCGACCGCGACGCACGACTGGTCGCCCTTGATTACCGTACGGACCCGCCAGGGCGGCCCGAGGTAGTCGTGCTTGCCGTCGAGGATGACCGCGTCCGGCCGTACGGGCAGCGCGGCCAGCGCCCGGCCCGCGGCGAGCCGCAGACACGCCGTCATGCCCAGCTCGTCGATCTCCTGCGACGAGGCGTGGCCCAGCGCGTGCGCGGTGACCCAGCCCGTGAGCTGGGCGGCCAGCTCCTCGCGCCGCCGGACCGTCAACAGCTTGGAGTCGGTGAGCCCTTCGGGCGCGCGGCGCAGGCCGGTGACGGCCGCGCACACGGTGACGGGCCCGGCCCAGGCGCCCCGGCCGACCTCGTCGACGCCGGCGACGATCCTGGCGCCCGTGGTGGCGCGCAGGGAGCGCTCGACGCGGTGGGTGGGCGGCTCGTAGGGACTCATAAGGCCAGCCTACGACCCGGTCCCGGCCGCCCATCACGGCCTCCCGTCACGGCAGCTGGTCACGGCAGCTGGTCACGGCCGCCCGTCACCGGGCGTGCAGCAGCGGCACCATCACCTGGTCGACCATCTCGTCCATGTCCTCGTCGCTGAGGTCCCGCCCGGTGGTCTTGTGCCGGTACATCATCATCGCCGGCAGCACGTCGAGCACCAGGTCCCCGTTCACCTCCGGCCGCACGTCGCCGCGCTCGACCCCGCGGCGCAGCAGCTCCGCGATCATCTCCTTGCCCGGTTCGATGATCTGCCCCATGACCACCTCGTGGAACTGCTCCGCCTGCTCGCGGTCGCACTCGTCGAGCACGGCGCGCAGCGCCTGGCCGCCGCTGGAGTACATCCGGTCGCGGAGCGCCCGGCAGAACTCGGTGAGGTCGGCCCGCAGGCTGCCCCGGTCCGGCTGCGTCTCCAGCGGCGGGACCCCGGCCCGTAGCGCGTCCTCGACGAGCGCCGACTTCGACGCCCACCGCCGGTAGACGGCCGCCTTCCCGGTCTGCGCGCGGGCGGCGACGCCTTCGATGGTCAGCCCCTTCCAGCCCGCGGCGCCCAGCTGCTCCAAGGCGGCGTCCAGGATGGCGCGTTCGAGTACGTCGCCGCGGCGGCGCACGCCGCCCGGCTGGTTCTGACTGGTCTCGGTGCACGCTCCGGGAGCGGTCCGGCGCGAACTACCCATATCGGTCTCTCCGTCAGCGGTCATAGTGAACGCTTGCGTTCCCTCTTGGGGACTCCTACGCTCATTCCATTCAGTGAACGCTACCGTTCACTATTTCACATGTATGGGGAACATGGTGACAACCTCTCAACTAGCGAACGAGCCGGAGGCGGGCAAGGCTCCCCGTGGTGACCGGCGCAACATGGCGCTGCTCATCATCGCGGCCTGCCAGCTGATGGTCGTTCTCGACGTCACGATCGTGAACATCGCGCTTCCGCACATCCAGGACTCCCTGGACTTCTCCACCACCGGCCTGACCTGGGTCGTCAGCGCATACACCCTCACCTTCGGCGGCCTGCTCCTCCTCGGCGGCCGGGCCGGGGACATCCTCGGCCGGCGCCGCGTCTTCACCTTCGGCATCGCACTGTTCATCGCGGCCTCGCTGCTCGGCGGCTTCGCGCAGGAGCCCTGGCAGCTGCTCGTGGCCCGCGCGCTGCAGGGCGCCGGCGGCGCCATCGCGTCGCCCACCTCGCTGGCGCTCGTCACCACCACATTCCCCGAGGGCCCCGAGCGCAACCGGGCGTTCGGAGTGTTCGCGGCGGTCTCCGCGGGCGGCGGTGCCATCGGCCTGCTGGCCGGCGGCATGCTCACCGAGTGGCTCGACTGGCGCTGGGTGCTCTTCGTCAACGTGCCCATCGGCATCCTGATCATCGCCGCCGTCCCGCTGTACATCAACGAATCCGAGCGGCACCCCGGACGCTTCGACATCTCCGGCGCGCTGACGTCCACCCTCGGCATGGGGGCGCTCGTCTACGGGTTCATCCGCGCCGCCGACGAGGGCTGGCGGGACGGCCTGTCCATCGGCTCGTTCGTGGCGGCCGCGGTCCTGCTCGTCACGTTCGTCTTCGTCGAACGCAGTGCGAAGGACCCCATCACGCCGCTGCACATGTTCGCGGACCGCAACCGCTCCGGTACGTACGTGATCATGCTGAGCCTGTCCGCCGCCATGTTCGGCATCTTCTTCTACCTGGTGCTGTTCGTGCAGAACGTCCTCGGCTACAGCCCGATCAAGTCGGGCGTGGCGTTCCTGCCGATCACCGTGGCCATCGTCATCAGCGCGGGCATCGCGCAGCGGTTCCTGCCGGTGCTCGGGCCCAAGCCGTTCATGGTCGGCGGCTCGGCCATCACCGCGGTCGGCATGGGCTGGATGGTGCTGCTGGACACCGACAGCTCGTTCATGGCCGGGGTGTTCGGGCCCGAGATCATCTTCGGCTTCGGCATGGGGATGATCTTCGTGACGCTCACCATCACCGCCGTCTCCGGTGTGGCGCAGCACCAGGCGGGCGCCGCCTCCGGCCTGCTCAACGCCACGCAGCAGGTCGGCGGTTCGCTCGGCCTGTCCATCCTGACCACCGTGTTCGGCACCGCCAGCAGGGACGAGGCGGAGAAGCAGATCCCGTCGTTCATGGCGGAGGCCACGCCGGAGCAGAAGGCGGTCCTCGAGAAAACCGGCGAGCTGCCGCCGCCGTGGGGCCAGGAGGTGCTCGCGCAGGGCATGTCCCAGGCGTTCCTCGCCGGTACGGCCATGGTCGTGCTCGCCGTGATCGTCGCCGTGGTGGCGATCAAGGTGCGCAAGAGCGACCTGGAGGCCCTGTCCGGCATGGCGGGACCGGGCGCCGCCTGACGCGGCGCTCCCGGAAGCCGGTGGCCCCGCCAGTAGCGGGGCGGGGCCACCGGGGTACCCCACCCGCCCCACCCCATACACCGTCGCGGCCGGTACGCACGTCGCAGTCCCGGTGACGTACCCCGCCGTCTCCGCTACGTGCCGAGGAGACACCGCTCCGCACCCGGCCGTCTCCGTCACGCCGCGGGCCCGCGCCGATAACGCGCGGGCCCGCGGTCGCGCCGTACCGGCGCGGCCGGGGTGCGTCATGGCTCCGGGAGCGCCGGCACCCACTCCGGCAGCGGCTCCGCGTCCCGTACCCAGCGCGCCGGCGGCGCACCGGCCGCCGTACCCGCGAGCACGCCGCCGACGATCGCGCACGTGGTGTCCACGTCCCCGCCGGCCTGCGCCGTCGCCCAGAACGCGCCCGGGTAGTCGCCGAGGTGCCGGGCGGCCGACCACAGGGCGAACGGCACGGTGTCGTGCGCGCTGGTGCGGCGGCCGTTGCCCAGCACGGCGGCGACGGTGGCGACGTCGTCGTAGTCGAGCATGTCCCGCGCGCGGCACAGCCCTTGGGCGACGGCGCTGCGCGGCACCACTGCGATCACCTGGTCGAGCAGGGCGGCACCGGCGGCCAGTCCGGATACGCGGGAGCCGGCGTCGGCGGTGCCCGTGCCGCCCGGCGCGGCCTCGGTGGTGCCGCCCGGCCGGCCGGCAGCCAGCGCCGCCGCCGCGGCCACCGCCATGCAGCCGGTGACGGCCTCGCGGTGCTGGTGGGTGACGTACGACGAGACCTCCGCCTGCCGCACCGCCTCCTCGACGTCCTCCGCGTACCAGGCGCCCAGCGGCGCCACCCGCATCGCCGCACCGTTGCCCCAGGAGCCCTGCCCGTCGAAGAGGGCGGCGGCGAGCCGGCGCCAGTCCTCGCCGTCGCGCACCTGGCCCAGGATCCGGTTCACCGCGCGCCCGTAGCCGCGGGGGCCGCCGGCGTTCTGCCGGCCGGCGAACGACGCCGCCAGGGCGTCCTGCTCGACGCGGCCGTGCGCGGCGAGCACCGCCACCACCGAGGACGCCATCTCGGTGTCGTCCGTCCAGCGCCACGGCGCGGGCGGCAGCTCGCGGCGGGCCAGGAGCGGGTAGTTGCCGGGCTCGGAGTACCGGGAGCCGAGCGCGTCGCCGACGGCCAGCCCGCGCAGGCTCGCGAGGGCGCGCGCAAGGCGCGCGTCAGGCACGAGCGCGCCCGGAGGAGCGTCGGGCACGCCGGTACCCCGGCCCGGGCCGGCCGGCGCAGGCGCAGGGTCCTGGGCCGCGGCAGGCGACGGATCGAGGGCCGGCGCCGCGAACGGGTCCGGCGACGGGGCGGGAGCGGGATCCGGTGTCATCTCGGGCACAGCGTAGCGGCCGGGGCGCCCGGTCAGACGGTCCAGGACGACTCCAGATCCACCACGTCCCCCGCCAGGGCCGCCACGTCCGCCGCGGTCTGCGCGCGCAGCGCCAGCCGCTCCACCCGCTCCTCGCGGTACTTGCCGTGCTCCGCCGCCGACGACCACAGCGACAGCACCAGGAACTCGCCCTCCCCCGACTGCCCCAGCACCCCGCGCAGCATCCCCGGCGACCCCGCCATGGCCGGGTTCCACACCTTCTCCTGCATCAGCGTGAAGTGCTCCACCCGCTCCTCGTGCACCCGGCAGTACGCGAGCCGCATCACGTCAGCGCCCTCGAACCGCGGCTCGAACCCCAGCTTCACGTCCATGCGGTGCTCGAAGAGCCGCACCCGCATGTCCTTGAACGTGCCGAGCTGGGCCGCCGCGAGCCGGTCGTGGGAGCGCGCCATGAACGAGTCGTACAACGCCCTGCTCTCCCAGAAGGCGACGAGGTGCACGACACCCTCGCGCGCCCGGCTCCAGCCCCCGCCCTGCCCCCGAAAGCCCGGTTCGCCGAGCAGCCCCGCCCACTTTCGCTGCCCCCGCTCGAAACCCCGGCGGTCCACTACGGTGCAGCGAATCCACTTGACCAGCACCGCGCCATCGTACGGCCTGGCCCAGCGGCGATCACCGGCGTGCGCAGGCGAGTTCACGCCCCCGACGCGCCGGTCACCGCGGCGACGACCTCGACCTCGGCCTCTACCTCGACCAGGGCAGGGGGACCGGCCCGCCGACGCCCACCGCGACCTCGCCGCCGCCCGTTGCGCCCGGCGCACGCGTGCCGGAGGGGACCGGCCGGCGGCCGGTCCCCTCCGGGACGTGCTGTTCAGCTGCGTACGCGCGTCACGCCGCCGGCCGGCGCGCTGCCGGCCCGCGCCGCCTCAGCTGCAGCCGCTGGTCGAGCCGCAGCCCTCGCAGATGTAGCAGCTGCCCGCCCGCTGCATCTTCGTGCCGCACGAGAAGCACAGCGGCGCGTCCGCCTGGATGCCGAGCTGCATCTCCACCAGCTCCGCCGACGTGTGCGCCTCCTGCGGGGCCGGCTTGGCCTGCTCGATCGTCACCGGCGGGGCCGGGAGGGGCGCCGGCTCGCGCGGGGCCGACTGGGCCAGGCCCTCGACGTCCAGCTCCTCGTCCGTCGGCTCGTACGAACCCGTCTCCAGGTGCCGCTCGCGCTCCTCCGCGGAGTGGATGCCCAGCGCCGAGCGGGTCTCGAACGGCAGGAAGTCCAGCGCCAGCCGGCGGAAGATGTAGTCGACGATCGACTGCGCCATCCGCACGTCGGGGTCGTCCGTCATGCCCGCCGGCTCGAAGCGCATGTTCGTGAACTTCGAGACGTACGTCTCCAGCGGCACCCCGTACTGCAGGCCCACCGAGACCGCGATCGAGAAGGCGTCCATCATGCCCGCGAGGGTCGAGCCCTGCTTGGACATCTTCAGGAACACCTCGCCCAGCCCGTCGTCCGGGTAGGAGTTGGCGGTCATGTAGCCCTCGGCGCCACCGACCGTGAAGGACGTGGTGATGCCGGGGCGGCCCTTGGGGAGGCGGCGGCGCACCGGCCGGTACTCGACGACCTTCTCCACGGCCTCGCGGATCGTCTCCTCCGCCTTGTCCGCGGCCTTGTCGGCCTCCTTCTTCTTCGCCGACAGCGGCTGGCCGACCTTCGAGCCCTCCACGTACACGGCGAGGGCCTTGACGCCCAGCTTCCAGCCCTGGAGGTAGATCTCCTCGACGTCCTCGACGGTGCTCGTCGCGGGCATGTTGACCGTCTTGGAGATGGCGCCGCTCAGGAACGGCTGCGCCGCCGCCATCATCCGCACGTGCCCCATCGGGGAGATGGAACGTTCCCCCATGGCGCAGTCGAAGACCTCGTAGTGCTCGGGCTTGAGGCTCGGGGCGTTCACCACGCTGCCGTGCTCGGCGATGTGCGCGACGATCGCCTCGATCTGCTCCTCCTGGTAACCCAGCCGCTTCAGCGCCATCGGCACCGTCTGGTTGACGATCTGCATCGAACCGCCGCCGACCAGCTTCTTGAACTTCACCAGCGCCAGGTCCGGCTCGATGCCCGTCGTGTCGCACGACATCGCCAGGCCGATGGTCCCCGTGGGGGCCAGCACCGACGCCTGGGCGTTGCGGTAGCCGTGCTTGTCGCCGAGGCGGACCACGTCCTGCCAGGCCTCGGTGGCGGCGGCCCAGACGGGGGTGTCCAGGTCGTCCATCCGCTTGGCCGCGCCGTTGGCGTCCGCGTGCTGCCGCATGACGCGCTTGTGGGCGGCGGCGTTGCGGGCGTAGCCGTCGTACGCGCCGACGGCGGCGGCCAGGTGCGCCGAGCGCTTGTAGGCGGTGCCGGTCATCAGGGAGGTGATGGCGCCGGCGAGGGCACGGCCGCCGTCGGAGTCGTAGGCGTGGCCCGTGGCCATGAGCAGGGCGCCGAGGTTGGCGTAGCCGATGCCGAGCTGGCGGAAGGCACGGGTGTTCTCGGCGATCTTCCGGGTCGGGAAGTCGGCGAAGCAGATGGAGATGTCCATCGCCGTGATGACCAGCTCGACGACCTTGGCGAAGCGCTCCACCTCGAAGCTCTGCCGGCCGTCCGCGTCCTGCTTGAGGAACTTCATCAGGTTCAGCGAGGCGAGGTTGCACGAGGTGTTGTCCAGGTGCATGTACTCGCTGCACGGGTTGGAGGCGCTGATACGCCCCGACTCCGGCGCCGTGTGCCAGTGGTTGATGATGTCGTCGTACTGGATGCCGGGGTCGGCGCAGGCCCACGCGGCCTCGGCCATCTGCCGGAACAGCTTCTTCGCGCCGACCTCCTCGATGACCTCGCCGGTCATACGGGCACGCAGGCCGAACTGCGCGTCGTTCTCGACGGCCTTCATGAAGTCGTCGGTGACGCGCACGGAGTTGTTGGCGTTCTGGTACTGCACGGAGGTGATGTCGTCGCCCCCGAGGTCCATGTCGAAGCCCGCGTCGCGCAGGGCGCGGATCTTCTCCTCCTCCTTGACCTTGGTCTCGATGAACGCCTCGATGTCGGGGTGGTCGACGTCGAGCACGACCATCTTCGCCGCGCGCCGGGTGGCGCCGCCGGACTTGATGGTGCCGGCGGAGGCGTCGGCGCCGCGCATGAACGAGACGGGTCCCGAGGCGTTGCCGCCGGAGGAGAGCAGTTCCTTGCTGGAGCGGATACGGGAGAGGTTGAGTCCGGCGCCGGAGCCGCCCTTGAAGATCATCCCCTCTTCCTTGTACCAGTCGAGGATCGACTCCATGGAGTCGTCGACGGAGAGGATGAAGCAGGCGCTGACCTGCTGGGGCTGCGGGGTGCCGACGTTGAACCACACCGGCGAGTTGAAGCTGAAGATCTGGTGCAGCAGGGCGTAGGTCAGCTCGTGCTCGAAGATCTCGGCGTCCGCGGGCGAGGCGAAGTACTTGTGGTCCTCGCCGGCCTTGCGGTACGTCTTCACGATCCGGCCGACGACCTGCTTGAGGCTGGTCTCCCGCTTGGGGGTGCCCACCGCACCGCGGAAGTACTTGCTCGTGACGATGTTGACGGCGTTGGCCTCCCAGAACTCGGGAAACTCCACGCCGCGCTGCTCGAAGTTGACCGAACCGTCGCGCCAGTTGGTCATGACGACGTCACGGCGCGCCCACTCCACCTCGTCGTACGGGTGCATGCCGGGGGTGGTGTGGATTCGCTCGATGCGCAGGCCCTTGTTCCCCTTGGCGCCGCCCTTGCGGGAACTACGCGCCGGGCCGCTCGTCGTCTCTGTCATGCCGCCTCCCTCTACGGGCGTGAACGCCCTGGTGTGCCCGCGTCTTCCCGGGCACGGTGCCTGTTCTTGATCTGCTTGTTACGCCGGATTCGGCGCGCTGCGCCGCACGCCGGCCGGGTGTGGATGACGGGAGGCCCGCGGAGGGCGTCAGCCGGCCGCTCTGCCGGGTGACGGGACTCCGGGGGCCTCGCCGCGGCCGGAACCGCGGCCGGGGCCGGGCGCGCCGGGGTCGCCCGGCGCGGGAGATGGGGCCTGGCCGTCCTGAACGTCCGGGCCGCCACCGTCGGCGGGGGGCCTGTCCGCGGTCCGCAACTGCGTGATGGCGTCGTCGAAGTCCTCAAGGGAGTCGAAGGCGCGGTAGACGGAGGCGAAACGCAGGTAGGCGACGAGATCGAGGTCCTGCAGCGGGCCCAGTATGGCGAGCCCGACGTCGTGGCTGGAGACCTCGGCGCTGCCGGTGGCCCGGATCGCCTCCTCGACCCGCTGGCCGAGCTGGGCCAGCGCGTCTTCGGTGACGGGGCGGCCCTGGCACGCCTTGCGCACTCCGGTGATCACCTTGGCGCGGCTGAAGGGCTCGGTGACCCCGCTGCGCTTGATGACCATCAGGGACGCGGTCTCCACCGTCGTGAAGCGGCGCGAGCAGTCGGGGCACTGCCGGCGGCGGCGGATTGCTGCGCCGTCGTCGGTGGTGCGGCTGTCGACCACCCGG
Organism: Streptomyces sp. CNX435; assembly: GCF_059570575.1. Lineage (NCBI taxonomy): Bacteria > Bacillati > Actinomycetota > Actinomycetes > Kitasatosporales > Streptomycetaceae > Streptomyces > Streptomyces sp. CNX435. The sequence goes on along the minus strand of NZ_JCANTA010000001.1, from coordinate 63,260 downwards.
CTGTCGGGGTGCCTGCAGAAGGGGCAGTGCATCGTTCTCCAGCCTCCCCTTCTCGCGCATGTCTCGCGCACGGCACGTCGGTCCGGCGACCCCCCGCGGTCCGCCGGAGCAGGCCCCAAGCATATGGGATGCCCTTCCGCTGAGAGGAAGGGGGACCACAACTTGTGGGCCGCTGACACCCATCTAACCACTAGATCTGGGGTTTGGCTGCCATTGAGGGCGGTGAGTGTTGCCGCGCCGCGAGATCGGGCCGGCACCGGGCGGGGCGGCGGGCGGGAGATGGCCAGCCTACGGGAGCGCGCGGACGGCGACACGGGTGGGGCGAGGGTGACAAACTGGACGACGGCCGTGGGGACGGGGCCACAGGGCGGACCGGGGCGAGCGGCGAGCAGCCGCCGGGCCAGCGCCCTACACCCAGCTGATGGATCACGGTAGCGAAAACGAAGTTTTTCACTCGAACGTGTGTTTGGCGCAACCTTTCGAAAGCAACTACCGTTGTCTCTAACGAGAGAGAGACCTGTCTCGAGAGGGGCCGAAGACGTGACCACCACCGCAGACACCGCCGCCATCGCCGCCGACGAACGGCCCCCGCAGGCAGCCGAGCAGCAGCTCGCGCCGGCGCCCGGGGACGGCCGCGAGGGCGACGCGCAGCCACCCAAGCGCTCCATGCCGGGGCGCCCGCCGGGCATCAGGGCCGACAGCTCGGGGCTGACCGAGCGGCAGCGCCGGGTCATCGAGGTCATCCGCGACTCGGTGCAGCGCCGTGGCTACCCTCCGTCGATGCGCGAGATCGGCCAGGCCGTGGGGCTCTCCTCCACCTCCTCCGTCGCGCACCAGCTGATGGCGCTGGAGCGCAAGGGCTTCCTGCGCCGGGACCCGCACCGGCCGCGGGCGTACGAGGTGCGCGGCGCGGAGACGCCCGCCAGCCAGGCCGCCGCCGACACCACGGGCAAGCCCGCCGCGTCGTACGTGCCACTGGTCGGCCGGATCGCCGCCGGCGGGCCGATCCTCGCCGAGGAGTCGGTCGAGGACGTCTTCCCGCTGCCGCGGCAGCTCGTCGGAGACGGTGAGCTGTTCGTGCTGAAGGTCGTCGGTGACTCGATGATCGACGCGGCGATCTGCGACGGCGACTGGGTCGCGGTCCGGCGCCAGCCGGTCGCCGAGAACGGCGACATCGTCGCCGCGATGCTGGACGGCGAGGCCACGGTCAAGCGGTTCAAGCGCGAGGACGGCCACGTGTGGCTGCTGCCGCACAACGCCGCGTACCAGCCGATCCCCGGCGACGAGGCCACGATCCTCGGCAAGGTCGTGGCGGTCCTCCGCCGGGTCTGAGCCCGGCACGGAGAATCCGGCCCGGGCACCTGGCCCCGGGCCCGCCGCCCTGTGCGGCGTGGAGTGTCGCGAACCGGCCGCGGCGGCGGCCGGACACGCGAACTCGAAGACGTAACCACGCGGAGTCGAAGACACGACTCGACCGCGCGGCGGCCGTATCCGGCGCCGCTCACGGAGCGGGCCCCGGCGCCGCCGGCAGACCCCCGCGCCGGTCAGTCCTCCAGCAGGCTCTCCGTATCCTCGCCCTCCGCCTCCAGCGCCTCGCGGACGACACGGAGCGCGAGCCCTTCCCCGTACCCCCGGCGGGCCAGCATGCCCGCCAGGCGGCGGATGCGCTTCTCCCGGTCGAGGCCGCGGGTGGCGCGGAGCTTGCGGGCGACCAGCTCGCGTGCCGTCTCCTCCTCGGTGTCCGCGTCGAGCCGGCCCACCGCCTCGTCCACCACCGCGGACGCCACCCCCCGGGTGCGCAGTTCGCGCGCGAGCGCGCGGCGGGCGAGGCCGCGGCCGTGGTGCCGGGACTCCACCCAGGCGCCGGCGAACGCCGCGTCGTCGATGAGCCCGGCCGCTTCCAGGCGGTCGAGCACGGCCACCGACACCTCCGCGTCGACGTCCCGCTTGGCCAGCGCGTCCGCGAGCTGCCTGCGGGTACGCGGCGCCCCGGTGAGCAGGCGCAGACAGATTGCCCGCGCCCGTTCCTCCGGGCTGAGCGACGCCTCCCGCACCCGCTCCTCGGACGGCTCTCTCCGGCCCCGTGACCGCCGCCGCCCGGCCGGCCGGGCGGCGGCGTCCTCCGGGCCGCCCGCGGACGCCGGGCGGCCGTCGTCCGGGGGCGGGAGCGGCCAGTCGGTGCGCCGGACCACGGATCAGCTCTTGGCCGCGGCCTTGGCCGCCTTCACGGTCTTGGCCGGCGCCGGCACCGTCTTCTTCCCCGCGGAGGCGGCGCCGTCCACGGCCGCCGCCGCGGGGTCGCCCGCCGCCTCCGCGCCCGGCTCGCCGTCCGCGCTCTCCGGCGGCTTCGGGCCGATCCCCAGCTTCTCCTTGATCCGCTTCTCGATCTCGTTCGCCAGGTCGGGGTTGTCCTTCAGGAACGTCCGGGCGTTCTCCTTGCCCTGGCCGAGCTGGTCGCCCTCGTACGTGTACCAGGCGCCGGACTTGCGGATGAAGCCGTGCTCCACGCCCATGTCGATCAGGCCGCCCTCGCGGCTGATGCCCTGCCCGTAGAGGATGTCGAACTCGGCCTGCTTGAAGGGCGGCGCGACCTTGTTCTTCACGACCTTGACGCGCGTGCGGTTGCCAACGGGATCCGTGCCGTCCTTGAGCGTCTCGATGCGCCGGATGTCCAGGCGCACCGAGGCGTAGAACTTCAGCGCCTTGCCGCCGGTGGTGGTCTCGGGCGAGCCGAACATCACGCCGATCTTCTCGCGCAGCTGGTTGATGAAGATCGCGGTGGTCTTCGACTGATTCAGCGCGCTGGTGATCTTCCGCAGAGCCTGGCTCATCAGCCGGGCCTGGAGGCCGACGTGCGAGTCGCCCATCTCGCCCTCGATCTCCGCGCGCGGCACGAGGGCCGCGACCGAGTCGATGACGATCAGGTCGAGCGCGCCGGAGCGGACCAGCATGTCCGCGATCTCCAGCGCCTGTTCGCCGTTGTCGGGCTGGGAGAGGATGAGGGAGTCGATGTCGACGCCGAGCTTCTTCGCGTACTCCGGGTCGAGGGCGTGCTCCGCGTCGACGAACGCCACCGTGCCGCCGGCCCGCTGGGCGTTGGCCACCGCGTGGAGCGTCAGGGTCGTCTTGCCGGAGGACTCCGGGCCGTACACCTCCACCACGCGGCCGCGCGGCAGACCGCCCACGCCGAGCGCGACGTCGAGAGCGGTCGACCCGGTGGGGATGATTTCCACGGGCTCGTTCGGCCGCTCGCCGAGACGCATCACGGCACCCTTGCCGAATTGCCGTTCAATCTGGGCGAGTGCGGCGTCGAGCGCCTTCTCGCGGTCAGTCGCTGCCATGGGTTCCACCCGGGATGTCTGAGTCGATCGCTTCACGTCAACGACGCTATCGCCTGCCACTGACAACGCGCCCCGCGTCTGCCCGGCCTGTGGAAAACCCGGCCGGAACAACCATGGGAATCGATGTTCGATTTTGGTGTCAACCCGCATCGCCCGACACACGCGCCCCGCAGCTCCCGCCGTTCGCACCTGTTCACACCGCGCCGGGTCCTACGGTTTCTCCTGCCGGTAGTAGCGCGCCGCCCCCTCGTGCAGCTCCAGCGGGTCGGTGAACACCGCCGTGCGCAGGTCGACCCGCTGCGCCGCGTGCACCACGCGGCCGATCCGGTCCCGGTCCCTTATCACCGTGCTCGTCACGCTCTCCGTCAGCCGCGGGTCCTCCCGCTCGGTGGTGACCAGCAGGTTCGCCACCGCGAGCGTCGGCACCGCGGTATCCCGCTGCACCGTGGGGTAGGCGTCGGGCGGCATCACCGCGGCCCGGTAGTAGCGGGCCAGCTCGCCCTGGGCGTGCAGCGTCCCGAGCAGGTCGCCGAGCGGTACGAGCTGGATCTCCGCCCGCCCCGCCAGGCGCTCGACGGCTTCGGTGGGCAGCCCGCCCGACCAGAAGAAGGCGTCGATCTCCCGTTCACGCAGCAGCTCCGGCATCGAGTTCAGGCCCGCGCGCACCGCCGTGACGTCGTCGTCGAAGTCGAGACCGGCCGCCGACAGCAGCCGCCGGGTGATCAGTTGGACGCCGGAGCCGTCCTCCCCCACGCCGACCTTGAGGTTGCGCAGGTCGGCGGTGCGCCGGACGGGCGAGTCGCGCAGGACGACGAGCTGCACGTAGTCGTCGTAGAGCCGGGCCACCGCGCGCAGCCGCTGCCAGCCGGGCAGCCGGTCGCGGCGGTACGTGGCCACGGAGTCGGCAGTGGCGACGGCGAAGTCGGCCTGCCCCGTCGTGACCTGCCGCAGGTTGTCGATGGACCCCTGGCTGGGGTGCAGCCGGACGTCGAGGCCCGGCTCGTCCCGGGCAAGCCCCTCGCGCAGCAGCCGGCCGTACTCCGCGTAGACGCCGGAGCGCACCCCCGTGGCGAAGACCACCTTGCCGTCCGGACGTCCGTCACCGCCCAGCGGCAGCAACCACCACAGGAGCAGCCCGAGGACGGCCGCCGTGGCCACGGCGGCCTGCAGCGCCCGGCGCCGGCCGGGGCGGCGCGGGAAGGAGAGGACCACGCGGCGATCCTGCCAAACCGGGGCGCGGAACGGCCAGCGCGCCGGGCTCCCGGTGGGAGCCCGGCGCGCCGTCGGGCCTCTGTGCGCCGGACGCCGCCGCGTCCGGCCGTACGAACCGGCCGCACGGAAAGGGCGTACGGACCGGGCGTACGGAAAGGGACGCTAGCCGCCGCTCACCTGGTCGAAGACCCCCTTGGCCTCCTTGTCGAGGCGCGGCCCCGCCAGCCAGGTGGCCTGCAGCGGGCCGATGGACGTGACGGACACCAGTTGCTCCTCGCCGTCGTTCGAGGCGGTCCAGCCGCCGCCGGAGGCGCCGGCGGTCATGGTGCAGCCGATGCGGTACATGGTGGGCTGCGCCGCCTGGATCGACAGCCGGCCCGGCGCGTCGGTGCAGGAGTACATGCGCGCGCCGTCGTACGGCGCGGCCTGCGGGTAGCCGGTGGCGGTCACGTCACCGACGTCCTTCACGGCCGGCGCGTCGAACCACACGGGCAGCGCGGCGCCGACCGTCTCCTCCAGCGACTCGCTACCGCCGTCCTTCGGCTGCACCTTCATCACGGCGAAGTCGTACGGGGCACCCACGCCGCCCTCCGTCTTGCCCTCGGAGATCCACTCGTCGGTCGTACGGGCCTCTTCGGCCCAGAACGTGCCCTTGGGCGCGATCTCCGCCTCCGTCGCCTGCTCGGCCTCCAGCTCGGCCACGGTCTTGCCCTCGGGGTTGAAGGAGGGCACGAAGATGATGTTGCGCCACCAGCCGCCGTCGGCGCCCTTGTGCACGCAGTGGCCCGCGGTGGCCACCAGGTTGGACTTGCCCGGGTTGGCGGGGTCGGCGACCACGGTGCCGGAGCAGACCATGGGGCCCTCGGGCGTGTCGAAGAAGATCTTGCCCGCGGCCGGGTTCGAGTCCGTGTAGGGCGTGGCCGCCTCCTCGGCGTCCACGGGCTGCGGCTCCGGGTCGGTGACGCCCTGGTCCTCCGACACGTCGTTCTCGTCGATCTGTGTCGGCGGCTGCTCCGCGTCCCACATCCGGTCCGGGTCCCACAGGTCCTCGATGATCGGGTTGATGAACTCGCGCGCGTCGCGCAGCCATTCCTCCTCGGCCCAGTCCTCCCAGCCCCCGTCCCGCCATTTGTCCAGGTCGATGTCCTTCAGGGCGTCCGGGATCCCCTCCGGGAGCGTCAACTCCTTCTCGGGGGCCTGCGACTGCTGTTCCTGCTGCTTGTCGTCGGCGCCGCTGTCGCCCCCGCCGTCCTCGCAGGCCCCTGCGGTCATCGCCAGCGTCACGGCGAGTGCCGCCGCGGCCAGCGCCTTCCTCGGTATACGACGTTTCCCGTTGGCGGGCATGGATCGACTCCCCCAGATTCTCGACGCAGGTGTCCCGGCGGGACACGAGCCCCCACTATGCCGGTGCCGTTGTGGACGGCCGTACCGGGCCCCGCGGTTCCCGCACGGCCAAGGATCTTGCCGGCGGCCGTGTTCCGGCGGCGGGTGCGTCGTTGGTAGTGCGGGGGATGCAGACCCGTATCCGGTGCGAGGGGGTGGGGCTGTGCCCACGGTTCGCGAAGCGGGCGGGTACGCGCGCGTGTGCCGACCGCGCGGCGCGGCCCGCGTGCCCCGACGCACCGGTCCGTCCGCCCCCGCCCCCGGCCCCTCCGCGCGGCCCTGGGGCGCTCGCCCCGTACGCGACCCCTCACGAGGTGCACGTCTGTGAACGCGAAGCCCGCCAGCGACGAACTCCCGGCCGGCAGCGGCCGGCCCCCGGTGCACCGGCGGCTGGCCCGGCTCATCGAGCCCGCCGTGCCCCGCCAGTACCGGCGGAGCGCCGGGCGCGGCGGCGGGCGGCCCGAGCCGGACCCCCTGGAGCACCCGGACGCGCGGGTCGCCGCCGACGCTGCCGCCGCCGAGAACCTGCTGCGCTGCTGGGTGCGGGAACAGGGCGTGGCGGCGCCGGAGAGCGGCACGCTGCGGCTGCTGCTGCCCGCCAGCGGGGCGTGCCTGCGCGTTCCCGTGCGGTACTGGTCGGCGGCCGGCTGGCACCGCTTCGGACGGCCCGTGCTGCACGGCGCCCCCAAGGACGCGCCGCCGGTGGACGCCGTGACGCTGGCGGCGCTGCTGAGCCGGGAGGCCGCGTACGCCGCCGCGCGGGCCGCCGACACCGACGGGACCCGTACCCGCCCCGCCCCCGACCCGTCCGACGGGGGCGCCGACCTCGTCGGCCGCGTCGCCGACTCCGTGCGGCGGACCGCGGTGTTCCTCAGCGCCCGCCGCGCGAACACGCCACCCGCGACCGCCGACCCGTTCCTGACCGGCGAGCAGTCCCTGCTCCTCGGCCACCCGCTGCACCCCACCCCCAAGAGCCGCGAGGGGCTGTCGGAGGCCGAGGCCCGGCGCTACTCGCCGGAGCTGCGTGGCAGCTTCCCGCTGCACTGGCTGGCCGTCCACGACAGCGTCCTCGCCGGCGACTCGGCGTGGACCGAGCGCGGCAAGGGCGTGCCCGCACGCGAGTTGGCCGCCCGGCTGGCGGGCCCCGGGCTGCAGGTGCCGCCGGGCTGCACGCCGCTGCCCGTGCACCCGTGGCAGGCCCGCGAGGTGCGCGAACGCCCCGACGCCGGCGCGCTGTTCGACGCCGGCCTGCTGCGCGATCTCGGCCCGCACGGCGACCCCTGGCACCCGACGGCGTCCGTACGGACCCTGTACCGCCGCGGCGCGCCCGCGATGCTGAAGCTGTCCCTGGGCGTACGAATCACCAACTCCCGCCGCGAGAACCTCCGTAAGGAGTTGCACCGCGGCACGGAGGTTCACCGGCTGCTGCGCTCCGGCCTCGGCAAAGAGTGGCAGGCGTCCTTCCCCGGCGGCCTCCCCGGCGCGCTGGGCTTCGATGTCGTACGCGATCCGGCGTGGCTGGCCGTCGACACCCCGGCCGGCGAGCCCGTCGCGGGTCTGGACGCGGTCGTACGGCACCAGCCGTTCGCGGCGCACGACGACGCGGTGTGCGTCGCGGCGCTGACGTCCCCGGTGCCGCGGTCGCCGAAGGGCGCGATGCGCTCGCGGCTGCAGGAGGTCGTCGAGCGGCTCGCCGACCTCACCGGGCAGGGGACGTGCGCGGTGGCCGCCGAGTGGTTCCTGCGCTATCTGGAGGTGGTGGTACGGCCCGTCATGTGGCTGGACTCCGAGGCCGGCGTGGCGCTTGAGGCGCACCAGCAGAACACCGTGCTGCTGCTCGACGCCGACGGCTGGCCGGCCGGCGGCCGTTACCGGGACAACCAGGGGTACTACTTCCGCGAGTCCCACCGCGCCGACCTGGAGCGCCGGCTGCCGGGGCTCGGCGCCGCCAGCGACACGTTCGTCCCGGACGACGTGACCGACGAGCGCTTCGCGTACTACCTGGGCGTCAACAACGTCCTCGGCCTCGTCGGCGCCTTCGGCGCCGCGGGGCTGGTCGACGAACGCGTGCTCCTCGCCGCCTTCCGCCGCTTCCTGGAGCAGTCCGCCGCGGGCGGCGGCCCGGGCCGGGGCCGCTGCGCGCTGGCCGACCGGCTGCTCGGCGGCGGAACGCTGCGCTGCAAGGCGAACCTGCTGACCCGGGTGCACGGCCTGGACGAGCTGGTCGGCCCGGTGGACACGCAGTCCGTGTACGTCACCGTCCCCAACCCGCTGGCCCGCTGACCGCCCCCGAGCCCCCTTCCGTACGACGAGAAGAGGCCCCGTGCCACCCGATCCCCCGACCTCCACCAGGCCCCCGGAGCCGCTCCCCGACGACACCATCGACTTCGGCGTCGGCCTCGTCCCGCTTCTTGAAGAAGCAGCCGCCCGGCCCTCCGCTCCGTACGACGTCGCCGGCTGGCCGCCCGCGGACACACCGGCCGGCCCGTTCCGCCTCGAACCCGTCGACCCCGCCGGCCCGGGGCGCGACATAGCGCTGCTGCACCGATGGATGAACGACCCTTCCGTGGCCGCCTTCTGGAAGCTCGCCGGCCCCGCGGAGGTCACCGCCCGGCATGTGCGCGCACAGGTCGACGCGGGGCACAGCGTGCCCTGCTTCGGCGTACTCGGCGGGGTGCGGATGAGCTATTGGGAGCTGTACCGCGCCGACCGCGACCCGCTTGCCCGGTACTACCCCGCGCGTCCGTACGACACGGGCGTCCATCTGCTCGTCGGCGGCGGCGCCGACCGGGGCCGCGGCCTGGGCAGCCTGTTGATCCGCGCGATCAGCGACCTCGTGTTCGACAACGACGCGGCGTGCGCGCGCGTGCTCGCGGAGCCGGACGTGCACAACGTGCCGTCGGTCGCCGCCTTTCTGAACGCCGGTTTCCGCTTCCGGGCGGAGCTGGCTCTGCCCGACAAGCGGGCGGCGCTGATGGTCCGCGAGCGCTCGCTGCGTGACAGGGGCGCGGCGCCCGCGCCGCCGCCCCGGCCGCCCGACCAGCCTTAGTACGGAGAGGAGCCAACGCCTTTGTCCGACGCCGCGAACACCATCCGCAGGGCCGACTGGGATCTGGCCGCCCGCCGGCTGCTGGCGAAGATGCTGGGCGAGTTCGCCTACGAGGGCATAGTCGCCCCGGAGCCCGAACCGGAACCCGAACCGGATCCCGGCCCCGACACCGGCCGCCCCGGGCCCCGTCCCGGACCAGCGCCCGGCGACACCGCCCCGCGCCCCTACCGCCTGTCCGTCGCCGACAACGTCACGTACCGCTTCACCGCCCGCCGCGGCCCGTACGGCCACTGGCGCGTCGACCCCGACTCCCTCTCCCCCGACGGCGACCCGCTGGGCTTCCTCGCCCGCGCCCACGACGGGCTCCTGCGGCTGGCCGGCGACACCACCGGCCACCTCATCCGCGAGCTGACCGCCACCCTCGCCGCCGACGTCCGCCTCGCCCGCGGCGCCGTGTCCGCCGCCCGCCTCGCCGACCTCGGCTACGCGGAGCTGGAGGGCCACCAGACCGGCCACCCGTGGCTCGTGGCGAACAAGGGCCGCATCGGCTTCTCCGCGGCCGACGCCGCCGCGTACGCCCCGGAGGCCCGCGTCCCGCGGCGGCTGCCGTGGCTGGCGGTGCACCGCTCCCTCGCCGAGTACCGCGGTGTGCCCGCCCTCGCCCACGCCGAGCAGCTGTACGCGGAGGAGCTGAGCGCCGACACGCGCGCGGTGTTCGCCGACGCGGTCACCGGGGCGGGCCGGGACCCGGGTGAGTACCTGTGGCTGCCCGTGCACCCGTGGCAGTGGGACGAGACGGTCGCCACGCTCTACGCGCCGCAGGTCGGCGCCGGGCTGGTGATCCCGCTGCCGGCCGACGGCGGCCCGTCCGACAGGTGGCTGCCGCAGCAGTCGGTCCGTACGTTCCTCAACCTCAGCCGCCCGCGGGCGCGTTCCGTCAAACTACCGCTGTCCGTGCTCAACACCCTGGTCTGGCGCGGCCTGCCCACGGAGCGCACCCTCGCGGCCCCCGCCGTCACGCGCTGGGTGCACGGGCTCCGTGACGCCGACCCGTTCCTCGCCGAACAGACGCGTGTCGTCCTGCTCGGCGAGACGGCGAGCGTGACGGTGCGCCATCCGCTCTACGACGCGCTCCCGACCGTCCCGTACCAGTACCGCGAGCTGCTCGGCTGCATCTGGCGGGAGCCGATCGGACCGCTGCTGGACGCCGGGGAACGGGCCAGGACGCTGGCGGCGCTGCTGTGGACGGACACCGGGGGGCGTTCGCTCACGGCGGAGCTGGTACGCCGTTCGGGGCTGGCGCCGGCGGCGTGGCTGGCGCGGCTCTTCGCCGCCCTGCTGCCGCCGCTGCTGCACTTCCTGTACCGCTACGGCACCGTCTTCTCGCCGCACGGCGAGAACGCCGTCGTGGTCTTCGACAGCGAGGACGTGCCGGTGCGGCTGGCGGTGAAGGACTTCGTCGACGACGTCAACGTCAGCTCCAAGCCGCTGCCCGAGCACGCCGGGATGCCCGACGAGGTGCGCCGCACGCTGCTGACCGAGTCGCCGGATTTCCTGCCGCAGTTCATCCACTCCGGGCTGTTCGTCGGCGTCTTCCGCTATCTGGCGCCGCTGTGCGCGGACGAGCTGGGCGTGCCGGAGGCGGAGTTCTTCGGCCTCGTACGGGCGGAGATCCTGCGGTATCAGCGGCGGTTCCCGGAGCTGGCGGAGCGCTTCGCGCTCTTCGACCTGCTGGCGCCGCGTATCGACCGGCTGTGCCTGAACCGCAACCGCCTCTACCTCGACGGCTACCGCGACCGCCCCCGCCGCCCGCACGCCGCCGTCGACGGCACCGTACCCAACCCCCTTCACTCGACGTGACGGCCGTCACTGTCAGTGCCGCCCCTTAGGGTTGCGAGCCATGGCAGACCAGAACGCCCTCGCGCCCGCCGACGGCGCCGACTCCCCCGACCACGCCGATCAGGCCGACCAGGCCGGCCAGGCCGACCACGCAGACCAAGCAGGCCCCGCCGGCCACGACGGCCCCGCCGACCGCAGCGAGCTGCGCGAGCTGCTCCATGCCGCCGTCGCCGCCGTCGGCGGTGTGGAGCGGGAGGGCCAGGTGCGGATGGCCGAGGCGGTCGCGGAGGCGATCGCGGACGGCTCGCACCTGCTGGCGCAGGCCGGGACGGGGACGGGCAAGTCGCTGGGCTATCTGGTGCCCGCGCTCGCGCACGGCGAGCGGGTCGTGATCGCCACCGCGACGCTGGCGCTGCAGCGGCAGCTCGTCGAGCGCGATCTGCCGCGCACGGTGGACGCGCTGCACCCGCGGCTGCGCCGCCGCCCCGAGTTCGCGACGCTGAAGGGCCGGTCGAACTACCTGTGTCTGCATCGGGTGCACGAGGGCGTGCCGCAGGACGACCCTGACCAGGGCGCCGGGCTCTTCGACCCGTTCGAGAGCGCGTCGTCGCAGCCGTCGAGCAGGCTCGGCCAGGATCTGCTGCGGCTGCGCGACTGGGCGGACGAGACGGAGAGCGGCGACCGGGACTCGCTGACGCCGGGCGTCTCGGACCGCGCCTGGTCGCAGGTGTCGGTGTCCGCGCGCGAGTGCCTGGGCGCCGCCCGCTGTGCGTACGGGCCGGAGTGCTTCGCGGAGGCGGCACGGGAGCGGGCGAAGCTGGCGGAGGTGGTGGTGACGAACCACGCGCTGCTCGCCATCGACGCCCTGGAGGACGCCCCGGTGCTGCCGTCGCACGAGGTGCTGATCGTCGACGAGGCGCACGAGCTGGTCTCCCGGGTCACCGGCGTGGCCACCGGCGAGCTGACGCCGGGTCGGGTCAACCGCGCGGTGCGGCTGTCGGCGAAGCTCGTCAACGAGCAGGCGGCGGACGCCCTGCAGACGGCGGCCGAGAGCTTCGAGCGGCTGATGGAGCTGGCGCTGCCGGGCCGGCTGGAGCCGGTCCCGGAGGACCTGGGGTACGCGCTGCTGGCGCTGCGGGACGCCGCGCGTACGGTCATCTCCGCGCTGGGCACCACGCGGGACGCCTCCGTGCAGGACGAGGACGCGGTGCGCCGCCTCGCGCTGGCCTCCGTGGAGAACGTGCAGGAGGTCGCCGAGCGGATCACGCAGGGCTCGGAGTTCGACGTGGTGTGGTTCGAGCGGCACGACCGGTTCGGGGCGTCGCTGCGAGTGGCGCCGCTGTCGGTGTCGGGGCTGGTGCGCGAGAAGGTCTTCAGCGACCGGTCGGTGACGCTCACGTCGGCGACGCTCAAGCTGGGCGGCGACTTCGCGGGGATCGGCGCCTCGCTGGGGCTGCCCAAGGAGGGCGGCGGCGAGGAGGGCGCCCCGGTCTGGAAGGGCCTCGACGTCGGCTCCCCCTTCGAGTACCGCAAGCAGGGCATCCTGTACGTCGCCAAGCACCTGGAGCGGCCCGGCCGGGACGGCACGCGTAAGGACATGCTCGACGAGCTGGCGGAGCTGGTGGAGGCGGCCGGCGGGCGCACGCTGGGGCTGTTCTCCTCGAAGCGCGCGGCCGAGGCGGCGGCCACGGAGCTGCGCGGCCGGCTCGACCTCCCGGTGCTGCTGCAGGGCGAGGAGACGCTCGGCGAGTTGATCAAGCGCTTCGCGGCGGACGAGGAGACGTGTCTGTTCGGCAGCCTGTCGCTGTGGCAGGGCGTCGATGTGCCGGGCGCCGGCTGCCAGTTGGTGGTGATGGACCGCATCCCCTTCCCGCGCCCCGACGACCCGCTGGCCACCGCCCGGCAGGAGGCGGTGGAGAAGGCCGGCGGCAACGGCTTCATGGCGGTCGCGGCGACGCACGCCGCGCTGCTCATGGCGCAGGGCGCGGGCCGGCTCGTACGTTCCACGGGCGACCGCGGCGTCGTCGCCGTGCTCGACCCGCGGCTGGCCACGGCCCGTTACGGCAGCTATCTCCGCGCCTCCATGCCGGACTTCTGGTACACGACCGACCGCAATCAGGTGCGGCGTTCGCTGGCCTCGATCGACGCGGCGGCACGGTCCGATCGCTCGAATGGGTGATCTGGCCCACGCCGGGCGAGAGCCGTACAGCACCGCGTGATCGGCTCGGTAGCATCAAGTACCGGCACGGGCGCCGGTGAGCTGCCGGAGGTGCCGATTGAGCGCAGAGGTCCACAGTCCGGGCAATCCGGCGGGCGGCGCCCGCCGACGCGGCAGGGCCCGCCTCGATCTCCGCCGGCTCGGCCGGGTGGCTCTGCTGGGCGGCGCGTCGTCGCGGGACGGTCTGCCACACGCCCTGGAGCATGTGGCCAAGGCGCACCGCGGCTTCCACCCCGACGCCGACATCGCCGCGCTGCGCACGGCGTACCTGCTCGCCGAGGACGCGCACCGCGGCCAGATGCGCAAGAGCGGCGACCCGTACATCACGCACCCGCTGGCCGTCACCCTGATCCTCGCCGAACTCGGTGCCGAGACCACGACGTTGACGGCCTCGCTGCTCCACGACACCGTCGAGGACACGGAGGTGACGCTCGACCAGGTGCGGTCGGGCTTCGGTGAGGAGGTCGCGTACCTCGTCGACGGCGTCACCAAGCTGGAGAAGGTCGACTACGGGGCCGCCGCCGAGCCCGAGACGTTCCGCAAGATGCTGGTGGCGACCGGCAGCGACGTACGGGTCATGTCGATCAAGCTCGCCGATCGGCTGCACAACATGCGCACGCTGGGCGTGATGCGCCGCGAGAAGCAGGTGCGCATCGCGAAGGTGACGCACGATGTGCTGATCCCCCTGGCCGAGCGGCTCGGCGTGCAGGCGATCAAGACCGAGCTGGAGGACCTGGTGTTCGCCGTCCTCCACCCCGAGGACTACGCGCGCAGCCGCGAGTTGCTGCTCGCCAACGCCGGCCGTCCCGACCCCCTGCAGGAGACCGCGGCCGAGCTGCGCGAGGTCCTGCACGCCGCGGGTATCACCGCCGAAGTCGCCATCCGCCCGCGGCACATCGTCTCGGTGCACCGCGCGCTGAAGAAGCGCGGGGAGCTGCGCGGTACGGACTTCGGCCGGCTGCTCGTGCTGGTCCCGGAGGCGGCCGACTGCTACGCGGTGCTGGGCGAGCTGCACACGTGCTTCAAGCCCGTGCCCGCGGAATTCAAGGACTTCATCGCGGTACCGAAGTTCAACCTGTACCAGTCGCTGCACACGGCCATCGCCGACCAGCGCGGGTACGTCGTCGAGACGCTGGTACGCAGCCGGCAGATGCACCGCGTCGCCGAGGCCGGGGTGGTGGCACTGGCGAGCCCGCTGGCGCGGCCCGCGGCCGGTCAGGTGGGCGACTGGCTGAAGCGGCTGCTGGAGTGGCAGCGGTCCACGCCCGACCCCGACGCGTTCTGGTCCGCCTTACGCGAAGACCTCGCCCCGGACCAGGAGATCACGGTCTTCTGCGACCCGGGCGGGCCGTTGGTGCTGCCCGCGGGAGCGAGTTGCGTGGACGCGGCGTACGCGCGGCACGGCGAGACGGCGCACGCGCTCGTGGGCGCGCGCGTCAACGGGCGGCTCGCCGGCCTCGGGACGCGGCTGACCGACGGCGACGCGCTGACGCTGCTGCTGGCGTCGGAGGCGTCGGGCCCGGCGCCGGAGTGGCTGGACCACGCGCAGACGCCGGCGGCGCGGATCGCCATCACACGCTGGCTGGCGGACCACCCGGCGGCACAGCCCGCCGACGCGCTGCCGGCCGAGCCCGCGCTCCCCGTCCCGCCGTCGCCCCCCGCTGCCGCCACGGCAACCGGGAGCGCAACCGACGGCACCGGGGAGAACGCAGCCCCCGCCGCGTCAGCCGCCGACGCCGGCGCCCTGCCCGACGACCTGCACGCCTCCCGACCCAACGGCACGCCCGCCGACCAGCCCGATGACCAGCGCGATGACATGCCCGACGTCCTGCCCGACGACCTGCACGCCTCCCGGCCGGACGACCTGCGCGCCGCCGAGCCCGCCGTCGCCGACCTGCCGGACGCCACGCTCCGCCTCGCAGGCTGCTGTACGCCCGTCCCCCCCGACGCCGTCACCGGCTTCGTCGTCCGCGGCGGCGCCGTCGCCGTGCACCGGGTGGGGTGCGCCGCCATCGCCCGGATGGCCACCGCCGGCCGCGCCGAGCTGCGCGTCCACTGGCGTACGGCCGAGGGTGCCCCGCCCGCCGACCTGCGGGTGACGCTCAGGGCCGAGGCGTTCGTACGGGCCCACCTGCTCGCCGACCTCACCGAGGCCATCGCCGCCGAGGGCGTCGCCGTCGTCGCCGCCGACGTCGAGCCGCCGCGCCAGCAGCGGGTACGGCACACGTACACGCTGCAGCTCCCCGACCCGGCGGAGCTGCCGGGCCTGATGCGCGCGATGCGCCGGGTGCCCGGGGTGTACGACGTCTCCCGCGCCCAGCACCCGCCGGGCGCGGCTCAGCGGGCGCCCAGCCTGCGCACCCGCACTCGTTAGAGTGCACCCCTGCCGCGTCGGCCCCGCGCGGCGCCCGCCCGCTGATAGCGGTAGCGCATGCTCCGCTCCGTCCGCCGGCGCCGCCCGCTGCGCCACGCCCTGCTCGCCGCCGTCGTCCTCGCCGCTCCCACCACCCTGGCCGCCGCCCCCGCCGCCCCGGGCGGCACCGGCGCACAGGACGCCGCCCCGCCGCCGCCCCGCCCCGCCGGCCTCGGCGACCCCCTCTTCCCGCACCTCGGCAACCCCGGCTACGACGTCCTCGACTACGACATCGCCCTCACCTACCCGGGCCGCAACGACGCCCCGCTGACCGCCCGCACCGCGATCACCGCCCGCGCCACCGAGCGGCTGCCCCGCATCAACCTCGACTTCACCCACGGCGCCGTCCGCGACGTCACCGTGGGCGGGCGCCCCGCCGCCCACGTCCGCGCCGGCGAAGACCTCGTCGTCACCCCCGCCCGCCCCCCGTCCCCCGGCGAGCCGCTGCGCATCGTCGTACGCCACACCAGCGACCCCCGCGGCACGGGCGGCGGCTGGATCCGTACCAGGGACGGACTGGCGATGGCCAACCAGGCCGACGCCGCCCACCGCGTCTTCCCCGGCAACGACCACCCCGCGGACAAGGCCCGCTTCACCTTCCGCGTCACCGCCCCGAAGGACCTCACGGTCGTCGCGGGCGGCCTGCGCCTCGCCCGCGAGCGCGCCGGCGCCCGGACCACGTGGACATACCGCACCGCGCACCCCATGGCCACCGAGCTGGCCCAGGTGTCCGTCGGCCGCTCCGCCGTGCTGCGCGACACCGGCCCGCACGGGCTGCCGCTGCGCCACGTCGTCCCCGAGCGCGACCGGCGCACCGCCCGCCCCGTCGTCGGCCGCACGCCCGCGCAGATCGCCTGGATGGAGCGGCGCGTGGGCCGCTACCCGCTGGAGACGTACGGCGTGCTGTCCGTGGACGCGCCCATGGGCTTCGCGCTGGAGACGCAGACCCTGTCGGTCTTCGGCCGCGACTTCCTGCGGGCCGTGGCCCAGCACCCGAAGCGCGCCGAGGGCGTGCTGGTGCACGAGCTGGCGCATCAGTGGTTCGGGAACAGCGTGACGCCGCGCCGGTGGTCGGACCTGTGGCTCAACGAGGGCCATGCCACCTGGTACGAGGCGCTGTTCACCGACGAGCGGCACGACCGCGGCAGCCTGGTGCGCCGGATGCGCGCCGCGTACGAGCACTCCGACGGCTGGCGCGCCGACGGCGGCCCGCCGGCCGCCCCGCGGAAGCCCGCGGCGGGCGGGCGGCTGGAGCTGTTCCGGCCGGTGGTCTACGACGGCAGCGCGCTCGTGCTGTACGCGCTGCGCCAGGAGATCGGTACCGCGGCGTTCGCGGAGCTGGAACGTGCCTGGGTGACCCGCCACCGGGACGGCACCGCCGGCACGGCGGACTTCGTCGCCCTCGCCTCCGAGGTCGCCGACCGCGACCTGGAGGACTTCCTGCACGCCTGGCTGTACGGCGAGCGCACCCCGCCGATGCCGGGCCACCCCGACTGGAAGCCGGCGAAGCCGGCGAAACCGGCGCGGTGAGCCGGCGCGCGGCCCGGGCGTGCCGGGGCTTACGGGCCGTAAAGCGGGTGACGCGCGTACGGCGGCGTGCGACCATCGTGGATGCCGCGACGCCCGCCGTGCGGGGAATCCTCCCGGTCTGCGGGGCGTTGTCGAAGAGGCAGACACGATCTCCAGACACCGATCTCACAGACAAGGATCCGATGACTTCTCCTACCCACCTTCCCCAGGACGACCAGCGTCTCCCGGAAGGCCTGCGTGCCGACGCCCTCATGGAAGCCGAAGCCGCGTGGAGTCCCGGATCCGACGCAGATCGCGACGGCGATCAGTTCGACCGCGAGGACCGCGCGGCGCTGCGCCGCGTCGCCGGTCTGTCGACCGAGCTGGAGGACGTCACCGAGGTCGAGTACCGGCAGCTCCGGCTGGAGCGGGTCGTGCTCGTCGGCGTGTGGACCTCCGGCACGGCCCGGGACGCCGAGAACTCGCTCGCGGAGCTGGCCGCGCTCGCCGAGACGGCCGGCGCGGTCGTGCTCGACGGCGTGGTGCAGCGCCGCGAGAAGCCCGACCCCGCGACGTACATCGGCTCCGGCAAGGCCCTGGAGCTGCGCGACATCGTGGTCGAGTCCGCGGCCGACACGGTCGTCTGCGACGGTGAGCTGAGCCCCGGCCAGCTGATCCACCTCGAAGACGTCGTCAAGGTCAAGGTCGTGGACCGCACGGCGCTCATCCTCGACATCTTCGCCCAGCACGCCAAGTCCCGCGAGGGCAAGGCGCAGGTCGCGCTCGCGCAGATGCAGTACATGCTGCCGCGGCTGCGCGGCTGGGGTCAGTCGCTGTCCCGGCAGATGGGCGGCGGCGGCTCGGGCTCCGCGGGCGGCGGCATGGCCACCCGCGGCCCCGGCGAGACGAAGATCGAGACGGACCGTCGGCGCATCCGCGAGAAGATGGCGAAGCTCCGCCGCGAGATCGCGGACATGAAGACCGGCCGGGACGTCAAGCGGCAGGAGCGCAAGCGCCACAAGGTGCCGTCGGTCGCCATCGCGGGCTATACGAACGCGGGCAAGTCCTCGCTGCTCAACCGGCTGACGGGCGCGGGCGTGCTGGTGGAGAACGCGCTGTTCGCCACCCTCGACCCGACCGTGCGCCGCGCCGAGACGCCCAGCGGCCGGCTGTACACGCTGACGGACACCGTCGGCTTCGTACGGCACCTGCCGCACCACCTCGTCGAGGCGTTCCGCTCCACGATGGAGGAGGTCGGCGACGCCGACCTGATCGTGCACGTGGTCGACGGCTCCCACCCGGCGCCCGAGGAGCAGCTCGTCAGCGTGCGCGAGGTGATCCGCGACGTGGACGCGACGTCCGTACCCGAGATCGTCGTGATCAACAAGGCGGACATCGCCGAGCCGGACGTGCTGCGCCGGCTGCTGCGCATGGAGCCGCGGGCGATCGCGGTCTCGGCCGCGACCGGCGACGGCGTGGCGGAGCTGAAGGCGCTCATCGACGTCGAGCTGCCGCGCCCGCAGGTCGAGATCGAGGCCGAGGTGCCGTACACGAAGGGCGCGCTCGTCTCCCGGGTGCACACCGAGGGCGAGGTGCTCTCGGAGGAGCACACCGCCACGGGCACGCTGCTGAAGGCCCTGGTGCACGAGGAGCTGGCCGCCGAGCTGAGGCGGTACGCCCCCGCCGTACGGGCCGACTGAGGCCGCCGCCGAGGTCGTAGACTGACCGGACGGGCCGCCGCCGCCATGGCGGCCCGTCCGGAACCCCCGTCGCCGTTTGGATGATCGCTGGCATGCCCGAGGAAGTCGCACAGCCGCGCACGTACGAGGTCAGGACGTTCGGTTGCCAGATGAACGTCCACGACAGCGAACGGATGTCCGGGCTGCTTGAACAGGCGGGCTACGTCCGCGCGGAGCCGGGCTCCGACACCACCGACACCGCCGACACCACCCCGGATGTCGTCGTCTTCAACACCTGTGCGGTACGGGAGAACGCCGACAACCGGCTGTACGGCAACCTCGGCCAGCTCGCGCCGAAGAAGGCCGCGAAGCCCGGCATGCAGATCGCGGTCGGCGGCTGCCTGGCGCAGAAGGACCGCGACACGATCGTGCGCCGCGCCCCGTACGTCGACGTCGTCTTCGGCACGCACAACGTCGGCAAGCTGCCGGTGCTGCTGGAGCGCGCGCGGGTGGCGCGGGAGGCGCAGGTCGAGATCGCCGAGTCGCTGGAGGCGTTCCCCTCCACGCTGCCGACGCGGCGGGAGAGCCCGTACGCCGCGTGGGTCTCCGTCTCCGTCGGCTGCAACAACACCTGTACGTTCTGCATCGTCCCCGCGCTGCGCGGCAAGGAGAAGGACCGCCGCAGCGGCGACATCCTCGCCGAGGTCGAGGCGCTGGTCGCGGAGGGCGTCAGCGAGATCACGCTGCTGGGGCAGAACGTCAACGCGTACGGGTCCGACATCGGCGACCGGCAGGCGTTCGGCAAGCTGCTGCGGGCCTGCGGGCGGATCGAGGGGCTGGAGCGGGTGCGCTTCACCTCGCCGCACCCGCGGGACTTCACGGACGACGTGATCGAGGCGATGGCCGGGACGCCGAACGTGATGCCGCAGCTGCACATGCCGCTGCAGTCCGGCTCGGACACGGTGCTGCGCGCGATGCGGCGCTCGTACCGGCAGGAGCGGTACCTGGGGATCATCGAGAAGGTACGGGCCGCGATCCCGGACGCCGCGATCACCACCGACATCATCGTGGGCTTCCCCGGCGAGACCGACGCGGACTTCGAGGAGACACTGCACGTGGTGCGCGAGGCGCGCTTCGCGCAGGCGTTCACCTTCCAGTACTCCAAGCGGCCGGGGACGCCGGCGGCCGAGATGGCCGGGCAGGTGCCGAAGGCGGTCGTGCAGGAGCGGTACGAGCGGCTGGTGGCCCTCCAGGAGGACGTCTCCTGGGCGGAGAACAAGAAGCAGGTCGGCCGGGTCCTGGAGGTCATGGTCGCGGAGGGCGAGGGCCGCAAGGACGGCGCCACGCGGCGGCTGTCCGGCCGGGCGCCCGACAACCGGCTGGTGCACTTCGCACGGCCGGAGGAGCCGGTGCGACCGGGCGACATGGCGACGGTCGAGATCACCTACGCGGCGCCCCACCACCTGCTGGCCCAGTCCCCGCCGCGGGCGGTGCGGCGTACCCGCTCCGGTGACGCCTGGGCGGCGCGCCAGGAGGGCGGGCCGGCCGCGGGCGCGGCGGGCGGCAAGGGCGTGCTGCTGGGGCTGCCGAAGGTGGGCGTCCCGGATCCGCTGCCGGCGGCGGAGGGCTGCGCGGCGCACTGAGCGGCTCCGCCGGGGTGCGGCCGGCGCGCTGACCGTACTCCACGGGCTCCGTACGCCGGGGCCCGGTCGCCGTATGCCTGTCCGAGGTGCGGCGTACGACACGCGCGGCGTGTACGCGCCGCAATCCTGCCGTGCACCGGCACGTTCGCCGGCGGCCGGAGGGTGCGCGGCGCCTGGTGGGTGCGATCGCGGGCGGTGGGTCGACCGCGCAGGGGGCCTCGTCGGTCGATCCCGACTATGCGGCTGCGCATTCCGCCCACGCGCGCCTGAGCGCCGTGGGGAGCGCGCGCCGGGGGCCGCGCCGCGGGCGGGAGACCGACGACAGGGCCTAAGCTGCGGCTCATGCTCGTCGCCGCCGCCTGCTGCCCCTGTCCGCCCCTGCTGGTACCGGCGGTGGCCTCGGGCGCCGCCGGCGAGCTGGAGGGCCTCAGAGCGGCGTGTATGGACGCCGTGGGGGTGCTGGCGGCGGCGCGGCCGGACGTGCTGGTCGTGATCGGTCCCGCGGAGAAGGCCGGACGTGGTCCGCATCCGCGGGGGGCCCGGGGATCGTTCCGGGGATTCGGCGTGGACCTGGCGGTACGGCTCGGGCCGGCGGACGGCGCGGCGGCGGAGCCGGAGCCAGAGCCGGAGCCTGGCGAGCGGGAGCTGCCGCCGTCGCTGGCGGTGGGCGCCTGGCTGCTGGACCGGGCGGAGTGGAACGGCGCGCCCGTGGAGGGGCTGGGCGTCGGTGAGCCGCTGCCGGGCGAGCGGTGCGCGGAGGTGGGCCGGGAGATCGCCGCGGGGGCGCGGCGAGTGGCGCTGCTGGTCATGGGCGACGGCAGCGCCCGCCGCACCCGAAAGGCCCCCGGCTACCACGACGAGCGCGCCGCCGGCTTCGACGCGGAGGCGGCCCGCGCACTCGGCGCGGCGGACACGGCGGCGCTGGCGGCCCTGGACGCGGAGCTGGCCTTCGACCTCCAGGCCACGGGCCGCGCCTGCTGGCAGGTCGCCGCGGGCGCGGCCGAGAAGACCGGCCTGCGCGGAGCACTTCTGTACAACGAAGCCCCGTACGGCGTGGGTTACTTCGTCGCCACCTGGTCCTGACCCGCGGAAAGCCACGGCCCGGAGGCCACGGGCCCCGGCCGGTGCCGGTGCCGGTGCCGCGCGCCTCCCGGGTGGCCTGCCTGCCGGTCTACTTACGGGCCTCGTCGCCCGCGTCGCTGTCCGCGGCACCCTCGGCCGACTGCTGCTTCGGGATCCCCGCGGCACCCGCGGCACCCGCGGCCTCCGCGGCCTCCGCGCCCGGCGGCTCCTCGCCGGTCGCCGGCTGTGCCGGGGCCGCCGCGGCCTCCCCGGCACCGGCCGCACCAGCCGCACCGGCGGTCTCCGCTTCGGCGGCCGGAGCCGGCTCGTTTGCGGCCTGCCCCTCCCCGCTCGTCCCGCCACGACGAAGAAGCCTGGCAAAAACGCCCATTTCTACTCCATAACTGACTTGAGGGGGCGAAATTCCGCGCCGTCCGGAGCGTCTCATTGCGCCACCCCGGGCGCCCGGTTCATCAACCGGCGTTCGGAACCTCGGAACGGCAAACGACGCCGACGGCGCCGCGTTACGCCGCTCGTTCGAGGGCATCCCGTTGTTTGCGAGACTTGCCGCGTGACAGACACCACACCCAGGGCCCAGGTCGTCGCGGTCGTCGGCGCCACGGCCGCCGGCAAGTCCGAGCTGGGCATCGCGCTCGCCCGGCGGCTCGGCGGCGAAGTCGTCAACGCCGACTCGATGCAGCTCTACCGTGGGATGAACATCGGCACGGCAAAGCTGACGCCCGCCGAGCGGCAGGGCGTGCCGCACCACCTGCTCGACGTGTGGGACGTCACGGAGACCGCCAGCGTCGCCGAGTACCAGCGCCTGGCCCGCACCGAGATCGACCGGCTCGGCGCGCTCGGCCGCACCGCCGTGCTCGTCGGCGGCTCCGGGCTGTACGTACGCGGGGCCGTCGACGCGATGGACTTCCCCGGCACCGACCCCGCCGTCCGCGCCCGGCTGGAGGCGGAGCTGACGGCCGGCGGGCCCGGCCCGCTGCACGCCCGGCTCGCCGCCGCCGACCCCGCCGCGGCGCGGGCGATCCTGCCGGGAAACGGCCGCCGGATCGTACGCGCGCTGGAGGTGATCGAGCTGACCGGCCGCCCCTTCACGGCGAATCTCCCGGCGCACGAGTCGGTTTACGACACGCTCCAGATCGGCATCGCCGTGCCGCGCCCCGAACTGGCCGGCCGGATCGAGCGGCGCGTGCACCGGATGTGGCAGGCCGGCCTGGTGGCGGAGGTGCGGCGGCTGGAAGCGGAAGGGTTGCGCGAGGGCCGTACGGCCTCCAGGGCCCTGGGGTACCAGCAGGTGCTGTCGTTCCTGGCCGGCGAGTGCACGGAAGCGGAGGCCCGCGACGAAACCGTCAGGGCCACCCGGAGGTTCGCGCGGCGGCAGGAGACGTGGTTCCGGCGCGACCCGCGCGTGCACTGGATCAGCGGCGCGGAAGCCGATCGTGACCGGCTTCCGGACACCGCATGGGACCTACTCGAACGGTCGGTCACAGGCTGATCACGTCATGGCATCGGGACGCCCCGGTGGCACTGCGGGTGTTCCCGGGCGTGCCATCATCAAGACGAGCTGTGAAGCCTGAAAGTCGCCGGAGGTTGGGAGGGCGCGTGGCTATGGAGGCCGGCCCTCGTGACAGTCGACGGGAGCCGCAGGACGACCGGATCGCCGGGCCCGTGGCAGAGCCCGCGGACGACCTCGCGGGAGACCTCACCGAGGCGCCGGAGCCTGTCGGCCAGGAGTCGTTCCGCGAACTGCGTCCGCCGCGGCTGCTGCGTTTCTGGCAGCTCGCCCCCATCGTCGCGCTGGCCGCGCTCGGCTCGTTGATGTTCGCGTTCCCGCTGGCCTTCGAGTTCGGCGGCGGCGGTCCTGTCGTGGCGATGCTCGGGCTGCTGATCAGCTGCTGCGCGGCCGGGTGGGCGATGATGGCCGCGCGCCGCGTGGGGCTGGCGCTGCCGGGGCTGCCGCGGCGCGGCTCGGGGCGGCGGGCGGACTGGCGGATCGTCCTGCTGTACGCGGCCACGGTGGCGGCGGCCGTCGCCCTCGCCGTGTGGCGGGTTGCCCGGCTGCGCTGAGCGGCGCGCCCGCGGGGCCGGAGCCCGGCCCGCTCATGGACGTGGGGGCGCTGTCGGCGCGGACGGTTACGATCGCAGGGTGAGCACCGAGCAGCTGCACTTCCTCAAGGGACACGGCACCGAGAACGACTTCGTGATCGTCCCGGACCCCGCCGGTCTCATCGACCTGTCCGCCGCAGCCGTGGCCCGCCTCTGCGACCGCCGGGCGGGCATCGGCGCCGACGGCCTGCTGCGGGTCGTACGGTCCGACGCGCACCCGGAGGGGCGGCGGCTGGCCGCCGGGGCGGAGTGGTTCATGGACTACCGCAACGCGGACGGCAGCCTCGCCGAGATGTGCGGGAACGGGGTGCGGGTCTTCGCCCGCTATCTGCAGCACGCCGGGCTCGTGGAGACCGGCGACCTCACGGTGGGCACGCGCGCGGGGATACGCCGGGTGCACCTGGCGAAGGACGGCGACGTGACGGTCGGCATGGGCCGGGCGGCGCTCGCGGAAGGCCCTGACGCCGAGGTCACGGTCACGGTGGACGGGCGGAGCTGGCCCGCGCGCAACGTCGGAATGGGCAATCCGCACGCGGTGGCGTTCGTCGCCGACCTCGCCGACGCGGGGCGGCTGTACGAGGCACCGGGGGTCGCGCCGGCGTCGGCGTATCCCGCGGGGGTGAACGTGGAGTTCGTCGTGGACCGCGGCCCGCGGCACGTGGCGATGCGGGTCCACGAGCGCGGCTCCGGCGAGACCCGCTCGTGCGGTACGGGCGCGTGCGCGGTGGCCGTCGCCGCCGCCCGCCGCGACGGCGTGGACCCGGCGGCGACGGGCCGCCCGGAGACGTACACGGTCGACGTGCCGGGCGGCCGGCTCGTGGTGACCGAACACCCCGACGGCGAGGTGGAGATGACGGGCCCGGCGGCCATCGTCGCCGAAGGCGACACGTTCCCGGGCTGGCTGTAGGCCTTCACCGCTCGCCCGCCAGCGCGCTACTCCGCCGCGTCGTCCGCCCACCCCAGCATCCGGTTCGCGCACAGCCGCAGCGACTCCTCACGGACCCCCGCCACCGCCGCCATCAGATGGCCGTCCGGGCGGATGTACAGCACCGTGTGCGCCGCCGCACCCGGGTAGCCCTCCGCGACCAGCAGCCGGGCGCGTACCGGGAGTTCGCCCACCAGCCGGACCAGCTTCGGCATCAGGCCGGCCTGCAGCCACCGGCCGCGGTCCCAGACGCGGGTGCCCGGGGCGACCAGCACCATCAGCGGGTCGCCCCCCAGCCGCTCGGAGAGCCGGCCCGTCCAACCGTCCGGCGCGATCACTTGGACGTCGGCGACCCGGGCGCCGGGCGCCGTGCCCACCTCCACCGCCCCGTCCAGGCCGGCCGGCGCCGTGTCGTACACGGGCGGACCGCCTACCCGGCCGCGGCCCAGGTGGCCGTCCGTGAGCAGCTCCGCCGCCGACCTGCCGCGCACCGCCGCCCGCAGGCCGCCCGCGCGGCGCAGCAGCGGGCGGACCTGGTCGGCGGCGCGCAGCCGGGCGCTGATCGCGCCGCGGCGCTCGGTGACGTAGGTGTCGACGAGGTCGTCGCCGGAGTCGTCGCGGCCGGCCTGGTGCCAGACGCGGCCGAGCTTCCAGGCGAGGTTCTCGGCGTCGGCGAGGCCCTCGTCGAGCTGCTGGGTGCCGAGGGAGCCGACGAGGTGGGCGGCGTCGCCGGCGAGCAGCGCCCGGCCGCGGCGCCAGCGGCGGGCGAGCCGGTGGTGGACGGTGTGCACGCCGGTGTCGAGGAGTTCGTACGAAGGGTGGCGGGTGCCCGTCCACGCGCGCAGAGTGGACTCCAGCCGGGCGACGAGGGCCTCGGGGGTGACGACCCCGCCGCCGGGCGGCAGCAGCCAGTCCAGCCGCCACCGGTCGTCGCCGAGCGGCCGGGCGACGCACTCGGCGCCGGGCCCGCTGCGCGGGGTGCCGCGGTACAGGACGCCCTCGCCCGGCCACGGCAGGTCCGCCCGTACGGCGGCGACGGCGTGCCGCTCGACGGCGGTGCGGCCGGCGTACGGCACCTCCAGCAGCTTGCGCACGGTCGATCTGGCGCCGTCGCAGCCGACGAGCCAGCTGCCGCGCCACCAGGTCCCGGCCCGGGTGCGGACGTGGACGCCGTACGGCTCCTGCCGCAGCTCCGTCAGCCGGCTGCCGCGGAAGACCTCGACGTGCTTGGAGTTGTCGGCGAGCGCCGCCAGCGTCGTGGTGAGGGCGTACTGCGAGAGGTGGAGCGGAGCCGGCTCGCCCTCGGCGCCGAACTCCACCCGCACCTGCGTCCGGCCGCCGCGCAGCACGCGCCAGCCGGTGAAGCGGGCGCCGCGCTCCCGGGCGTCGGCGGCGCCGAGGCGGTCGAGGAACGCGGTGGTGTGCGGGCGCAGCACCGCGGTACGGGCCGGGCGCGGGCCGGCGGGCCTGCCGTCCTCCTCGGCGTCGCCGGCGGGCCGGTCGTCGAGGAGGACGGTGGGGACCGCGTGCCGTGCCAGAGCCAACGACAGGGCGAGCCCGACCGGGCCCGCCCCGACGATGATCACCGGGTCCACGGTGATGCGCCTCCGGCGCCATGGTGCCTACGTACTAAGGGGGTTGGAGCCCGGTGCGCGATCACACGAGGTATGCAACCCACTGCCGGACACCGCAGTCAAGCTGAGGGCCGACGGCCGGCCTTCGGGCTACGTCCCGCCGCCGCCTCCCCCGCCACCGCCGCCGCCGTCTCCCCCGCCACCGCCGCCGCCCGCGAGGCCGGCACCGCCGGCCGCGCCGCCCGCGGCGCCCAGCGCACCGGCCGCGGCACCGGTGCTCAGGTCGTCGACCGCCGCGACCCCGACCACCGCGCCGGTGGTCCGCTTGCCGCGTCGGACGATGCGCTCCAGCCAGCTCGCGAGGGACGTCAGGATGAAGTTCACGACGACGTAGATCACCGCGACGACGATGAAGCTGGCGAACACGTTGGAGTAGTTGGACGCCAGCGTGCGCCGCTCGACGAGCAGTTCACTGAAGCCGATCATCGCGCCGCCGAGCGCGGTGTCCTTCACGATGACGACGAGCTGGCTGACGATCGCCGGCAGCATCGCGGTGACGGCCTGCGGCAGCAGCACGGAGCCCATCATCTGGCCCTTACGCAGGCCGATGGCCTTGGAGGCCTCGGTCTGCCCCCGGGGCAGGGAGAGGATGCCGGCGCGGACGATCTCGGCGAGCACGGAGGCGTTGTAGAGCACGAGCCCGGTGACGACGGCGTACAGCGGGCGCTGCTCGCTGTCGATGTCGGTGTACTCGGAGTAGAACTGGTTCGCGAACAGCATCAGGATCAGCACCGGGATGGCCCTGAAGAACTCCACGACCGCGCCCGCCGGCACCCGTACCCACGCGTGGTCCGACAGCCGCGCGATGCCGAAGAGCGCGCCCAGCGGCAGCGCGATGAGCAGCGAGAGACCGGCCGCCTTGAGGGTCTCACCGAGGCCCGGCAGCAGGTACGTGGTCCACGCCTGGGAGTCCGTGAAGAACGGCTTCCACAGCGCCCATTCGAGCTGGTTCTTCTCGTTCAGCTGGTCGATGACCCACCACGCGCCGAGCGCCAGCACGGCGAGGAAGACCACGGTGTAGACGATGTTGCGCCGCTTGGCCCGCGGGCCGGGCGCGTCGTAGAGAACCGAGCTCATCGCTTGACCGCCACCTTCTTGCCGACCCAGCCGAGGAGGAGCCCGGTCGGCAGGGTCAGCACGACGAAGCCGAGCGCGAAGATCGCCGAGATGAGCAGGAGCTGCGCCTCGGTCTCGATCATCTCCTTCATGAGCAGGGCCGCCTCGGCGACCCCGATCGCCGCGGCCACCGTGGTGTTCTTGGTGAGGGCGATGAGGACGTTGGTGAGCGGGCCGACGACCGAGCGGAACGCCTGGGGCAGCACTATGAGGGTGAGGACCTGGCTGAAGCTCAGCCCGATGGCGCGGGCGGCCTCGGCCTGACCGACGGGCACGGTGTTGATGCCCGAGCGCAGCGCCTCGCAGACGAACGCGGCCGTGTACGCGGACAGGCCGAGCACCGCCAGCCGGAAGAACTTGGAGTCGAAGTCGATGCCCGCGCCCAGGGTGACCCCGAAGACGTCGGAGAGCCCGAGGGCGCAGAACACGATGATGACCGTCAGGGGGACGTTGCGGATCACGTTCACGTAGACCGCGCCGAAACCCCGCATGAGCGGGACGGGGCTGACCCGCATGCCCGCCAGAATCGTCCCCCAGACGAGGGAGAACAGGCCGGACAGCAGGGTGAGTTTCACCGTGACCCAGAACGCGTCCAGGATCTGTGTGTCGTAATCGGAGATGATGTCCAACGTCAGTCCAGCGCTCTCGCCTTAAGTGGAGGCGGTGGTGTGCCACCCGTGCCGGGCGGCGCACCACCGCTTTCGACTGTGCGGTCGCACCGCCGCCGGGAGGCGGCGGTGCGAGGGGTCACTGCTTGATGTCGCCGATCTTCGGCGCGGGATCGAAGTCGTAGTCCGCGGGGCCGAGGTTGGCCTTCATGAACTTGTCCCAGGAGCCGTCGGAGACCATCTTCTCCAGGGCGGCGTCGATGTCGTTCTTCATCTTCTCGTCGCCCTTCTGGACGCCGACGCCGTAGTTCTCGTTGCTCAGGTTCAGCCCGGCGAGCTTGAACTTGCCCTTGTTGGCTTCCTGGGCGGCGTAGCCGGCGAGGATGGAGTCGTCGGTGGTCAGGGCGTCGATCTGGCCGTTGGCGACCGCGTCGAGGCACTCGGAGTAGCCGGGGCGCTCGGCGAGCTGGGCCTTGGGCGCGATGGTGTCCTTGACGTTCTGCGCCGAGGTGGAGCCGGTGACCGAGCAGAGGGTCTTGCCGTTGAGGTCCTCGCCCTTGGTGATGTCGTCGTCGGCACGGATCAGCAGGTCCTGGTGGGCCAGCAGGTACGGGCCCGCGAAGTCGACCTTCGCCTCCCGCTCCTCGGTGATGGAGTAGGTGGCGGCGATCATGTCGACGTCGCCGCGCTCCAGCATCGTCTCGCGGTCGGCGCTGATCGCCTCCTTCCACTCGATCTGGTCCTCGGAGTAGCCGAGTTCCTTGGCCACGTACGTGGCGACGTCCACGTCGAAGCCCGAGTACGAGCCGTCGGGCTCCTTCAGGCCGAGACCGGGCTGGTCGAACTTGATGCCGATGGTGATCGAGTCCTTGCCGCCGCCGTCACCGCTGTCGCCGCCTTCGTCGTCGTCGGAGCCGCACGCGGCCGCGGTGACGGTGAGGGCGAGGGCACAGGCAGCGGCCGCGCTGACCTTGCGGAGATTCATGGTGAGCATCCTTCTGTCTGGTGTGTTGCCGGCAGCTCAGTGGTGCAGGATCTTCGACAGGAAGTCCTTCGCCCGGTCGCTGCGAGGGTTGGTGAAGAACTGGTCGGGCGTCGTCTCCTCCACGATCTGACCGTCGGACATGAAGACCACCCGGTTCGCGGCGGAACGGGCGAAGCCCATCTCGTGTGTGACGACGACCATAGTCATACCGTCCCGGGCGAGCTGCTGCATAACCTCCAGCACCTCGTTGATCATCTCGGGGTCGAGTGCCGAGGTCGGCTCGTCGAAGAGCATCACCTTGGGCTCCATCGCCAGCGCGCGGGCGATCGCCACGCGCTGCTGCTGCCCGCCGGACAGCTGTGCGGGGTACTTGTCCGCCTGGTTGCCGACGCCCACCCGGTCGAGCAGGGCCCGGGCGGAGGTCTCCGCGGCCGACTTGTCCTTCCTGCGGACCTTGATCTGCCCCAGGGTCACGTTCTGCAGCACCGTCTTGTGGGCGAAGAGGTTGAAGGACTGGAAGACCATGCCCACGTCGGCGCGGAGCTTGGCCAGCTCACGGCCCTCGGCGGGCAGCGGCTTGCCGTCCAGGGTGATACGCCCGGAGTCGATGGGCTCCAGCCGGTTGATGGCGCGGCACAGCGTGGACTTCCCGGACCCGGAGGGTCCGATGACGACGACGACCTCGCCGCGCGTGATCGTGAGGTCGATGTCCTGGAGCACGTGCAGCGCACCGAAATGCTTGTTGACGTTGTCCAGCACGACCAGCGGTTCGCCCGTCGCCGGAACGGCGTCCTTGGCCGTCGAAACCTCGGTCATCCGCGTCTTGCTCCGTCCTCTTCGGTTGCCTGGACCTTAGTGAGCAGCCTCGACCAGCGTCATCACATCTGAGGGGAAATTGAGCATAACGATCCGGCTGCAATTGGACACAATGGGTGGAATCGGGGCGCCGCTCACCGTGCCGGTCACATAACAGAAACCGCGCGGTGACCTGGCCGGACTTGACGGGGCAGGGCCGTATCCGCGTGTATTCCTGTGCGGGCTGAGACGATACGCGAGAGAGGGAACGGGAGGGTCGATGAGGCTGCTGCTCGTCGAGGACGACGACCACGTGGCCACCGCGCTCTCCGCGGTGCTGGCCCGGCACGGTTTCGAGGTGGGCCAGGCGCACAGCGGGCAGGAGGCGCTGCAGGAGCTGCTGCACAGCGAGCTGGCCCCGTTCGATGTCGTGCTGCTGGACCTGGGGCTGCCCGACCAGGACGGCTTCGAGGTGTGCGGACGGATCCGGAAGCTCACCGGCACGCCCGTGATCATGGTGACCGCGCGCGCCGACGTCCGGTCCCGCATCCATGGCCTCAACCTGGGCGCCGACGACTACGTCGTCAAGCCGTACGACACGGGCGAGCTGCTCGCCCGGGTGCACGCTGTCGCCCGGCGCACCGCCGCGGCCGACCCCGAGCCGGCCGCCGGCGCGGCGGGCGGCACGGGCGCGGCCGGGCCCGGCGGGGCCGTCGAGCGGGCCGACGAGCCCGCGGCGCCGCTGGTCGTGGGCCCCGTGACGCTGGAGCCGAACTCGCGCCGGGTCAGCGTCGGCGGCGCGGAGGTGCAGCTGACCCGCAAGGAGTTCGACCTGCTCGCGCTGCTCGCGGCCCGCCCGGGGGTGGTGTTCCGCCGGGAGCAGATCATCAGCGAGGTGTGGCGCAGCAGCTGGGAGGGGACGGGCCGGACCCTGGAGGTCCACATCGCCTCCCTGCGCGCCAAGCTGGGCCTGCCCGCGCTGATCGAGACGGTACGCGGGGTCGGCTATCGCCTCGTCCCCCCGCCGGCCGGCTGAGGCCGGATCCGTATGCGCACCCGGCTGCTCCCGCTGCTCATCGTGCTCATGGCGGGCATGCTGCTCGCGCTCGGCTTCCCGCTCGCCGACCGGATCGCCGGGCAGGAGCAGCAGCGCGTGATAGTGGACCGTATCGACGACACCGCCCGCTTCGCCTCGCTGGCGCAGTACGTCGCCTCCCGTAGCGAGGCCCGGGCGCCGGTCGAGGACGAGCGGCTGCGCGCGCTGCAGGAGGAGCTGCGCCGCTACCACGACCTCTACGGCATCCGCGCCGGCGTCTACTACCGCGACCGCACCGCCATGGCCGCCGCCCCCGCCGGCTGGCGGGCCATGGCCGCCCGGCAGAGCGAGCCGGCCTTCTCCGAGGCCCTGGCCGGCCGCCGCAGCCACGACCCCCCGCAGGTCTGGCCCTGGCAGAACGGCCGGCTGACCGTCGCGTCCCCCGTCGTACGGGACGGGGACGTGGTCGCCGTCGTGGTCACCGACTCGCCCACCGGGGCCATGCGCTCGCGCACCCTCACCGGCTGGCTGTGGCTCGGCGCCGGCATCACCGCCGCGATGACGGTCGCGGTGGCGGCGGCGTACCGGCTGACGGGCTGGGTGCTCAAGCCCGTACGCGTGCTGGACAAGGCCACCCACGACATCGCCACCGGCCGGCTCAAGTCCCGCGTCGCCGCCGCCGGCGGACCGCCGGAACTGCGCCGGCTCGCCGGGTCGTTCAACGAGATGGCCGACAACGTCGAGGACGTGCTGGAGAAGCAGCGCACCTTCGTCGCCGACGCCTCCCACCAGCTGCGCAACCCGCTGTCCGCGCTGCTGCTGCGCATCGAGCTGCTGCGGCTGGAGGCGCCGCGGGCCGCGGCGGAGATCGACTCGGTGCAGGCGGAGGGGACCCGGCTGGCCCGGGTGCTGGACGACCTGCTGGACCTGGCGCAGGCCGAGCACTCCCCCGCCGACCTGCGGCCGACCGACGTGGCGCGGCTGGCGGCGGAACGGGTCGCCAGCTGGCGTCCGCTGGCCGAGTCGCAGGACGTACGGCTGTTCCTCTCCGGCGCCCCGGCCGTGACCGGCTGGGCGGACCCGGTGGCGCTGTCCAGCGCGCTGGACGCGGTCGTCGACAACGCCGTGAAGTTCTCGCCGGAGGGCGGCGAGGTGGAGGTGCGGGTGGCCGCTGCCGCGGACGCGGACGGTGACACGGCGACGGTCGTGGTCGCCGACGGCGGGCCGGGGCTCACGGACGAGGAGCTGGGCCGCATCGGCGACCGCTTCTGGCGCAGCGGACGGCATCAGAACGTCTCCGGCTCGGGGCTGGGGCTGTCCATCGCCCGGGCGCTGCTGGCGGCGGGCGGGGGACGCATCTCTTATGAACGCAACGAGCCGAGGGGTCTCCGGGTGACGATCGCGGTGCCGCGGAGCGCGCCGGTGGAGGACGGGCCGGCGGGGGACGGGTCGGCGGGGGACGGGTCGGCGGGGGACGGGCCGGCGGGCGGCTAGGGCTCGCGGGGATCCTCGCCGGGGCGCTCACCGGAGTCGTCGGGCGAGTCTTCGCGGGGCGGGTCGCCGGGGTCCGCGGCGCCGGTACGGGGGTGGCGCCGCAGCGCGGCGCGCATCCGGGCCAGCCTGGCCGGGCCGCGGCGGCGCCGTCCGGTCCGGTCGCCGTGGGCGCGGGCGTCGACCTCGTAGCGGCGTACGTACGCGGAGAGGAACGCCTGCAGCGTCGCCGTCGCCGGGATCGCGATCAGCGCGCCCACCGCGCCCAGCAACGCCGCGCCGGCGACGACCGAGCCGAACGCCACGGCGGGGTGGATGTCCACGGTCTTCGCGGTGATCCGCGGCTGCAGCAGGTAGTTCTCGAACTGCTGGTACAGGATCACGAAGCCGAGCAGCCACACCGCCGTCCACGGCCCGACGGTGAACGCCAGCAGGATCGGCAGCGCGCCGGCGATGTACGTACCCACGGTCGGCACGAACTGCGAGACGATGCCCACCCACACCGCGAGCGCGGGCGCGTACGGCACGTCCAGCAGCTCCATCACGATGTAGTGCGCGACGCCCGAGGCGATGGCCATCAGGCCGCGGGAGTAGAGGTAGCCGCCGGTCTTGGCGACCGCGATCTCCCAGGCGCGCAGCACCTCCGCCTGCCGGGCCGGCGGCAGCACGGAGCAGATCGCGCGGCGCAGCCGCGGGCCCTCGGCGGTGAAGTAGAAGGCGAAGAGCGCCACGGTCAGCACGGTGAACAGACCGCCGAGGACGGTGGTGGAGATGCCCCAGACGTTGTCGGCGCTGCGCTGCAGGTAGTCGCGTACGGCGTCGGACTTCAGGAAGTCCTGCTGGAGGTCGTCCACGCGCAGTTCGGTGCCGAACCGCTCGTTGATCCATTCGACGAGGGACTCGACGTAGTCGGGGAAGTTCTCGATGATCAGCCGGATCTGGTCGGCGACCAGCGAGCCGAGGGCGGCGACGAACGCCGCGGCGGCCAGCACGATGCCGAGGAACACCAGCGCGGTGGCGGCGCCGCGGCGCATGCCGCGGGCGGCGAGGCGGTCGACGGCGGGCTCGCAGGCCAGCCCGATGAAGAAGGCGACCACGATGTTGAGCAGCAGCCCGTACAGCTCGTGGAAGGCCCACTCCGCGACCTTGAAGCAGGCGACCAGGGCCAGCACGAGCACGATCGCGCGGGGCAGCCAGGAAGGCATGCGCTCACGGCGGGCCGCGGGCGGGGCGCCGTCGCCGGGAGGCGTGCCCGGCGCGGCGGGGGCCGCGGGTGCGGTAGGGGTCTTTCGTGCGCGGGCGGTGTCGTCGGAAGCAGCAGATGCAGCCATGGACGAACAGTGTGGCCGACCGCCACCGCCGCGCGGTCAGCGCATCTCCGCCGGGATGTCCATCGCCGCGCACACCCCGCGCCAGACGTCGCGCGCGTCCCACCCGGCGTCCAGCGCCTCGCGGACCGTACGGCCGCCCAGCTCGGACATCACGTGGTCGCGGGCGAAGGAATCGACGTAGGGCTCGCCGAAGTAGTCGCGCATCCGCTGCCAGAAGACCGTCAACCGCATGCGTCCATTATCCCGCCCGTACGTGCACCTGAGAGTGCTCCCCGCCCGTTGGCCTCCCGGCCGGTGGCGCCGTGCTCGTAACGTCGCCTCATGGCTGACTCCCCGCAGGCCCGCGCCGCAGAGTTCATCTGGCAGACCGCCCGCGTGCTGGAGCAGCGCCGGTTCGCCCACCACTTCACGCCCGGCGGCGCCGACGCCGACGGGGTGGACAAGGCGCTGGAGGCGTACCGTAACGCCGACGGCGGCTACGGGCACGCCCTGGACCCCGATCTGCGCGGCCCGGTCAGCCAGCCGCTGCACACCGTGCACGCGCTGCGCGTCCTCGACTCCCTCGGCCGCTGCACCAGCCGCCGCGCCGAGGACGTCTGCCGCTACCTGACCGCCGCCTCCAACCCCGACGGCGCCCTGCCCGCCGTGCACCCCTCGCTGCGCGGCTACCCGGCCGCGCCCTGGCTGCCGGTGCCGGCGGACCCGCCGAGCGCGCTGCTGACCACCGCGCCGGTCGTGGGGCTGCTGCACCGAAACGACGTCTGGCACGCCTGGCTCTTCCGCGCCACCGACTTCTGCTGGCACGCCGTCGAGACGCTGCGCGGGAGCAGCCCGTACGAGGCGGAGGCCGCGCTCGCCTTCCTCGACCACGTGCCCGACCGGCGGCGGGCGGAGGCCGCCGCGGACCGGCTGGGGCGGCTGGTGCGCGCCGAGCGGCTGGTGCTGCTGGAGCCGGGCCGGGCGGGCGCGCAGCCGGCGGCGGAGGGCCGCGTGCCGGGCGAGCACCACCACCCGCACGACTTCGCGCGGCGGCCGGGGTCGCTGGCGCGGCGCTGGTTCAGCGACGCGGAGATGGCGCGGTCGCTGGACTTCCTGGCGGCGAACCAGCGGGCGGACGGGGGGTGGCCGGTGGCGTGGCGGCGCTGGTCGCCGGGGGCGGAGCTGGAGGCGAGGCCGTTGGCGACGCTGGAGGCGCTGCTGACGCTGCGGGCGTACGGACGGATTTGAGGGCGCTCGGGAGGAGTGGAGGGCGTACGGGACGGGCCCGGGGCGTGCGCCGCGAGGGCTTCAGGCCGGGGCGTGTGCGGGCACCGGCCCTTGTCGGCCCGCGCACGCCCCGGGGTCGGTCAGCCGGACACGGCCCGTACGGCGGCGGTGACGACCACCGCGGCGGCCACGACGACCAGGAACGGCGCCCGCAGCAGCAGCGCGCCCCCCGCCGCCGCGAGCCCCGCGGCCCGGGCGTCGAGGACCGGCGTGGTGCCGTCCGCGAAGGTCTGCTGCGCGGTGAGCGCGGCCAGCAGGGCGACCGGCAGCAGCGCGGCCAGGCGCCGCACGAGGGGGCGTTCCAGGGCGCCCGAGGGCACGGAGAGGCCGAGCAGCTTGACCGCGTAGCAGCCGGCGAAGGTCAGCCCGATCGCGAGCCAGGTGTTCACGCGCCGCCCTCCGTCTTCCGCGCATCCGACTGCCGCCGGTCCGCCCCGGCCGCCGTGGCACCCCGCGCACGCCCGCGCATGCGGCGCCCGTGCAGCGCCAGCACCAGGGGCGCCGCCAGCGCGGCGACCAGCACCGGCGTCCCGGCGGGCAGCGTCGGCAGCGTGCCGAGGACGAGCACCACGGCGACGACCGCGGTGGCCCGCTCCACGGTCCCGGTCAGCATCGGCCCCACCAGCGCCAGGAACACCGCCGGCCCGGCGGCGTCCAGACCCCACGCGGCGGTGTCGCCGATGGCCTCGGCGCCGAGCACGCCGATGAGGGTGGTGGCGTTCCAGCAGACGTACAGGGTCAGCCCGGTGACGGCGAAGCCGATGCGCTGGGCGCGGCGGGTGGGCTGGGCGATGGTGACGACCGCGGTCTCGTCGATCACCCACTGGGCGGCGAGCGGGCGCAGTGCCCGCGGCAGCCGGAGCATGGGGGCGAGGCGCAGCCCGTAGAACGCGTTCCGTACGCCGAGGAAGAACGCCCCGGCCGCGGCGGCGAACGGGCCGCCGCCCGCGGCCACCGCGCCGGCGAGGGCGAACTGCGAGGCGCCGGTGAAGATCAGCAGGCTCATGGCGCACGCCTGCGCGGCGCTGAGCCCGGCGCCGGCCGCGGTGACGCCGAACGCGAACCCGGAGAGCCCGACGGCGACCCCGACCCCGAGCCCGTCGCGCAGGGCTGCACGATCCTCGGGGGCAGGACCCTCGGGCGCACGATCGGCGGTGGGCGGAGGTTGCGCTTCTGTGGCCATGCGCCGGACGTTATGCGGCCGGGGTCCGACCGGTCTTGTACGTTCTTGCACGTCCCGGAAACGGCCCGGAAACGCCCCGGAATGCGGCCCGGAAAGCGGCCCGGAACGCCCGGCCGCTCAGCCGGCCCGCTCCCGCTGATACGCGCCCGGGGGGACGCCCACGATGCGGGTGAAATGCCGGTTCAGATGCGGCTGGTCGGTGAACCCCACGGCCACCGCCGCCTCCGCCGGCCGCAGCCCCTCGTCCAGCAGCCGGCGCGCGCGGCGCACCCGGGCATCGGTCAGCCAGCGGTGCGGCGGCGTGCCGTACGCCTCCTTGAACGCCCGCAGCAGCGCGAACGGCGACGTGCCCAGCTCCGCCGCCAGCGCCCCCAGCGTCGGCGGCGCCGCCATCCGCTCGTACAGCAGGGCCCGCGCCCGCGCGGCGGTCCGCGCGCCCGCGGACGCCGCCACGCGCCCCGGGAGCCGCGCGCCGTGCCGGCGCAGCAGGCGGGCCAGCACGACGCGCAGCACGCTGTCGGCGGCCAGCGGGTTGTCCTCCTCCGCGGCGCGGTGCACCTCGGCGATGAGCCGCGAGCCGCCGGGGTCGTCGACCATCGTCTCGCCGAAGCCCGCGGTACCGCGGATCGCGGTGGCCTCCGCCGCCACCTCGGCGACCAGGGCGGCGGACGGGTAGAGCGTCGCGTACGACCAGCCCTCCGCGGCGCCGGCGCGGGCGGTGTGCGGCACCTCGGGATTGATCATGACGACGGTGCCGGGGCCGGCGAGGAGCACGCCGTCCGGCATGCCGACGGCCTCCACGCCGGCGGTGACGGCGCCGAAGACGTAGCCGTCGTGGGAGTGGGCGGGGAAGCTGTGCCCGACGTAGCGGGCGCGCAGCAGGTCGAGGCCGGGCAGGCTGGTGTAGCGCCAGTGCCGGGCCCACTCGCCGTCGGCGCCGCCCGACGCCCGCGCCGTACGCGACCCCATGGGGACGAGTGTGCTGGGTGTCAGTGGTCGGGTGCACGATGGTTCACATGGCGAGATCGGTGCTGGAGACGTTCGACCCGGCGACCCGGGCCTGGTTCGAGGGCGCGTTCGCCGCGCCCACGGGGGCCCAGGAGGGCGCCTGGCGGGCGCTGGGCGAGGGCTCGGACGTGCTGGTCGTGGCGCCGACGGGCTCGGGCAAGACGCTGGCGGCGTTCCTCTCCGCGCTCGACGGGCTGACGGCGACCCCGCCGCCCGCGGAGGCGCGCAAGCGCTGCCGCGTGCTGTACGTGTCGCCGCTGAAGGCGCTCGCCGTGGACGTCGAACGGAATCTGCGCAGCCCGCTCACCGGAATCCGGCAGGAGGCCGCCCGCCTCGGCCGGCCGGAGCCGGAGGTACGGGTGGCGATCCGCTCCGGGGACACGTCCGCGGCCGAACGCCGCTCGATCGCCAACCGTCCGCCGGACATCCTCATCACCACGCCAGAGTCGCTGTTCCTGATGCTGACCTCCGCCTCCCGGGACGCGCTGTCCGGGGTGGAGACCGTGATCCTGGACGAGGTGCACGCCGTGGCGGGGACGAAGCGCGGGGCCCATCTCGCGCTCTCCCTGGAGCGGCTGGACGAGCTGCTGCCGCGGCCCGCTCGCCGCATCGGCCTGTCGGCGACGGTCCGGCCGGTGGCGGAAGTGGCCCGGTTCCTGTCGCCGGGACGGCGGGTGGAGGTCGTACAGCCGCCGTCGGAGAAGCGGTTCGACCTCTCCGTCGTCGTGCCCGTGGAGGACATGGGGGAGCTGGGCGGCTCGCCCGTGCAGGACGAGGGGGCGGGTGCCGACCGGCCGTCCATCTGGCCGCATGTGGAGGAGCGCATCGTCGACCTGGTGGCGGAGCACCGCTCGACGATCGTCTTCGCCAACTCGCGCCGGCTCGCGGAGCGGTTGTGCAACAGGCTGAACGAGATCGCGTACGAGCGTGCGGTCGGCGAGCCTCTTACGGAGGACGCGCCGCCGCCCGCCGAGATCATGGCCCAGTCGGGCGCGGCGCAGGGTGCGCCGCCGGTGATCGCCCGCGCGCACCACGGCTCGGTCTCCAAGGAGCAGCGGGCGCAGGTGGAGGAGGACCTGAAGGCGGGGCGGCTGCCGGCCGTGGTCGCCACGTCCAGCCTGGAACTGGGCATCGACATGGGCGCGGTGGACCTGGTGGTGCAGGTCGAGTCGCCGCCGTCGGTGGCGTCCGGGCTGCAGCGCGTGGGCCGCGCGGGGCACCAGGTGGGCGCGGTGTCGCGCGGCGTGGTCTTCCCCAAGTACCGCGGCGACCTGGTGCAGTCGGCGGTGGTCACGGAGCGGATGCGCGAGGGCGCCATCGAGGCGCTGCGGATCCCGGCCAACCCGCTGGACGTGCTGGCGCAGCAGATCGTCGCGATGACGTCCATGGACGTGTGGGACGTGGAGGAGCTGCTGGCGCTGGTGCGGCGGGCGGCGCCGTTCGCGGCGCTGCCGGAGTCGGCGTTCACGGCCGTGCTCGACATGCTCGCCGGGCGCTATCCCTCCGACGCCTTCGCCGAGTTGCGCCCGCGCGTGGTGTGGGACCGGGTGGCGCAGACGGTCAAGGGCCGCCCGGGCGCGCAGCGGCTCGCGGTCACCTCCGGCGGCACGATTCCCGACCGCGGTCTGTTCGGCGTCTTCCTCGCCGGCGCTGACCCGAAGAAGGGCGGCGGCCGGGTCGGCGAGCTGGACGAGGAGATGGTCTACGAGTCGCGGATCGGCGACGTCTTCACGCTGGGCACGACGTCGTGGCGCATCGAGGACATCACCCGGGACCGGGTGCTGGTCTCCCCCGCCCCGGGGGTGCCGGGCAGGCTGCCGTTCTGGAAGGGCGACCAGCTGGGCCGGCCGCTGGAGCTGGGGCGGGCGCTGGGCGCGTTCCTGCGCGAGCTGAGCGGCATGGACCGTACGGCGGCGCAGGAGCGGCTGCGGGCGGCCGGGCTGGACGCCTGGGCCGCGGGGAACGTGCTCGCGTACCTGGAGGAGCAGCGCGCCGCCTGCGGGCACGTACCGGACGACCGGACGATCGTCGTGGAGCGCTTCCGGGACGAGCTGGGCGACTGGCGGGTGGTGGTGCACTCGCCGTTCGGCGCGCAGGTGCACGCCCCGTGGGCGCTGGCGCTCGGCGCCCGGCTCACCGAGCGGTACGGGATGGACGCCCAGGTGATGCACGCCGACGACGGCATCGTGCTGCGGCTGCCCGACACCGACCTGATGGGGCTCGACCTGCTGGACGTCGACCCGGCGCCGGCCGCCCGCGGCGGGGCTTCGGACGCGGCCGGTGACGACGGGCGGTCACCGGTCGGCGCCGCCGACGTCCTCTTCGACAAGGGCGAGGTCGACCAGGTGGTCACGGACCAGGTGGGCGGCTCCGCGCTCTTCGCCTCCCGGTTCCGCGAGTGCGCGGCCCGGGCGCTGCTGCTGCCCCGCCGCGACCCGCGCAAGCGCACGCCGCTGTGGCAGCAGCGGCAGCGCGCCGCGCAACTGCTCCAGGTGGCCAGCGAGTTCGGCTCGTTCCCCATCGTGCTGGAGGCGGTGCGCGAGTGCCTGCAGGACGTCTTCGACGTCCCGGGGCTCACGGAGCTGATGGGCGACGTCGAGAACCGCCGGGTGCGGCTGGTGGAGGTGACGACGCAGGAGCCGTCGCCGTTCGCCCGCTCGCTGCTCTTCGGCTACGTGGCGCAGTTCCTCTACGAGGGCGACTCGCCGCTGGCCGAGCGCCGGGCCGCGGCGCTGTCGCTGGACTCCCGGCTGCTCGCCGAGCTGCTGGGGCAGGCGGAGCTGCGCGAGCTGCTGGACGCCGAGGTGCTGGCGGAGCTGGAGCGCGAGCTGCAGTGGCGTACGGACGACCGGCGGATCAAGGACGTCGAGGGCGTCGCGGACGCGCTGCGGGTGCTCGGGCCGCTGACGGACGAGGAGTTGGCGGAGCGGGGCGCGGAGCCGGCGTGGGTACGGGAACTGGAGGGCGCCCGCCGCGCGATCCAGGTGCGGCTGGCGGGGGCGGCGCACTGGGCGGCCGTCGAGGACGCCGGCCGGCTGCGGGACGCCCTGGGCACGGCGCTGCCGGTGGGCGTGCCGGAGGCGTTCACGGAGCCGGTGGGCGACCCGCTGGGCGACCTGCTGGCGCGCTTCGCCCGTACGCACGGGCCGTTCACCTCCGGGCAGGCCGCGGCGCGCTTCGGCCTGGGTGCGGCGGTCACCGACGGCGCGCTCCAGCGCCTCGCGGCGGCGGGGCGGACGGTGCAGGGCGAGTTCCATCCGGCGGGCATCGGTCAGGAGTGGTGCGACGCGGCGGTGCTGCGGCGGCTGCGGCGCCGGTCGCTGGCGGCGCTGCGCGAGGAGCTGGAGCCCGTCGCCCCAGCCGCCCTCGCGGCGTTCCTCCCGCAATGGCAGCACCTCGGCACGCACAGCCTGCGCGGCATCGACGGCCTCGTCCGGGCGGTGGAGCAGCTGCAGGGCGCGCCGGTGCCGGCGTCGGCGCTGGAGAAGCTGGTGCTGCCGTCGCGGGTCGGGGGGTACGTACCGACGATGCTCGACGAGCTGACGAACTCGGGCGAGGTGATCTGGGCCGGCGCCGGCGCGCTGCCCGGCAAGGACGGCTGGATCTCCCTGTATCCCGCGGACTCCGCGCCGCTGCTGCTGCACGAGCCGCATCCACTGGAGGTCACGCCGCTGCACCAGGCCGTGCTGACCGCGCTGACCGGCGGATTCGGGCTGTTCTTCCGGCAGATCGCCGAGCAGGTGCGCGCCACGCACCCGGACGCCACCGACGCGCAGCTCGCCGACACCCTCTGGGACCTGGCCTGGTCCGGCCGGCTGACGAACGACACCCTCGGCCCGCTGCGCGCCCTCCTCGGCTCGGGCCGCACCGCGGGCGCCACCGCGCACCGCGCGAAGCGGCCGACGCCGCGCGGGCGTTACGGCAGCCTCGCGGTCGCCGGCGCCGCGCGCACCGCGTCGCGGAACGGCCCGCCGACGGTCTCGGGCCGCTGGTCGCTGCTGCCCGAGCGCGAACCGGACGCCACGCACCGCGCCCACGCCCTGGCCCGTACGCTGCTGGACCGGCACGGCGTGGTGACGCGCGGCGCAGTGTCGGCGGAGGGCGTGGAGGGCGGCTTCTCGGCGGCGTACCGGGTGCTGTCGGCGTTCGAGGAGACGGGCCAGGCCCGCCGCGGTTACGTCGTGGAGGGGCTGGGCGCGGCGCAGTTCGCGATGGACGGCGCGGTGGACCGGCTGCGGGCGGTGGCCACGAGCCGGGAGCGCACGGCCTCCGGCGCGGGCGGCGGCACGGAGCCGGGCGGCCTCGCGAGCACCGGCGCCGACGGCTCCGACGACTGGGCCGGCGGCGAGTTCGCGGACGACGAGGCGGTGGCGGGCCCGTACGGCGGTAGCACCCTGGGCGCTCGCGCGGGCCGGCGGCCGAGGGGCGGCGCGGGTAAGCCGGGGGCCTCGCGGGCGTACGGCGCCGGGGGCCCCGGCCGAGGCGGGACCGGGCAGCGGGCGCTCGTCCTGGCCGCCGCCGACCCGGCAAACGCGTACGGCGCGGCCCTGCCGTGGCCGGAACCCCCGCCGGGCACCACCCACAAGCCCGGCCGCAAGGCCGGCGCGCTGGTGGTCCTGGTCGACGGCGACCTCGCCCTTTACGTGGAGCGCGGCGGCCGCACGCTCCTGGCCTGGCCCCCTGCGGACGACCCTCGTCTCGCCACGGCCGCCGAGGCGCTGGCGGCGGCGGCCCGCGGCGGCGCCCTGGGCCGTACGGCGACGGTGGAACGCATCAACGCCACACCGGCCCTGGACTCCCCCCTGGGCACGCTCCTGGAGCAGTCCGGCTTCCTGGCCACCCCCCGCGGCCTGCGCATCCGCGCCTGACGGCGCAAGCGGGAGCGCTGCCGCCAAGGCCCGGTGCGGCACGGAGACGGCCACCAGCGCCCACCCGCGGGCGGCGCCGCAGGCGCGCGCCACGCAACCGCGGCACATCTACGCCCGGCGACCGCCCCGCACCCGGCCGCGCGTGCCGGAGGCGCTCCGCACCACGGCCACGCCCGGCACCCACCGGCCGAACCGGCCCACCCGCCCCCGCCCGGCACAGCCCCCGCCACCCTGCAGCCCCGGCCGCCCCCGCAGCCGGGCATCTCCCGCCCTCGTTCCGCCCGGGCGCTTGCCGTGCCCACCCGCCGACCGACCCGGACCCGCCGCGCCCGCCGCAGGCGCTCCGCACCACGGCCACGCCCGACACCCACCGGCCGAACCGGCCCACCCGCCCCCGCCCGGCACAGCCCCCGCCACCCTGCAGCCCCGGCCGCCCCCGCAGCCGGGCATCTCCCGCCCTCGTTCCGCCCGAGCGCTTGCCGTGCCCACCCGCCGACCGACCCGGACCCGCCGCCCCCGCCGCAGGCGCTCCGCGCCTACTCCGCCTGCCCGTTCAGATACGCCAGCACCGCCCGCACCCTCCGGTTGTCGTCGTCCGACGGAGCCAGGTCCAGCTTCGCGAAGATGTTCGTCGTGTACTTGCTGACCGCACCCTCCGAGAGGAACAGCTGACGCGCGATCGCCGCGTTGGAGCGGCCCTCCGCCATGCCCGCCAGCACCTCCCGCTCCCGCGGCGTGAGCCGCCCCAGCGGCTCGTCCCGCGCGTTGCTGGCCAGCAGCTTCGCGATGACCTCCGGGTCCATCGCCGTGCCGCCCTCGGCCACCCGCCGCACCGAGTCGACGAACTGCCGCGCCGCGAACACCCGGTCCTTCAGCAGGTACCCCACGGCCCCGCGCCCGTCCGCCAGCAACTCCCGTGCGTACAGCTGCTCCACGTGCTGCGAGAGGATCAGCACCGGCAGATCCGGCCGCTCCCGCCGGGCCGCCAGCGCCGCCTGCAGACCCTCGTCCGTGAACGTCGGCGGCAGCCGGATGTCGACCACCGCCACGTCCGGGCGTTCGGCACGCAGCGCCGCCAGCAGTTCCTCGCCGGACTCGACCGCCGCGCAGATCTCCATGCCGTGCGCCTGCAGCAGCCGCGTAAGGCCGTCCCGCAGCAGGTACTGGTCCTCCGCCAGGACGACTCGCACAGCCCCGCTCCTCTCCGCCCCGCCCACCGGGCCGGCCGAACGTTCCCCCGTCAAGACCCCTGCCTCACGCCGCCCTTCCGCCACCGCCGCAGCAGCGGCGGCAACCCGGTCAGGCCCAGCGCCACCATCGCCAGCGCCGTCGGCCAGCGCAGCGGCTCCGGCATGTACAGCGCGAGGAACCACGACCGGTTGTCCGTGCCGAAGACCAGCAGCAGCCCCGCGACCAGCCCCTGCGGGAACAGCGCGACGGAACACAGTACCGGTGCCAGCGCCGTCAGCCACAGCTCCCGCCGCCCCGCCGCCGGCCCCCGCGTACCCCCCGGCCCGGCGGCGGCGCCGGCACCGGCCGCCGGCTCCGTGTCGCAGCACTCCTCCCCCAGCGGGCACGGGATCTCCACCGCCACCGTCGTCGGCCCGCCCGCGGGGCTGCTCACCGCCAGCACCCCGTCGAAGGGCTTGATACGCCGCTCCACGCCCCGCAGCCCGCCCCCCGCTGTCGGCACCGCGCCGCCGCGCCCGTCGTCGGTGACCGTCGCGCGCAGCACCCCGTCGCGGTGCCACAGGTCGATGTCCACCCGGTCCGCCCCGGCGTGCTTCCCCGTGTTGGCGAGGATCTCCGCCACCGCGAAGTACGCCGCGGACTGCACCGGGTCCGGCAGTTGCCCGCGCAGGTCGACCTCGACCTGTACGTCCAGCGCGCAGTCCAGCGCCAGCGCCCGTACGGCGTCGCCGAGGCCCCGCTCGGCCAGCACCGGCGGGTGAATGCCGCGTACCAGCCCGCGCAGCTCCCGCAGCACCGCGGACGACGAGTCCTGCGCCTGCCGCAGCAGCACCTTCGCCGCCGCCGGGTCGGTGTCGACCAGTTCCTCCGCCGCCGAGACCGTCATGCCGAGGGCGACGAGCCGCGCCTGCGGGCCGTCGTGCAGATCGCGCTCGATGCGGCGCACCTCCGCCGCCTGCCAGTCGGTGGCCGCGGTGCGCTTCTGGTCCAGCTCGGCGACCTGCAGCGTCAGCTCCGCCGCCCGCGTCGGCGCCAGCAGGGACCGCGTCCAGCGCCCGTGCAGCGCCAGCGCCCGCGGCCCGGCCCACAGCCCGAGCCCGAACAGCGCCGCCCCCACGGGTACCAGCGCCAGGGCCGTGTCCTGCGAGGCGACCTCGACGCCCGCGTAGTCGGCGAGCGTGTCCCCGGGGTACGACGGGTCCCACAGCAGCGGCAGCGCCATGCCGAACAGCCCGTAGCCGACGGCGATCAGCGGCAGCGCGGCCATCGCCAGCCCGACGACCGGGTCGGCGACCAGCCACAGCGTGTCCCGCCAGGTCGCGCGGTCGGACAGCAGCCGGTTGACGCGCTCGAAGAACTTCGGCACGGCGGGGCCGCGGTAGCTGATGCCCAGGTGCCGGTAGCGGCCGTCGGGGCCGGGCCGGGGGTGCGGCGGCGCGGGCAGGTACGGCTCGGGGATCGGCCGCCCGGTCCAGCGGCCGGTCAGCGCGCGGGCGGCGCCCGCGGCGCGACGGGCCACCGCCACCCCCCAGGGGAGGAAGAGCGCCAGCCCGAGCCCGAAGGTGAGCACCAGCGAGCCGAGCATCACCGCCTGCGCCACGACCTCCACCGCCGCCAGCGCCACCAGCACGACGGCGCGCCCCTGCGCGGTCACGTACGGCTGCAGCCTGCTCATGGTGCCTCCCCGTCCCGTCCTCATGATGCCGCCCATCGTGTCCCGCGTGGCAGCCCCGCCACCGCCCCCGCAGCCCCCGGACCGGGGTGGGTCCAGCCCCACCCCCGTACGCGCACCTCGTACGCCCCACGCCCTGGCACGATGGGTGCGTGCCCGAAGGAGACACCGTCTGGCGCACCGCGCGCCTGCTGCACGAGGCGCTGGCGGACCGCCGGCTGACCCGCTGCGACCTGCGCGTGCCCAGGCTGGCCACGGCCGACCTCACCGGCCG
Source organism: Streptomyces sp. CNX435 (assembly GCF_059570575.1). Lineage (NCBI taxonomy): Bacteria > Bacillati > Actinomycetota > Actinomycetes > Kitasatosporales > Streptomycetaceae > Streptomyces > Streptomyces sp. CNX435. Next base: position 18,408 of record NZ_JCANTA010000001.1, on the reverse strand, counting down.
CGAGGTCACCGGGGTCGTCCCCCGCGGCAAGCACCTGCTGACCCGCGTCGAGGGCGGCCTCACGCTGCACTCGCACCTGCGGATGGAGGGCGCCTGGATGCTGTACGCGCCCGGGGAGTCCTGGCGCGGCGGCCCCGGGCACCAGATCCGCGCGGTCCTCGGCAACGCCGACGGCACGGCCGTCGGCTACCGGCTGCCCGTGCTGGAGTTGCTGCGCACCGCCGCGGAGGACCGGGTCGTCGGACACCTCGGCCCCGACCTGCTCGGCCCCGACTGGGACCCGGCGGAGGCCGAGCGCCGGCTGCTCGCCGACCCCGCCCGCCCGCTGGGCGAGGCGCTGCTGGACCAGCGCAACCTCGCCGGGATCGGCAACGTCTACAAGTCGGAGCTGTGCTTCCTCGCCGGCGTCAGCCCGTACGCCCCGGTGTCCGCGCTCCCCGAGCCCGACCGGCTCGTCGCCGCCGCCAGGCGACTGCTGGAGGCGAACCGCGACCGCGTGGCCCGTACGACGACGCCGAGCCGGCGCCCCGACCGGCGGCTGTGGGTCTACGGGCGCGGTGGCCGGCCGTGTCTGCGCTGCGGCACGGCGGTGCGGCGGCGGGCGCAGGGGGACACGGCGGACGAGAGGGTGACGTACTGGTGCCCGCGCTGCCAGCCGGGCGGGTGAGCGCCGGGGAAGTCCGCCCACGGGATCGGGGGTTGACGCGGCACGCATGCCAAGAGCCCGGTCCGCAGCGGGCGGTACCGGGCTCTCGCAGGCTCTCTTCGCTCAGGCCGCGACGGGGTCGGGCTCCTTCGGGGCCCTGATGGTGGTCCGTTCGCCATCCGGCATCCCTGTAACCGAAGTCACAGTGAACGACCGCACGGGGGCCGGGATCGACTCGGTGGCCGCGGCGGACTGGGCCAGCTCCGCGAGGGCGAGCTCGCCGCTCACCTCGCGCATCAGCTCGGACATCCGGACGTCCAGGGCCTCGCAGATCGAGCTGAGCAGCTCGGAGGACGCCTCCTTCTGGCCTCGCTCGACCTCTGACAGATAGCCGAGGGAAACACGCGCTGACGAGGAAACCTCGCGCAGCGTCCGGCCCTGGCGCTGTCGCTGCCGGCGCAGCACGTCACCCAGCAGGCGACGGAGCAGAATCATGCGTGGCTCCCTCCTAGGACCTCGGATCCGGATCCTCTCTGCTCCACCGTACCGCCTCGGACCGTGACAGTGCGGCGACGGAAGTCATCTTCACCGTTCGCCAAGCGAGGAATGCGGGGCCTCCTGATCAGGATTTTCCGGGTTTTTCCGCCCGTCTTGCCCCTTCGGCGCCGCGTCCAGGTGGCGCCGGAGGAGCGCCAGCGCCTCCCCCACGGCGGCCGTGCGGATCTCCGTGCGAGACCCCGCCAGGTTCAGCGACCGCGTCTCGCTGCGCCCCTCGGGGCCGGCCACGGCGACGAAGACCGTACCCGGCTGCTGCCCGTCCTGCGGGTCCGGCCCGGCGACGCCGGTGGTCGCCACCGCCCAGTCCGCGCCGAGCCGCCAGCGCACCCCGGAGGCCATCTGCCGGGCGACCTCGCCGTCGACGGCGCCGCGCTCGGCGAGCAGCGAGCTGTCGACGCCGAGCACGTCCCGCTTGAGGTCGGTCGCGTACGTGGTGACGGCGCCCCGGAACGACCGGGAGGCGCCGGGCACGGCGGTGATCTCGGCGGCGACGAGACCGCCGGTGAGGGATTCGGCGACGGCGAGGGTGACGCCGCGCTCCTCACACAGGGCGAGGAGGTCGGCCGCGGTCCCGTGGGTGTTCTGTGTGGTCACTGGACTCTCTGCTCCCGTTCGGCGGCCAGCCCCCTGCGGCGGAGCACGATCGCCTGCTTGACGTAGTCCAGGCCGGTCGCCACGGTCAGGACCACGGCCGCGGCCATGATCCAGAAGCGCAGCGTGGCGAGCGGTCCGGTGAGGGTGAGGATGTACATGCCCACGGCCACGCCCTGGGCCAGGGTCTTCAGCTTCCCGCCCCGGCTGGCCGGGATGACGCCGTGCCTGATCACCCAGAACCGCATGAGGGTGATGCCGATCTCCCGCACCAGGATCACGATCGTCACCCACCAGGGCAGGTCGTCCAGCGCCGACAGGCAGATCAGCGCGGCGCCCATGATCGCCTTGTCGGCGATGGGGTCGGCGATCTTGCCGAAGTCGGTGACGAGGTCGTAGCGGCGGGCCAGTTCCCCGTCGAAGAGGTCGGTGATCATGGCGACCGTGAAGGCGGCCCACGCGACGGAGCGCCAGGCCGGGTCATGCCCGCCGTGGGCGGCCATGAGCAGCACGAACGCCGGTACGAGCAGGAGCCGCACCATGGTGAGGACATTGGCGATGTTCCACAGACCGGCCTGACCGACGGCCGGGGCGGGGCTCATCTCGCGGCCTCCTCGGCCGGCTCCCGGGGCCGCCGCCGATCGGGCTCGCCTATCGGCTCCGCCACCAGGTCCACGCCCTCGCTCGCCACCACCTTGGCGGTGACCAGCGCCCCGAGCGCCGCCTGGCGCGCGGTCCCGCCGGCGAGCAGCGTCACGCCGTCGGTCTCCGGCGCCTGGTGCGCCGCCCGGCCGACGACCTCCCCGGCGCCGGCGGCGGCGTACGCGTCGGGGGCGGCGTCCTCTACGGCGTCCACCAGGACCCGTACCGTCTCGCCGACCCGCTCCTCGGCCCGCTGCGCGGTCAGCTCCTCCGCCAGCCGGGTCATGTGCGCCAGCCGCTCCGCGACCGCCTCCGGGGCCACCTTCGACTCGTAGCCCGCGGCCTCTGTGCCCTCCTCGTCGGAGTAGCCGAAGATCCCCACGGCGTCCAGCCGTGCCCCCACGAGGAAGCGCTCCAGCTCCTCGACGTCCCGCTCGGTCTCACCGGGGAAGCCGACGATGAAGTTCGACCGCGCGCCCGCCTCCGGCGCCCGCGAGCGGATCTCCGAGAGCAGCTGCAGGAACCGCTCCGTGTCCCCGAAGCGGCGCATCGCGCGCAGCACTTCGGGGGCGGCGTGCTGGAAGGACAGGTCGAAGTACGGCGCGACCTTCTCCGTCGCCGTCAGCACGTCGATCAGCCCGGGGCGCATCTCGGCGGGCTGCAGATAGCTCACCCGGATCCGCTCGATGCCGTCCACCGCGGCCAGTTCGGGCAGGAGCGTCTCCAGCAGCCGCACGTCGCCGAGGTCCTTGCCGTACGAGGTGTTGTTCTCGGAGACGAGCATGATCTCCCGTACGCCCTGCTCCGCCAGCCAGCGCGTCTCGCCGAGGACGTCGGAGGGCCGGCGGGAGACGAAGGAGCCGCGGAAGGAGGGGATGGCGCAGAACGTACATCGGCGGTCGCAGCCGGACGCCAGCTTGACCGAGGCGACCGGCCCCGTGCCCAGCCGCCGGCGCAGCGGCGGTCGCGGCCCGGAGGCCGGGGCGAGCCCGGCGGGCAGGTCGGCGGGCGCGGAAGCCGCGGCGGACGCCGCGGCGGGGTCCGGGGCCGGTTCCGGGGCCGGGGCGGCGGGGTCGCCGTGGCCGGGCAGCGCCGCCGCGCCGCGGGCGGCGGCGTCCTGCCGCTCCGCGGGGCTGATCGGCAGCAGCTTGCGCCGGTCCCGCGGAGTGTGCGCGGCGTGGCCGCCGCCGGCGAGGATCGTCTGCAGCCGCGCGGAGATGTCGGCGTAGTCGTCGAAGCCGAGGACGCCGTCCGCCTCCGGGAGCGCGTCGGCCAGCTCCTTGCCGTACCGCTCGGCCATGCAGCCGACGGCGACGACGGCCTGCGTACGGCCGCTGTCCTTGAGGTCGTTGGCCTCCAGCAGGGCGTCGACGGAGTCCTTCTTGGCGGCTTCGACGAACCCGCAGGTGTTCACGACGGCGACGTCCGCGGCGGCGGCGTCCGCGACGAGGTCCCAGCCGTCCGCCGCCAGGCGGCCGGCGAGCTCCTCCGAGTCCACCTCGTTACGGGCGCAGCCAAGCGTGACGAGGGCGACGGTACGGCGTTCAGACATGGGCTCAGCCTACTTCGTCCCACGCCCGCAAACCGCCGCCGACCAGCCGCATTCCGCACGCCCGTCCGAAGCACGGGCGAGCGAGGGTACGGGCGTACGAGCCTTGCCGCAGGCCGGGCCCGCGGCGCCACCCGGCCGGGCCGGTCAGCCGGCCTCGGGATCGCCCTTCGTGTACGTCAGCCGCTCCACCTCGCCGGGCTGGAAGTCCTCGGCGATCTGCTTGCCGTTGACGAAGAGGTCGACGCCGCCGGCGTTGCCGAGGACGACGTAGATCTTCTCGCTGTCGGTCACGGTGACGGACTGGCCCTGGGCGAGGACGGTCTCCTCCAGCTCGCGCCCGTCGGCGCCCTGCGCGGAGATCCAGCTCTGCCCGTCCGCGGCGACGATCCGCAGGGTCACCTTGTCCGGCGGCGCGCCCGCGACCGCGCTCTCCGAGGGCTGCGGGCGCTGCTTGTCCTCGGCGGCGTCCTTGCTGGAGTCGGGGTCCTTCGGCTTGTCGGAGTTCTGCGACTCCTCGGCCACCGCGGAGCCGTCCTGCCCGTCCTTGTCGCCGCCGCTGAAGACGGTGAAGCCCACGAAGCCGACGACGGCCACGATCGCGGCGACCATGGCGGCGGTCCAGTTGGGCCGGCGCGGCTCGGGTCGGATGCGCTCGGCCTCGAACATCGGCGCGGCGGGCGTCGGCACGGGCCGGCCGCCGTGCTCCGCGTCGTACTGCTCGACGAGGCCCTCGGGCTCCAGACCGACCACGCGCGCGAGGGTTCGCACATGCCCGCGGGCGTAGACATCCCCGCCGCAGCGGGAGAAATCGTCCTGTTCGATGGCATGGATGATCGGGATGCGCACACGCGTGGACAAGCTGACTTGTTCGACGGACAACTTGGCGTCAAGGCGAGCCTGCTGAAGCGCGCGGCCGACGGAAGGACGGTCGCCTGTGGGGGAGTTGCCGAGGGACACGTGGGCGCCTTTCGGGGTGAGCCACCTGCCGGGGGTTCAGTCTAGGGGGGTGGTAAAAGGATCGGCCAACCGGTCGAGCACACTTAATGGGCCATCGGGATAGACGTACAGCCCGACCGCGGTTCACCCGACCGGCCCATGGGTGTGACGCATCAGGCGCCGAACCGGTTGCCCGGATCGCCGCTACGGGTGATCCTGCCCCCGCAGCTGGGCGAGCACTCCGTCCATTTCATCCGGTTTGATGAGTACGTCCCTGGCCTTCGAACCCTCACTCGGACCGACGATGCCGCGCGACTCCATCAGGTCCATCAGCCGGCCCGCCTTGGCGAACCCGACCCGCAGCTTGCGCTGCAGCATCGAGGTGGAGCCGAACTGCGTGGAGACCACCAGCTCGGCCGCCTGGCAGAGCAGGTCGAGGTCGTCGCCGATCTCCTCGTCGATCTCCTTCTTCTTCGCGCCGCCGACCACCACGTCCTCGCGGAAGACCGGCGCCATCTGGTCCTTGCAGTGCTGCACGACGACGGCGATCTCGTCTTCCTCGATGTACGCGCCCTGCAGCCGGATCGGTTTGTTCGCGCCCATCGGCAGGAACAGCCCGTCGCCCTTGCCGATCAGCTTCTCGGCGCCGGCCTGGTCGAGGATGACGCGGCTGTCGGCGAGGGAGGAGGTGGCGAAGGCCAGCCGGGAGGGCACGTTCGCCTTGATCAGGCCGGTGACGACGTCGACGCTGGGGCGCTGGGTGGCGAGCACCAGGTGGATGCCGGCGGCACGGGCCAGCTGCGTGATCCGTACGATCGCGTCCTCGACGTCCCGCGGGGCGACCATCATCAGGTCGGCCAGCTCGTCGACGATCACCAGCAGGTACGGGTACGGGGCCAGGTCCCGTTCGCTGCCGGGCGGGGCGGTGGCCTTGCCGGAGCGGACGGCGGCGTTGAAGTCGTCGATGTGGCGGTAGCCGTAGGCGGCGAGGTCGTCGTAGCGCAGGTCCATCTCGCGCACTACCCACTGCAGCGCCTCGGCGGCCCGCTTGGGGTTGGTGATGATGGGCGTGATCAGGTGCGGGATGCCCTCGTACGCGGTCAGCTCCACCCGCTTGGGGTCGACCAGGACCATCCGTACGTCCTCCGGCGTGGCCCGCGCCATGACGGAGGTGATCAGGCAGTTGATGCAGGAGGACTTGCCGGAGCCGGTGGCGCCGGCGATGAGGATGTGCGGCATCTTGGCGAGGTTCGCCGAGACGTAGCCGCCCTCGACGTCCTTGCCGAGGCCGACGAGCATCGGGTGGTCCTCGCCGGCCGCCTCCGCGGAGCGCAGGACGTCGCCGAGCTTGACCATCTCGCGGTCGCTGTTGGGGATTTCGATGCCGACGGCGGACTTGCCGGGGATGGGGCTGATGATGCGCACGTCGGGGCTGGCGACGGCGTAGGCGATGTTCTTCGTCAGCGCCGTGATGCGCTCGACCTTCACGGCGGGGCCCAGCTCCACCTCGTACCGCGTGACGGTCGGGCCGCGGGTGAAGCCGGTGACGGCGGCGTCGACCTTGAACTCGGTGAAGACCTGGGTGAGGGAGGCGACGACGGCGTCGTTGGCGGCGCTGCGGGTACGGCCCGGGCCGCCGCGCTCCAGGATGTCGAGGGACGGCAGCGCGTAGGTGATGTCGCCGGAGAGCTGGAGCTGCTCGGCGCGAGGCGGCAGGACGGTGGGGTCGGGCTCGGCGGTCTGCTTGGTGAGGTCGGGGACGGAGGATTCCGCGTTCTCCGTACGTACGGCCTGCTCCGCGCCCGACTCCTCGCGTGCCGCGGGTACGCCCCCGGTGCGCTCGGCGACGCCGTGGGTGAGGTCGGCGAGCAGCGGGGACGGCTGGACGCCGTGCAGCACGGCGCCGTCGAGGTCGGTGGCCGCGGCGGCGGCCGCGTCGATGGGGTCCATGCCGCCGTTCTCGCGGGCGGCGGCGGCGCGGCGCGCGGCGGCGGAGGGCCCGGCCGGGGCCGCGGGGGCCGTGGGGGCCGTCTTGCGGGTACGGCGGCGGCGCGGCGGCGGGGGCGGCTCGTCGTCGGCGTCCTCGTCCGTACGGACCAGGCCGTCGCGCCAGTCGTCGTCGAAGTCCTCCGCCTTGGCCGCCACCGCCGGGTCGGGGCGCGGCTGTACGAGGCCGAGCCGGACGCCGGCGGCGTGGATCCGGTCGGGGATCGCCGCGACCGGGGTGGCGGTGACGACGAGCAGCCCGAAGATGGTCAGCAGCACCAGCAGCGGCAGCGCGAGCACGTCGCCGAGGGTGGTGACCAGCGGCCGGGACACGGCCCAGCCGACGAACCCGCCGGAGTCCCTGATCGTCTGCGTGCCCTCACCGCGCCCCGGGGTGCCGCAGGCCAGGTGCACCAGCCCGAGCACACCGATGACGAGGGCGGACAGGCCGATGACGATACGGCCGTTGGCCTCGGTCTTCTCGGGGTGGCGGATGAGGCGTACGGCGATGGTGGCCAGCAGGATCGGCACGAGCAGGTCGAGGCGGCCGAAGGCGCCGGTGACCAGGATCTCGACCAGCTCGCCGACGGGGCCCTGCAGATTCGACCAGGTGCCGGCCGCGACGATCAGGGCGATGCCGAGCAGCAGCAGCGCGAGGCCGTCCTTGCGGTGGGCGGGGTCGAGTCCCCTGGCGCCGCGCCCTATGCCGCGGAAGAGGAAGCCGACGGTGTGGGCGAGGCCGAGCCAGATCGCGCGCAGCAGATGAAGGACACCCGCGGTGGGCGAGGGGGCGGGCTTCTTCGCCGCCGCCTTCTTCGACCCGCCCGCGGCCTTCTTCGCCGGCGGCTTCTTGGCGGGTGCCTTCTTCGCGGGCGCTTTCTTCGCCGCGGCCTTTTTGGCCGTGCTACCTCCGGACCGCTGCCGGGAGTTGCCGCTGCCAGAGGTACGTGAGGCCATACGTGCGAGATTACCGGCAGCGCACGCACGGGACACGTAGGACGTGCAGGTACGCTTCCCCCGCGCACCCGGGCCCGACCCGGCCGGCGGGGCTACTCCGCGTCGGGGCGGGAGCCGGGCTCCAGGGCGTCAATCGCCTTGCGCAGCCCGGTGAGTTTCCGCTCCAGGTGCGCGGCGGTGGCGACCACGGCGGACTCCGCGCTCGACCCGCTGAGCTGCTTCGACAGTGCCTCGGCCTGCTCCTCGGCGGCGGCGAGCCGGGCGGACAGCTCGGCGAGCACCCCGGTCTGCGCGGCCCCGTCTCCGTTGCCCTTCTGGGCGCCCTCCAGCTGCAGCCGCAGCAGTCCGGCCTGCTCGCGCAGCTGCAGGTTCTTCATGTACAGCTCGACGAAGACCGACACCTTCGCCCGCAGCACCCAGGGGTCGAAGGGCTTGGAGATGTAGTCGACGGCTCCGGCGGCGTAGCCGCGGAACGTGTGGTGCGGGCCGTGGTTGATGGCCGTGAGGAAGATGATCGGGATGTCGCGGGTGCGCTCGCGGCGCTTGATGTGCGCCGCGGTCTCGAACCCGTCCATGCCCGGCATCTGCACGTCGAGCAGGATCACCGCGAAGTCCTCGGTCAGCAGCGCTTTGAGCGCCTCCTCCCCGGACGACGCCCGCACCAGGTGCTGATCAAGCGCGGAAAGGATGGCCTCCAGCGCCAGCAGATTCTCCGGCCGGTCATCGACCAGGAGAATCTTGGCCTTCTGCACCATGGCCTGCCCTCCTCGCCCCGGCGGTGTGCCGGTCCTCGTCGCGGAAGACGCGCCCACCGTGCCCACCGCCCTCGTGCCGGTCATCGTATCCACACCCCGAGACTCGCCACACCCTGTCACCGAGTTGTCACCGCCAACGCAGCGACAACGCGCCTGCGATCAGTTTGGTTCCCGGAAACCCGTGTTCTCACACGCATTTGGACACACTGAGTCATCAAAGAGCAGGATTTCACGGCGATTTGACTACTCTCCGCTTACCCAGCCGCTCATAACCGCGAGCAATCGGTCGGTATCGACAGGTTTGGTGACATAGTCCGATGCGCCCGCTTCGATGCTCTTCTCCTTGTCGCCCTTCATCGCCTTCGCCGTCAGCGCGATGATGGGCAGCCCGGCGAACTGCGGCATCCGGCGGATCGCCTCCGTCGTGGCGTAGCCGTCCATCTCCGGCATCATGATGTCCATCAGCACCACGGCCACGTCCTCGTGCTGCTCCAGTACCTCGATGCCCTCGCGGCCGTTCTCCGCGTACAGCACCGCGAGCCCGTGCTGCTCCAGCACGCTGGTGAGCGCGAAGACGTTGCGGATGTCGTCGTCGACGATCAGCACCTTCTCGCCGCGGAACGTGCCCTTGAAGCGCGCCGCCGCCTGCCGCTGCGCCGCCGCCTTCTCCGGCCCGCCGCCGTCCGCGGAGAGGCCGCCGGAAGCCACTCCAGGCGCCGCTGAGGCGTCCGTCACGCGCCCGTCGTCCATGGGCCCGGCCGGCGGCCCCACGGCCGCTGAGCGCCCGTCAGCGGCCTTCCTCGGGCGCGTACGGCCCGAAGGCGGCGCCACGACGTCGGCCGCACCTCCCGCGGCGGCCTTCGCCGCCTCGGCGTGCTCCCGCCCCGCCGCCGCGAGCGCGTCCGCGGCGGCGGCGGCGCCCGTGCCCGCCCGCCCGGGGGCCGGCAGCTCGGTCGGGTGCAGCGGCAGGTAGAGCGTGAACGTCGAGCCGCGGCCCGGCTCGCTGTCGACGTGGATCTCGCCGCCCAGCAGCCGGGCGATCTCCCGGCTGATCGACAGCCCGAGCCCGGTGCCGCCGTACTTCCGGCTCGTCGTGCCGTCGGCCTGCTTGAACGCCTCGAAGATCACGCCCATCTTGTTGGCCGGGATGCCGATCCCGGTGTCGGTGACCGAGAACGCGATCAGCTCGGCGTCCGGGTCGCGCAGCGCGCCCTGCTCCAGCAGCTGTTCCTTGATGGCCCGCGGCACGTCGTCCCGGGCGGTGCGGATCAGCAGCTCCACCGCCCCGCTGTCGGTGAACTTCACCGCGTTCGACAGCAGGTTGCGCAGGACCTGCAGCAGCCGCTGCTGGTCGGTGCTGAGCGTCGCGGGCGGGTCGGGCGAGACGCGTACGGAGAAGTCGAGGCCCTTCTCCGCCGTCAGCGGCCGGAACGTCGCCTCCACGTAGTCGACGAGCTGGACCACCGCGATCCGGGTGGGGCTCACGTCCATCTTGCCGGCCTCGACCTTCGACAGGTCGAGGATGTCGTTGATCAGCTGCAGCAGGTCGGAGCCCGCGCCGTGGATCGTCTCGGCGAACTCCACCTGCTTCGGCGTCAGGTTCCCGTCGCCGTTGTCGGCGAGCAGCTTGGCCAGGATCAGCAGGGAGTTCAGCGGCGTGCGCAGCTCGTGCGACATGTTCGCCAGGAACTCGGACTTGTACCGCATCGAGACCGCAAGCTGCTCGGCCCGTTCCTCCAGGCCCCCCTTCGCCTCCTCGATCTCGACGTTCTTGATCTCGATGTCGCGGTTCTGCCGGGCCAGCAGCTCGGCCTTCTCCTCCAGCTCGGCGTTCGACTCCTGCAGCGCCTTCTGCCGCACCTCCAGCTCGCCCTGGCGGTCGCGCAGCTGCGCCGCCAGCTCCTGGGACTGGCTCAGCAGCACCTCCGTCTTGGAGTTGACGCTGATGGTGTTGACGCTGGTCGCGATGACCTCGGCGATCTGGCCCAGGAAGTCCTTCTGGATCTGGGTGAACGGCTGGAACGACGCCAGCTCCACCACGCCCAGCACCCGGCCCTCGAAGATCAGCGGGAGCACGATCACGTGGGCCGGCGGCGCCTCGCCGAGCCCCGAGGCGATCTTCAGATAACCCCTGGGGACGTTCTCGACGACGATCGGTCGCCGCTCCTGCGCGGCCGTGCCCACCAGGGTCTCGCCGGGGCGCAGCACGTACGGCAGCTCGCTGCCGGAGTGCCCGTACGAACGGATCATGCGCAGCTCGTACGCGTCGTCCCCGCTGGCCGCGCCGATCTCGACGACGGCCTCGGCGCCGGAGCGCTGCACCAGGAAGAACGCCCCGTGCTGCGCGGCCACCACCGGCGTCAGCTCGCTCATGATGAGCCGCGCGACGTCGGCGAGGTCGCGGCGGCCCTGCAGCAGGCCGGAGATGCGGGCGAGGTTGCCCTTGAGCCAGTCCTGCTCCTTGTTGGCGGTGGTCGTCTCGCGGAGCTTCACGATCATCGTGTTGATGTGGTCCTGCAGCTCCAGGATCTCGCCGGAGGCGTCCACGTCGATCTTGAGGTTGAGGTCGCCGCGGGTCACCGCCGTGGCCACCTGGGCGATCTGCCGCACCTGGCTGGTCAGGTTGTTCGCCATCAGGTTCACGGACTCCGTGAGGTCCTTCCAGATGCCGGAGACCCCCGGCACCCGCGCCTGCCCGCCGAGGCGGCCCTCCGTGCCCACCTCGCGGGAGACCCGGGTGACCTCGTCGCCGAAGGACGACAGCTGGTCGACCATCGTGTTGATCGTGGTCTTCAGCTCCAGGATCTCGCCCTGCGCGGCCACGTCGATCTTCTTCGACAGGTCGCCGCTGGCCACGGCGGTGGTCACCATGGCGATGTTGCGCACCTGGTTGGTGAGGTTGGAGGCCATCGAGTTCACGGACTCGGTGAGGTCCTTCCACGTACCCGAGACGCCGGGCACCCGGGCCTGGCCGCCGAGCCGGCCGTCGGTGCCGACCTCGCGGGCGACGCGGGTGACCTCGTCGGCGAACGACGACAGCGTTTTGACCATGGTGTTGACGGTGGCGGCGAGCTGCTGGACCTCGCCGCGGGCCTCGACGGTGACCGTACGGGTCAGGTCGCCGTTGGCGACGGCGGTGGCGACCTGGGAGATGTTGCGCACCTGGCTGGTCAGGTTGACCGCCATCTGGTTCACGTTGTCGGTGAGGTCCTTCCAGATGCCGGAGACTCCGCGCACCCGGGCCTGCCCGCCGAGCTGGCCCTCCGTACCCACCTCGCGCGCCACCCGCGTGACCTGCTCGGCGAACGACGACAACTGGTCCACCATCGTGTTCACCGTCGTCACGAGTTCGAGGATCTCGCCCCGCGCGTCGACGGTGATCTTCTTGGAGAGGTCGCCGCGCGCCACCGCGGTGGTGACCTCGGCGATGCTGCGCACCTGCGAGGTCAGGTTGTTCGCCATCGAGTTGACGGACTGGGTGAGGTCCTTCCACGTACCGGAGACGCCCTGGACCTCCGCCTGGCCGCCGAGCTTGCCCTCGGTGCCGACCTCGCTGGCGACCCGGGTGACCTGGTCGGCGAACGACGAGAGCTGATCGACCATCGTGTTCAGAGTGTTCTTCAGCTCCAGGATCTCGCCGCGCGCGTCCACATGGATCTTCTGCGACAGATCGCCGCGCGCCACGGCCGTCGCGACCTGGGCGATGCTGCGGACCTGGCCGGTCAGGTTGCCGGCCATGAAGTTGACCGAGTCCGTCAGGTCACGCCAGACGCCGGCCACGCCCTGCACCCGGGCCTGCCCGCCGAGCCGGCCGTCGGTGCCGACCTCGCGCGCCACCCGCGTCACCTGCTCGGCGAACGACGAGAGCTGATCGACCATCGTGTTGATGGTGTTCTTCAGCTCCAGGATCTCGCCGCGCGCGTCGACCTCGATCTTCTGCGACAGGTCGCCGCGCGCCACGGCCGTCGTCACCTGCGCGATGTTGCGCACCTGGAGCGTCAGGTTGCTCGCCATGTAGTTGACGGAGTCGGTCAGGTCCTTCCACGTACCCGAGACCCCCTCGACGCGCGCCTGCCCGCCGAGCCGGCCCTCCGTGCCCACGTCCCGCGCCATCCGCGTGACCTGGTCGGCGAAGGAGGACAACTGGTCCACCATCGTGTTCACGGTGTTCTTCAGCTGGAGCATCTCGCCGGAGACGTCCACGGTGACCTTCTGCGACAGGTCGCCGTTCGCGACGGCCGTCGTCACCTGCGCGATGTTGCGCACCTGGCCGGTCAGGTTATGGAAGGCCGTGTTGACCGAGTCGACGAGGTCCTTCCAGGTGCCCGCGGCGCCGGGCACCTGCGCCTGGCCGCCGAGTTCGCCCTCCGCGCCGACCTCGCGGGCGACCCGCGTGACCTCGGCGCCGAAGGCCGACAGCTGATCGACCATCGTGTTCACGGTGTTCTTCAGCTCCAGCATCTCGCCGGAGACGTCCACGGTGACCTTCTGCGACAGGTCGCCGTTGGCCACCGCCGTCGTCACCTGCGCGAATTCGCGCACCTGCCGGGTGAGGTCGGAGAAGGCGGTGTTCACCGAGTCGGTGAGGTCCTTCCAGGTCCCCGCGGCGCCCGGCACCTGCGCCTGCCCGCCGAGCCGCCCCTCCGCGCCGACCTCGCTGGCCACGCGCGTGACCTCGCCGGCGAAGGTGCGCAGCGTCTCGGTCATGGTGTTGATCGTGTCCGCGAGCTGGGCGACCTCGCCGCGTGCACTCACGGTCACCTTCTGCGACAGGTCGCCGTTGGCGACCGCGGTGGTGACCTGCGCGATGCCGCGCACCTGGGCGGTGAGGTTGCCCGCCATCAGGTTCACGCTGTCCGTGAGGTCCTTCCACACCCCGCCGACGCCCTCGACCTGCGCCTGCCCGCCCAACTCGCCCTCGGTGCCCACCTCGCGGGCCACCCGGGTCACCTCGGAGGAGAACGCGGAGAGCTGGTCGACCATCGTGTTGACGGTGTTCTTCAGCGCCAGCATCTCGCCGTCGACGTGGACGGTGACCTTGCGCGACAGGTCGCCCTTGGCGACCGCCGTGGTGACCAGGGCGATGTCGCGGACCTGGGCGGTCAGCCGGTACGCCATGGTGTTCACGGAGTCCGTGAGGTCCTTCCAGGACCCGGACATCCCGCGCACCTTCGCCTGCCCGCCGAGCTTGCCCTCGGTGCCGACCTCGCTGGCGACCCGGGTCACCTCGTCCGTGAACACGGAGAGCTGGTCCACCAGCCCGTTGACCGTACGGCCCATCTTCAGCACTTCGCCGCGGAGCGGGTGCGGGGCGCCGTCCTGGCCCTGCGGCCGCAGGTCCATGCGCTGCTGCAGGTCGCCGTCCGCCACGGCGGTCAGCACCCGGCCGACGTCCGCGAGGGGGCGTACGAGATCGTCGACCAGCGCGTTCGACGCGTCGACCGCCGCCGCCCACGACCCCTCGCAGGGCCCCGCGGCCAGCCGCTCCGCCAGCTTGCCCTCCCGCCCGACCATGCGCCGCACCCGCGACAGCTCGCCGGTGACGTGCAGGTTGCGCTCCGCGACCTCGTTGTAGACCTCGGCGATCTCGGACATCAGACCGTCGCCGCCCGCCCGGAGCCGCTTGCGGAAGTTGCCGTCGCGCATGGACTCCAGCGCGCCCAGCAGGCGGTAGAGCGAGGCCGTATCGACCTGTGTCGTCCCGGAGGGCGTCCGGGAGCGTCCGCCCCTCGTGCGCGGACTCACGCCCGTCGCGCTCGCGTCAGACTCCACTGTGTCCCTCCCGCAGGGTCGACGTTCACCTCGGGCTCCCTCCGAAGCCTTCCCAGTGTTTCACCCCTGCCCTGGCAGGCCATAACAGTTCGGCGGCTAAGACGCACTTTCCGAGTGTTAAGAGAAGGATCCGGCATCTGTCCGCAGGGTGAAGGTAAGTACCCTGGCATCCGCCGTCCATCCCTTCAGCCGGGAGAGTGGCACATCGAGAGGAGAGCTGGTGACCACCGCGCGGGCTGCGGCCACCTTCGAGCCGGTCGGGCGCTCCGTCGCCGCGGCCAGGACCTTCGTCCGCGACACCCTCCAGGGCTGGGGCTATCCCGAGGCTACAGACGACGCCGTCGTGCTGACCAGTGAGCTTGTCACAAACGCCATAGTTCATGCGGGTACGGCGGTTGATGTCCTGTGTATCCGGATGGCCGACGCGGTACGGGTCGAGGTCGCGGACCGGCACGCCGAGCGCGAGTTGCCCCTGCACAGCCCCGCACTGCAGCCCGCCCCCCTCGACCGCGAAGGCGGTCGCGGCCTGATGCTCTGCGCCGCCCTCGCCAGCCGCTGGGGCGTCGACTACACCGCGGAGCACAAGCGCGTCTGGTTCCAGCTCTCCGTCGCCGAGCCGCCCGCCGGCACCCGCGCCGCCGGCCCCGAACTGCCCGTCGACGAGCTGCCGCTGGCCGAGGAGCGCATCCGCGTCGCGGTCGTCCGCATCGACCGCGGCGGCCTCGTCAGCGAGTGGAACGACGACGCCCGCGACCTCTTCGGGTACGAACCGGAGAAGGTCGTCGGCAAGCCCCTCGGCGACCTCGCCGCCTGGCCCCACACCCCCGGCACCGGCACCGGGCTCGTCGAGGCGCTCCGGCTGTCCCGCTGGGAGGGCTCGTACGGCATCCGCTGCAACGACGGGCGCGTCACCCCCGTCTACGCCTCGCACATGCGCCTGCGCAACTCCGCCGGCGACCCGTCCACGATCTGCCTCATGGTCCGCGACCGCGAACGCGCCGTCCTGCAGAGCCCGCTGCGCACCTCCGCCGGCGACACCGCCGGCGGCGAGGGCCGTACCAACGCCTTCCCCGGTGGCGACTCCTTCGAGGCGTTCATCGGCACCCCCTCCCCCGACGACCTCGACGGCCTGCTGCAGCGCACCGTCGAGCGCGCCCGCGACATGCTCGCCGGCGACGCCGCGTACCTGCTGCTCGCCACCGACGACGAGACCGAGCTCGAAGTACGCGCCTCCACCGGCCTGCCGTCCGCCCGCCAGCGGTTCGCCCGCGTCCCCGTCGAGACCGGCGCCGGACGCTACGGCTCTGCCCGCCTCCCGGCCGTCCACGAGGACCTCATGGCGGACGCCGACGCCGTCCCCCTGCTGGCCGCCACCGGCATGCGGTCCGTCGTCTCCGTACCGCTGAAGGTCGAGGGCCGGCTCACCGGATCCCTCGGCGTCGCCGCCGAGGTGCCCGGCCGCTATACCAACGAGGAGGCGCTGCGGCTGCAGTTCGCCGCCGACCGCATCGCGCTCGCCGTCGAATCCGCCCGCCTCGGCGAGCTGGAGCGGCTGCGCCGCGGCTCGCTGTCCTTCCTCGTCGAGGCGTCCGACCTGCTCGCCGGCACCCTCGACCGAGACCAGACACTGGCTCTCATGGCCCAGATGATCGTCCCCACGCTGGCCACCTGGTGCGCCGTCTACACCCTCCCCGAGCAGGCCGAGCCCGAACTCAGCTACGTCCTGCACGAGGACGAGGAGCGCATCGACGACCTGCGCGCCCTGCTCTCCCGCATCGACCCGCCGGACGCCGTCCTCGTCCCCGGCGCCCGCCTCTGGCGCGGCCCCGGCGACGCGGCGCACACGCTGGCGATGCGCAGCTCGTTCCTCAGCCTCAGCATCGCCGGCAACACGACCCTCGCCGAGGACGCCGAGACATCCCTGGCCACGGCCTCCACCGTCGGTGGTGAAACCGTTGTGCTGCCGCTCGTCGCCCGCAACCGCGTCATCGGCATGCTCGTCCTGGGCAAGCCGACCGACGAGCACTTCCGCCAGGAAATCCTCGAACTCGCCGAGGACCTCTCCCGCCGGGCAGCCCTCGCGCTCGACAACGCGCGCCTCTACTCCGAGCGCACCACCATTAGCCAGTCCCTGCAGCGCAGCCTCCTGCCCCCGGGCCTGCCGGACGTCCCCGGGGTCGAGGTCGAGGTCATCTACCGCCCGGCGGGCGAGGGCAACGAGGTCGGCGGCGACTTCTACGACCTCTTCGAAATCCGGGACGGCACATACGGCTTCGCGATCGGAGACGTCTGCGGTACGGGCCCGGAAGCCGCCGCCGTCACGGGCCTCGCCCGCACGGCCATCCGCCTGCTGGCCCGCGAGGGCTTCGGCGGCCCGGCGGTACTGGAGCGCCTCAACGCCGCCATCCTCGACGAGGGCGCGCGCGGCCGCTTCCTGACCCTCCTCTACGGCGAACTCTGGCCCCAGCCGGACGGCAGCGCCGTCCTCAAAACCGTCTGCGCCGGCCACCCGCCGCCGCTCCGCCTGCGCCCCGACGGCACGGTGGAACAGGCCACGGAGTCCCAGCCGCTGCTGGGCGTCATGGACGACCTGGAGCTGCACAGCGAAGAATTGGTCCTCGACCCGGGCGACGTCCTCCTGTGCGTCACGGACGGCGTCACCGAACGCCGCGAAGGCACCCGGATGCTCGGCGACGAGGGCCTGGTCGACGTCCTCACCACGTGCACGGGCCTCACGGCGGGCGCGGTGGCGGCCCGCGTACTGCGCACCGTGGAGCGCTTCGCGGCGGAGCCGGCGTCGGACGACATGGCAATCCTGACGATGCGGGTACCGGGTCAGATGAACGCAAACGGGGAGTAGGGCTGCAGGCCCGGGACCGAGGGCCCGCTCTTCCATACGCGCTCTCGCCGGAACTCTGCGTTCAACGCGTTCGCACCTCCCAGACCGGCCGCCGGGGCTCGTCATTGTGCACGATGATGTCGGCGCGCTCGGTCGGGCGGACCGCAGCGAAGTAGTACTGCTGGGAGGGGATGTAACGCTCACGCCAGCGCCGCTCGACCTCCGCCGGAGATGACACCCGACCCTCTCGACTCACGGCACGACTCACGGTCTTCTCAAGTGCGGTCGACACGAAGATGCGCAGGTCCCACCGATCAATCAGTTCCGGACGCATGAGGAAGACGCCGTCGACGACCAGCACGGCGTCGGCGGGGGCAGTCGTGACCGGCGGGGACAGCGCACTATCCGAGGTGTGGTCGTAGACCGTGTGCTGGAAACGCCGGTCTCCGCCCGGGCCGAGCGGATCGAGCAGAACCCGCTTCAGCGCCTCGGTGTCGTGGGTGTCGAAGTAGCAGCCTTCGGCCGAGTACTCGCCGCGCCGATACCGCCGCGCCCGGGGGGAGAGGAAATCGTCGATCGTCGCGCGGATGACGTCGCGGCCCTGCGCACGCAGGACGACGGCCAGCTCATCGGCGAGCGTGGTCTTGCCGGCGGCGGGCGGCCCGTCGACGGCGACTCGCGTCGGGTGTGCGGCCGTAACAGACCCGACTGCCCCGGCCAGACGGCCGAGCACCTGGTCGCGGGTGCCTTGGTCCATGTCCTGTCGTCCTACTTCAGGTTGCACGGGATCCGGAAATGACTCAACCCCCGGACGGTGTCCGGGGGTTGAGTTCTAAAGATTGTTCGGCGGTGACCTACTCTCCCACACGGTCCCCCATGCAGTACCATCGGCGCGGTCAGGCTTAGCTTCCGGGTTCGGAATGAGACCGGGCGTTTCCCCAACGCTATGACCACCGAAACACAATGAAACAAACAACCAGCAACAAACAAAGCGGGTTGTTGTCTCAGAACCAACACAGTGGACGCAAGCAGCTATGGACAAGCCCTCGGCCTATTAGTACCGGTCACCTCCACCCCTCACAGGGCTTCCAGATCCGGCCTATCAACCCCGTCGTCTACAGGGGGCCTTAACCCCTACAAGGGGGTGGGAGTCCTCATCTCGAAGCAGGCTTCC